>JAYVTG010000153.1:0-2280 GCA_043774625.1 Polaromonas sp. | reverse complement strand
GACATTCTTGCCGATGTTCAAAAACGTGGGGACGAGGCAGTGCTTGATTACACAGCACGCTTTGATGCACTTAAAGTTGCATCCATGAGCGCGCTGGAGCTGACTCAGGCTGAGCTCAAGGCCGCGTTTGAAACCATACCTACCGCCCAGCGCGATGCGCTCGTTGCTGCAGCCCAGCGCGTACGAACCTATCATGAGGCACAAAAAAAAGCGAATGGCCAAAGCTGGAGCTACCGCGACGAAGACGGCACACTTCTGGGCCAAAAGGTCACGCCATTGGACCGGGTTGGTATCTACGTGCCGGGTGGCAAAGCTGCGTACCCGTCGTCAGTGTTAATGAATGCAATCCCCGCACATGTGGCCGGCGTGGGTGAAATTATCATGGTGGTGCCGACACCGCGGGGTGAAAAAAATGCTCTGGTGCTAGCTGCAGCTTATGTTGCTGGCGTGAACCGCGCCTTCACCATCGGTGGTGCGCAAGCTGTGGCTGCATTGGCTTACGGCACAGCAACAGTGCCCAAAGTTGACAAGATTACTGGGCCCGGTAATGCGTATGTAGCCAGTGCCAAAAAGCGTGTGTTTGGCACAGTGGGCATCGACATGATTGCCGGGCCGTCCGAAATATTGGTAATAGCTGACGGCACCACACCCGCTGACTGGGTGGCGATGGATTTGTTCAGCCAGGCCGAGCATGACGAGCTGGCGCAAAGCATTTTGCTGTGCCCCGATGCAGCTTACATAAATGCTGTGCAGGAAGCGATTGACCGATTGCTGCCCACCATGCCGCGCGCTGCAATCATTGCCAAATCATTGACTGATCGGGGTGCTTTGATACTGACCCGCAGCATGAAAGAAGCTTGCGAGATCAGCAACCGTATCGCGCCCGAGCATCTGGAAGTCAGCAGCCGCGACCCCCACAAATGGGAGCCACTGCTTAAACACGCAGGCGCAATTTTTCTTGGTGCCTACACCAGCGAAAGTTTGGGCGACTACTGCGCTGGTCCCAATCACGTGCTGCCTACCAGCGGAACTGCACGATTTTCGAGTCCACTTGGCGTGTACGACTTTCAAAAACGCAGCAGCATCATTGAAGTCAGCGAGCAAGGCGCTCAAGTGCTCGGCAAGATTGCAGCCGAGCTGGCGTATGGCGAGGGTCTGCAGGCGCATGCACGTGCAGCGGAGCTGCGCTTTTGGTAGTTTTGCAGCGGAGCTGCGCTTTCGGTAGTTTTGCAGCGGAGCTGCGCTTTTGATGGTGTTTCAGTGGAGATGTGAGTGAAACCATGACGAACCTGTATTTGCTAACTCAAGATTCAATCTTGAAATAGCAAAATGTCTGATTTTTATTCCCGTTCATGCTGTGGCTTGCTGGCTCAAGCGCTTCGAGACTATCCTGTTGTAATGCTTACCGGGTCACGTCAATCAGGCAAATCGACGCTGCTCAAGACGGCTTTGAGCCACTGGCCTATCGTCTCCCTTGAAGACCTGGACTTGCGTGATTTTGCGCAGCGCGATGCTCGGGCTTTTTTAAAACAATACCCGCCCCCACTCATCATTGATGAAGCGCAGCGTGTTCCCGACTTGTTTTCATACATTCAGACGGCAGTGGATACCTCTGGCAAGATGGGCCAATATGTGCTGTCAGGCTCGCAGCAGTTTTCCCTCATGGCAGGCGTTACCCAAAGTCTGGCGGGCCGGGCCAGTTTGATTGAATTGCACCCGCTCAGGCTGAAAGAGCTGACAGATGCTGGCGACATGCCTGCATCGATTGATGCTTTGATGTGGATGGGCGGCTACCCCGCTGTACACGCACGCAAGTTAAACCCACAGCGTTTTTATGCTGACTAGGTTGCCAGCTACATAGAACGCGACGTACCCAGTTTGTCTGCCGTGCAAGACTTGGGCAATTTTCAGCGTTTTATGCGCCTGTGTGCTGCGCGTACCGGGCAGCTTCTTAACCTGAATAGCTTGGCAAACGATTGCGGCATTGTCCAGCCAACTGCCAACGCGTGGATGAATTTGCTGGAAGCTTCATACGTTGTCAAACGCATCGCGCCGTATTACCGCAACTTTGGCAAGCGTCTGGTGAAAGCGCCCAAGCTGTATTTTCTGGATACCGGCTTGTGCGCCTGGCTGCTCGGTATCACCAGCGAGAAAGACTTGTCGGCGCACTATGCGCGTGGTGCACTGTTTAAAACCTGGGCCGTGACCGAGGCATTAAAGTGGCGCGCAGTGCGCGGCGACAAGCAACCGATTTATTTTTGGCGCGACAACATTGGCAAT
>JAYVTG010000152.1:0-6302 GCA_043774625.1 Polaromonas sp. | reverse complement strand
CTCAGATCGACATACTGCTTGGGAACAATCAAATGCCCGAACGTGAACCCGAGCAATGCGATCAGCAAAGCCTGTTTACAACGTTGGGACACTAGTGGTTTAAAGACACTAAACAAAAAAGCCGTAAGGCAGCCAAAGAGGCGATTGCCGAAGCACAGCTAAAAGAAAATGCAGAAATCACACCCAATGCCGAAAATGATTATTCAACTTACAACGCCTACAAAGCCCTGCATTCAACGATAGGAAAGGACAGCCCTCCAACACTGTCTGAACCAGATCCCGCTGTTCTAGCATTTGACCCATGGGAAGACATCCCGATTGGGGTTGCGGACGAGTGAAAAGTTTGCTTAGATAAAAAAAGTAATCTACTTCGGAAACGCGCTATGGATCTACACGATCACATTCTCAATCTCTGTAACGGCTACGGCCAGCGAAAGAATAAGGTTTAGATACCCTTTTCGGAAGCAGGATAACGAGGTTTGAGGTCCCTGGCGACACGGGCCTCATCTTCTTTTTGATTGCGGCGTTGATTTCGCGCCGTGTCGTTCTGCCCAAACGCATGCGCCTCGTGGTTCGGACACGCCTTAATTTCGTCTCGCAAGGTTTGAGCCAAATCCCGCCACGCTTCCGTGGCCGCTTGCCATTCCCTAGTAACACTGTACGCTGCCTTCAGGGCTTGAAGCGCCGCGTCCCGTTCGGCACAGACGTTTTTGAGGGCAGTGGCCATGCCTTGTGCCGCGCCTAGCATAGGGGTGTCTTGGGCGTGGATTTGCCCATTGAGTTGGGAGATGTGTTGGGTCTTGAGGGTGCTGAGCTGGGCTTGTTCGGCCAGGAGCATGTTTTTGAACATCGTGTCGGTTTGGTGTTGATCCATGTGTTCCTCGATTTTCCCGAAGCGAAAAAGTGCTTCTTCAACAGGTATTTTAGGTTCAAAAAAAGAAGCAGCCGTGAGGCTGCTCGGTGAACCGCGCCATGACAAACAAAATCGGTTGTCTTTAGCTAAGGTTTGCAGGGGGCTTCAGCCCCTCCTTATGTCTCTTTCCTTTTTTGATTTTTTTCTTTCATTCGATCCCGCTTCTGTGCAATCTCGTACATCCGTAGCAAGTGGTTTGGGTTGCTCTTGTACTGGATCGCATCCCAGTTGATTTCCTCAAAGTGAAGATGCGGGATGACGCTTTCCAGTAAAAACTTGGTGGGCGTTGTGCCGCCATAGGTGCGGTGATTCACGCTGTCATTTTCGTGCCCGAGGTACTGGCTGCGCGCGTCTTCGGCTATACCTCTTTCTTTCAGGCGCTGGTTCGTCGTGTGGCGCAATGAGTAAAACACCTTGACGTTTGGTACGTAAATTTTCAAGCGTTTCAGTTCTTCTCTGAAATTTTGCGTGGGTACGTCTGCATAACCTTGTTCGTAGTGGTTAAGCCACGGGAAAATCAGCGTGGTGGCGTTCGCATCGGGCAAGTCCTTGATGTCGTCCAAGTAGCGCAGGAAGCCGATTTTTTCAAGAAGGGGGTGAAGCGGCGCAATTCGGTTGGTGGCGTTGGTTTTGGCGCTGTTGTCTTCCAAGTAGTTGTGGTAACTGATAACGTTGATTCCATCTTCGCGCCGTATGTCGCCCAATCGCAATTGGCAAATAGACGCGGGTCGTGAGCCTGTGAGCAAGCCAAGGATGGGGACAAACACGTCCGCAGGGTTGGCGCACAGGTTTAGGCGCTTGGGGTCGTAGATGCGCGTGAGTTCGTCAGGCGTGAATGGCTTGCGGTTTGACAACATCCGTTGCTTCTTTTTCACTAGCCGCCCTTCGACGGGGTTATCTGCCAATTTTTTAACCGTCATCTTGTACACGTTGCTGACGACCTCGGTGTAACTGTCGATGGTACGCGGGGTGATGGCTTTGCGCTCGGTGATGGGATCGTCTGTGGCCAGCCACGTTTGAAAGTTCAAAATGATTTGCGGGCCAATATCCTCCAGCGTGGCGGTTTTTCCAATGAATTCTGCCCAGATTTTGAGTTTGGCCGCGTAGACTTTTTTGGTGCGATCTTTCAGACTGGAGTTTTTAATCAACGTCAAATAGGCTTGGCTGTACTGGCTAAATTGAGGTGAAGCTGGTTTTGCTTGGCGCGATAGTTGGGCGCGGTACTCCTCGGCTTCGATTTCCAAGCGTCTAAACGCGGCCTCGCTGTCGCGCATTTTGGCAAGGTCTTGCGACTGCCATGCATGGCGCTGGGCGTCGCTGATTTCAGGCGCTTTGTGCTTGGCTAAAAACGCCAAGGCTTCGGTTTTTTCGGCGGGCTTGGTCGCGTCAAAGTCCACGGTGTACCCGTCGGGCGTGGTGATTTTGAGCGGGCTGGTGATCCCGTGGGTGAGGTCGGCAAGGGGGCTTGTCTTGTTCTTCATCGCGGCTTTAGTTTTTTCGAATTCCAAAGCATAGGATAAAGCCAAAATGCGGGCGTGTTGTGCGTCCTTGGTGCGTAGGCTGTGCCACGTCTCGCGCTTGCCAGTGGTGGCTTGCAGCGCTTTTGGGGTGATGATGCGAAGGTAAAAAACGCCGTGTTCGCGTTGATACAGTCTGGGAGGCTTAACGGGCATAAGTGTGACACCAAAGTGTGACACTTAGCCCGTTATCCCATTTCGCTAAGTCATTGATTTATAACGACCTTTTTTATTTTGGCGGAGTGGACGGGACTCGAACCCGCGACCCCCGGCGTGACAGGCCGGTATTCTAACCAACTGAACTACCACTCCACGCGGTAGGTGCGTTTACGAACGCACCAGAAACTTTGCCAGTTTGCACACGCCAGCGTTTTGAACGCTAGTGATGAGAAAAACTTGGCGACCCCACGGGGATTCGAACCCCGGTACTCACCGTGAAAGGGTGATGTCCTAGGCCTCTAGACGATGGGGTCATAAACCTTGGAACGCTTTTGGCATGAGATCACAACAAAAGCTACCGATACAAAATTACTTTAATACGACTTAGCAGTTTGTTGGTGGAGGTAAGCAGGATCGAACTGCTGACCTCTTGCATGCCATGCAAGCGCTCTCCCAGCTGAGCTATACCCCCTTTGCAGTATTTTCGTTGTGCGCACCGTTTTGCAATGCACCTAAGAAACCCCTGCCAGCAAACTGCTGAGCCTCAGATTATAGCGCGATTTTTAGTGGCTTTTCAAACGCTGGATGGATAAATCGCGCCCGCACAGCTCCAGCACAGCGTCCAGCGACGGGGTTTGCGCCTTGCCCATCAGCAACACACGCACGGGCATGGCCAGTTGCGGCATTTTCAGGCTGTGCTCGGCCAGCGTTTCTTTAATGGCTGCCCCAATGCCTGCTTTGTCCCACACGCAGGTTTGGAGTCGGGTTACCAGGGTGGCGATGGCGGGTTTGATGGCATCGGTCACATGCTGAGAAAATTCGTCGCCGTTACGCGAGGGGGTAGCGTAAAAGCAAAGCGCCCAGTCGGCCAGTGCAACCGTTGTTTCGCAGCGGTCTTTGAACAGCGCGCAAATTTTGGGCAGGCGGTCATCCGCTGTGATGCCCCGCGTAGTCAACTGTTTTTGCACCAAGTCAGCTAAGCGCTCATCGCTGGCCGCCTTGATGTAATGCGAATTGACCCAGTTGAGCTTGGCTGCGTCCCATTGCGCAGGGCTTTTGGCCAGGTGCGCGCCGTCAAACCACTGGGTCAATTGCTCGCGGCTAAACAGCTCGTCGTCGCCGTGGCTCCAGCCTAGGCGGGCCAGATAGTTCATCATCGCTTCGGGCAAATAACCGTTGTCGCGGTACTGGGTCACGCTGACCGCACCGTGGCGTTTGGACAGCTTTTCACCATCTGGCCCGAGGATCATCGGCACGTGGCCGTACTGCGGTAGTTCGGCTTGCGTATCACGCAAAAGTGCACGCAAAATATTGATCTGGCGCGGCGTGTTGTTCACATGGTCGTCACCGCGAATCACGTGGGTGATGCGCATGTCCAGGTCGTCCACCACCACGCAAAAGTTATACGTGGGCGTGCCCACCGTTTCGCCTTGGGCTGCGGCCTCGTCAGACACCGGGCGGGCGATGATCAAATCGTCCAGCTCGTGGTTGCTGATGCTGATCGTGCCTTTGACGATGTCGTCCCACACCACGTTGCCACTCTGCGGGTTGCAAAAACGCACCACAGGTTTTACGCCTACGGGTGGCGTGGGCAGTACCTTGCCCGAGCCAGAAGCACCGGGTCGCCAGCGCCCGTCATAGCGCGGCTTCTCGCCTCGCTCGCGCTGCGCTTCGCGCATGGCGTCCAGCTCGGCAGGGCTTGCGTAGCAGTTGTAGGCCGTACCGTCTTGCAGCATGTGCGCAATAACGGAGCGGTAGCGGCCCATGCGCTGCATCTGGTAAAACGGGCCTTCGTCGTAGTTCAGCTCCAGCCAGTCCATCGCCTCGATGATCTGGTCCACCGCGGCTTGCGTCGAACGCGCTTCGTCGGTGTCTTCTATGCGCAAGATAAATTGCGCGTCGCCGCCCAAGGCTTTGTGGTGCTGCGCAAACGCCCAGCAAAATAGCGCAGTGCGGGCCGTACCCAAATGCAAAAACCCCGTGGGAGACGGTGCAATGCGGGTGCGAATGGTTTTTTTAGTGTCTGTCATAAGCTCACCTGCCACAGGCTTTCCAGGGCGCGCTGCATGTCCGCCTTCAGGTCGCCCAGATGCTCCAGCCCCACGGCCACGCGAACCATGCCCTGGCCAATGCCAGCGGTGTGGCGCTGCGCTTCTGTCAAGCGGCCATGGGACGTGCTGGCCGGGTGGGACACCAGCGTTTTTACATCGCCTAAATTCGTGCAGCGCTCCATCACCTGTAGCGCGTCCATCACGCGAAAGGCGCGTTCGCGCGCATCGGCTGCAGCGGCCTTTACCTCAAACGACAACACCGCCCCACCCTTACCCGACTGCTGAGCCATAGCCAGTGCGTGCTGTGGATGGCTTTTCAAGCCAGGATAAAAAACCCGTGCCACTTGCGGCTGCTCTTCCAGCCACTGGGCCAGCTCCAGCGCGTTGTGGCTTTGCGCGTGCATGCGCACACCCAAAGTCTCCATGCCTTTAAGCACCACCCAAGCGTTAAAAGGCGACAGCGTCATGCCCGCACTGCGCATCACCGGCATCAGCACCTCGTCCATCAATTGGCTGGTGCCGCACAAGGCACCGGCCATCACACGGCCCTGCCCGTCCAGATATTTGGTGCCCGAATGCACGATGATGTCGGCGCCCAATTCAACTGGCCGCTGCAAGGCAGGCGTGCAAAAGCAGTTGTCTACGGCCAGCAGCGCGCCAGCGTTGTGCGCAATGTCTGCCAGCGCGCGAATGTCGCACACGTCGGTCAGCGGGTTGGTGGGCGTTTCGGCAAACAGCAGCTTGGTGTTGGAGCGCACCGCAGCCTGCCACTGGGCTACATCGGTTTGCGACACAAAGGTGCTTTGCACACCAAATTTGCCAAACTCGCTGCCAATCAGCTTGATGGTGGAACCAAACATCGAATGCGAGCAAATCACATGGTCGCCCGCTTTCAACAAGCCCATGCACATCAGCAAAATGGCCGACATGCCGGTAGACGTGCCAATGCAAGCCTGTGTGCCCTCCATGGCGGCCAGGCGCTGCTCCATGCTGGTGACAGTAGGGTTGCCCAGGCGGCCATAGGTGTAGCCGTCTTCTTCGCCCGCAAAGCGGCGGGCGGCAGTAGCGGCGTCGGGCTGCACGTAGCCGCTGGTCAGGTACAGCGCGTCAGAATTTTCGCCATACTGCGACTTGGCCACACTGGTGTGAATGGCCAGGGTGTTGGGGTGCAGGGGTTGCAATGGGCGTGGAGATGTATTCGTCACGGTATTTATCAATCAATTCAAATTTAAAAACTTTTATAACCAGATTCTCGCTGGTGGCGAATGCGCAGTACTTCCACTCTATCAGCCAGGTGGTCAAACCAATACAAGGCCAGGTAACCTGACTTGCCGCGAGAAATAACCAGCTCGCGCAGCGGCAGTTTATAAGGGCGGCCTATCTCCGGGTGCTGCTTGAGTATGGCGAGTGCCTCAATCACCATCTCCACCAAACCTTCTGCGTCTTGCGGGTGCTGCTGTAACAAAAATTCTGTTAACCGCGCAATGTCCTGACCCGCTTGCTCCAAAAAAATCAGTTGGGTCACTTGGCCACTTTCCTGGTGCGCGTTGCTGTCGCTGTCATCGTTTTGTCAGCGCGGTAGGGCTTGGCTTGTGGCCACACGGGGGCGTCACCGCGCACCTTGGCGCGCATCCAGGCAAACACCTCGTCGCCGTCGTAACA
>JAYVTG010000151.1:0-30543 GCA_043774625.1 Polaromonas sp. | reverse complement strand
GTAAAGGACGACATTAAGTTGGTTGCGCAGGCAGTTTGTGAGTCGATCACGCACGTACTGACCGAGGACAAAAATACCCTGGCAAAGTACATGAATAGGCTGTGCGACGCAGGATTAAGCACCGTAAGACCGATAGTGCTTTCAGACGGCTTTGATGCGGCATGGCTGAACAACGGACAGGCCGAGATACCGCAGTAGTTGACGGCAACATCTACAAAATATGCTCACCCTCTTTTGCATCATTGCCTTCATCATCGTAACCAGTGACCTGGGTTTGAAATGGCTGCTTTTACTGCTGATGGGCACCACCCAACTGCTGGGATGGCTGGTGCAGGGGCTGTGCCATACAGCCGTCTTTTTGATGGACACCCTGCAAGGCATTGCCGCCTGCTTTGAGCGAACCAAACCGCAAGCCCGCCAATAAGCTTTTGGCAGATGTTGGGGCATAAAAATAGCCCAATGCCAGCGTGGAATATGCGTAAGCAGCTATAAAAATTATAGTGCCCTTGCGAATTCTCTGACTCGCCTCAAATTGTTATCCATAAATTTTCCACAATAAAACCACATAATTTTCACAGATTATCATTTAGTCGCCAAAACATTCGCCAAAATAATAGCCGAATTTTATAACTTATTGATAATAAACAATTTATTCAACTTTTTATAGTCGCCAATTCAGGCTATATCAATCATGCCAGCACTCTATAACCAGCCCCACCAGTTTGAGCCGCTTTTGCCCAGCGAGCAGGTGCGCGGGCCTTTGCTGGCCAAGGCGCATACGCTTTTGCAACTGGCAGGCCAAGCCACGGGGAGGGCAGACCCGTCGGTAATGCAGGCGCTCAGCGTGCGGCTGCGCGGCATGAACTCGTACTACACCAACAAGATTGAAGGCCAGCACACCTTGCCCAGCGAGCTGGAAAGTGCGCTTAAAAAAGAGTTTTCAACCGACGCGCAGGTGCAGCGCAAGCAGCGTATGGCGCTGGCCCATATGGACGCTGAAAGCTGGGCCGAACAACATTACGCCAACACACCGTGGCAGGCGTTGTTTGCACCAGAAGTCATCGCCAGCCTGCACACGCAATTGTTTGCCCCCCTGCCCGAGGCAGACCGCCTGCTGGCCAACGACACGGTTATGCAGCCAGGCCAGTGGCGCACAGCAGCGCAACAGGTCAGGGTGGGCCAGCATGAGGCACCCGACGCCGCCAGCGTGCCGATGTTTTTGCAGCGCTTTTCCGATGTGTACCCCAGCACGCGCGTGGGTGAACTGGCCGTGGTGGCCGTGGCCGCCGCGCACCACCGGCTGGCGTGGATCCACCCCTTTGCTGACGGCAACGGGCGTGTGGCGCGTCTGCATTCGCACCTGCTGCTGCAGCGTATGGGGCTGACCAATGGCGTGTGGTCGCCGCTGCGCGGGCTGGCCCGCACGCAGCAAGACTATTACCTGCGGCTGGCGCAGGCCGATATGCCGCGCCATGGCGACCTGGACGGCCGTGGCAACCTGAGCGAGCAGCGCCTGGTGGAGTTTATTGACTACTTTTTGGACGTGTGCATTGACCAGGCGCGGTTTATGTGCGAGATGCTGAACATGCAAACCATGCGTGACCGCATCCGCGCCTGCCTGGCCTATGAGTCTGCGCAGCCGGGCAGCGCCATCAGCATGCAGGCCGAACTGGCGCTGCATACGCTGTTAATCAATGGGCCCATGGAACGCGGCGAATTCAAGCAAATTACTGGCATGGCTACCCGCACGGCAGAACGCATGCTGGTGGCCTTGCTGGCGCGAGGGCTACTGCGGTCTGACTCACCACGCGGCAAGCTGATTTTTGGCGTGCCGCTGCACGCGCTGCGTTTCTACTTTCCAGCGCTGTGGCCAGAGGCTGAGGCCGGGCAATAAGGCGAAAGCAAGCACGTAAAAGTACGTAACTGTATAGACATGCATCGGGTGTATAACTATCAAGTACCCCTTTAAAACCCGTCATGTCTTCGCGCTCATCTTCGTTTTTACCGTATGCACTGGCTGCAGCCACGATTGTGCTGTGGGTGCTGGCTGCAGGTCTGATCAACAAGGCGCAATTTCCAGACAATGTGGAAGAGTTTGTTTGGGCGCAAAGTTTTGAGTGGACTTACTGGAAGCACCCGCCCTTGCTGACGTGGTTGCTGGCGTCTGTCATTGGTCTGTGGGGCTTTTGGACAGGCTGGACGTATGTGCTGGCTGCCCTGTGCTTTGCTGGCACTGCGTTTTTTACCTGGCGCATAGCGCACAGGCTGTTGGGGCCGCAAGTGGCCACGGTGGCGGTCATGCTGATCAGCTTGCACCAGGGCTTTTCGTTTCGCGCGCAAATGTACAACCACAACACCTTGCTGCTGTTATTGACGGCCATGACGGTGTGGGCGACTTTGGCCGCGCTGGACAGCAAGCGGCTGGCGGCGTGGGCGCTGGTGGGGCTGTGCGCTGGCGGGGCCATGCTGACCAAGTACCAGGCCCTGGTGCCTTTGCTGGGTATTGTGCTGGCGCTGTCTTTGTCGGGGCAGTTGCGCATTGCACAGGTGCGCTGGGGAGTTTTGTTGGCTGTGGTGGTGGCTCTGGCGGTTTTTGCGCCGCATGTGCAGACCTTGGTAGCCCAGCAGTTTTCTACTCTGCGCTATGCAAGACATGCTGCGGTTAATCTGGACGCAACTTCAAGAGTGGTGACGCTGGTAGGTTATTGGATCAACCAGTTTCGCCAGCACATTCCGGTGTTGATTGCTGTTGCCTTGTTTGCCTTGACCTGCAAGCCGCTGGCTGATGGGCGCACGGACGACGATGCGCCACACCCGCACGCAAAGGCCTGGATGATGGGTTTGCTGGCATGGCCCGTGCTGGCGCTGGCCTTGGTCAGTTTGCTTGGCGGTGTGCGCCTGCAAGCCGCATGGGGGTTGCAGTCGTTCCAGTTTTTGGTGGTTTTGATTGCCTGGCACCTGGTTAAAAGTTGCCCAACCATCAGTTTTCGCAGTTTTTTGCCCTTGGTCGTGGCTGCACACTTATTGAGCGCCTGCTTTGCCTTTTGGGCATGGACGACGCCGCTGCAATTTATGCAGGCAGAAACTGACCGCAACTACCCGGCTGCGGCTGTGGCAGATGCGGTGATGCAAGACTGGCGCAAGGCCACGTCCTGCCCGTTGCGCTATGTGGTGGGGCCGTCTTTTGAAGCGGGTGAAGTGTCCATGCATGCGGGCACTTACCCCGTGGTGCTGGAAGACGGTGCAAGCGCCAAGTCGCCCTGGGTGGACCCAGCACGTGTGCAAGCCTTGGGGGCTGTGTACGTGAGCAGAACAGAAGCGGATTTGCCGCCTGGTCTGGCTGTCAAAAACTCTATGCCATTGCCCGCGCGCGATAAAAATATGGGTAGCTCGTTGTACTGGGGCATTGCCGTACCTCAAATAAATTGCCTGGTAACTGCTTCAGCGTCCTGACAGTCCGGCTGGGGTTGCATGGCCCCGCGCCCGCCTACGGAGGCGGCTAGCTTAAAATCAGAGGCTTGCTGCTTTGACAGTACATTTTCCCCCTCAACTTACCGTCTCAACGCCCAGCCACCATGACCACCGAATCTTTCTCCAACGTGTCCCTCACCACCAAAGCCAACGTGTACTTTGACGGCAAATGCGTCAGCCATAGCTTTACGACCGCTGATGGCACCAAAAAATCGGTGGGTGTGGTGTTGCCCAGCACCTTGACTTTTGGCACGGGCGCGGCAGAAATTATGGAATGCGTGGGCGGTAGCTGCGAATACAAGCTGGCGGGCAGCGATGCGTGGGTCACGTCCCAGGCGGGCGAGCAGTTTCACGTGCCGGCCAATTCCAAATTCGACATCAAGGTGGCACAGGCTTATCACTATATTTGCCACTACGCATAACCCCCATTCGTTCGCCCTGAGTCAAGCTCATCCGTTCGCCCTGAGCCAAGCCCTAGGGCATCACCAGAAAGTTACCTAGATGGCCACCATTTTGCAAAACCTGCCCAAAGGGCAAAAAGTCGGCATCGCCTTTTCGGGTGGGCTGGACACATCCGCTGCGCTGCGCTGGATGAAAAATAAGGGCGCTGTGCCCTACGCCTACACCGCCAACCTGGGCCAGCCCGACGAGCCAGACTACGACGAAATTCCGCGCAAGGCGATGGAATACGGCGCAGAAAAAGCACGCCTGATCGACTGCCGTGTGCAGTTGGCAAACGAAGGCATTGCCGCGCTGCAAGCCGGTGCTTTTCACATCAGCACCGCAGGCGTGACCTACTTCAACACCACGCCGTTGGGCCGCGCTGTCACGGGCACCATGCTGGTGGCGGCGATGAAGGAAGACGACGTCAACATTTGGGGCGATGGCAGCACGTTCAAGGGCAATGATATTGAGCGTTTTTACCGCTACGGTTTGCTCACCAACCCTTCGCTCAAAATCTACAAACCTTGGCTGGATCAATTATTTATTGACGAACTGGGTGGCCGCGCCGAGATGAGCGCGTTTATGACGGCTGAAGGCTTTGGCTACAAGATGTCGGCTGAAAAAGCGTATTCGACCGATAGCAATATGCTGGGCGCGACTCACGAAGCCAAAGACCTGGAGTTTTTGAACAGCGGCATC
Organism: Polaromonas sp.; assembly: GCA_043774625.1. Lineage (GTDB taxonomy): Bacteria > Pseudomonadota > Gammaproteobacteria > Burkholderiales > Burkholderiaceae_C > JAAFIP01. The sequence continues at coordinate 25,929 of JAYVTG010000151.1, read as the reverse complement.
AAGATCGTCAACCCCATCATGGGCGTACCTTTCTGGAAAGACGATTGCGTAGTGAAGGCCGAGACGGTGAGCGTGCGTTTTGAAGAAGGCATGCCTGTGGCGCTGAACGGCAAAACCTTTGCATCGCTCGTAGACCTCATCATGGAAGCCAACCGCATCGGTGGGCGTCACGGCCTGGGCATGAGCGACCAGATCGAGAACCGCATCATCGAAGCCAAAAGCCGTGGCATTTACGAAGCACCGGGGCTTGCTCTACTATTCATAGCGTATGAGCGTTTGGTGACAGGCATTCACAACGAAGACACGATTGAACAGTACCGCGATAACGGTCGCAAACTGGGCCGCCTGCTCTACCAGGGCCGCTGGTTTGATTCGCAAAGCATCATGCTGCGCGAGTCGGCCCAGCGCTGGATTGCACGCGCCATTACGGGTGAAGTAACGTTGGAACTGCGCCGTGGTAACGACTATTCGCTGCTCAACACCGAGTCGCGCAACCTCACGTACAAACCCGAGCGACTCTCCATGGAAAAGGTAGAAGATGCACCGTTTAGCCCCGCAGACCGCATTGGTCAACTGACCATGCGCAACCTGGATATTGTGGACACGCGCGAGAAGTTGGACATTTACACCAAGGCGGGTTTGCTGACAGTAGGCAAGGGCACGGCCATGCCCAAACTGGGGACCGAAAAATAGATGACCCGCCCGCCAAAGCGGGTAGAATCAATCACCGGGCCCAAGCAATTGTGTCCGGTTTTTTTTGCCCGAAATCTGGGCAGGCGGGCCGGGCATATTCCAAGCGCTCAAACTATTCTGAGATGGATTTTTTGAAAGACTTGTGAATCATGGAAATTTTTGACTACGACAATGTTCTCTTGCTCCCCCGCAAGTGCCGCGTGGAGTCGCGCAGCGAGTGTGATGCATCAGTAGAACTGGGCGGCCGCAGTTTTCGCATCCCGGTGGTGCCAGCCAACATGAAGACGGTGATCAATGAAAAGCTGTGCGTGTGGATGGCGCAGCAGGGTTACTTTTATGTGATGCACCGTTTTGACTTGGACAACGTGCAGTTTGTCAAAGACATGCAAGCCAAGGGCGTGTATTCCAGCATTTCGCTGGGTGTGAAAAAACCAGACTACGACGTGGTGGACGCACTGGTGGCGCAAGGCCTGTGCCCTGACTACATCACCATCGACATTGCCCACGGCCATGCAGATAGTGTGAAAAACATGATCACTTGTTTGAAGCAAAAGCTGCCCAAGGCCTTCGTCATCGCAGGCAATGTGGGCGCACCCGAAGCGATTATTGACCTGGAAAACTGGGGTGCTGACGCGACCAAGGTCGGCATTGGCCCCGGCAAAGTGTGCATTACCAAGATGAAAACCGGCTTTGGCACGGGCGGCTGGCAGCTTTCCGCGCTCAAGTGGTGCGCTCGCGTAGCTACCAAGCCCATCATTGCAGACGGCGGCATTCGTGAACACGGCGACATAGCCAAGTCCATCCGCTTTGGTGCCACGATGGTGATGATTGGCTCCATGCTGGCGGGCCTGGAAGAGTCGCCCGGCAAAACGGTAGAGGTAGACGGCAAGCTGTTCAAAGAATACTACGGCAGTGCCAGCGACTTTAACAAGGGCGAGTACAAGCACGTCGAAGGCAAGCGCATTTTGGAGCCGATCAAGGGCACCTTGAAAGACACGCTGATAGAAATGGAGCAAGACGTGCAAAGCTCGATCAGCTATTCGGGCGGCAAAAAGCTGATGGACATTCGCAAGGTGAACTACGTGATTTTGGGCGGAGACAATGCGGGTGAGCACTTGCTGATGTAAATCACTGTTGCTGCGTTTTAACGCAGCGCGTTACACACCTGCAAACGCAAACTGCACTTCGGGTGTGAGGCCACTGACAATAACGATACTGCGTTCGCTATTGCCTTATTCATGCAGCGTCAATCACCTCGGCAGCGGTGCGAAACGCATCCACCGCAGCCGGGAAGCCGCAATATACGCTGGCGTGCAAAAAAATCTCTTGTAGCTCCGTCTTGGTCACGCCATTATTCAGCGCGCCACGAATGTGGATTTTCAGCTCGTGCATGCGGCCTAGCGCCACCAACATGGATACGGTCACCATACTGCGCGTTTTCAGGTCAATGCCATCGCGCTGCCAGGTGTTACCCCATGCGTTGCGAATCACCAGGTCTTGCAGGGGCTGGCTAAACGGCGTGGCGTTTTGCATGGCTTTGTCTACATAGTCGCTGCCCAGCACGGCCTTGCGGGTAGCCAAGCCTTTGTCATAAATTGCGTCTGTCATGTCAATCCTTTCTAAAAACACCATAATCTTAAGATGAAAATTCGATACCCCCACCCCGACCTGAACACCCTGCCCGACGACATCAAAGCCCGTATTCTGGAGACGCAAGAAAAAGCGGGCTTTATCCCCAATGTGTTTTTAGCCCTGGCGCGCCGCCCCGCAGAATGGCGAGCGTTTTTTGCTTACCACGACGCGCTGATGACACCTGAGCACAGTGGTTTGACCAAAGGCGACCGCGAGATGATCGTCACCACCACCAGTGCGGCTAACAAATGTTTGTACTGTGTGGTGGCGCACGGTGCCATCTTGCGCATTTACGAGAAGAAACCGCTGGTGGCCGATCAGGTGTCCGTGAACTATTTAAAAGCCGACATCAGCCCGCGTCAAAAAGCCATGCTCGACTTTGCTATGCAGGTTTGCCTGTATTCAGACCAGATAAGCGAGGATGATTTTGCCGCATTGCATGCCCACGGTTTTAACGACGAAGACGCGTGGGACATTGCCGCCATCACCGCCTTTTTTGGCCTGTCTAACCGCATGGCCAGTTTCAGCAACATGCTGCCCAATCCCGAGTTTTACCTGATGGGTCGGGTGCCAAAGCAAAAGTAAATGCTACATATTTAATAGCTGCTTACGCATATCCTATGCTGGCAATCGGCAGTTTTTATACTAAAAAATTCCACTAAAGCGTGTACACAGATTGGGCTGCCGCGTTGCTCTGCTACGCGACTGTTACGCGTCCATCGTGATTCCGATCTTGAAGTTACTACGCAGGTCAAGCCCGAATTGCATAATTTTAATTACTTAAATTACAAATGATTGCATATAAATAGTCCCCGACAAGCTAGTCAATGTCTTGGAAAGTCTCTATAAAAGTTCTGCGGACAACAACTAAACACGTTCGCACCACCACAGGAGACACATCATGCTGATATCCAAGGCCCGCCATGCGGCGGCGGTAGTTACGTTAGCGTTCCTTTCTTTTTCGACCCTGGCCGAGGTGAACGTCAAGTTTGACCTGAGCAGCCCGACAGGTAGCCCCTTTCCCAGTGACCGGTATACGGTACGTGACTGGACGAACATCACCTACAAGCGCGTCAACCTGCCCAAACCCGATTGCACAGTGCGAGTGAGCGACTGCCAGGACATTGACGTAATCAACACGCTGGATGGTTTCTCGACCCAGCCACGTATTACCGTGCCTTTTACAGGTGCCATTGACGTGACCAGTGTGAACAGTGACTCGGTGTACCTGGTCAACCTGGGCGACACTTTCAGCACGCGCGGCTTTGGGCAAAAAGTGGGCATCAACCAGATTTTGTGGGACCCGGCCAGCTTGACCCTGGTGTTTGAGCCCGATGAATTGCTGAGCGAACATGCACGCTATGTGCTGATCGTGACCGATGGCGTGCGTGATGCAGCGGGCAATCGCATCACCCGCGCACGGTCTGGCGACGACGACGATGACAGTGCGCGCAGCCCCAACCTGCGCAACGACCACGAGTACCGCCGCGACCTGCGTGACGCAGCCCGCGCCCACCGGCCAGACCGCAACAAGGTGGTAGCGGCCAGCCTGTTCACCACGCAAAGCAGCACGACAGATTTAGCCAAGATCATGCGGCAAATCAAACGCAGCAACCCTGCGTCAGCAGACTTTATGGTCGGCACATCGGGCGGTACACCCGCGCGTGCGGTGTTTCCGTTAGCCAGCGTAGCGGGCATTCAGTTCAATCGCCAGGTAGGCACGGCACCTGCCAGCACGGCGTCTTTTGCCGCGTCGTTCTTGCCCACGCCTGCGTTGGGCATCGTGCCCGGTGCGGTAGGGCAGATAGCGTATGGCACATTCAAGTCGCCCGACTATCAAACTGCGGGCAAATTCATTCCCGCAACCGGCACACTGCAAGGCCAGCCGCAGGCACAGGGTAGCAACACCTTGACCTTTCAGCTCTTTGTGCCCAGTGGCACCAAGCCCGCTGGGGGCTGGCCGGTCGCCATTTTTGGCCATGGTTTTACCGACAGCATGTATGGCGCACCGTGGACTGTAGCCTCGGTGTTTGCATCGCAGGGTATTGCTACCTTGGCTATCAATGTGGTGGGTCACGGCGGTGGCGCGTTGGGTACGCTCAATGTGCTGCGCACTGGCGGTGCAGCACCCGTGATTGTGAACGCCGGTGGCCGAGGTTTTGACCAGGACGGCAACGGCGTGATCGATTCCACCGAAGGCGTGAACGCCGCACCGCCGCGCAACATCATCGGCAGCCGCGACGGCCTGCGCCAAACTGTCGTGGATTTGATGCAACTGGTGCGCCAGGTAGAAGTGGGTATGGACATTGACGGCGATGGCGTGGCCGACTTGGACGCGCAGCGCATCTACTATTCGGGCCAGTCCTTTGGCGGCATTTACGGCACCATATTCTTGGGTGTTGAACCCAGCCTGAAGGCCGGTGTGCCCAATGTGCCCGGTGGGTCGATCACCGAAGTGGCGCGCCTGGGTGTGTTCCGTTTCTTGACGGCTATTGCACTTGCCACCCGTCAACCGCAGTTGCTCAACGTGGCACCTACGCCTGGGGTACCCGTGCCTTTCAATTTGAACTTTAACGAAAACATGCCACTGCGCAACCTGCCGCCCGTCATCAACAACGTGCCCGGTGCTACAGCCATTGCCCAGGTGCTGGACCGTTTTGAATGGGTGCAACAGTCTGGCAACCCGGTGTCGTATGCATCGCTCATCCGCAAAAACCCCTTACCCGGCAGTGCCGCCAAACCGGTAATCGTGCAATTTGCCAAGGGTGACGTCACCGTGCCCAACCCAACCAGCGTCGCCCTGATCCGCGCTGGCGGTTTGGCCGACCGTGCAATGCTCTTTCGCAATGACCTGGCCTTTGCTGCTAACCCCGCCGTACCCAAAAATCCGCACACCTTCCTGACCAATATCGGCGCAGCCGCCACTGTGGGTTATGCCGTTGCAGCGCAAAGACAAATCGCCACCTTCTTTGCCACCAACGGCGCTTTGACCATCGACCCCGATGGTGCAGGCCCGTTTTTTGAAATGCCGATTGCCTTGCCGCTGCCAGAAGGCTTGAATTATTTGCCTTGAGGCTGAAGAATGCTGACTTTACTCCTGCGTGATCATCCCCCAAGCCATGCGCACCAGCTCGGCTTCAAACTCCGGGCTGCCCAATAGCGGCGACTTTTCCAGCGACGCGCTGCGGATGGCACCCATCACAGCGCGGGTGACGACGAAGAGGGTGGCGGGGGAGGTACGCAGTTTCAGCTTGTTGGCTACCTGCGGGTTTTCTGCCAGACGGGCACAGAAGATGGAGATGCGTTCGCTCGCCTCGCGCATGGCCTGGGTGATGGCGTCGGCATGGTCCGTTTGCCAGGCAAGGCGGATCATGCTGCGGGTGCTGGCGCGGCCCATGGCGAATGATTCGACCATGAGATGGATCAAATCTTCCACCAGCGCCCGTGGATCTTGCGCAAGCAGCTCTGATTCTTGTAGCGTTTCGGCAAACTTTTGCATCACCCGCGCACGCGCACGTGTGATCATGGCCAGCAAAATTGCCTCCTTTGTGGGGAAGTACTGGTACAGCGTACCCACGGAAAAGCCTGCTTTGGCGGCAATTTTGTTGGTGCTTAAGGCAGCGTCACCTTGCTCTTCAATAATCTGAGCAGTGGCCTTGAAAATCATCTCGATCGTGTTTTGTGACCGCTCTTGCGAAGGCTGGCGACGTAGCAACGGCGCGGGTCTTGAAGATTTTTTACCTAGCATGGCATGCACCTGAAAAATATGAATACAAGGCGAGTTGAAAACATGAATAAAGCTCAGTATATTTGACCACATGCAATTCAATGAATATTCCAACACCGCCTTGCCCATACGCAAGCTCAACATCGACCTGAGCCAGGGCTTTCCCCGCCACTGGTTTGGTGGCGATGCGTTTCGCACGGCGTACTACAACGCGTTGTCCATGAGCTTTCCTGCGGGGGAGCAACTTTTTATCGACTCGGTCAAGTCCACACTGCCCTTGCTGCCAGACACTGTCGAGCATGCCAAGCTGCGCAGCCTGTGCGCTGACTTTGCCGCGCAAGAAGCCACGCACCGCCATGTGCATGCGCAGTTCAATGCCGTGCTGGAGCAGCAAGGTTTGAAGAACCATGTGGAGCCGCGCATCTGGGCGCGATTTAAAAAATACGAGCACCTGATGACGCCGCGCCACCAACTGGCCATTACTGCCGCCTACGAGCACTACACCGCCGTGTTTGCCCACATATCGCTGTCGCAGCCCCAGATGATGGCCCGCGCCACGCCGCAAATGCAACAGTTGTGGTTGTGGCACAGCCTGGAAGAAACAGAACACAAGGCCGTGGCGTTTGACCTGTACCAGGCCGCAGGCGGCAACCACCGCTGGCGTGTGCGCTGGTTTATTTTTATCAGCCTGCAATTCGCCCTGGATTCGCTGCGGCAAACTACCAACAACCTGTGGCATGACGGCACGCTGTTCAAGCCGTCCACCTGGTTCAGTGCCGCACAGTTTTTATTTGGCAGACCGTCGCGTGGCGGTGGCTGGATATGGTTGACCGCTAAACCTTTGTTGCAGTACCTGAAACGCGACTTTCACCCTTGGCAACAAGACAATCGCAGCGATGCGCAGGCCTATGCGGCGGCGCATGCGCAAGACTGGCGCTTGGCGCGTTGAGAATCATTTGAAGCATATTTGCTACAAATATAATAGCTGCTCGCGCACATTCCACGCTGACTTTGAGTAATTTATGGCTTTATTAATGCCAGAACACGCTGGCTGGTAAAAGCCTGTGCTTGCCCACTGACGGGGTCTGTAAATAGCAATGACCGCGCCAATAATTGCAAAGGTTGGCTGTAGTCCAGCGCAGCCACATCGGGTTCTGGCGTCATCACCGGGTAAATCTGGTCACCGCATATCGGCATGCCCAGCGCGCACATATGCACGCGCAGTTGGTGGCGTTTACCAGTAATGGGTTGCAGGCGGTAACGCGCCAGATCGCCCATTTTTTCCATCAAGTCTATGCGCGTTTCGCTGTTGGGAACGCCTGGCACTTCGCGCATTTGCATGAAGCTGTCGCCCTCGCTCAAGCGGCTACGGTGGGTCAAGGGCAGCGCAAGGTCTGCACGGTACGGTGCAATGGCCTCGTAGTTTTTGTGCACGGCGCGTTGGCGAAACATGGCTGCATAGGCATCTCTGGAAGCACGCTGCACGCTCAACAGCACCAGGCCCGCCGTGTCGCGGTCTATGCGGTGAATGGGTACCAAATCGTCTATGCCCGTTCTACGTTTTAGTCGCACCAATAGCGTTTCTTGCACATAGCGACCTGTGGGCGAAACGGGCAGAAAATGCGGCTTATCGGCCACCAGCAAATGGTCGTCCTGGTAGAGGATGGTCTCCTCAAACGGCACAAGCGGCTCGACTGGCACGTGGCGGTAGTAGTAAATGCGCTGACCTGCCTGATAGGAGGCATCGGACTGCAAGGGTTGGCCATTTTCATCGAGCACCAAACCGCTTTGCATACGCAAAACCCAGCTTTGCCCAGGTGGAATATGCGCAGACTGCTCTAGAAATAATAGCAAACTGGCAGGTTGTTGGCCACTGTCAAACTGCGGCAAATACATCACGCTGGGGCTAACACCCGCTATGGTGGGTGGTTGAGCAGGCAGCTTGGGTGCCTGATGATCAGACACCTGCGCAGTTGCGGGCTTCTGCTTTTTCAGACTCAAGCCTTGCGCCCTGCCAGATGCAAAGCCCGCTCTAGCCGCCAGGCACCATCGGGTTCGTTTTCGTACACGTCGTCCACGGTGGTGTCGGTCTCATGCAGGTGCGTGTCCAGCGCCACGCGGTTGTCAAACACAAAACACTCGCCCTTCCAGTCTTTGTCGGCGTCGGGTATGTGCTTGAAGTAATTCAAGATGCCGCCTTCCAGCTGGTACACGTCCAGCCCCAGGTCTTGCATCCACACACTAGACTTTTCGCAGCGAATGCCGCCCGTGCAGTACATGGCGACTTTTTTGTTTTCAGTTTTCCATTGCTCGGCGTGGGCTTTAACGTATTCGGGAAAGTCGCGAAAGTTGACGACGTTGGGGTCTATTGCGCCTTCAAAATGTCCCAGCCGAAATTCAAAACTGTTGCGATTATCCAGCAGCACCACATCGTCTTGCTGAATCAGCTCGCGCCACGCTTGGGGGCTGACATTGGTTTTTTCAATATCCGCCATGCGCCCGGGTGCATCTACACCACTGATGCCCAGGGGTACAATTTCTTTCTTGGCATGCACTTTCATGCGGGCAAAGGGTTTGGTAACGCATTCCGTGCGCTTGAAGACTATGTTTGCAAAGGCGTCAGTCCCCTTGTTGTCTTTGAAAGCGGCATCTGTTTGCAGGGCATTTTCGAAAACATTCAGTTCTTGGGCACTGCTGGCCAACATGCCGTTGATGCCCTCGGCAGCTACCAAAATGCTGCCGTGCAAGCCCTGGGTAACTTCGCGCAGGCGCGTGGCTACGGCATCCACATCGGCGATGGGGACGAATTTGTAAAAGGCTATGTGGAGCAAGGAAGCGGTCATACGGGTGATTATCCCAGCTTGCTTGGTCCTGGCTATTTTCTTACGGCTACTGCTCTTGTACGCTGGGTGAGCGGTTTGTTCGTTCGTAACTCTTGTACGCAGGGTGAGCGGGGTTGTTCGTTCGTAACTCTTGTACGCAGGGTGAGCGGGGTTGTTCTTTTGCAGCGCATGTACGCAGGGTGAGCGTATGCTCTAGCCCCTCATGTAGGAGTACCTAAAATCGGGTCATCAGCATACGCTCACCCTGCTGCGTGGATGGTGAATATTCGGATAGTCACGACCTCAGAAGCAGTGTGTATTTAACCATTGCGCGCCAACCATCTCAAGGCTGGGAGAGGCTTTCACGACTCCCGCGATTTATGCGTATGCCGCATCATGAGCGGGATCGTGAAAGCCTCTCCCAGCCAGCGACCCACACTGGAGCGAAACCATAAACACCCAGCCAAGCCCGTACACGAGCTACCGCAAGAAAAACACCTGAACAAACCGAGAATACCCGCTAAAACAGCTGTTAGCCAGCGCAGAATAAGCGCGAGCAGCTACTAAATATGTAGCAATACCTTATCCCACAATCTCCCGCATCCATTGCGGCAACTCAGTCGCCTTCTGCTTGGGAAAGTCAATCCAGATCGTCGTGGCTCCACCCGCTGCGCAAATCACGCCCGGTGTTTCAGCGCGCTCCATCGTGCCCCAAGTTTCAAACGTGGTGCGCCCTGGGTCGCTGGTGTACATCTTCATCAGCACATTGCCGGGGTACACCAGTTGCTGGTAAAAATTGCAAAACGCGTTGACTATCACCGGGCCTTCGCCTTGCGGGTCTGGCACGCAGCCAATCTTGTACATCCAGTCAATGCGCATCGTCTCCAGGTAGCGAAAGTAAGTGCCGTTGTTCAAGTGGCCCATCGCGTCCATGTCGCCCCAGCGGATGGGAATGGTCATCTCGTAAACGAGTTTTTTCTGTTCAGGGATTTCAATTTTCATAAGTTTGAATTTAACGGTGGGCACGGATGCTGGCAAGAATGCCGGCGACAAACAAGACAATTGCTACCAGCTGCACTACGCTGGGCCCGTGACCGTCCCAGGCAAACGACAACAGTAGCGCAAAAATAGTCTCGCTCACAATCAACTGGCCACACAAGCTGGCGGACAAACGCCGGCTGGCGATGTTCCACAAAATGGTGGCCACCCAGGCAGAACCGACGCCAGTTACTACAAAAAGTATAGCTGCTCGCGCAATGTTTGCGCTGGCAAGCAGCACTTTTACGTCTGAACCAGTGATTAACCACAGCCCCAGGGTACCCAGGCCCGTAGCCACCCCCAGCCAGTTGGCCCAGGTAGTGGCGTCTACCTCGGGGTGTTTTTTAAGCCAGATGGAATTCATCAGTCCAAACACCGTCCAGCAGGCCATAGACGCGCAGGCAAAACCCACTCCACGCCAAAAAATCCAACCTGATGTTGCAATAGCCGTGCTGGGCACTGCCTGCATCATCAAGCCCAGGCCCGCCATGGTCAGCAGCAATCCGGGAACAAGCGCTGCCCAGCGAAGTTCTGCAGGTTTGCCCAACAACATCATCCAGATGGGGATGGTGCCAATGATGAGGCTGGGCACTTCAGACCCTGCGTCGCGAATGGCAAACACCAGCAGCAGGTAGTAACCGGTAAAACCCAACACACTCATCAGCACAGCCGCCTTGGCCTGCGCCCAGGTAGGTAAACGCATAGCCCGACCAAGCAGTACGGGCCAGATGAGCAAGAGCACCGACAAAACCCCGTAAGACAAAAACCGACCAGCGGTAAAGTCCACCGAACTCCAGCCAGTTACCATGCGCGGCGCAACAAAAACCAGGCCCCAGAGCGCACCTGCGCCCAGCCCCGCCAGAATGCCCCACCCCATGTTTACAGCCGAAAAAGAGCTGCTTTAAATGCCAAAACCATCGTCAGCCGCTATCACCGCACCATTGATAAAGTGGCTTTGGTCGCTGCACAGCATCACCAACAGGGCGTCTAGGTCGCTGGGCGCACCCACGCGTTTGCGCGGCAACATGTTGATGAGTTTTTGGCCCGCTTCAGACCGCAAATGGTCGCGGTTGATCTCGGTTTCGATATAGCCGGGGCAGATGGCGTTGACGTTGATGCCAAATTTGCCCCACTCTGCCGCCAAAGACTTGGTCATGTGCACCACGGCCGCCTTGCTCATGCAGTACACCCCGATTTGCGGAAACACTTTCAACCCCGCCATGCTAGCAATGTTGACGATGCGCCCGCCGGTAAAACTGCCCGGAGCCGTGCCTTTGGCGCGCGCCAGCATGCGCTTGCCCACCTCTTGCGCCATGAAAAAGGCACCCTTGGTATTGGTGTTGAAGATAAAGTCGTAGTCTTCTTCGCTCACGTCTTGCACACGGCTGGTGGTGGACACGCCCGAATTGTTCACCAAAATGTCGATGCTGCCCACTTCGGTCTCGGCATGCGCCACAGCGGCTTTGATGCTGGCGGTGTTGGTGACATCCAGCTGCACTACATGCGCATCGCCGCCTTCGGCTTCAATTTCAGCGCGCAGGTCTTTGAGCTTGTCCACCCGGCGGCTGGCCAGCACCACGGCGGCCCCGGCCTTGGCCAGAGTTTTAGCAAATTGCGCACCCAGGCCGCTGGACGCGCCAGTGACCAAAGCTATGCGGCCCGATAAGTCGATTTCGTATGTCATTTAGAGAACCCTCTTCAATAGCGCCATTGTGCCCCAGTCCACCCATGCAAGGGGCATTGCCCTGAGCCTAAAATACTGAGGTTTTGTATTTCTAAAGAGCACACCATGACAAACGAAAAAATTCTGGCAACCCACGGCCCGCGAGAAGCGATGGAATATGACGTGGTCGTCGTGGGCGGCGGCCCTGGTGGTTTGGCCACCGCCATCCGCCTGAAGCAGCGCGCCGCAGTTACCGGCCAAGACATTTCAGTGGTAGTGCTGGAAAAAGGCTCTGAACCCGGCGCACATATTTTGAGCGGTGCCATCATGGACCCGCGCGCCATGACCGAGCTGTTTCCCAACTGGAAGGAACTGGGCGCGCCCTTGACCCAGCCCGTCACGGATGACGCCTTCATGTTTCTGGGTGAAAAATCTGCCTTTCGTACACCCAATTTTCTGCTGCCTGAGTGCTTTCAAAACCACGGTAACTACATTGTCAGCCTGTCCAATGTCACCAAATGGATGGCGCAGCAGGCAGAAGGTCTGGGCGTAGAAATATTCCCTGGCTTTACAGCGGCTGAGGTTCTCTACAACGCTGATGGTGCCGTCAAAGGCGTGGCCACGGGCAATATGGGCATCAGCAAAGAAGGCGAACCTACAGCAGACTTTCAAATTGGCATGGAATTGCATGCCAAGTACACCGTGTTTGCCGAGGGCGCACGCGGACATTTGGGCAAACAACTGATCGCCAACTACAAACTCGACGCTGGCAAAGACCCACAAAGCTTTGGCATTGGCATTAAAGAGTTGTGGGAGATTGACCCTGCACGTCACCAACCTGGCCTGGTGCTGCACAGCGCAGGCTGGCCCCTTGACAGCAGCACCTATGGCGGTGCATTTTTGTACCACCTAGAAGACAACAAAGTAGCGCTAGGCTTCATTACCGGTTTGGGCTACACCAACCCCTACCTCAGCCCGTTTGAAGAAATGCAGCGCTGGAAAACGCATAAAAATATCCGCTGGTATCTACAGGGTGATGAAGCTACAGGCATCAAGCCTGCCAAGCGCATCGGCTATGGCGCGCGTGCCATCAATTCCAGCGGTTTGTTGTCGCTGCCCAAAACCGTTTTCCCCGGTGGCGCGTTGATTGGCTGTAATGCCGGTTACCTGAACGTTGGCCGCATTAAAGGCAGTCATGCCGCCATCAAAACCGGCATGCTCGCTGCAGACGCAGCGTTTGATGCCGTACACGCAGGCCGTCAGCATGACGAATTAAGCGCTTACCCCGCAGCTTTTGAAAAGAGCTGGCTCTACACCGAGCTGAACAAGGACCGCAACTTTAAAAACTGGTTCAAATACGGTCTGGCTGTAGGAACCATGATGAACGGCCTGGAACAATTCGCCCTGCGTGGCCACATTCCGTGGACACTGCACCGCGATAAACCTGACCACGCTTACCTCAAACCCGCCGCGCAGTGCCCGCAGATCGTCTACCCCAAGCCAGACGGCAAGCTGACATTTGACAAGCTGTCCAGTGTGTTTATCAGCAATACCAACCACGCCGAAAACCAGCCAGCGCATTTAACACTCAAAGACGCCAGTGTGCCCGTCAGCATCAATCTGGCTCAATACGCGGGGCCGGAAGTACGCTACTGTCCAGCGGGCGTCTACGAATACATCAAAACCGACGCTGGCCAGGACCGATTACAAATCAACGCTCAGAACTGCGTGCACTGTAAAACCTGCGACATCAAAGACCCCACGCAAAATATTGTGTGGATAACGCCAGAGGGCGGTGGCGGACCCAACTATTCGGGGATGTAATACGATAGACTGTGCATTTAGGGATAGGACTACGATGGACATACTACTAAATGCAGGGGATGTCATAGCCACCAATTTCAATCTGAAACTGGTGGCACTCTCGTTTTTTGCCTCGGTAGCCGGTTCGCTGGTGGCACTGGACTTTGCCGCCCACATCCGCAAGCCCGACGGCAGCATGAATCTGTGGGCTCTGACCACCAGCGGCGTGGCGCTGGGCGGCGTCGCCATCTGGGCCATGCACTTTATTGGCATGACGGCCCACTCCATGCCTTTTCGCGCCTCGTTTGACGCATCGCTCACCTGGCTGTCGTTACTGATTGCCGTACTGGCCTCGGTGGCTGCGCTGGCCGTCGTATTTAGCGCTGAAGCGAGCAATGTGGTGCCCGTGCGGCGCGTCGTTGCTGGCGGCGTGTTGGCAGGCTTGGGGGTAGCTGGCATGCATTACATCGGTATGTTTGCCTGGCAAACACAGGCAAAAATTCTATGGAATATCCCCATCGTTTTGCTCTCCATCTTGATTGCCGTCGTTGCGGCCAGCGCCGCGCTATGGCTGGCATTCAGCCTGAAATCTGGCATAGCAAAAATCGCGGCAGCCACCGTCATGGCCACAGCCGTGTGCAGCATGCACTACACCGGCATGTATGCAGGCACGCTGATATGTACAGCCACCTCCACGGCAGTGTCAGGCAGCTTCTTTCAGGGCAAGTGGTTGCCCTACTCGGTTTCCATCATTTCCATCCTGCTGTTGCTTACCACCACGGTACTGACCATGGTTTTCAGCCGGGACGAAGACGCCATGGACTCCTCCAACCCTTTTTCCATTCGGTAGCACCATACATATTGATTTGGGACTGACTTGAACGCCTCTACGCTGTACCAAAGAAAACGACTGTTCATTGAGTTGCCTGTAGCACTGCTTGCAGTGCTTGTCATGGTGCTGCTGTGGATGCAATGGCCCATACCGGCTGCACATCTGACCATCACTTCTGGTCAGCCAGAAGGCGTCTATTACGCCAACGCCAAACGTTATGCGGAAAAATTTGCTCACTATGGTGTAACGCTGGACGTGCTGGAGTCTGCCGGGTCTCCGCAAAATCTGAAGCGGTTGCAGGACGCTGCGCACACTGCTGACCTGGCTTTTGTACAGGGTGGCTTTGGCTATCTGGGTAGCCAGCTTGATAACGAGGCTGGCAAGGGTTTGCAGACACTGGCCACCGTGGACATTGAACCCGTGTGGATATTTTCCAGCAAGCAGGGCATTGACTCGCTTGCGCAGCTCAAAGGGTTTCGTGTGTCGATAGGCGCCAAAGACAGTGGCAGCCGCTTTGTGGCTGAGTCATTACTCAAAGAGGTGCGCCTTCAGGCTCAGGAATTGACCATATCGGAACTGACTGGCATGGCTGCAGTTACAGCGCTGCAAAAGGGTGAGCTGGATGCCATGATTTTCGTGTCATCCCCATCAGCAATGGCGGTCAAAGCCTTAATGGCCTCTGCCTCGGTTCAACTGGTACAACTCAAACAGAGCTCGGCGCTTGCAGAGCGTGTTCCTTACCTAGAACCACAGTTACTGGCGGAAGGTAAATTTGACGCGTCTGGCAAATACCCACCCAAAGACATGGTCCTGTTGACTACAACGGCCAGCCTGGTAACCCGCGAATCCCTTGCACCCGCCCTGAAGCGGCTGGCAACACATGTGACGAAAGAAGTGCACCAGCAGGCAGGTATCTTGCATCAGGCGGGGGAGTTTCCATCGCTGCGCAGGCTCGACTTTGCCAGCGCTTCGCAGTCTCGCGCGGTGCTGGCCCATGGCCTGTCGTGGGTGGAGGCTACCTTTCCTTTTTGGTGGGCGCAATTGCTCACTCGCCTGCTGTTGATTTGCTTGCCCATCATGCTACTGGCATGGTGGTTGGCCCGCGTAATTCCGGGTGTTTTGCTGTGGCGGATGCAAACCCAAGTCAGCCGCTGGTACGGAGAACTCAAGTACATCGAACATGATTTACTGCCCGAGAAAGTGCATGGACTCAGCCTGATCGTTTTCGGCACGCGGCTCAAACAAATGGAACGCGAATTAACCGCGTTTAACGCACCCAGCGAGTTAATGCCGCGTTATTTCACTCTGCGCCACCATTTTGACTTTGTGTCCCATCGTCTGCAAAAGAAAAAGGGGCGGTAGGCATGAAGTTTTCTTTACTCTACAAACAACGCTGGAGCTGGTTGTACATCCCCATTTTTATGCTGTCCGGTATCTTGCTGATGCTGGCTGTCACTGAATGGATGCCGCTACCGCCAAGCACCATTACCATCGTGGCAGGTGACCAACCTGGCAACCACGAATCGCTTGCCAAGCTTTATCGCATCGAGCTAGAGCAAAAGCGCATCAATGCCAGCATTGTTTACACCAAGTCCTGGAGCGAGCTGAGCAAAACGCTGGCAGGCACAGCGCAGACCGCACCATTTGGTTTTGCACAGGGTATTTATGCCACTGGTTCCAGCCCGGACATTCAGGCACTGGCAGTGGTTGCAAGAGAGCCTGTCTGGATTTTTTGCCGCATACCCGCAGTTAAACAAATTTCTCAATTGGCGGGCTTGCGGGTTGCCGCGGGTCCTCTGGAGTCCTCGTCACACAAGGTGGCCAAGCTGATGCTGGCGCATGCTGGTGTCGCTGCCGTGCAGTGGCACTACGCACCGATCACGTCTGCTGCCAATGACTTGTTGGACGGAAAGATTGATGCCTTGATATATGTAGCTGGCGCGCAAATGCCCGTTGTGCGCCAGTTATCTATCGCTCCTGGCATACAACTTCTCGGTATCGACCACGCGGTATCACTGTCGGCCCGTGAGCGTTCGTTGCGACCTTTTTCCCTGCCCCAAGGTGCCATTGAACTGGCTGGCAATATTCCTCCAGACGACCTGACTATGCAAGCCAGCCTGACGCATCTTCTTGTGCCGCAGGCCACGCACCCCGCGCTACAGCGTTTGCTGATCGACGTAGCCACCGCAGTGCATGAACGGCCCACTTTCTTGCAGCGCCATGCCGAGTTTCCCAACACCTACGCAACCGATTTTGAGCTGTCGCCCGTCGCCAGAAATTACACCCAGGGTGAAAAACCCATGTTTGAAAGCCTGCTGCCTTACTGGTGGGCGCAGCTTGCCGAGTTGCTGGTTTTTGCGGTGTTGCCCATCATTTTGGTGACCTGGTTTGTTCTGGCGCTTACACCGTCCATATTTGATTTGCGGGTGAATGCTGTATTGCAGCACTATTACGGCGAGCTCAAGTTTCTGGAAAACGAGATTCCTCTGGCCACAAGCTTGCAGCCGATTGCCATAGGCAAGCTCATGAAAAAGCTGAACCTGCTGGAGCGTCAAGTGATCGCCCTGGAACTACCCGACACTTTTGCCGACCGCTGGTACACCCTGCGCGAGCATTTGGCGGCTGCGCGTGACCGCATCATCAAGTCGCGCGGGCGTTGACTGCGTGCGCACGGGCGTTTGCCCTATTTCACCCAGCCCGCACTACCGTTAGACTCGGTGCATGCTACTGCCCCAATTCTCCCGCCGCCTCACGTTGATTGCCACTTCGGGTATGTTTGTTCTGCTGGCTATTGGCGCGTGGCTTGTCTCACGCTACATCAGTCCGGCGCCACCCAGTGTGGTGCAAATGACCACGGGCGCTACAGATGGTGCCTCGCACCAGTTTGGACTGAAGTACCAGGAATATCTACAGGTCAATGGCGTCAAGCTGGAACTGCAAACCTCGTCTGGTGGCGTGCAAAACCTGGAGCGTTTGAACAAGGACACGCCTATTGGCTTTGTGCAGGGCGGATTGGGCCTACTGAGCCTGGATCCACAAAAAACTGAAGAAGACACCAGCCTGCGTTCGCTGGGCGTCATTGGGTATGAGCCCATCTGGATATTTACCCATTCTGCTGAGCTGGCTACAAGCCTGTCCACCAGTTTGAGCAATATCAAAGGCCGCACGATGGCTATTGGCGGCGACGGCAGCGGTACCCGTAAAGTGTCCCTGGAGTTATTGCAAAGCTTTGGCGTGGATGGCAGCAATACCCAATTGGGTACCGAAGGCGGTGGTGCTGCTGCCAAACTATTGATAAACAAACAAATAGACGCCGTCATTCTGATCTCTGCCCCACAAGGTGCCGCCGTGCAAACCCTGCTAAATCAGCCCGGAATTGAAGCAGTGAGTCTGGTGCAGGCGGAGGGCTTGACCAGGCGCTTTCCGTACCTTTCTCTGGTGTCGCTCAAGGCGGGGTCGGTGAACCCCCAACGCAACTTGCCTGCGCGGGACATTACTTTGCTGGCTACTACGGCCAATCTGGTTATTCAAGACAGCTTACACCCAGCGCTGGCGTTTTTGCTGTTAGAGGCTGCGCGCGACGTGCACAAGGGTGCGTCTTTGCTCAACAAGCCTGGTGAGTTCCCGCACTCTCGGGGTACCGACTTTCCGCTGGCAGACGAGGCACAGCGCTATTACAAAGATGGCCGCCCGTTCTTGCAACGCTACCTGCCGTACTGGGCCGCCAATTTTGTGCAACGGCTGATTTTGATCTTGATACCGCTGTTTGCGATAGCGATTCCCGTGCTCAAGACTATTCCCAGCATCCTGTTATGGCGACAAAAAAATCGCCTGTTTCGCAGATACGAAATACTACTGAAACTGGAACGCAAGTTGCAAGAGAAGCAGCTCACCCGCGACGAAATTGCGCAGGCCACCTTGGAGTTGGATCGGGTGGAAGAGAGCATCAGTGGTAGCAAATTTTCACTGGAGTTCTCTGACCGCGTGTACACGCTGCGCCAGCACGTCGAGTATGTGCGCAGCAAATTGGTCAAAGAAGCAGGAACAGCAGCCGAATGAAAATCATCATCACTGGCGGCGGCGGATTTTTGGGTGCCCGTTTGGCACGTGCGCTATTGGCCTTGGAGTCGTTCAGTATCAACGGCAAGCCTGCACAGCGCATAGAACGCATTACGCTGGCAGACCGCGTAGCGCCACCTGCAGATTTGGCCGCTGACCCGCGTATTGAAGCGGTAGTGGGCGATTTAAACCAGCAACTCTTGCTGGGTACTATAAATTTGATAGCTGCTCGCGCAAGTGTGGCGCTGGTATTTCACCTTTCTGCCGCTGTAAGCGGTGAATGCGAAGCCGATTTTGATCTGGGTATGCACAGCAATTTTGCAGCGACGCATGCGCTGCTGGAAGCATGCCGCGCGCTCAAAACCCAGCCCATGCTGGTGTTTGCCAGTTCGCTGGCGGTGTTTGGCCAAACTGCACAACTGGTGCTGCCTGCGATAGTGACCGACAGTACCCTGCCCACACCCCAGTCGAGTTACGGCATTCAAAAATTCATTGGCGAACAAATGGTGGCCGACTATGGCCGCAAGGGCTTTGTACGCGCACGCAATGTGCGGTTGATGACCGTGGCCGTGCGGTCAGGCAAACCCAATGGTGCGGCATCAGGTTTTTTCAGTGGCATGATCCGCGAACCACTGGCGGGTATGCAATCCGTCGTGCCAGTCACTGCATCTACGCAGGTAGCCCTGTCATCGCCTGGGCGCACCGTTGAGGGGTTATTGCGGGCTGCGCAAGCTAGCGATACAGACTGGGGACCGCTCACCGCCATGAACTTGCCAGCCATGACTGCGAGCGTGGGCGATATGGCAGACGCTCTTAAAAATATAGCTGGCAGCGCCTGTCACTCCTTGTTGAAATGGCACATTGACCCAAAAATAGAGCGCATTGTGCAAACCTGGCCCACACGCATTGCTGCGCCCCGTGCCAATGCCCTGGGTTTGCAGGCTGATAAAGACTTTGAGTCGATTATTCGGGCCTACATCAGTGAAAATCCCGACGCGTTGCATGCAATCTAATTCAACCGTTTTATTCAGGCTCTTTGGGCGGGGAACACGAGAGCATCGAAGCGGTACAGTTGAGCACGCAGGAACTGACCCTCACCTCCACCGGCCCGGTGCCCAACCTTGTACCTGAAGCGCGCATTCTGGACATTCCATTTTTGTTACACGACAAGGCACATGCCCGCAACGTGCCGGACGGCCAGATTGGCCAGGACATGCTGGTCAAGTTTGATCAGATGCAAAAACACACCTCTCTCACAGGCCATGTGTATTCCCCCGGCATCTTTTTCATTTACTATTAATTTGATAGCTTCTTACGTATATTCCACGCTGACAATTGGCATATTTTCTTCCTAAAAATAGATCTGGATGTGAAAAACACCTTTCTCGCTATTTCTTGTTTTTGCGCGACCTGGTGTATAAAAAATAACCATTTTTCGCCATATAAAACCCCCATGCGGTCTGTCTGGGTAGAATACAGGTTGCTTGGAGAGAGCGACTTGCGAAGTCGCCGCCGAAGGCGCAGGATGAATTAAAAAATTCACCCGAACGCTCAGGCAAAAGGACAGGCAAAATTGATTCTGTTGGAGAGAGGCTTTGCACCACGCCAAGCCCACCGAAGGGGCAAACCATGTATCGCCATGGTGAATCTCTCAGGTAAAGCGGACAGCAGGCTTCTAGTGAAACGCCAGTAATGGCATGCAATGCCCATATTGGTTTGCAATACCCACGGAGCCTGTACACCATGTCTGTTGAACCCGATTTACTTAAAACCCCGCTGCATGCATTGCACCATGAATTGAGCGCCAAAATGGTGCCCTTTGCCGGGTACAGTATGCCGGTGCAATACCCTGCTGGCCTGGTAGCCGAGCACCACCACACGCGCGCCGCAGCGGGCTTGTTTGATGTGTCCCACATGGGGCAACTCGTCTTGCGCGGCAAAGACGCGGCGGCGGCGTTTGAGTCGCTCATGCCCGTTGATGTGATTGACCTGCCCGTGGGCAAACAGCGCTATGGTTTGCTCACCACCAACGAGGGCACGATCATTGACGATCTGATGTTTGTGAACCGCGACTACGCCAACGGCGGCGATATCTTCGTCATCGTCAACGGTGCCTGCAAAGTAGGCGACATTGCGCATATGCGCGAACGCATCGGCACGCGCTGCGAGATCGTCACCCTGCCAGACCACGGACTGCTCGCTTTGCAAGGCCCGCAAGCGGTCGCTGCACTCAATCGCGTAGTACCCGGCGTGGACAAACTCGTATTTATGACGGGTGCCAAATTCACTTGGCAGGGTGCAGAACTGTTTATTACCCGCAGTGGCTACACAGGCGAAGACGGTTGCGAAATATCGGTGCCGGGTGACAAGGCCGAGGCTTTGGCACGCGCCCTGTTGGCGCAACCCGAAGTCAAACCCATCGGCCTGGGCGCACGCAATTCGCTGCGCCTGGAAGCGGGGCTGTGTTTGTACGGCAACGACATTGACACCACCACCGATCCTCTGGAAGCATCGCTCGCTTGGGCTATTCAAAAGGTACGGCGTGGTGGTGGTGCGCGGGCTGGCGGATTCTCTGGCGCTACAAATATAGTAGCTGCTTGCGCAGATTCTACGGGGGCTATAGCCCAAAAACCTTCCAGAAAACGTGTGGGCCTCATTGCGCAAGAACGTATACCCGTGCGCGAAGGCGTGGAACTGTGCACACCTGATGGCAAGGTAGTGGGCAAGGTGACCAGCGGCTTGCTGGCACCCACGTTTAACCAACCGATTGCCATGGGCTATGTGCCCACCGAACTGTCTGCCAACGGCACGGTGCTGCACGCCATGGTGCGCGGTAAGCCAGTGCCGATGGTGGTAAGCGCCATGCCATTCGTGCCCAACCGTTACTACCGTGGCCCAGCTGCGTAGCCTTGGCGCAGCCACCCAATTTTTTGCATTCCTAATTTTTTATATTCCTATTACCCACCCCACTTTTACCTGGAGAACAACATGACCAAAAAATACACCGAAGACCACGAATGGCTGGACATTAACGGCGACGCCGCCACCGTGGGCATCACCCATCACGCGCAAGATGCGCTGGGCGATGTGGTGTTTGTAGACCTGCCCGAAGTGGGCAAAACCTACGCCCAAAAAGACACCGCTGGCGTGGTGGAAAGCGTGAAGGCCGCTGCCGATGTATACATGCCCATCAGCGGTGTGGTGACTGAGGTAAACGAAGCCTTGCGCGCTGACCCTTCTTTGGCCAACTCAGACCCGTTAGGCGCAGGCTGGTTCTTCAAGGTCAAACTCTCGGACGCTGGGCAGTTGGCTGCGCTGATGGACGAGACCAGCTATTCTGCTTTTGAGAAGTCTGTTTGATTTTGCAGTAAATACCTTTTTGAACGCGAAAGACGCGAAAGTTACGCGAAAGTCGCAAAAGTGAAAATCAAAAAAAACCAAACAATAATTAATAAAAAAATAAGCAATTTATTTCAAACTATTTTTTATTTTAAATTTTTCTTCTTTTCTTTTTTTGCGACTTTCGCGTAACTTTCGCGCCTTTCGCGTTCAAAAAATCTTCAACCCACCCCATGAGCACTTGATATGTTGATGCAATCCGCCGCCCCCCTAAGTGACCTAGAAAACGCCCGCGAATTTATCGCAAGGCATATTGGTATTGACGACGAAGCCGAAGCCCACATGCTCAGCGTAGTTGGCGCTGCATCCAGGCGCGCGCTTATCGAGGCTATCGTGCCCCGCAGCATTGCACGTACCAACCCCATGCAACTGCCTGCCCCTGTGACGGAGGCCGCCGCGTTGGCAGAACTGAAAAAGATTGCATCGAAGAACAAGGTTTTTAAAAGCTTCATCGGCCAGGGTTATTACGGCACCCTCACCCCAGGCGTGATCTTGCGCAACATTTTGGAAAACCCCGCCTGGTACACCGCCTACACACCCTACCAGGCCGAGATCAGTCAGGGCCGCATGGAAGCCCTGATCAACTTTCAAACCATGGTGTGCGATTTGACGGCCATGCCGATGGCCAACGCGTCCATGCTGGACGAAGCCACGGCAGCGGCAGAAGCGATGACACTGGCCAAACGCTCTGTCAAAAACAAAAGTAACCTCTTCATCGTTGCAGGTGACTGCCATCCACAAACCATCGAAGTCATCCAGACGCGCGCCGAGCCGCTGGGCATTACCGTGGTCTTGGCCAATTCTTTAGATGAATGGAACGCCGCATTGGCTAGCGATTACTTTGCCGTGCTGGCCCAATACCCCAGCACCAGCGGGCGCATTGACGACCTGCGTGAAGACGTAGCAAAAGTCCATGCCAAACAAGCCGCCTTCATCGCTGCGGCAGACCTGCTGGCACTCACGCTGATGATGCCGCCCGGTGAATGGGGCGCAGACATCGTGGTCGGCACCACGCAGCGCTTTGGCATGCCACTGTGCAACGGTGGCCCGCATGCGGCTTACCTGGCCTGCAAAGACGAATTCAAACGCAGCATGCCCGGCCGCCTGGTAGGCGTGAGCGTGGACGCGCACGGCAACCCGGCGTATCGCCTGGCGCTGCAAACCCGCGAACAACACATTCGCCGCGAAAAGGCTACATCCAACATTTGCACGGCACAGGTGCTGCCCGCTGTGGTTGCCAGCATGTACGCGGTGTACCACGGCCCGCAAGGTCTAAAGCGCATTGCCCAGCGTGTGGCGGCCTATACGGCTATTTTGGCCAAGGGCCTGCAAGCCCTGGGCCATGCGCCGCGCCCCGGTGGTGCTTTTGACACCCTGTCCATCCACACCCAGGGCGCTACAAATTCAATAGCTGCTCGCGCAATATCTACGCTGGTAAACCTACGAATCTACTATAAAGACTACATTTGCATATCGCTGGACGAGACCACGACGCGCCAAGACATTGAACAACTGTGGGCGATTTTTGCCAACGGCAAACCCACGCCCGACTTTGCGCAGTTTGAAAAAGGCATCGAGTCGCTCATCCCCACCGAGCTGCGCCGCACGTCCAAATATCTAACGCACCCCGTCTTCAACACCCACCACAGCGAGACGGCAATGCTGCGCTACATTCGCAGTTTGAGCGACAAAGACTTGGCGCTGGACCGCACCATGATTCCGCTGGGCAGTTGCACCATGAAACTCAACGCCACCAGCGAGATGATTCCGGTGACCTGGCCCGAGTTTGCCAACATCCACCCCTTTGCACCGGCCGACCAATTGCAAGGCTACCAAGAATTGGACGAGCAATTGCGCGCCTGGCTGTGCCAGGCCACGGGCTACGCCGCCATCAGCCTGCAGCCCAACGCGGGCAGCCAGGGCGAATATGCGGGCCTGCTGGCCATTCGTGCCTTTCATAAGGCCAAAGGCAACGCGCACCGCAACGTCTGCCTGATACCCGAGTCCGCCCACGGCACCAACCCCGCCAGCGCGCAGATGGTGGGCATGACGGTGGTGGTCACCAAATGCGACGCGCAAGGCAACGTGGACATGATGGATCTGAAAGCCAAGTGCGAACTGCACAGCGCCAATCTGGCCGCCATGATGATCACCTACCCCAGCACGCATGGTGTGTTTGAAACCAGCGTGAAAGAACTGTGCGCACTGGTGCACAGCCA
This sequence comes from Polaromonas sp., assembly GCA_043774625.1. Classification (GTDB taxonomy): domain Bacteria; phylum Pseudomonadota; class Gammaproteobacteria; order Burkholderiales; family Burkholderiaceae_C; genus JAAFIP01. The sequence continues at coordinate 2,042 of JAYVTG010000151.1, read as the reverse complement.
CGGTGGGCGCGTGTATGTAGACGGCGCGAACATGAACGCTCTGGTTGGCGTGGCCGCGCCCGGAGAATTTGGCGGAGACGTGTCGCACCTCAACCTGCACAAAACCTTTTGCATTCCCCATGGCGGTGGCGGGCCCGGTGTGGGCCCCGTGTGCGTGGTGGCTGACTTGGCCCCTTACCTGCCTGGCCATGACGCTGGCGGTTTGGCGCACCAGGGTGTCGGCGCGGTTTCTGCCGCGCAGGGACACGCAGTCGGCGCGGTCTCTGCCGCGCCTCTGGGCAACGCCGCCGTGCTACCGATCAGCTGGATGTACTGCCGCATGATGGGCCCTGATGGTTTGAAGAGCGCGACAGAAATTTCCATCTTGAGCGCCAACTACATCAGCCGCCGCCTGGCACCACACTACCCCACGCTGTACGCCAGCGAAGTGGTCAACGGCCAAGGCGGCTACGTCGCCCACGAATGCATTTTGGACGTGCGCCCCATCAAAGACGCCACCGGCATTGGCGCAGAAGACGTGGCCAAGCGATTGATCGACTACGGCTTTCACGCCCCCACGCTCAGCTTTCCCGTAGCGGGCACGCTGATGGTGGAACCCACCGAGAGCGAAAACCTGCAAGAGCTAGACCGCTTCATCGACGCCATGATCGCCATCCGCAACGAGATTCGCAAAGTAGAAAACGGCACCTGGCCGCAAGACAACAATCCGCTCAAACACGCACCGCACACGGCGGTCAGCCTCATCAAAGGCGACTGGCCCCACCCCTACAGCCGCGAAGAAGGCGCCGCAGTGTTAAGCAAAACCCAGCACGCCAAATACTGGCCGCCCGTAGGCCGCGTAGACAACGTCTGGGGCGATCGGAATTTGTCTTGTTCTTGCATTCCGGTGAGTGATTACGCTTGATGCGGGAACCTAGTCAAACCGAAAGTCTGCTTCCTGGCGCCGCTCCAGGTGATTCACGAAGCAGTTGAGTGTATTCGGGATGACGAATTGCAGTGATGCCAGCGCAGAATCTGCGTCAGCAGCTATCAAGTTGATAGTGACTGCGTTGTCTTCTGCAATGGTGAGCGTCACATCTTGTGCCGCTAGAACGGGTGCCAAAGCCAATCAAATCAAAGCTCAGGTTCACCGCAATGCCTGCGTTGCTTGCTGAATTGCCTGCGGCTATGTTGCGCAAGTCCACCAGATAGGTGCGACTGCCGTCCGTATTGAGCTTGCTGCTGACCACCGAGGCGGTGCGCTCTTGCACGCTGGCGTTTAGCGCAGACGACGCTAGCTGCAGGCTAAGCAAGGCATCGGTTTTGCTGAGGGCCGAAGTTCCGCCATAGGTACCGTTGCCTGCATTCGCACCCGTCCACAGGCTGGTGCCTGTGTTGGCGTTGAGCAAGGCCACTTCAAACGCGTCTTGCGGGGCAGACTCGTCGGCGCTGGAGTTGTTTTGCAGAGCGAGGTTGTTGACCGTGAAGGTGAGGAACCGGTCTTTGGCATTGAGCACGAAGGTTTGGGCCAAGCGGGTTTGGCCTGCACTGGATTGCGCTTCGCCCAGAGTGACGGTGCCGCTGCTTTGCTGGGTTACTACGCCGGCTTGCTCCCAATCATGAAGAGGGCTTGCGCTACTTGCTGTGCCACCAGCATTGGTGAAGCTGCCGTTGGTGAAGGTGGGGTTGACCACGGGCGCTACGGGGTGAAGCTGGCTGTATGTAAGAGCGCTGGCGTATGTGGCGGGCGGCGCAACCAAGGTGACTGAATTTCCGTTGAAGTAAGGCGAGCCTTTGGCTTGCAGCGCGGCAATGTCCACTGCGTCGGGCAGGCGGCGCTGGCCGGGGGCTAGGTATTGGCTCATCACGTCGTTGGCAGTGGGCGTGCTGGGCAGACCGACGATATGGCCTAGCTCGTGGATGAGCACGGTCAGCAGGTCTAGCTTGCCTGTGGCTTGGCTACCCGCACCATTAGCACTACTGGCGCTGCTGGTAAAGCTGGTAGCCGATGCGCCCGTATCAAACTCGGCCTGATCTGTGGGCGTGCTGTCGATAAACCAACC
>JAYVTG010000150.1:0-19617 GCA_043774625.1 Polaromonas sp. | reverse complement strand
AGCTATAGTGCAAGTAGCGGATTTGTTCCCTTAACTGATCCAGCAGCCGAATAGACCTGAAAACAGACGTGCTGGTTTTTCTGGAGTTGTTATGACTGGTCATACATACAGTATGTCGCTTGAAAACCTTACCTGTAAAGGATTTCAGTGTCATATCGCCTCCGATGTTAGGCAGCCAAATCCCATGTTAGGGCGACAGATTGCTGTCTCCCTATATTGAGTTAAATTTCACCAGTCGGGCGGTGATATCGCGATAGTTTGCGATTGCAATGCCAGATTTTCGTATATACAATAACCTCATGCGCATTGCCTATGATTCTTCAAAACGCGAAAAAGCGCTTTCGGATCGTGGGTTAGATTTTGAAGATGCAGTTGCCGTGTTTGACGGCCAGACTGTCGAGGTTGAAGATACGCGCAAGGACTACGGTGAAAAGCGGATCATCTGCTATGGCCTACTGGCCGGACGCATGGTGGTGGTTGGCTACACCCCGCGTGGCACGGTGCGCCACATTTTTAGTACTGGACAAAGTAAATGATCGTGAACAAACACGCCTCGCCCCGTACTTTGGGTTCTGATCTTGCGCGCGTGGATGCGCATGTGGTGAAGCCGGCGGAATACAAAGAGCTGCCGGAACTAAACGATGACATGCTGAGCCGTGCAGTGGTTAAAAAAGGTGGTCGCCCCAAGTCTGCAAGCCCTAGGCAGCTTATTTCTTTGCGCTTGCCGGTGGATGTTATTTCCAAGTGGCGTGCCACGGGGCCTGGTTGGCAAACTCGCATGGCAGACCGTCTTGCGCGCGCCCAGGTTGCGCGGGCGAGTAGTGAAATTTAACTCGTCGGCCTCACCTATTTATCAAAAAATCAGGCTGCATGCAGCGCTCGCAACTCTGCGCCGCGCAGCAGGGTTTGCTCATACCCTGCACGGATGGCACGTTCGCGAAATTCGCGGCTGGCGCTAACCCAGTAGCCAAAGTCTGGGTGCAGGGTCAGGTTGGCTGCCAAAATATCGGGTTCAGTCAAGGCCCGCTTGCGCAGGTCACCTGTGCGAAAACGCTCGGCCCCGGCAGGTGTTTTGTCTATATGCGCAGATGCGTCTACCGCCAGCACTTTGACAGCCCCCAGGCTGCGCGCCAGGCGCACCGGCAGTGGCACGGCCTGGTCGGCGTCTACAAACTGCGTGCTGCGAATGCGCACGGGTGTAAACGTTCCCTCAATCGCGCAACTGGCCTGCACCGCTACGCCCGCATTGCCCGCGTTAAAAACCACGGGCTTGCGAGTCTGGCGTTCTAGTGCGGCGGCGGCAAAACGCACAGGCAGCCGTTCAATGGGCAAGCCGTGCAACTGGCGGTTGATAAATTCTGCAATGGGGTTGCCACTGAAACGCCCTTCGCCGCCTATAGCCAGCCGCCCCATGTCGGTCAAGCCCAAATCCAGCGCCATGCTTTCGAGTTGCGCCACCGGAATGCCACAGGCATACAAGGCGCCTACCAGGGAGCCTACCGATCCACCCACGACCAAGTCGGGTTTTAAACCCAGCTCGTCTAGCGCATGCAGCACGCCCACATGCACAAAGCCGCGTGGCCCGCCCGAGCTAAATACCCAGGCCATGCGTGCAGGCTGTGTGCGGGTAGAGTCAAAGTTGGGGGCGTCGTCGTTGCTGTAGTCATAGTCCGGGGCCAGGGTGCAGCCACTGGCAGCCGCCAGTGCGCCCAAGGCTGCATAACTGATGAATTGGCGGCGATGTGGGAGCTGCTGCATACAAAGACTGGGGGGCTTGAAATGGGTTTGCTAACTTGCTCTGTCAACTTAGGCGCAAGCGTAGAGCAAAAGTTCAGGCCCAGGCTTAGCGCAATTTGAATGCTTGTTGCGCTAAGGCAGGCTGGCAGCAAGCTGCGCCAAGCGAACTCGGCAATAGCCGGGGCATGGCTGAGGATGCGTTAATCCACTACAGCGCCTACCACCTTAGTGGCCACTTTGCCAGTTACCTTGGCACTTTCGATAGCGACTTCAGCCGCAGCGCCTGCAGCGCTGGCTGCAACACTTACTGCTGTGGAGCCAACGCTGACAGCAGCGCTAGCCACCGAGATCACGGCACAACCACTGAGCAGACTGCTCAACAAAGCCAAAACACCTAGAGCCAGAATTTTTTTGTTTTGCATATCGGTTTCCTTTTAAAGTTTGCCAGCCACCCAAGCTTGCACAGATGCCAGCGCTTGCGACAGTTTGCTGGCGTCGGTTCCGCCTGCCATGGCCATGTCGGCTTTGCCGCCGCCCTTGCCACCCACTTGCTGGGCCACAAAGTTCACCAGGTCACCGGCTTTGACTTTGCCTGTGCTGTCGGCTGTTACACCAGCAGCTAGCTGTACCTTATCACCATCTACGCAGGCCAGCACGATGACTGCAGTTTTAAGCTTATCTTTGAGCTTGTCCATCGTATCGCGTAGGGTTTTGGCATCAGCGCCGTCCAATTTTGCAACCAAAAGCTTCACGCCGCTCACATCTATAGCGCTGGCAGACAACTCGTCGCCCTGCGCACTTGCCAGCTTGCCTTTGGCTTGTTGCAGTTCTTTTTCTAACGCTTTGACTTCTGCTTGTACCTGGGCAATACGGTGGGTTAGTTCGCTAACTGGTGTTTTCAAGGCACTGGCTGCCGCCTGGACGGTTGCATCCAGTTGCTGCACATAGGCCACGGCCTCGGTGCCCGTCACGGCTTCTACACGGCGCACGCCAGCAGCCACGCCGCCCTCTGCCACAATTTTAAAGAAACCAATATCACCCGTGCGCTGTACATGGGTGCCACCGCACAGTTCTTTAGACGTGCCAATTTCCAGCACGCGCACTTCGTCGCCGTATTTTTCGCCAAACAGCATCATCGCGCCCGTGGCTTTGGCGGCCTCGATGGGCAGCACTTTGGCGCTGGTGGCGGCGTTGCTCAAAATCTCGGCGTTTACCAAAGCTTCAATCTGCTTGATTTGAGCGTCCGTCACCGGGGCGTTGTGCGCAAAGTCAAAGCGTGTGCGATCAAAGTTGACCAGGCTGCCTTTTTGCTGCACATGGTCGCCCAATACTTCGCGCAGGGCTTTGTGCATGAGGTGTGTAGCACTGTGGTTGCGCACGGTTTGCGCACGGGTAACCGTGTTGACCTGTGCGCCCATGCTGTCACCCAACTTGAGCGTGCCCTGCACAACCGCGCCATGGTGGCCAAACACGTCTGCCTTGATTTTTTGCGTGTCATGCACGGCAAAGCTGCTGGTGGTGCCGACCAACACACCTTCGTCGCCGACCTGGCCACCGCTTTCGGCGTAAAAAGGTGTGCTGTCCAGCACGATCACGCCATTTTGACCTTGTTTTAGCTCAGATGCCAGGGCCCCGTCTACATACAGTGCTACGATTTTTGAAGCACCTTCCAGAGTGTTGTATCCGGTAAAGGTATTGGCTGTGCCGCCATATTCCAGCGCCTTGTCCATCTTGAACTTGCCTGCTGCACGCGCCTGGTTCTTCTGTTTGTCCATCGCTGCGTTAAAGCCTGCTTCGTCAACGGTCAGTTCACGTTCACGGCATACATCGGCGCTCAAATCCAGCGGAAAGCCATAGGTGTCGTGCAGTTTGAAGGCCACTTCACCTGGCAGCACTTTGACACCGCCAGCCAGAGCTGCATCCAAAATTTCCATGCCGGTTGCCAGCGTTTCAAAAAATCGCTCTTCTTCAACACGCAAGACTTCCATCACACGGGTCGCGTCATTTTTCAAGCGCGGGTAGGCATCGCCCATCAAACGCACCAGGTCGGGCACGAGTTTGTGAAAGAAAGGCGTTTTCTTGCCCAGCAAATAGCCGTGGCGAATGGCGCGGCGGATAATGCGCCGCTGCACGTAGCCGCGGCCTTCGTTCGATGGCACCACGCCGTCGCTTACCAAAAACGCGGTTGCGCGAATGTGGTCTGCAATCACGCGCAGGCTTTTTTGGTTCAAGTCTGTCACGCCGGTTTCGCGGCCTGCAGCTTTGATAAGCTGGTCAAAAATGTCGATCTCATAGTTGCTGTGCACGTGCTGCAAGATGGCGGCCAGGCGTTCCAGACCCATACCGGTGTCTACACACGGCGCGGGTAGTTTGTGCAGCGAGCCGTCCGCATGCATATCAAACTGCATGAACACGTGGTTCCAGATTTCGATAAAGCGGTCACCGTCTTCACCGGGGCTACCGGGTGGGCCACCGGGAATGTGCGCGCCGTGGTCATAAAAAATTTCGCTGCACGGGCCGCATGGCCCCGTGTCGGCCATCATCCAGAAGTTGTCTGACGCGTATTTTTTGCCTTTGTTGTCGCCAATGCGGATCACGCGCTCGGGAGGCAGGCCAATTTCTTTGGTCCAGATGTCGTAAGCCTCGTCGTCGTCAATGTAGACGGTGGCCGTCAGCTTGTCAGCAGGTAGTTTATAGACTTGGGTCAACAGTTCCCAACCCCATTTGAGCGAGTCACGCTTGAAGTAGTCGCCAAAGCTCCAGTTGCCCAGCATTTCAAAAAAGGTGTGGTGGCGGGCGGTGTAGCCCACGTTTTCCAGGTCATTGTGTTTGCCGCCCGCACGCAAGCAGGCTTGCACGCTGGCTGCGCGCACATAGCTGCGCTTGTCAGCGCCCAAAAACACGTCTTTGAACTGCACCATGCCGCTGTTGGTGAACATCAGTGTGGGGTCATTGCCAGGCACCAGCGGGCTGGATTCGACCACCGTGTGGCCTTTGGACGCGAAGAAGTCTAAAAAGGACTTGCGAATGTCTGCGACGGAGAAAGTGGGTGTGGAAGATGGGGTTGCTTGGGTCATAGACCGCTATTTTAAGCGGTCAACTCGGGCCATTAGTTGCTCTATCCTCAAAGCAGCGCAAGAGCAGCGTTTGGCGCCGCTTTTGCGCTTAATCGGCCTGCGCCACGACCATCAAGGCCTGTAGCAGCAACTGCGCGCTGGCCAGATTGGTAGCGCAGGGTACGTTGTGCACGTCGCAGGCGCGCACCAGAGCGTTAATGTCGGGTTCGTGCGGCTGGGCGGTCATGGGGTCGCGCAAAAAGATAACGGCGTCTATCTTGCCGGTGGCCAGCCGCGCACCTATCTGCAAGTCGCCCCCCATGGGGCCAGACAACAAACGTTCCACTTTAAGCCCTGTAGCCTGGGCTATGCGCTGGGCCGTGGTGCCCGTGCCGCACAGCTTGCATTTGGCCAAAAAGCTTTGAAAGTCTGCCGCCAGAGCCACGATGTCAGGTTTTTTGGCGTTATGGGCCACCAAAGCTATGCGTAGAATATTTGTAAATGCCATGGGCAAATAATACGCTAGGGTTTACTTGTGCGGTTACACGGGCGTTCCAAATGTGCAAAGCAAGGCAATAATTGACGATTATGGCGAATGGAGGGTAATGCCTAGGCATTCAGCCCTGTTAATCCGTACAATGGTGCAATGCAACAAAAAGCAAGTTAAATACGATTTAACGGCGTTTTGTAAGAATTTTATGTAGTACCGAAAGGACTCGACCCATGCTGTACCAAGCGTACGAAACCCAACGCTCCCTGATGGAGCCGTTTATAGATTTTGCTCAGGCTGCCTCCAAACTCATGGGCGACCCCCAAAATCCATTGGGCAAAATACCTTTTGCACAGCGTTTGTCTGCTGGCTACGGTTTGATGTACCGCTTGGGTAAAGACTACGAAAAACCAAGCTTTGGCATCAGCACCATAGACTTGGATGGCAAGCCCATTGCCATCCACGAGCGTATTGAAGTTAACAAGCCTTTTTGCGAGTTACGCCGCTTCAAGCGCTTTACAGACGATATTGGCACTTTGGGCAAGCTCAAAGGTCAACCCGCGGTGTTGATTGTGGCGCCCCTATCTGGCCACTACGCCACCTTGTTGCGCGACACGGTGAAAACCATGCTGAAAGACCACAAGGTCTACATTACCGACTGGAAAAACGCACGCCTGGTGCCGCTGGCAGACGGCACTTTCAGCCTGGACGATTATGTGAACTACGTGCAAGAGTTCATTCGCCATGTGCAGGGCATTTACGGCAACTGCCACGTCATCAGCGTGTGCCAGCCCACCGTTCCTGTGCTGGCAGCGGTGTCGCTGATGGCTTCGCGCGGTGAAACCACGCCCCTGTCCATGACGATGATGGGCGGGCCGATTGACGCACGCAAGTCGCCTACAGCGGTCAACAACCTGGCTATCAAGCGGCCTTATTCGTGGTTTGAACATAACGTGATTTACCGCGTGCCGCCCAATTTTGCGGGTGCGGGTCGCCGTGTTTACCCCGGCTTTTTGCAGCACACAGGCTTTGTGGCCATGAACCCCAGCAACCACGCCAACAGTCATTTTGACTACTTTAAAGATTTGATCAAAGGTGACAATTCCAGCGCAGAGGTGCACCGCAAGTTCTACGACGAATACAACGCTGTGCTGGACATGGACGCCGAGTATTACCTGGACACCATCGACGTGGTTTTCCAGCAATTCAAGCTGGTTAACGGCACTTGGGACGTGAAAAACCCCCAAGGCAAAGTTGAACGCGTGCGCCCGCAAGACATTCGCAACACCGCCTTGCTCACCGTGGAAGGTGAGCTGGACGACATCAGCGGCAGCGGACAAACCGAGGCAGCTCACGGCCTATGCAGCGGCATTAACAAGTTGCAGCGAAAACACCTGGAGGCCAAGGGTGCAGGCCATTACGGCATTTTCAGCGGACGGCGCTGGCGCGATGTGGTGTACCCGGTTGTCAAAGACTTTATCTTGCAAGCCAATGGCCCATCAAAAAAGCCTGCAGCCAGCGCCGAATATGCGCGAGCAGCTATTAATATAGTAGCAAATGTGAAACCTGTGGCCAAGTCTGCAGTCAAACCCACAGCCAAGCCCTCTGCCAAACTCGTGCTTAAAACGGCTGCCAAGCCAGTTGCAAAAGCGAAGCTAAAGGCGAAAAACCCCATAGCAAAAACCGCCAAGCCCGTAGGCAAGTTGCGCGTGACCCCAGTGGCACGTAAACACTAAACCGAGTAACTTAGGGGGAATGTCCACCCTGGCCAACACCCTGGAGCAGCGCGTTCTGGACGCCCTGCCCCACACCCAGTGCCAGCGCTGCGGCTACCCGGACTGTGCCAGCTATGCACACGCCATTGTTTTTGATGGCACACCCATCAACCAGTGCCCGCCCGGTGGCGCTCAGGGTATTGAACGACTGGCCAGCATCACCGATTACCCCGTCATTGCTCTAAACCCGCAGTTTGGCCAGGAACAAGAGCGCACCGTCGCTTTTGTGGACGAAAACTGGTGCATTGGCTGCACCTTATGCATCAAGGCTTGCCCGGTTGACGCAATTGTGGGCAACCACAAATTCATGCACACCGTCATTGAATCCGCCTGCACGGGCTGCGAGCTGTGTATTCCGGCCTGTCCTGTAGACTGTATCGAGATTGAAATCGTTACAACGGGTAAAATTGGCTGGGATGCATGGTCGCCAGCAGAGGCAGATGTAGCCCGCACCCGCTATGCATTTCATAGCTACTCACGCACTATCCACGCTGGCAATCGACCTAAAAAGCAGGCAAACGTGTCGCTGGACAAGCCAGGCAACTTGCCGGCACACAGCGACGCCACGCAACCCACATTACAGGATAAAAAACGTGCCGTGATTGAGGCAGCACTGGCGCGTGCACGCAAAAAAGCGAAGATATAAATCTTGAATGGCATCAAGCCATTTGTTCGAAAGCAGCAATTACCTCGGGCGGTGCCTGCACCAATTCAATCAACACGCCCTCGCCCGCTATCGGGAACTCGTCGTTGCTTTTGGGGTGCAAAAACGTGATGTCATAACCCGCTGCGCCCTTGCGAATGCCGCCGGGTGCAAAGCGCACGCCTTTGGCGGTTAACCATTCCACTGCCTTGGGTAAGTCGTCAATCCACAGGCCAATGTGGTTCAGCGGCGTTGTGTGCACAGCGGGCTTTTTCTCGGGGTCGATGGGCTGCATCAAATCCACCTCTACCTTGAACGGCCCTTTGCCGATGGCGCAAATGTCTTCGTCAACGTTTTCACGTTCGCTTGTGAAGGTGCCGGTCACTTCCAGGCCGAGCATATCGACCCAGAGTTTTTGCAATTTGGTTTTGTCAGGGCCGCCAATGGCGATTTGCTGGATACCCAGAACTTTGAAGGGGCGTGTCATGATTTTTCTTTGCCAATAGTTTTTTAATTGAACGTCATTTCATTTGTGCGCTTTGCAAGCGGTGCACGCCCACGTTTGCCATGCTCTGCCAGGCAGCAATAAGAGAACCATCCATGTCGATAGCACGGCAGGCGTCCTCTACAACGCTCACTTCGAAGCCCTCTGCACGTGCGTCCAGAGCCGTCCAGGCTACGCAAAAGTCTGTGGCCAAACCGCAGACAAAAACCTTGCTCAGCCCCCGTGCATGCAAGTAGGCCGCCAGGCCTGTGGATGTTTTTCTGTCTGCTTCCATGAAGGCGGAATAACTATCGACCTGTGGGTGAAAGCCTTTGCGGATAATGAGCTGTGCGTGGGGAACGTGCAGGTCTTTGTGCAACGATGCATCGTGCGTGCCCTGCACACAGTGGTCTGGCCACAGCACCTGCGTGCCGTAAGGCATCTGCATCTTCTCAAACGATGCTTTGCCTGGGTGGCTGGAGGCAAAAGACGCATGACCCGCCGTATGCCAGTCTTGGGTGAGTACGACATTGGCAAACTTTTGGGCCAACGCATTGATCACAGGCACGACTTCATCACCTCGCGCAACAGGCAAACCACCGCCTGGCATAAAACCGTTTTGCACATCTATGACGATCAATACACTGTGTGCGTCCATCTTTTACCTCAACATTTTTCTTTGCAATGAAGCCTAGCTTTGTAGTTTACGCAAACTCAACGATCGGCTGGTCTACAGACAAAGACTCCCCTTTCGCCGCAAGCACCTTGCCCACAACACCATCCGCGACGGCAAACAACACGTTTTCCATTTTCATGGCTTCAATCACAGCAACCCGCTCACCAGCCTGCACTTTTTGGCCGACCTGCACAGCCACATCGACCAACAAGCCCGGCATGGGCGAGAGCACGTAGCGGCTCATATCGGGCGGTGCCTTGTGCGGCATGAGTTTGTGCAGGTCTGCTGCACGCGGGCTAAGCACGAGCGCATCAATCTGCGTGCCGTTGTGCTGTACCCGCAGAGCCAGTGGGTCTTTGCGGGTGCCACGTTCTACCTGGGCAGTAAAGGGTTTGCCGTTGATGGTGCCATGAATGGCAATATCATTCAGGCGTGATTCGCTATAAATTTCGTAGCTGCTCGCGCTTATTCTAAGCCGGGCAAAGCCTATTTTTCCTGTGAATTCTTCGACATGTACAGGTGTGTAGGCGTGTTTGCCATCTGCAGCAAGCGTCACCACACAAAAGTCTTTTTCAATTTTTCGCTGATAGCCATCCAACTGCCCGCTCATGCCTGCCGCGCGCTCATGCGCTTTGCGGCGCACAAAGGCTGCAATGGCTTTGAGCGCATTCGGGTCGTCATGCGGCACATCTTCTGCGGCAAAGCCCTTGCCATAGTTCTCTGCAATAAAGCCGGTGTTGAAGTCACCTGCCACAAACTTGGGGTGCGCCAGCAACGCCGCCTGAAACGGAATGTTGCTGCTGATACCGCGAATCACAAAACCGTTGAGCGCTTCGCGCATCTTGGCTATCGCGTCCAGGCGGTCTTTGCCATGTACGATCAACTTGGCAATCATCGAGTCGTAATACATAGGAATTTCGCCGCCGTCTTGCACGCCGGTGTCTACACGCACGCCCAGCAAGTCGGCCGTGTTGGACTGAAACATCGTCTGCGCTGGCGGCGCAAAGCGCACCAGGCGGCCGGTAGAGGGCAAGAAATTGCGAAACGGGTCTTCAGCGTTGATGCGGCATTCAATCGCCCAGCCGTTGCGTTGCACATCTTTTTGTGCCAGCGGCAGCTTTTCGCCAGCCGCTACACGAATCATCAACTCCACCAAATCGAGTCCGGTAATGCATTCGGTCACTGGGTGCTCTACTTGCAAGCGGGTGTTCATCTCCAGAAAGTAAAAACTCTGGTCTTTGCCAACGACAAACTCCACCGTGCCAGCGCTTTGGTATTTGACGGCCTTGGCCAGTAGCACAGCCTGCTCACCCATCGCCTTGCGCGTCGCATCGCTGATAAACGGCGATGGCGCCTCCTCAATCACTTTCTGGTGGCGCCGCTGGATAGAACACTCACGCTCGTTCAAATAAATCACATTGCCATGCGCATCGCCAAGCACCTGAATCTCGATGTGGCGCGGCTCCTCGACAAATTTTTCGATAAACACACGGTCATCGCCAAAACTGTTGCGCGCCTCGTTGCGGCAGCTAGTAAAGCCTTCGAACGCGTCCTTGTCGTTAAAAGCCACGCGCAAGCCCTTGCCACCACCGCCCGCGCTGGCCTTGATCATGACCGGGTAGCCAATGTTCTTGGCAATTTCCACCGCACGCTCTGCCGTCTCAATCGCCTCGTTCCAGCCCGGTATGCAATTGACTTTGGCCTCGCCCGCCAACTTCTTGGACGCAATCTTGTCGCCCATGGCCGCAATCGAATAATGCTTGGGGCCGATGAAGACCATACCCTCGTCTTCCACTCGCTTGGCAAAAGCCTCGTTCTCGCTCAAAAACCCGTAGCCCGGATGAATAGCCTGCGCGCCCGTCTGCTTGGCAGCCGCGATGATCTTGTCTGCCACCAGATACGATTCACGCGACGGCGCTGGGCCTAGCAACACCGCCTCATCAGCCAACTGCACATGGCGTGCCTCCTTGTCGGCTTCGGAATACACCGCAACAGTTTTGATACCCATCTTACGGGCGGTAGCGATCACGCGGCAAGCGATTTCGCCTCGGTTGGCTATGAGGATTTTTGTGAACATGGTTATTGCTTTCTTAGAAGAACCTGTTTGTCGGTGAGCGACTGTTGCAATGCCAACATAGTGGATTTACGGATTGGCAGATCTTTGGCTAAAGCGGTTAACTTGCTTGCCGTAGCCGAACACGCATCGGTGGACAGTTCAGCATCTTTTACCTTGACCCCGGCTTTTTGCGCAACCTGAAGCAAGTGGATCCGTGTGATATTTTTTCCATGCCCCGCCACACTGGTGGAATGTTCGCCGCCAGGCCCTTGGCTATAAGTTAAGTCAAAGGCAGGAGACAACTTCCAAAACCCCTGTTCATTCAAACAGAAGGCAAAGTTGCGCGCATGGTCGTCGCGGTTATGCATGAGGACATTGAATACGCAGCGCTCAAAGGCTTTGAGTACTTCGCGCTGATCGCCTGTGATGCGCAGTGTTGCCAGTAACAGCGACTCATAGTCCAACGATGGCAAACGATGGTCAGCGTGCAGCAAACCGCCTAGGCTGAGAGTGGGAATGCGTTTGACATCTTGACCTGTCACGCTACGATCAAAACGCTCTACACCAAAGGCGCTGTGCCTGTTAGTTACATCAAAGTATTTGCTGCGTGGCATATCCATACCGCCTTTGCGCGCGATTTTGGCGTAAAGCTCTTCAACAGCGCACACTTCGCGGTGTTCACTGTCAGCCGGAAACTTGATGAGCCATGGGCGCATGCTGCCTGTCAATGGCGCGCCGCTGCTGATGGCACCTGTGCGCGGATTGAAATCCACCAGTACTTTGGGACGCGCACCTTGTGGCGAGCCGCCCAAACGCATAAGGTGTTGCAATGCGGCGTCGGCCTTCATGCTTGGCGCCGTGTCATCTATTTGAAAGCTGGCCTGTAGCTGCCTGACCTCAGACACCAAACCGTTGATACTCAGGGCTTCGGCGGGCAGCAAATCCTCCTGAGATGGCTCGAACGACAAGGCACCTATGGCACTGTCACCAATAATCGCCAATCTTTCTAATACAGATACGCTACGGAGATCTCGCCCAGCCTTGCGTAATGCGCGATCCATCAGCAACATACCCCAACCGTCTGGCAAAGAGTCCGCAATAAAACCTGGCAAGCCGAAGAAAGCCGGCTCGCCACGGAAAGTTTGCGCTGTAGCGCCCGCACGCGGAAGTGGGTAATGTATGGGGGAGAGTTCAAGTCCACGGTGTATGGCTTGGCTCGTATACTCAAACACAATAGCCTTGCCAGTGTCGGCCAACGTCCCCAAAGGCCAGCGCTCACCCCAGCCGTTATACGTCACTTGCAACTTCTTCATGGGCGCGCACGCTTGCGTTGATGTAACGCTTGCTGCTTTTCGAGTTCAGCAATCGAGGCGTCTTGCTGTGTAAACAAGGGCTCCAGTTGGTGCACCACCTGGAGCGCCTGCGTTATCTTGACAAACATTTCTAAACTACCCTGCCCTTGCGCTTCAAATCTACGCAGAGATGACAACGAAGCACCCACCATGTCAGAAAGCTGTTGCTGAGTGAGGTTTTTAGCCAACCGAATCACTTTGCAACGCTCACCCAGAACTCTGCAAATGGATGCAGAGGGAGAAATAATAAATGTTCTCATATGAGCATTTATAACACTTTTTAGGCTTTAATAATTCTTTAAAGAGCTTTTAATCGATGGCTTTAAAGTGGGATATTTCCATGCTTACGCCACGGATTTTCAATCTTTTTGTCTTTCAACATCACCAATGAACGACAAATGCGCTTGCGCGTTTCATGCGGCAAGATCACGTCGTCGATGAAGCCGCGCGCACCTGCGACAAAGGGGTTGGCGAAGCGGGCTTTGTATTCGGCCTCTTTCGCGGCCAGCTTGGCGGGGTCGCCCTTGTCTTCGCGAAAGATAATTTCCACCGCACCCTTGGCACCCATCACCGCAATCTCGGCATTGGGCCAGGCAAAGTTCACGTCGCCGCGCAGGTGTTTGCTGGCCATCACGTCATAGGCGCCGCCGTAGGCTTTGCGGGTGATGACGGTGATCTTGGGTACCGTGCATTCGGCGTAAGCGTAGAGCAGCTTCGCACCATGTTTGATGATGCCGCCGTATTCTTGTGACGTGCCGGGCATGAAGCCAGGCACATCGACAAAGGTGATGACGGGAATGTTGAACGCATCACAAAAGCGCACAAAGCGGGCCGCTTTGATCGAGCTTTTGATATCCAAGCAGCCCGCAAGCACCAGCGGCTGGTTGGCGACGATACCAACAGTTTGACCGTCCATGCGGGCAAAGCCAATGAGGATGTTTTTGGCGTATTCGGGTTGCAGCTCAAAAAAGTCACCATCGTCCACCGTTTTGACGATCAGCTCTTTCATGTCGTAGGGCTTGTTCGGGTTGTGGGGCACCAGGGTGTCCAGCGACATGTCGGTACGCGCGGCTGGGTCGCCACTGTGGCGCACGGGGGCTTTTTCGCGGTTGGAGAGCGGCAGGTAGTTGTACAAGCGGCGCAGCATCAACAGCGCTTCTACGTCGTTTTCAAACGCCAAATCGGCCACACCGCTTTTGGTGGTGTGGGTGATAGCGCCGCCCAGTTCTTCGGCGGTCACCTCTTCGTGCGTCACGGTCTTTACCACCTCGGGGCCGGTGACAAACATGTAGCTGGAGTCTTTGACCATGAAGATAAAGTCGGTCATGGCGGGCGAATACACCGCACCGCCTGCTGATGGCCCCATGATCATGCTGATTTGCGGAATCACGCCGCTGGCCATCACGTTGCGCTGGAACACGTCGGCGTAGCCGCCCAGGGACGCCACACCTTCTTGAATGCGCGCGCCACCCGAATCGTTCAGGCCGATGACGGGTGCGCCCACCTTCATGGCCTGATCCATGATCTTGCAAATCTTCTCGGCATGGGCCTCGCTCAATGCACCACCAAACACGGTGAAGTCCTGGCTGAACACAAACACCAACCGCCCGTTAATCATGCCGTAGCCGGTGACCACGCCGTCGCCGGGAATCTTCTGGTCTTGCATGCCAAAGTCTACGCAGCGGTGTTCGACGAACATGTCCCACTCTTCAAAACTGCCTTCGTCTAGCAAAACATCCAACCGTTCACGCGCGGTGAGTTTGCCTTTTTTATGCTGTGCGTCGATGCGCTTTTGTCCGCCACCCAAGCGGGCAAGTTCGCGTTTGGATTCCAGTTGTTCGAGAATATTTTGCATGATGTTCTTATCTGTTCACTATGAATTAAGTAGCTGCTTGCGCGTATATCTATTGGCCTGCAGCCATATTCAGCAATTGCCTGGCAGCAGTGGACGCCGCAAGACTGCCCGCCAGCACCTTTTGTGTGATCTCAGGCAAGGCACCACGCACTCGCGTGTTGTGTTTAAAGGCCTGCTGCAAACCCGCCGTGATGCGCTCCCACATCCAGGCGGTGGATTGGTTTTGTCGGCGCTGCGCCAGCTTGCCGTTGTTGACTTGCAAGTCTTTGAATTGCGTGACCGAAGTCCAAAACGCATCCAGCCCCGTGCCGTGCAATGCACTCAGTTGCATGACCTGCGGATGCCAGATCGTTTCGTCATGGTGCGCATGCTCGGCACGGCCATGCTGACCCAGCAAGCGTAGCGACGATGTAATCAAAGCCTGCGCGCGCGTGGCAGCATCAGGGTCAATGTCGGCCTTGTTGATCACCACCAAGTCCGCCAGCTCCATCACGCCTTTTTTAATCGCCTGCAAATCGTCGCCTGCATTGGGTAATTGCATCAGCACAAACATATCCGTCATGCCCGCCACCGCCGTCTCGCTCTGGCCCACGCCCACGGTTTCGACAATCACCATGTCATATCCAGCAGCCTCACACACCAGCATGGCTTCGCGCGTTTTTTCAGCTACTCCACCCAAAGTGCCACTTGATGGACTTGGGCGAATGTAGGCCTTCTCATGCACCGACAGCTTTTCCATCCGCGTCTTGTCACCCAGGATAGAGCCTCCAGAGATGGTGGAAGACGGATCAATCGTAAGGACAGCCACGCGATGGCCTTTGTCGATCAGGTACAAACCCAGCGCCTCGATAAAGGTGGATTTGCCGACACCTGGCACGCCGCTGATACCAAGGCGAAAACACCTTCCGGTGTGAGGCAACAAGGCAGTCAACAACTCGTCCGCCTGTGCGCGATGGTCGGGACGAGTGGATTCCAGTAACGTGATGGCCTTGGCAATAGCGCGGCGCTGCTGGGTCTGCGATTGAGAGTTGACAAGGGTGGCTTGCAAATGGATTTCCATCCTATGAACCAGTCCAACGAGCTATCAACTTCAAAACTACCTCAGAGACGAATGCCAGAATTAATGCTGCAATTGAAAAGAATATGCCGAAAAATATTGCAAAACCTGTATGGCCTTCTAACCAAGACAAAACAATAAAAACAACTCCTGCCAACAAACAGACGAGAACGGCTACTATTCGATCAAACTGAGAATCTTTGTCTTTATTCAACCCAGTTCTCCAGCTTCAAGCCCTCAATACGCTCAAACTCTTTGGTGTTGTTGGTCACCACCACTAAATCAGCTGCAAGCGCTTGCGCTCCAATCAGCAAATCAATTTCGCCGATTGGAAGACCCGCAATTTTCAGGCGTTGTCGTTGTTCTCCAAAATGCCACATGGCTGCATGCGTCCACGGCAAAACTTCTATGCCGTTTATGAACCTTTGCAAGTTCAACTTGTTTTTTGTACGGTATGCGTCATCGCTTCGAGCGACACCAAAGGCCAACTCGGCGGCGACCATTGAGCTGATGCAAAGAGCATCAGGGCCAACATCCAGCATTTTTCGCATCACGCTACGCGAACTTCGGTTCATCGCATAAATGCATATATTCGTATCCAGTAAATACTTCACAGCCACCTTCACGCGAATGGCTCAATGTCATCGCGCAGCGGTGAGCGGTCACGCTCTACCGGCTCCATGCCTTCGAAACCATCCAGAATTTTTTCCATCTCTGCCCACCATTCATCCTTGTCGAGTTTGGGGCGCAAGATGACAGCATTACCCAGACGCTCGATAGTGACTTCTTTGGTGTCAAACCGATACGCTTTAGGCAAACGGACAGCCTGGCTACGACCCGTCGTAAAGACTTTGGCGGTGTCGGCGGTGAGAGCATTCATGGTGAATTCCTAATTTGGTACATACTAATAATATATACCAAATGGGCTTATTGTGCTTTTCCGCCTGCAGATTCATCCAGAGCCTTACGAATCTGCTCCAGCACATCCTTGGCGCTCGCCACAATCGGCGTGCCTGGCCCATAGATACCTTTAACGCCTGCTTCGTACAAAAACTCGTAGTCCTGACGCGGGATAACGCCGCCTACAAAGACGATGATGTCATCCGCACCCTGATTTTTGAGTTCGGCGATGATGCCGGGCACCAAGGTTTTGTGGCCTGCCGCTAGGGTGCTCACACCCACGGCATGCACGTCGTTTTCAATGGCCTGGCGGGCGCATTCTTCGGGGGTTTGAAACAGTGGCCCCATGTCCACGTCGTAGCCCAAATCGGCAAACGCGGTGGCGACCACTTTGGCTCCGCGGTCGTGGCCGTCTTGGCCTAATTTACTGATCATCACGCGCGGGCGACGGCCTTCTTTTTCTGCAAAGCTGGCGATTTCGGATTTCAGATTTTCCCAGCCTTCGGCCGAGTCATAAGCTGCTGCATACACGCCGGTCACCTTTTGGGTATCTGCTCGGTGTCTGCCGAACACTTTTTCTAAAGCATCGCTCACCTCGCCCACGGTGGCGCGTGCGCGAATGGCCTGGATGGACAAGTCCAGCAGGTTGCCCGAATTGTTCTCTGCTGCAAAAGTGATAGCTGCCAGCGCACTATCCACGCTGGTATTATCACGTTTTGCCTTGATATTTTTCAACCGGGCGATCTGCCCGTCGCGCACGGCCACGTTGTCAATGTCACGTGTTTCTATGGCGTCTTCTTTGGCCAGCTTGTATTTGTTGACGCCAACAATCACGTCTTTGCCGCTGTCAATACGTGCCTGCTTTTCGGCGGCAGCGGCTTCAATTTTTAGCTTGGCCCAGCCGCTGTCTACCGCCTTGGTCATGCCGCCCATGGCTTGCACTTCTTCGATGATTTTCCACGCAGCATCCGCCATGTCTTGCGTGAGCTTTTCCATCATGTAGCTGCCCGCCCAGGGGTCGATCACATGGGTAATATGCGTTTCTTCCTGAATGATGAGCTGGGTGTTACGGGCGATGCGAGCAGAAAATTCTGTAGGTAGTGCAATCGCTTCATCAAACGAATTGGTGTGCAGCGATTGCGTGCCGCCAAACACCGCGGCCATCGCCTCAATGGTGGTGCGCACGACGTTGTTGTAGGGGTCTTGCTCGGTGAGCGACCAGCCCGATGTTTGGCAATGCGTGCGCAGCATGAGCGATTTGGGCGACTTGGCGTCAAAGCCCTTCATGATGCGGCACCACAGCAAGCGTGCTGCGCGCATTTTGGCAACTTCCAGGTAAAAGTTCATGCCAATCGCCCAGAAAAAGCTCAAGCGCCCCGCAAACTCGTCCACGTCCATGCCTTTGGCAATCGCCGTCTTCACGTATTCTTTGCCGTCGGCCAGCGTGAAGGCCAATTCGAGCGCCTGGTTGGCTCCGGCTTCTTGCATGTGGTAGCCGCTGATGCTGATCGAATTGAACTTCGGCATGTTCTTGGCCGTGTATTCAATGATGTCGCCAATGATGCGCATGGACGGCGCAGGCGGGTAAATGTAGGTGTTGCGCACCATGAATTCTTTGAGAATGTCGTTCTGAATAGTGCCGCTTAACTGCGCTTGCGACACGCCCTGCTCTTGGGCTGCCACCACGTAGCCTGCCAGCACCGGCAGCACAGCGCCATTCATGGTCATGGACACGCTCACCTTGTCCAGCGGAATCTGGTTGAACAGAATCTTCATATCTTCAACCGAGTCAATCGCCACGCCCGCCTTGCCCACGTCGCCGGTAACGCGCGGATGGTCGCTGTCGTAGCCGCGGTGGGTGGCCAGGTCAAAAGCAACCGACACGCCCTGCGCGCCACCGTCCAGCGCCTTGCGATAAAAAGCGTTAGATTCTTCAGCGGTAGAAAACCCTGCGTACTGCCGAATCGTCCAGGGGCGCACCGCGTACATGGTGGCCTGCGGCCCGCGCAGGTAGGGCTCAAAACCGGGCAGCGTATGGGTGTGCGGCAAATCCACCGTGTCAGCAGCCGTGTACAGCGGTTTGACGGTAATGCCGTCGGGCGTGTGCCAGTTCAAAGCGTCCACATTGCCGCCAGGGGCGGATTTGGCGGCGGATTTCTCCCAGTCGGCTAGGGTGGCGGTTTTGAAGTTGGGCGATGTATCTTGGGTCATACCTGAAATTTTAGCTCAAAATATTGCCATAATTATAAATTCAGAATTCAGTTTGCTGTAAACTACTGCAAGTATGAATGCCCCAACCGCCCACGCCCTGCTCAAGCCCCGCGCCCTGTATGAAGAGGTGGCCGAGCTGCTGCGCCAGCGCATTTTTAGCGGCGGTTTGGAGCCAGGCAGCTGGATAGACGAGCTGAAAATTGCTGAGGAATACGGCATCAGCCGCACCCCCCTGCGTGAGGCCTTGAAGGTGCTGGCAACCGAGGGCCTGATCACCATGAAGCTGCGCCGTGGCGCTTATGTGACCGAGGTGAGTGACGAAGACTTGCGCAATGTTTTTCATTTGATGGCCTTGCTCGAATCTGATGCTGCGGCTATCGTCGCCACACAGGCAACCGATGCTGAGTTGAACGAACTGCAAAAACTGCATCTACTGCTGGAAAAGTCCACCAAAGACCGCTCCAAGTTCTTCGCCATCAACGAGACGTTTCACTTAAAGCTTCTCGCAATAGCCAACAACCGCTGGCGCGACCAGATGGTGGCCGACCTGCGCAAGGTGATGAAGCTGAACCGGCACAACTCACTGCTCAAAGCTGGCCGGATGGAGGAGTCGCTGAACGAACACCGCGCCATCATGCAGGCCCTGGGCACCCGCGACGCCAGCGCCAGCATGCAGCGCATGCGCGAGCATTTCGCAAACGGGCTGGAAGCGGCGGCCTGATTGGGCCGGTTGCAGCAGCCGTCCGCGCAGCCGTTTCAACAACCAGTCGCTACGTTTTTAATAGCTGCTGGCGCAGGTATTCATTGGGCTATAGGCCGATTTGACTCTTGAAAACGGTGATTGGGAGCCGCCCCAGCCCCCGGCAAGAGCCGCGCATGCGTTGCGCGGCCTTGTCAGTTACCGGCCGGATGCTTCACTTGATGGTGAACGCCGGGCCGTTCGCGTTGGTCGCATCGAACAGTCCGTCACCGAGGTAGCGCAGGGTGATGTCGTTGGTCTTGCCGCCAGTGATGGAGCCTGCAGTGCCACGCGTCGTTCGGTTGCCAATTGACCGGTAGAGGACGCCGTTGTTGATGGCCGCGAAAAGCAGATTGCCATCAGCTGACATGGCAGCGCCTCGCCATAAACCCGTGCTGGCCCGCGGTGTCCAGGTTGCGCCAGAATCGGTCGAGACGCGGAGTACGCCGTCGCGCGTGACGTTTTCAATAGTGGTGTCACTGGGTGCGACCACGATCAGCGTCGTGCCATCCGCAGAAGATGCCACGGCATTGAATCCGCCATCAAGCGAAAAGCGATTGATCCAGGTGACGCCCGAATCGGCCGA
>JAYVTG010000149.1:0-14040 GCA_043774625.1 Polaromonas sp. | reverse complement strand
AAAAACGATTTATATCGAGGACAAACAAAATTGACAATTTCTTCAAACAATTCATTAACTTACACGCGTTCCGTTCGGTAACGTTGGGACGCTAGTGGGGTCAGAACACAATTAATTTAACCACAGCTTCGGGTTTGGTAGCTGCTTCGCTGACACGCGAGCTTTGGATACACAGGAGGCTAAAAATCCGAGCATGGGACAATACGCCCTATGCACCCTCAATTACTCCTAGAAGCCTGCTCAGCACTCGTTGGCCAAGTCCTCAAATTCGACCACCCTGCTGATGCGACAGTGTCGCGCTTTTTCAAAGAACACCGCAACCTGGGCCCACGCGAGCGGGCCACGTTGGCCGAGACCACTTACAACGTGCTGCGCAAAAAGCAATTGTTTGAAGCCTTTGCCAATGGCGCGCCCAAGGGCAGTGGTTCGCGTGAACGCAAAATGGCCATTCTGGGCTTTTATGGCCCGCGCGACTTCGTCAAATCTGTGCTCAGCCCCCAAGAGGTCGCCTGGCTCGACGCTTGCGATGCCACCAAACCCGCCGATACCAACAGCGGCCTGCTGGAGCTGCACCGCCACAACCTGCCCGACTGGCTGGCGCAATCGCTCAAAGCGCAATTAGGAGCAAAAGATTTTTGGGAGCTGAGCGACTGCCTGAACACGCCCGCGCCGATGGACCTGCGCGTCAACACCTTTTTGGCCAAACGCGAAGACGCGCAGGCCGAATTGGCCAAGGCTGGTTTTAAAAGCGAGCCCACGCCGTATTCTCCCTGGGGTTTGCGCTTTCCTGGTCGCCCGCCCATCAACAAAACCCACACTTTTACGGCGGGCAAGATTGAAGTGCAAGACGAAGGCTCGCAAATTTTGTCGCTGCTAGTAGACGCCAAGCGCGGCGAAATGGTGATGGACTTTTGCGCGGGTGCAGGCGGCAAAACCCTGGCGCTGGGCGCGATGATGCGCTCCACGGGTCGCCTGTACGCGTTTGACACGTCTGCCCATCGGCTCGATGCTTTCAAATCGCGCCTGGCCCGCAGCGGCCTGTCTAACGTGCACCCCGCAGCCATAGCGCATGAGCGTGACGAACGCATCAAACGCCTGGCGGGCAAGCTGGACCGCGTGCTGGTCGATGCGCCGTGCAGCGGCCTGGGCACCTTGCGCCGCAACCCGGACTTGAAGTGGCGACAAAAACCGTCTGACATTGCCGAACTGAACGCCAAACAAACCGCGATTTTGCAAAGCGCCGCGCGTTTACTCAAGCCCGGTGGCCGCCTGGTGTACGCCACCTGCAGCGTGTTGCCAGAAGAAAACGAGGCCATTGCCAACGCATTTACCGCTGCAAATAAAGATTTTTCGCTACTTGAAGTCGGCGATTTACTGACCCATTTGAAGGTAAATAATGCGCAAACTTTGTGCGAAGGCAATTTTTTGCGCCTGTGGCCCCACCGCCATGGCACAGACGGCTTTTTTGCGGCGGTTTGGCAGCGCAACTAAAAAGAGCGCGGGTTTTGTGCACTCGCAGATACTTTAGTGCGTTAAATAGCTGTGTATTTTTGCTGTTTAAGGCCTTTTTATTGGCAAATTGCTGACAGATTCATCGTCTAGTGCACGATTGCGGCTTTTCGTTTGAGGTATAGCCCACTTAAAACGGTTTTATGGGGTGCGGTCACCTACAATAGGTTGCTAATTCATATAACTAAAATGTTTCGTCGGGACAATCTTTTTTTCAAGGAATTGCATGTTTGTTTTTGATTCAACTGTGTTTAACGCAGTAGTTCAGTGGCTCGCACATGGTTTGTTTGATCTGTCTTGGTGGCAAGTGCTGTTGTACACCATCATCACCACCCACATCACCATCGCATCGGTCACCATTTATCTGCACCGTCACCAGGCGCACCGCGCCATGGACCTGCACGCAATTCCTGCACATTTCTTCCGCTTCTGGCTCTGGCTGGGCACAGGCCAGGTCACCAAAGAATGGGTCAGCATCCACCGCAAGCACCACGCCAAATGCGAGACGCTAGACGACCCGCACAGTCCACAAGCGCATGGCATCAAGAAGGTGCTGCTGCAAGGCGCCGAGCTGTACCGCACAGAATCGAAAAACATGGAAACCATGGCCAAATACAGCCACGGCGTTCCCAACGACTGGATCGAGCGCAATCTGTACACCCGCTATAGCTGGCAAGGCGTGGGCCTGATGCTGATCTTGAACTGGGCGCTGTTTGGCGTGATTGGCACGGCAGTATGGGCTGTGCAAATGGCATGGATTCCCGTCACCGCTGCAGGCATCATCAACGGTCTGGCCCACTGGTGGGGTTACCGCAATTTTGAAGCGCCTGATGCATCGACCAACATCACGCCCTGGGGCATCATCATTGGCGGCGAAGAGCTGCACAACAACCATCACACCTACCCTACCAGCGCTAAGTTCTCGGTTAAGCCCTATGAGTTTGACATTGGCTGGGGTTACATTCGCGCGCTGGAAATGCTGGGGTTGGCCAAGGTCAAGAAAGTGCCGCCCAAACTGCAACTGGGTGCCATTCAACCCGTGCCTGACGAAAAGACGCTGGAAGCCTTGATTGCCAATCGTTACGAGGTCATGGCCGGTTATGCCCGAGAAATGCGCGCCGCCTGTGGCCGCGAGTTGGATGCACTGAAAGCTAAGCGCGGAGACCTGGCGGTGCTGACCACCGCCAAGCGCTGGCTGCACCGTGACCACGACAAGGTGCCCGCACATGCCCAAGCCCACCTGCTGGAGGCCCGCGCTGCCCACCCCGTGCTGGACAAAATGGCCGAGATGCGCGACGAGCTGCGCCAGATGTGGAGCAGCACCACCCGCACACGCGAGCAGCTAGCTAGCGACCTGCAAACTTGGTGTAAGCGTGCTGAAGAGAGCGGCATTGCTGCACTGCAAGATTTTTCGATGAAACTGCGTGCTGCACGGGCTTAACCTCTCGTTTTTGCCTGCGTTAAAAGCCCGCTGATTGCGGGCTTTTTTATTAAATCCCCGCTGGCTTACGCATCGTACTCATCCGGTCTACAGGCTTTAGCACCACGGTTTTTACTTCTTCACCTTGCAAAACTGTCAACGTTACCGGCACCTCGGGTGCAGGGCGGTCCCACACCTTTTTGTAAAAGGCCTCCAGCGTTGCCACCTTGAAATTGTCCACTGCCAGCACCACATCGCCCGGCTGAAGGCCTGTGTCCTGCGCAGGGCTTTCGGCATTGACGCGCACAATTTGCACCCTGCCAGCTTGCTCGCTGGACGTCAGCCCCAGCCAGGGGCGGCGTGACAGTTTGCTGGTGCCCGTTTCCTGCAACTCGGCTAATATGGGTTTGAGCAAGTCGATCGGTACAAACATATTGCCTGGCGAGCGCACGTTTTTGCCGGTCACGTCCATCACGAATAAGCTGCCCACGCCCATCAGTTCGCCTTTTTGGTTAAACAAGGGCGCGCCTGAATGGTTGTCTACGGGCGGGCTGGTAAACAGGGCAGATTCGATGTGGTATTCCCAATAGCCCGAAAACGCACGCATGCTCACCAGTTGGGTCATGTTCACATCCGCCTCTACATTGGGCAAAGCCCCCGTGCTGGCCATGAGCGAATCGCCAGTTTTGAGTGCCTGTGCACTGCCCAGCGGCACGGGCACGATGCCGCGCAGGGGCACCACGGGGCGCACCAGGCCAAAGCCGGTAGCCAGGTCATAGGCCACAGCGCGGGCGGGCAGGGTTTTATTGTCTTGCGTGGTGATCTGAATGCTGTCGGCCTCCAGCATGAGGTAGCCGATGGTCAGAATCAGGCCGTCTGGCCCTATCACCACCCCTGAGCCGCTGCGCCTGGGGCCCAGAGTTTGCGCGGACCTCGCCCTTCTGCCGCCACTACTTGCACACCTACCACCGACTTGTTGGCGCGGGTGAGTGCGTCGATGGTGGCCTGCGAGCTTAGTTCTGCGGTAGAGGCTTTGGGTGCTTCTGTCTGATCTGTGGCAGCCTGCGCACCGGGCAGAACCGCTAATACGATGCCGCAAGCAAGAATGCAGATACGTAGCAAGGACATACATGTGACTGCTTGCGAGCGAGATGGGTGGGAAAATAGAAAGTGTGCGCTGAGCATAGTAGTATCCAATCACGCAGAGGCTGCAATGCAAAATAACTTAAATTTCATCACAGCATGCGCCGAATTTGAAAGCGATGCAAGTGCCATTTTTGGGGTCGTTTGCACTTGTCAAGTAAACCCCAAACGATTGGCGGGCCATTTAATTCCTGTAGGGCTGATGTGGGTTCTTGATCAAGTTTTTACGAAAAATACAACTACTTGCATCTGGGCTTAAAAATGATTTTGAAGTTAGCGTTCACAAACATATGCGAATGCTACGACAGTTTTTGATAGAATCAGACCTTTGAAACGCGATTTAAATGCATATGATGGCCTTGAGAATCCACTATATGAGACAAGATGTGACTGTCCACCGATGATCCACAGATCACCCACAAGCCATACAAAACTTGTCCACCGAAATTGTGAATAACCTGTGCATAAAATCGTGTTGCTAGCTGGCAACGACTAAATTTTGACGCTAAACCCGATGTGCACGACGCTCTTTTTGCCTACAATCAAAGTCCAACTATCGCAGTTGCCAAAGATTGTTGGTTTCGGGGCGCGTCACTTTACAGGACGTGCCCCTTTTTCTTGTGCGCTTTATAAGTGATGCCTCAAGAGCCTTGTGTATCAAGCACTTATTGAATTTGTTTAAGAATATTGTTGATGAAGAACATCCGAAATTTTTCGATCATTGCGCATATTGATCATGGTAAATCTACTCTGGCTGACAGGCTCATCTCACGTTGCGGTGGCCTTGAAGAACGTGATATGCAAGCACAAGTGCTTGACTCGATGGATATCGAGAAAGAGCGTGGGATAACTATCAAGGCGCAGACCGCAGCGCTGCAATACAAAGCGAAAAACGGCGAGATTTACAACCTCAATTTGATCGACACACCAGGCCATGTAGACTTTTCCTACGAAGTATCGCGTTCACTCAGCGCATGCGAAGGCGCGCTGCTTGTTGTAGATGCATCGCAAGGGGTTGAAGCGCAAACCGTTGCCAACTGCTACACCGCTTTGGACCTAGGCGTAGAAGTGATGGCGGTGCTGAACAAAATGGATTTGCCGCAAGCGGATCCGGAAGCTGCCAAGCAAGAGATTGAAGATGTGATCGGCATCGATGCGTCTGATGCGATTCCATGCAGTGCCAAAACCGGCATGGGTCTGGAAGAAATTCTGGAAGCGATCGTCGCCAAAATTCCTGCACCTAAAGGCAACCCCAATGGCCCGCTGCGCGCGATGATCATCGACAGCTGGTTTGACACTTATGTGGGCGTGGTGATGCTGGTGCGTGTGGTGGATGGCCGCATCGCCAAGAACGACCGCTTCAAGATCATGGCGTCGGGCGCGATGTACAACGCTGATAACCTGGGCGTGTTTACCCCCGCCAACCAGCCGCGCGATTCACTGGAAGCGGGCGAGGTGGGTTACATCATTGGCGGCATCAAGGAGCTGAACGTGGCCAAGGTGGGCGACACCATCACGCGCGTCAAACCCGGCGCCGGCGGTGCGTCGGCCACCGCAACCGAGCCGCTACCTGGCTTTAAAGAAATCCAGCCGCAGGTGTTTGCAGGTTTGTACCCAACCGAATCGAACCAATACGACGGCTTGCGTGACGCGCTGACCAAGCTGCAATTGAACGACAGCTCGCTACGCTTTGAGCCTGAAGTGTCTCAAGCCTTGGGCTTTGGTTTTCGCTGCGGCTTTTTGGGCCTGCTGCACATGGAAATTGTGCAAGAGCGGCTGGAGCGCGAGTTTGACCAAGACCTGATTACCACCGCGCCCAGCGTGGTGTACGAAGTGTTGACGGGCGGCAAAGAACCCGAAACCCTGCGCGTAGAAAACCCGAGCAAGATGCCTGAGGTTGCGCGTATTCAGGAAATCCGCGAGCCGATTGTGCAGGTGCACCTGTACATGCCGCAAGAATATGTCGGTGTGGTGATGACCCTGTGCAACCAAAAGCGCGGCATTCAGCTGAACATGGCGTACAAGGGCCGCCAGGTGGTGCTGACCTACGACATGCCGCTAGGCGAGATCGTGCTGGACTTTTTTGACAAGCTCAAATCGGTCAGCCGTGGCTACGCGTCGATGGACTACGAATTTAAAGAGTACCGCGCGTCTGACGTGGTCAAAGTAGACATTTTGCTCAACGGCGAAAAGGTGGACGCGCTGTCCATCATCGTGCACCGGGTGCAGTCGGTGTACCGCAGCCGCGCCGTGGTGGCAAAAATGCGCGAGATCATCAGCCGCCAGATGTATGACGTCGCCATCCAGGCGGCCATCGGGGCGAACATCATTGCGCGTGAGACAATCAAGGCCTTGCGCAAAAATGTGCTGGCCAAGTGCTATGGCGGCGACATTACCCGCAAGAAAAAATTGCTCGAAAAACAAAAAACCGGCAAAAAACGCATGAAACAGATTGGCAGTGTCGAGGTGCCACAAGAAGCGTTTTTGGCCATTTTGCAGGTGGAAGATTAATGTTGAACATGATGCCCGCGCTGACTGGCGCGGTATTGGCGGCTTTTGTCGCGTATGCGGGTTCCTGGTATTTTGGTGCAGTGGACGGCAACTTCTCGTTGCTGCTGTTCTTAGCCAGCGTTGTGACAGGTGCGTACTGGCTGGCGGAGCACTTTTACTTTTTGCCACAGCGCGAATTAGCCGTTAAAAAGCTGCAAGCAGAGGGCGCCGCCCGCCAGGCTGAACTCACCAAAATGGGTATTGCCAAGGCAGATGTCCATGGCCAGGAAATGAACGAGGCCAAAGGTCGCATCATCATGCAGCCCTGGTGGCTGGACTGGACGGCGGGGCTGTTTCCGGTGATCGTCACGGTGTTTTTGCTGCGCTCGTTTTTGTTTGAACCGTTCAAAATACCGTCGGGCTCGATGATTCCAACGCTGGAAGTGGGCGACTTGATTTTGGTGAACAAATTTACCTATGGCGTGCGCTTGCCTGTTATTAACCAGAAAATTGTTGACGTAAATAGCCCGCAGCGTGGCGACGTGATGGTGTTTCGCTACCCGCCCAAGCCCAGCCTGGACTACATCAAGCGCGTGGTGGGTCTGCCTGGCGACGAGGTGAGCTACCTGAATAAGAAATTGACGATCAATGGCAAGCCGTTGTCCAAAGATGTTTTGCCTGACTATCTGGACAAGGACGGCATGTCGGGTTACAAAAAGCAGTATGAAGAGTTGATGCCGTCTGCCAAAGGTGATGTCAAACACCGCTTGCTGAACGACGACGACCGCCCTGCCTTCATTCCCGGTGCAGACGATTTTGCATTCAAGCAAAACTGTCGTTACAGTACCGAGGGTGTGGTGTGCAAGGTGCCCGAGGGCCACTACTTTATGATGGGTGACAACCGCGATAATTCGCTGGACTCACGCTATTGGGGTTTTGTGCCCGAGAAGAATATTGTGGGCCGCGCGTTTTTTGTGTGGATGAATTTTGGTAATCTTGGGCGTATTGGATCTTTCCAATAACCATGTCAATAGGGAACAGTTATGCGATCAAAACAACGTGGACTTTCATTTATTGGGTTGCTTTTTGTAGGCGGCTTTTTGGCGTTTTCCGGGGTTATCGGCGCGCAAGTTGCGCCCACGTTCATTGAATACCAGGCCATCAACAAGGCGGCTAAAAAAGCGGCGGCTGAAGGCAGTACCGTGGCCGATGTGCGCGCTATTTTTGACCGAAGCGCGGCCATTGACGACTACAAGGCAATAAACGGCAAAGACCTAGAAGTAGCCAAGAATGGCGACAAGATCGTGGTGAGCTTTGCATACAACAAGGAGATCCACCTGGGTGGCCCTGCGTATCTGCTGCTGAAATACGCTGGCACCACGGCCAAGCAATAGGCCTGCGCCAGATGATGTCAGGTCGTGCCCAGCCAGTAGTTCCCTCTAGCGGAGCCGCGATTGGCTAGCGCACCCCCACACGCCCAACAACACGCGTTGGTAGCCTTGCAGCAGCGTCTGCAGCACACTTTCACAACGCTGTCTCTGTTGCAGCGCGCGCTCACGCACCGCAGCTTTAGCGCAGACCACAACGAACGCCTGGAATTTTTAGGCGACTCGGTGCTCAGCCTGGCAGTGTCGGGCTTGCTGTACCAGGCACTGGAAACCCTGGACGAAGGCGATCTGTCGCGTGTGCGTGCCAACCTGGTCAAGCAGGAAACCCTGCACCAGCTGGCGCTGGGTCTGGGTTTATCGGGCTTGATGCTTTTGGGAGAAGGCGAGTTGCGCTCTGGCGGGGCCAAGCGACCGTCGATTCTGGCGGACTGCCTGGAAGCCGTGATTGGCGCTGTGTATATTGACGCTGGTTTTGAACCCGCAGCCGCCCTGGTACGCCGCCTGTTTGAAAAGGTGGAAATCAACCCGAACATGCAAGCCGCCGCCAAAGACCCCAAAACCGAGTTGCAGGAACTGCTGCAGGCGCGCAAAATGAAGGTGCCTTTGTACACCGTAGTGGGCACAATTGGCGCGGCGCATAAACAAACCTTTGAAGTGGAATGCGCGATTGTGGAGCTGGGACGCACCGAGCGTGGCATGGGTGCGTCGCGCCGAGCGGCAGAGCAGGCGGCGGCAGCGGCTTTGCTGGCGAGTATGTATAAAGCGCGTTGACGTGCTTTTACGTGCGCCCAAGTTCTAGCCTTTCTTGCTTGATTTTCAAGCCTTTGTTTTATTTGTTTAACTATGTGCGCCACCCGTAAAAAATATTCCACCACGCCACCAGATGCTCCTGATTTAGTAGCTGCCAGCGCAGCGTCTAAAACAACTTTGGACGATTTCTTCAAAAAATCACTAGCAGGGTCGGTAGCCGCAGATGCAGGGCAAGAGGCACCCGTTGCAGGCCCGCAGCGCTGCGGCCTCATCGCCATTGTGGGTAAACCCAACGTCGGCAAATCGACCTTGATGAACGCACTGGTAGGCCAAAAGGTCAGCATCACCTCAGCCAAAGCGCAAACTACGCGCCACCGCATTACCGGTATTACCACGCGCGGTGCTACGCAATTTGTGTTTGCAGACACGCCAGGTTTTCAAACGGTGCATGGCAATGCGCTGAACAAGTCGCTTAACAAAACCGTGTCTGGCGCGGTGACTGACGTGGACTTGATCGTGTTTGTCGTAGAAGCGGGCCGCTTTACGCCAGCAGATGCCAAAGTACTGCAACTCATGGGCAAAAAAATACCCATCTTGCTACTTGCCAACAAGTTTGACATGGTGCACCGCCGCGCCGAGATTGCGCCCTGGTTGCAAGACGTGGCTACCAAGGGTGAGTTTGCCGAAATCATCCCTATGTCGGCCAAAACCGCGCGCGACATTGCCCGCCTGCTGACCGTGTGCGAAAAATACCTGCCCGAACAAGACTGGTTTTATGGCGCAGACGAGCTGACCGACCGCAGCGAAAAGTTTATGGCCACCGAGATGGTGCGCGAAAAACTCTTTCGCCTGACAGGCGACGAACTGCCCTACACCAGCACCGTGGTGCTGGACCAGTTTACCGAGGAAGAGGGCAAAACCGCCAAACGCTTTGTCAAAATCGCCGCCACCATCATCGTAGAACGCGAGGGCCACAAGGCCATGGTGATTGGCGAGGGGGGCGAACGTTTGAAGCGCATCGGTTCCGAAGCGCGGCAAGACCTGGAACGGTTGATGGACGCCAAGGTTTTCTTGCAACTGTGGGTCAAGGTTAAGAGCGGCTGGGCTGACGATGCAGCGCGTGTCAAAAGCTTTGGTTACGAGTAACTTAAAGGTAAAATTGGCTGCTAGCCAGCATGGAATATGCGCGAGCAGCTATTAAAAAAATAGCGACTACAGCACCACCATGGCTACCAAGAAGATCAGCAATGAACCCGCTTTCATGCTGCACCGCTACGACTGGAGCGAGACCAGTCTGATTTTGGAAGTGCTGACCCGCCACCACGGCCGCATCGCCCTGGTGGCCAAGGGCGTCAAGCGGCCCAGCTCGCAGTTTCGGCCCATCTTGCTGCCTTTTCAGCCCCTGCTCATCAGCTTTGGTGGCGACACCGAAGTGCGCACCCTGAAAGGCGCAGAGTGGACGGGTGGCTACACCATGCCCAGCGGCGATGCGCTGCTCACCGGCTACTATTTGAACGAACTGCTGATGAAGCTGCTGGCACGCGACGACCCGCACGAGCTGCTGTTTGACGCCTACGCCAGCATGACCGAGCTGCTACGTGAAACACCTAACCCGCAGAGCGCGCTGCGCGCCTTTGAGCTGATTGTGCTGCGCGAAATTGGCCTGCTGCCCAGCCTGGACGCGTCCAGCCTGACGCTGCAAGGCCTCAAAAGCGGTGTGCGCTACACCCTGCAGCCCGAAGCGGGCTTGCGCGAGGCGCATGACGCGCAGGACAACGCGGCTTACGGTGCAAACCAGCCAGCCAGCGCCCCAGCCAGTTTGAGCGCCACCACCTGGCTGGCCCTGCAAACTGCGCTGGACAACCACGCCCCCCAACACGCGCTGCGCGAGGTTTGCGCGACTTTGGCTGCGCCCGAACGCAACGCCCTCAAAACCCAGCTGCGCAGCTTGCTACACTTCCACTGCGGCGGCAAAACTTTGCGCACACGGCAACTGATGCTGGATGTGCAGAGTCTGTAAATGTGCTGGGTCGATCGGTCAGGCGATGAACCTTTGATGCATAGTGGTACTACTAATTTGATAGCTTCTCGCGCATATTCCACGCTGGCTATTGATGTATTAGGGCATATTTGTTAGGTAAACATGGCTAAAACAGCTTTATCGGTCAATGTCAACAAGGTAGCCCTGCTGCGCAACACGCGGCATTTGGGCATACCCAGCGTCACCCGCGCAGCCACGCTGTGCCTGCAGGCAGGCGCAGCGGGCATTACCGTGCACCCCCGGCCAGACGGGCGGCACATTCGCACGCAGGACGTGACCGATTTGGCCACCCTGATGCAGGCCTGGCCAGACCGCGAATACAACATCGAAGGCAACCCCACGCAAAATCTAATGCAATTGATACGCGATCTGGCGGGTAAAAACCTCAAGCCGCACCAGGCCACCTTTGTGCCCGACAGCGAAACGCAGTCTACGTCTGACCATGGCTGGCAGTTTCCGCAAGACGCCGTACGCCTGCAACCGCTGATAGCCGAATGCAAAGCTCTGGGCGTGCGCGTCAGCCTGTTTATGGACCCGATGCCAGAGCAAATGGCCCATGCCAAAGCTGCTGGAGCGGACCGGGTAGAGCTGTACACCGAAACCTGGGCTAGTGCGCTGGGTACGCCCCAAGAAAAAGCGGTGTTGGCCCAATTTACCGCCACCGCACAAGCCGCGCTGGCAGCGGGGCTGGGTATCAACGCCGGCCATGACCTGAATACACAGAACCTCACAAGCTTTCTCAAAGCCGTACCCGGCGTGGCCGAGGTGTCTATTGGTCATGCCCTGATAGCCGATGCGCTGGAACTGGGCTACAGCGCCACTGTGCGCGCCTACCAGCGCTGCATTGACGAGGCGTTTGCCTAAATGGTCTACGGCATAGGCACCGACATTTGCGACATTCGCCGCATTCGTGCCAGTTTTGAGCGCCATGGCGAACGCTTTGCCGCCAAGATTTTGAGCGATGCAGAGCTAAAAACCTGGCAGCAGCGCAGCGCCAGATGGCCCGAACGCGGCCTGCGCTACCTGGCTACCCGCTTTTCTGCCAAAGAGGCTTTCAGCAAAGCCATTGGCCTGGGCATGCGCATGCCCATGACCTGGCGGCACTGCGAAGTGCGCAACGCTGCCAGCGGCAAACCCGAAATAGTGTTGCACGGAGCGCTGAAAGGCTGGTTTGAAGAGCGTAGACTGACAAGCCATATCACGGTGACGGACGAAACCGACTACGCTGCATCTTTTTGCGTCGTAGAACAAGATTAATGAATAAAAGTGCCCAATGCCAGCGTGGAATATGCGCGAGCAGCTATTAAATTAATAGTAAAGAAAGAATGACAACATGACACCTAACCGTTCAACCCACGCCCCCATCATCCTGGACGTTGCTGGCCTTGGCCTTACCGCCATTGACGAAGCGCGCTTGCAAAACCCGCTCACTGGCGGCGTGATTCTGTTTGCCCGCAACTGGGAAAACCGCGCGCAGCTTACCCAACTGTGCGCCGACATCAAGGCCGTGCGCGGTGATTTGCTGATCCTGGTTGACCACGAAGGCGGCCGCGTGCAGCGCTTTAAGACCGACGGCTTTACCTACCTGCCGCCCATGCGCGCGCTGGGCGAGGCGTGGATGAAAGATGAAAAGCGAGGTAGCACCAGTGCTACGGCAGGCCCCGGCACCGGAGCTTTGCGAGCCATGAATGCTGCCACCGCCTGCGGTTATATTTTGGCCGCCGAGCTGCGCGCCTGCGGCGTAGACATGAGCTTTACCCCTGTTTTAGACCTGGACTGGGGCGACAGCGGTGTGATTGGCGACCGCGCCTTCCACAAAGACGCGCGGGTGGCCAGCGCCTTGGCCAAAAGCCTGATGCACGGCTTGTTGCAAGCGGGCATGAAAAACTGCGGCAAACACTTCCCCGGCCACGGCTACGTGCGCGCCGACTCGCACACCGAAATTCCGGTAGACACCCGCAGCATGCGCGCCATCTTGCAAGACGACGCCGCGCCCTACGGCTGGCTCAGTAGCAGCATGGACTCGGTGATGCCCGCCCACGTCATCTACCCTAAGGTAGACAGCCGCCCGGCAGGCTTTTCCAGCAAGTGGCTCAACGGCATTTTGCGCGGCCAATACGGCTTTACCGGCGCCATCTTCAGCGACGACCTGAGCATGGAAGGCGCCCGTTTGATAGACGGCAAGCGCGTCACCTACACCCAGGCGGCAGTAACCGCGCTAAACGCGGGCTGCGACATGGTGCTGTTGTGCAACCAGAGCGTAGGCGATGGGGGCGCTGCGGTCGATGAATTGCTTGCGGGCCTGGCCTCAGCAGTTGCAAAACACCAGGTGCATTTGCACGAAAGCTGCGAAGTGCGGCGGTTGAATCTGCTACCGCAAACCCCGCCGCTGGCGTGGGACGACCTGATGGTGCAGGCGCAGTATATGCATGCGATGGAGTTGGTGTCGGTACTGTAGAGCGTGCCTGATGACAATATTAAGCCTCAACGAAATTCGCACCCGCGCCGCCGCTTTTGCCAAAGACTTCAGCGATGCCCGTCGCGAAAACGCGGAATCACAGATCTTTTGGCATGAGTTTTTTCAGGTGTTTGGCCTGCCCAAGCGCCGCGTCATCAGCTTTGAGCACAACGTCAAAAAGCTGGGCAACAAGGATGGCCGGATTGATGCGTTTTGGCCCGGCACGCTGCTGGTTGAGCAAAAGTCTCGCGGTAAAGACCTCGATGCGGCATTCACCCAAGGCAACGACTACTTTCACGGCCTCACCAACGACGAGTTGCCGCGCTACGTGATCGTTAGCGACTTTGCGCGGATTCGTCTGGTTGATGTAGAAAACGAGCAACCCGTTTTAGAGTTCGCACTAAAAGACCTACCTAAACACATCGAGCGTTTTGGCTTTATTGCAGGTTACGAGCCGCGCCAGCAGCGCGAAGACGTACCGCTGAACCAGCGCGCGGTAGACACACTGGGCGAGCTGCATGACTTGCTAAAAGCCGATGGCTTTACCGGCCACCGGCTTGAAGTGTTGTTGGTGCGGCTGTTGTTTTGCCTGTTTGCTGACGACACCGGCATATTTACCCCCAAGGGTGCGTTTGAAGATTTGGTAGCGCAAAGCAAGCCTGACGGCAGCACACTGGGTGCTGACTTGTCGCGCCTGTTTGGCGTGCTCAACACCAAGCCCGAAGACCGGCAAAAGTCGCTCGACGAACGCTTTGATGCCTTCCCCTACGTCAATGGCCGTTTGTACGCTGACAAGCACGATATTCCTGAATTTTCAAGCGCCATGCGCGCCAAGCTGCTG
>JAYVTG010000148.1:0-4503 GCA_043774625.1 Polaromonas sp. | reverse complement strand
AAAACGAATCACCTTCAAGCAGATAGTTTTTATCGACATACTCTGCGGGGGTTAGGTACAGATCGGCGGCACCGATATCTAATGCAAAAACTCGCATGTATTCTTTCTAGCGTCTTGGGCCGACGCGAATTTTGGGAACGCCACCAGCGCGGCTCACGGCCAGCATCCAAAGCATTTGCAGCGCGTCGGGGCCATCGTCGTGGTCGGCTTCTGGCCAGTGGCGCACCTGGCTGTTCAGCACTGTGTGCGCTTGGTAAAACAGAATCAAGCCGTTGTTGACGTGAGGGCTCAAGCCCTCAATGCGCATGCTTTTATCGTTATGCGGGTGCAGCGCCACCGCAGGCACTGGGCAGCCCTGTTTGGCTGAGCGCTTGACCAGCTCGGTGCGCATGAATTCTTGAAACTGCACCGCCTCAAAGCCCCAAGTTTGGCAGTGATAGTCCCGCTGAAACTGAATGATGTGGCTAATCTGCAAGTCAGGCACCCGGCGCGAGACGATGGCCTCGACCACTGACAGCACACCGTGATTGCGGTCAAAGCCGCCCACCAGTGTGGCGCTGGGGTCGCGACTTTTGTTCTGCTTGCCGAGGCTGGGGTCGTGCGCGCCGTAAAACACCCAGTCGCGGCTGGGCTGTACCCAAAACTGCATCTTGTCAAAGAACGATGCCGCGTCACTTGTCGGGTCGTTCTGGAATTCGCAGTCAAACGAGTGGTGGTCGCCAGCGCGTTTTTTCATCAGCATGATCAGCGGCTGCATTGATGGCCAAGTGACCTGCGCGCCTTTGTCCATGTCTGCACGCTGCGCAGCGTAGAAAGCATCGGCCTCAGGCTCACCTTCATTGATAAAGGTTTCCTCCCACTTTTCCCACAAGTCGATGCGGTCGGGCCAGCGCAAGATCGCCTTGAATTTGTGCCGCTTCCAAAGCGGCTTGGCATGAAACCGGTTGGCCACCGAGTCGTAGTGCAAGATGGTGTTGACGTAGATGATGTCCATCGACCCGTCAGGCGGGCCAAGCGGAATAACTACTTTGGTGACCCAGGCCTCGCCCTTGTCCCGCTGGTCTTTGGACTTGACGTTCTCGTCGTTCTCAATGTCGTCAAGCAGCACCAGGTCAGGCCGGTGCGGGCCGTGGCGTAGGCCGCGCATTTTTTTACCCATGCCAAAGGCTTGCAGTTTTCGGCCATTGGCGGTAACGATCACGCCCACATTCCACACTCGGCCTGCGCCGCAGGCCTGCGGGTAGTCCATCGCCAGCCGGGGATTAGCCTCCAGCTCTACCTTGATCGATTCGAGCATCGGCGCGGCTTGGTCAAAGCTGTCCATCACGATGGGTATAAACCACTTGCGCTCAGTCACCACGCACCACAATGAAAAAAGCTGGGTGGCCAGCGTTGATTTGGCATTGCCGCGCGGTGCCGACAAGTTTAAGAACGTGCCGCGCGGCTGGTCGATGCAGCCCGGCACCGTGTCATAAAACCAGGCCTGAAATTGTGATTCGTCTGACTTGACGTAGTGCGGAAAATACGTGCGGCAAAAGAAACGAAAGTCCTTTTGTGCCTTGGTGCGCCGTATGTCACGCGCCGTTGCATCAGTAGCAAAGCCCTCGCATTCAGCTTCGACCAACTGGCGCTGCTGCTCGGCAAAGCTGGTCAGCTCAGCTAAAAAGTCCTTGTCGCGCAGCTTAAGTTGCTTAGCCATACAGCGCGCTTATGAACCCGAGCCAAACTCAACCGCCAGCTCGCGGCTGGCCGCCTCAAACACCTCAATGAACTGCTTTTGCAGCTTGGGGTTGTGCTTGCCGATGTAGACCGTAAAAAACTTCACCACATCCATCACCACAGCCAGGCGGTTACCGCTGGGCATGGCGCGGCTGGCAGCGCTAATGGCTTTGTTGTAGCCGTCCATCAGCTTGACCAGAATGTCTGCTCGCTTGCCCGCGTCCATCTTGGGGTCAGCCTTGATGGCCTCAATCGTTGCCAAGAACTGCTCAGCCAAGCCGCCCAGCACTTCGTTGGCCATTTCCTCCATGCCGCCCTTGCTCATGCGCTTGGCGTTTTTGGCCAGGTCCCAGTCATCGCCCTCGTCCAGCGCCTGGCGCTTCCAGTTGCGTGCGGTGTTGTACGGCACCTTGCACACGTCGGCAGCAGTGGCCAGGGGCATGCCCTGCAGGTATTTGCTGCGCACCTTGCCGCGTGTGGTGGTGTCGTAGGCCATGCGTTACTTGATGTGCTTGATCAGCTCAACCATGCCCGCCATGATCGCGCCAGCTGCGCCGCCAACAGTGGCCACTTTTAAAGCGGTGCCGCGCTCGTTTGCGGTAATCAAGTCAACGCGTCCTTCCATGCCGTCAATGCGCGCCTCAACCCCATCAATGCGGCCTTCAATCGCGTGCCTGAAGTCATTAATGCGCTGGTGCGTTGACTCGTGGTTTTGCTGAATCATTTGTGTGATCAGCTTGAGCTGGCCTTGCACCTCGCCGACTTGCTGCAGCACTTGTTGGTTGTTGTCGCTCATAGTCCTAAGCCTTTTTTAAATTCAAAAGCCGCTTGGCAACGCACGCAGCGAATGGCGCTGGGCATGGCGCGCCTGCGCTGCGCGGGTATGGCCTCGCCGCAGCCGTCACAGTCAGCTTGGCCGGGCTGCGCAAGCGCGTTGTGAGCGGTTTTAAAGGCGGCGTCACGCTGGTTTTGTTCCTGCCTTGAAGCCTGTTCCAAAAATTTTTCATCCACCGCTCGGCCCACCCGTGTTTGTTTGCGGGCTGCGCGCTAGCAGCTCGGTTTTTTGACTAGACCCGCTGCTGGAGCCAAACCAATAACCGAGCACCAGCAGGGCAACGCTGTCCATCAGGCCCAGCACGCGGCCCACGACAATTTCGGGTACTGTGCTGGGGTAGCCATAAAACAGCACCATCACCTCACAGCCCAGCGTGACGGTCAGCAGCAGCAAACTAAGCCAGAACAGCGGGCGCTGCGTGCCGCCTGCCACGTTGTTGGTACGGGCGCTGTCGCGGTCTTTAAAAGCCAGCTCGGCATACTTAAAGCCACGCTCTTTTTCGTTGTTGAGATACTCCAGCTCTAGCTGCTTGAGCTTGGTGATCTGCTCAGGCGTGAGCTGCCCGGTTTGTATGGCGTCGGCAATCTTGGCTTGCGTGGCTTCGGTAACGCCCAGCAGGCTGCCCAGGGCTGATACAGCAATACCACCGAGTGGCCCCAGCATGGCGGTGGCCACGGTGGGGGCGAGGGTTTTAAGGGTGTCTAGCCAGTTCATGGTGGGTTGTCCTCTGCTGCAAAGTCAAGTTGTCCGGCTACTCGGTTGGCCCAGCCTTTGCCGTATGTGGGCCAGGTGCTCAGGCTGGTGTAAAAGCGAATGCGCTGCGCGGCAAAGCGCATCAGCACATCGTTGATGTTCATCGCGCGCACAGCGCGTATGGTGAGCGGGCCAATACTGCCGTCGTCAGCAACACAAGCGGCGCGCTGTAAGGCCCGCTTGGCGGTAGACATTCCCGCGTTGACTGCAAAATCCCACAGCTGGTAAACGATGGCCGCGTCCAGCTGGTCGGCCCCGGCTTTAAGCCACCAGTCGCGGTAGTAGATGGCCTTGGCCTGGTCAAGCGTCAGATTCTTGATGTCCAGGTCGCCGTAGGTGTTGGCGGCAATGCCGTATTTGGTGCCCAGCAGAGTGCCCACACGTACGCGCCCACCCGTCCAGTTGCCGGAATCTTGCGGGTCGTTGCTGTAGGCACCTTCGTGGCCAATCAGGCGGTTAAAGGCCCGGTCAAATTCTGGTGTGAAAAAGGCTGGCGCTGCCTGCGCTATGTTTTTAGGAGCTGCTTGCGCCCGTGTTGTGGGCGCATTCATATGCTTTTTGCCCCCGCTGCATAGCCACCCCTAAAGAACTTTCTCGCCAGGCTTTCCAGCTCACTTTGAGTCCACACCGTGCAACCCTGCTCGGCGCAGGCGGCGCGCTCAGCGTCAGTTGCGGTAACGCCAGGCAGTTGGGCGCAGCCGGTCAGCACAGCCGCAAAGGCCATGGCGGAGGCAGCAAGAAACAATACATGCACCAGCAGCGCAATGCGCGCTGCCAGCCGCATGCGCGGGCGGGGTGTTTGGCGGTGGTGCATGGCTGACTCCAGACGTAAAAAAGGGCTCTGTTTGATGAGAGCCCTTAGTGTCTGAAATCGGCGATGTTTATTCTTGGTGAATTAGTTCACCGCGAGCGCCTTATCAAGAGCAGCATTTAAGCGGCGCAATCTGTCTACAGCGTCTTTCGGCACGATCAGGCTTACACCGGGCCTGCCGTTGACCCAGTACCTAAAAGTTCGCTCCTGCACACCGCCGACGTGGTGGGCAAGCCAGGGTATCGGCAAGCCGTATTTAGCCACCAAGGGCGCAAATTCTTGCGGGGTCATAGCTCTGTAAACTCCCAGCCAGACAGCATGCCTGCGCTGACCCTTCCCAGCGCTTGCAGCTCTCGAACTGTGGGGCCAATGTCGGGCAGGCTCA
>JAYVTG010000147.1:0-42487 GCA_043774625.1 Polaromonas sp. | reverse complement strand
CGATAAATCAACTACTTACATCAACCCCTGCGAATTTCAATCGGGATTTGGCGGCTAAACAGCTGCCTCTCCTGTGAAGAACGTTGGGACACTACTAATTTGAAATCTATATTAAAAAGTTTTATCTATCTTCTTTCTTAATTTTCTCTTTGGTTTTCCTTTGCGATTTTCGCGTAACTTTCGCGTCTTTCGCGTTCAAAAATCCTCTCCCCTTCTTCCCCACCCCAGATAGACAATGCAAAAAACCGGCCAGTTCGTCTACGAACGCTTCGCCCCCACGCTACCGGCCAGCAAGACCAGCCACCACGCGGTAGTCATAGCAGGCGGTGGCCCCGTTGGTTTGGCTATCGCACTGGGCTTGGCAAGGCAAGGTGTCAAGTCGGTTGTGATCGAAGCCGACAACTCGATTTGCGAAGGCAGCCGCGCCATTTGCGTATCGCGCCGCAGTTAGCAGATACTGCAACATCTGGGTGTGCTGGATGCCTTCATAAAAAAGGTCTGCCATGGACGACTGGACGCAGCTACTACAAAGGTGTGGAGGTGTTGAAGTTTGACATGCCGCATGCCGCTACCGACAAGCTGCCGCCCATGATCAATATTGCGCAATACCAGATCGAATAATTTTTGCTGGACTGTATTCGCAAGGACTATGCGGGCATGGTCGATATTCGCTGGGCCTCTACCTTGACGCAGGTGCAGTCGCGCACGAGTGGCGAGACGCTGTAGGCGACCAATGACCTGGGCCAGTATGCATTGACGGCCGACTATCTGGTAGCCGCCGACGGTGGCCAGAGTTTTGTGCGCAAGTCGCTCGGTTTGAAGCTGGAAGGCCAGGCCTTCAACGGCAAGTTTGTCATAGTGACCATTGCACTTAATTCGCCGTTCCCTACCGAACGGCGCGCCTGGTTTGACTGCGCGTGCAGCCCAGGCTCGACCATGCTCATGCACAAGCAGCCCGAGAATATCTGGCGCATCGACTACCAGATTGCCGATGACGCTGACCTGGATGCAGCCATTCAAGAAGTCAACGTCCGCCCCGTGGTGCAGCGGCATTTGGCTTTTATTGGCGAGGCGCATTTGCTGCGGACGTATCTGTGGTCTAGCGCCTACCGCGCAGGCACCATGACGCTGGCCAACTACGTGCATGGCCGCGTCATCTTTGCAGGCCACGCCGCGCACGCCATGCCGATTTTTGGCGTGCGCGGGCTCAATTCTGGCCTGGATGATGCAGACAATCTGATCTGGAAGCTGGCCTTGGTCGTACAAGGTGCAGCGCCAGAAAAACTGCTGGATAGCTATAGCACCGAGCGCATTGCCGCCTACCATGTCAACGCGACCAATGCCGGTAAAAGCACTGAGTTCATGGCCCCCGGTTCACGCGGTTTTGCATTGATGCGCGAGGCTGCGCTGTCGCTGTCGCTGTCGCTGTCTTTGTCGCAGCCGCAGCCGCAGCCGCAGTCGCACAAGTCCATCACCAGCTTGCTCAATCCACGTCAAACATCCGCAGTGGCGTATGACGTGCAACCTGGGCTGGGAGATGCATTTGCCGACGGCCTGCAACGTGGCCAGGTGCCACTTGACGTGCCCGTGGTGTGGGCCGATGGCAAGGTGGGGCATTTGCTGGACGAGGTTCAAAGCTGCTTTACCTTGCTAGTTCTGGGCGACGGTATGATGGCGAAAACCGAGCTGTCCAGCTTGGATGTTGTGCGTTTTAGCGGCCCCGCCAGCACGCAACCCGCACTGTCCAAGGCCTGGGGCTGGAACCGCGCCTACCTGTTGCGCCCCGATAGCCATATAGCGGTTATTTACCGTTTTGTCAGCGTAGATACTGCGCGAACAGCTATCAAAACTATAGTAAATGGAAGGTAAAAATATGCTGACCAACGAAGAGCGCGACGCTTTCTATGCCCATTGCGCCCAGGCCATCAACACCGCAGGCCGTTCGCGCGATAGCCTGCTTCTGGCTCGCCCGGCGCTGTTATTGGCCGACGAGTTGGGAGCCATCAGCAAAGCAAAGGCTGCAGTCGATTCAGCTTTGAAAGATTTGCCAGAACCAACTTTGGCACCTTAGCGCAGACTAGTCAAAGCCGCAGGCCGCTCTTCTCGCCCACCGGGATGTTTCGCAAATCGCACAGGCTCGCGCCCATGCACCGGGTCACTTGCGCCCCAGGGCCAGCCGCCAAATTCGGTGCGGCGATAGTCCTGCAGGGCTTGCGCTATCTCGGCTTGGGTGTTCATGACAAACGGGCCGTATTGCACCACAGGTTGCGCTATCGGGCGGCCTTGCAGCAGCAAAAATTCTGCTTCCATGTGCCCGTTATTCACCAGTTCCACATCCGCATTTGCTCTTAACTCGATAGCGCTTACACCATCCACAG
Source organism: Polaromonas sp. (assembly GCA_043774625.1). Classification (GTDB taxonomy): domain Bacteria; phylum Pseudomonadota; class Gammaproteobacteria; order Burkholderiales; family Burkholderiaceae_C; genus JAAFIP01. The sequence goes on along the minus strand of JAYVTG010000147.1, from coordinate 40,109 downwards.
CCTGCTCGGCCACAGTAACGGACGCTCCCTTAAAGGCATACAGCATGCGCCGTGTACCTGCACCGGTAGCCGCTGGCAAAGTCCAGCGTGCCCCCGCGTCCATGCGAATCGTCCAGATCGCTACGTCAGCATCTGCCTGCGCCGCCCAGGAATTGGGTGGCGAGGGTAGCGGCTTATCGGCACCCTGCAAATGGCCTGCAATCACCGCTACATCCGTCTTGTGCCCCTGTGCGTCCACGGCTTGCAACCGCGGAATGTCTTGCGACCACAGCATGGTGAAATACGGCTCCACCATCTTGTCTTTGGCGGGCAGGTTCAGCCAGATCTGAAACAGCTCCAGCGGGTTGGCCTCAGTGGATTTGAGCAACGGAAACATCTCGCAATGCACAATTCCCTTGCCCGCAGTGAGCCACTGTACGTCGCCCACGCCGCCCTGATGGCGCTCACTAGCACCAAAGCGCGCGGTAGCACCCAGCGAGTCGGAATGGTCAATGAGGCCCTTGCGCACAATCGTCACCGTCTCAAAGCCGCGATGCGGGTGGGCAGGAAAGCCGGGCACCGTCTGCCCGTGGTACATGCTCCAGCCGTCTTTGCGCGAAAAATCACTGCCCATCTGGCGCCCCGCCAAGGGCGCAGCAGGCCCCATCTGCGCATTGCCCTGCGGGTACGCGTCGTCGTGGTAGGCGCAGAACAAAAACGGGTCGATGGTTTCCCACGGGAAACCCAGGGGTTTGATTTGGACGATAGGGTCGGTAGACATAATTTGATGGTTAAAAGTGCCAATTGTCAGCGCCAAATATGCGCGAGCAGCTATTAAATAAATAGCAATTGAAGTGAAGTTTCATGGCAAAAATATCAGGGCGACAAAGCAAAAATCAATAGTGCGGCGGCAGTTCTTGCGCCGCTTGCAATCCCCCAGCCAGCGCGGCGCTGTCGGCATCGGGCAAGCGCTCCCGCAACTCCCGCAGCTCGCGTACCAGGGTCGCAATCTCGTCTTGCTGGCGCACCACCACGCGGTTCAGCTCGTCCAGCAAGTCCTCGCCAAAGCTGGCCTTGATCTCCAGGTCCGTCAGCCGCTGTTCAATCAGTGTGTGGTTTTCCATGGTGCTATTGGACACGATATATCGCCAGCCAGCCAGCTATTGATCCGGCCTTGTGAAGTCTGAACTTCTTTATCCGTTCGCCCTGAGCTCGTCGAAGGGTTTCCCTTTGCGAGCCATGCTTCGACAAGCTCAGCCCGAACGGAAAATCAATACTTCACTGTCAGGTGTATCCCGAGGTTGTTGCTAAAGCCCTGCTAAGATCCTTGCTTTGTTCGTTAAATAGGACACGATGGCCATGCATTCCAAGCTACACACTTTCGCACTGGGTTTGATTTTTACGGGTTTTACCGCAGCAGCGCTTGCGGCTGACGACGCGTCTACTTTGGCTGACGCTGCCAAAGAAAACGGCGCTGTGCTTGCCAAAAGCGGTATGGTCTACATGGCCTTGAAGGAAGGTACGGGCGACAAACCCGCTGCGACCGATAAAGTCAAGGTGCATTACCGTGGCACCTTTGTCGATGGCAAAGAATTTGACAGCTCCTTCAAACGCAATGCGCCAGCAGAGTTTCCGTTGAATGGCGTGATTCCCTGCTGGACCGAAGGCGTGCAGCTGATGAAGGTTGGCGGTAAAGCCAAACTCACCTGCCCCGGCAAACTAGCGTATGGTGAGCGCGGCTATCCCGGTTTGATTCCGCCGAATGCGACCCTGACCTTTGAGGTTGAGCTGTTGGGTATCAACGGCAAATAACCATCTGGCACGCTGATTGGCTGTGGTTCACTGGCCAATAGGCGGCCAACCCCCTGCGCTGTCAGGCGGGCTGTATGCGCGGATACCGTAGGTAAAAGGGGGAGCCAGGTACAAAAGCTGACAAGAAGCAAAGGTCTACACCCTGGCGGAGGACACGAAGGTATCCGCGCATACAGCCCGCCTGACAGCGCAGGTACTCAAGCTCGAGTTTTTTCAGTTGCTGGCTTCACTGCGATTGCATCGGGATTGAGCAGTGTCACTTCCCGCTCCTGCGCCATCAGCTCTTGCAGTTGCCTGCGCCCCGCTTGCGCAATGCTGATCAAACGCTCTTCGTCCTGGTGATGCGGCCAGGCCACCTCCAACTGCGCCAGGTTATGGTTGCGAAAACGCTTTGTGGTACTTTGTGCATCTTCATGGCTGTGGCCCAATACTTCCAGCACCTGCTCGGCGCTCTGCAAAGACGACTCAAACGTCTCACGCTGAATCAGCGTTACACCCTTGGCGCGCAGTTGGTAATAGTGCCGCACATTGCGCGCCCGCACCACCAGTTGCAGGTTGGGGAAATGCTCCTTGCACATGTCCACAATCTCCAGCGTCTGGTCTATGCCGTCAATGGCGATGATCAGCACCTTGGCCGTTGCGGCGCCAGCCGTGCGCAGCAAATCCAGTCGCGTAGCGTCGCCATAAAACGCACGGTAACCGAAACGGCCCAATCCAGTGACCTGCTCTGCGTCATGGTCCAACACCGTAGCGCTGTAGCCCTTGGCTGCCAGCACACGCAAAACGATTTGTCCAAAGCGGCCAATGCCCGCCACGATGATAGGTTGGTTTTGCGGTTCGCTGATCTCGTCCATTTGTACCGCGCTACAGTGGGCATAACGTGGTAGCAAGAACTTGTCGATCAACACCAGCAGCAGGGGCGACAGTAACATCGACAATGCGACGGCTCCCACCAGAAGCGAGCCCGTTTGCGTACTAATAATATTTATCCCCACGGCTTGCTGAAACACCACAAAAGCAAACTCACCTCCTTGCGCCAGCATCAGTACAAACACAGGGCGCTCTTGAAACGGCAGGCCCATAGCCCTGGCCAACGCATAAAGGGCCACAGCCTTCAGCGCCATAAACGCTATAACCAAACCCGTGATGAACCATGGCGATTGCAACAACACACCAAAGTCAATGCTCATGCCCACAGCCATGAAAAATAGGCCCAGCAGCAGACCTTTGAACGGTTCAATATCTGTTTCCAGCTCACGCCGGTACTCGCTCTCGGCCAGCAGCACGCCGGCCAGAAAAGCGCCTAGCGCCATGGAAAGGCCCACAAAGTCCATCAACGCGGCAATGGCAACGACCAGAAGCAGCGAGGCAGCCGTAAAAATCTCGGGCGTTTTGCTGCGCGCAATCCAGCGAAACAGCGGCTTTAACAACATGCGCCCACCCAAGATGATGGCCGCCACCGCGCCAACGGCCTTGGCTGCCTGCAGCCAGGTGCTTTCATCGCTGCCCGCAGCTTGCGTAGCCAACAGAGGCAGCAGAGCCAAAATAGGAATGGCGGCAACGTCCTGAAACAGCAGCACAGAAAAGGCTGCTTGGCCCGATGGCGTGGGCAACTGGTTGCGTTCACCCAGTATTTGCAGCGCAATGGCGGTAGACGACAGCGCCAGCGCCAGCGATGCCACCAAAGCCACCTTCCAGCTAAATTGAATGCCGAAATAGCCAGATGCCAGCGTAGATATTGCGTAAGCAGCTATAAAAATAAGAGCAGAACAACTGAGAACCTGGATCGCACCCCAACCGAAGATCGGTCTGCGCATACTCCACAGGCGCTCTGGCTCCAGTTCCAGTCCCACCAAAAACAGCATCAGCACCACGCCAAATTCCGCAAAATGCAAAATGCTTTGCACGTCTGTCACCAAGCCCAGACCCCATGGCCCAATAGCTATGCCCGCCGCCAAGTAGCCAATGATGGAGCCCAGGCCCAACGCTTTAGACAAAGGCACCACGACCACCGCAGCAGCCAGATAAATCAGGGAGTTGGTAAGCCAGGATGCGTGTTCCATCCCTATAGCTTAGCCGGAGAAGGTGATGTCTGCGGGTTTGTGCGATGGGGTCTTGATTTGCCGCCCATTGCACTTTGTCAAACAAAACAATAGAGCCCCCATCATGAACCGCAGCCCTGAGCGGTGCCATAGCCGCTGGTTGCGCTACCGTCACCACCGGCAGCATTGCCAATGGCTCGGTCAAGACCGTGCTGGACGTCGCGGTGACCACCATTCCCGTGGTGGGCACGTCAGACGTGTTCCCGGTACGGCGTATTTACTGCATTGGCCGCAACTACGCCGCACATGCCCGCGAGATGGGCAGCGACCCGACGCGTGAGCCGCCTTTCTTTTTTCAAAAACCTACCGATGCGATTCAATACGTAGCCCCCGGCAGCACGGTGAACCATCCGTACCCCAGTTTGACCAAAAACTGCCACTATGAAATTGAATTGGTGGCAGCTTTGAAATCAGGTGGAAAAAATATTGCCATCGCCGATGCTTTGCAGCACGTCTACGGTTACGCCATTGGTCTGGACATGACGCGGCGCGACCTGCAGCGCGGCATGGGTGACGAGAAAAAGCCCTGGGAAATTGGCAAGAGCTTTGACATGAGTGCGCCCATTGGCCCTATTCACCCCGTGGCCAAAGTAGGCCACTACACCAAGGGCGCTATCAGTCTGGCCGTGAACGGCGCTGTCTGTCAAGGTCGTTTGACCTTAATTGGTAATGACTATGTCAATGCGGGCTACCTGGTTGCTGTCGTAGACCGATGTGGCATACAAGGTGAAGGTTACGGGTGCAAGCAAGGGTATGGGTGCCGATGTGATGCCACCATATTGAACCCGCGTCAATGTCGATTCTTGAATGAATGCATTGCCATACTGGATTAAATTTCGGTCGCTAATAGGAATGAGGGTGCCGCCTGCGTACAGGTTATAGACCACGGGTGCTGTTGAGTCGATCAAGAACGAACTGCCTGCACGAAGCGTGATGGTTTGTGCTTCACCGGGGAAAACCTGAAACCCTGGCAAGACGCGGCCATTGGTTGCAGCAGCCAGATCAAACGCTGGCGGGGGCGGTGAAACCGCAACAACCTCCACAGCCAAGCCGCCCCCGCAACCTGTCAAGAGGAGTGTGGCACTGATGAGTAAACTGCTGAAGATAGCGGTGATCGATTTCATGGGAGACACCTTTATGTAGTGTCCATCCATAACGGCGTCTCAGCCTTTAGCGTTGACACATGCGGTTGCGTGTATTTAAGCTTTGCAGTAAATTACACACCCATGCCAACCGTTTTCCAGCCGTTATTCCACTGTCACGCTCTTGGCAAGGTTGCGTGGCTTATCGACATCGGTGCCACGTGCCAGCGCGGTGTGGTAGCTGAGTAATTGCAGCGGCACCACGTGCAAGATGGGACTTAACGCGCCGTAATGCTCAGGCATGCGGATGACGTGAATACCTTCTGCATTTTCAATTTTGGTGTCGCTATCGGCCAGCACATACAGCACGCCGCCGCGGGCGCGCACTTCTTGCATATTGCTTTTGAGCTTTTCCAGCAGCGCGTCGTTAGGTGCGACTGTCACTACAGGCATCTCGCTGGTCACCAAGGCCAGGGGGCCATGTTTCAGTTCGCCTGCGGCATAGGCTTCGGCGTGGATATAGGTGATTTCTTTTAATTTCAATGCGCCTTCCAGCGCAATAGGGTAATGCAGGCCACGGCCTAAAAAGAGGGCGTTGTCGTGCTTGGCAAAGTCGTCGGCCCAGGCGATGATTTGCGGCTCCAGCGCCAGCACGCTTTGCAGGGCGACGGGCAGGTGGCGCATCTCGCTTAAATAGGCGGCTTCTTGCGCGTCGCTTAAACGGCCCTTGGTTTGGGCAATGGCCAGGGTCAATAAAAACAAGCCCGCCAACTGCGTGGTGAAGGCTTTGGTAGATGCCACACCAATCTCTACCCCCGCGCGCGTGATGTAGGCGTGCTTGCATTCGCGCACCATGGCGCTGGTAGCCACGTTGCAAATGGTCAGCGTGTGCTGCATGCCCAGGCTGCGTGCATGCTTGAGCGCGGCCAGCGTGTCTGCTGTTTCGCCAGACTGGGTGATGGTGACGACCAAACTGCGCGGGTTGGGCACGCTGTCGCGGTAACGGTATTCGCTGGCAATTTCTACGTTGCAGGGGATTTTGGCAATGCTCTCGATCCAGTATTTGGCCGTGCAGCCGCTGTAGTAACTGGTGCCGCAGGCCAATATCAGCACGTTGTCGATGTCTTTGAAGGTTGAATACGCACCGTCGCCAAACAATTCTGGTGTGATGCTCACCACGCCTTCCAGCGTGTCGCCAATCGCGCGCGGTTGTTCAAAAATTTCTTTTTGCATGTAGTGGCGGTACGGCCCTAGCTCGGCTGCGCCGCTGTGGGCGTGCACGGTTTTGACTTCGCGCACAACAGCTTTGCCCGCCTTGTCAACGACCCAGTGCTTGCCCAGTTGCACGTCAACAATATCGCCTTCTTCCAAATAGACGATTTGATCGGTGACACCAGCCAATGCCATGGCGTCGCTGGCCAAAAAGTTTTCTTGATTGCCTGGCGTTGCCCCTGTGCTAGCGCCCACACCCAGAATCAGCGGCGACCCAGCGCGCGCGCCAATCACGCGGTGCGGTTCGTCCTTGTGCATCACAGCCAGGGCATACGCGCCGTGTAGTTGTGCAATGGCGGTCTTTACGGTTTCAAAAATATCGCCGTCATACAGGCTGTCCACCAAATGCGCGATGACTTCGGTGTCGGTCTGGCTCACAAACACATAGCCTTTGGCTTGCAGCGTTGTGCGCAGCGCTTCGTAGTTTTCAATAATGCCGTTGTGTACCAGTGCCACACGGCCTGCGGCATCACCAGCTGCAGCGCCAGTGGCCTTGGGCCCGGCGCTAAAGTGCGGGTGGGCGTTGTGCACTGCGGGTACGCCATGGGTGGCCCAGCGGGTGTGCGCTATACCGGTGTGGCCTTCAAACGGCGTGCCAGCGGCCTCGTCGGCCGCTATTTGTGCGCCTAGCTCGGCCACGCGCCTGGTGGTGCGGGCGCGCTTTAAGCCGCCCGCATTCACGGCTACGCCGCAAGAGTCATAACCCCGGTATTCCAGCCGCTGTAGGCCCTGGACGAGGATGGGGACGATATTGCGGGTGGAAACTGCTGCGACGATGCCACACATGGAAAGCTCCTTCAAAGAGGGTTGCGAGCGGTTTTTTGCTCGAATGGATTAATGCTATGCTTCTGTGTGAAAAATTAATGCTTTAAATTAGGATAAATATGGTATTTAATTTCATAAAAATAGTGAAAACATCATAAATTTCAAAATAGCATTAATTATGGAATTAAACATCTTAAAAACTACGCCTGGCAATGCTGAGGCGCTAGAACTAGATGATATCGACCTGCGCATCCTCAGCCAACTGCAGCAAGACGCTGCGCAAAGCAACCAGTTACTGGCCCAGCGCGTGCACGTCTCCCCGCCCACCTGCTTGCGCCGCGTCAAACGCCTGGTAGACGCTGGCGTAATCGAGCGGCAAATCGCCATTCTGAACCCCGACAAGCTGCAAGCCATCGTTGGCCACGGCTTGACGGCGATTGTGGAGGTCACACTCACCCAGCAAGACGCGCAGACCATGCAAGCCTTTGAGCAGCGCATCGGCGCCGAATCCGCCGTGCAGCAGTGTTACCGCACCACCCCCGGCCCCGACTTCATTTTGATCGTGCATGTGCCCAACATGCCCGACTATCTGGCCTTGGTGCAGCGTGTTTTCACGGCTGATGCGCAGGTGCGCAATGTCAAGGCATTCTTCAGCGTGCTGCGCAGCAAGTTTGAACCCGCCATTACACTTTTAGGCAATAAAAAAGCCTGATGCCAGCGTGGAATATGCGCGAGCAGCTATTAAATACATAGCGCATGTAAAGCTGCAAGGCAGCAAAATCACAAGTTACAGAGCTGCAAAGCTATAAAAGCCACACTTCATTTGCAGCGCCTACGCCAAGCGCGGTACCCTGCTGTCATTCAAAGTGATTTGTAAGTAAAACACCCAAAAAAGTACGAGGGGTAGCCATCATTTGCAGATAGGGTTCCCCCTACTTCCGATTTAAATGGGTAAAAAGCACTTTCAAAAACACAAATCGACACCCAAAATACCTTAATTGAATCTGAATGAGACATTTTTGTGCGTCTAGTTGCCGGGTATTTACAAAAAAGGCGCACAAAGCATGTCCCAGTGAAGTGTCGATAACCAAGGGTTTTTTAAGGAGTGAAATGATGAGATTGCCAAAACGCAAAATTCTTTTTATCGCTGTCACGCTCGCGCTGGCAGCAGGGTCTACGCAGGCAGCGCTGGAGCGCATGGGCCCTGTCAGTCGAGCGCCGTCGATTGGCGGCTTTCCCACCTGGTTCCAGGACAAAAGCGGTATCACCATCGAGTTTTGTGACCTGAAAAACCAGGCCGAGCTGGACGGTGGCTGGTGTGTGCTTATTCCGCCAGGCTTGTCGTTCCCCGAGACTTTCCCCAACACGTTCTTTGCCGAGCACTTTTACTGGGCTGCCGACAACGGTCTGAGTGATCCATCGGTAGGCGGTGGTTTTCGCGCTCGCATGGTACTGGCTGTCGAGGCCGCCTTTGCCGGCGGTGGCCCACCGGTAGATGGTGACCAGATGACCTTTGGCCGCCACCGCGTCTTCCTGCCCCGCCTGCCGTTTGACGGCGACTACCGCATCATCACGCCGTTTAGCGACATTACCTACTATGACCAAGTAGCGGGCGCCCGGATTTTTGAAACCAGCGACGTGGGTATTGCCTGTATTAACACCTTTGAATGCACGCTAGACACGGCCATTGGCCCCTATTTGCTGCCGTCGCCGGTAGCAGGGGGTGCTGAAGTGCCGCCCATGCCCGACCTGGCGTCCGCACCAGCAGGTACCGACCCGTTTTATGACCTGCTGGTCAACACAGGGGCCCCCAGTCCAGCCCCCGGCACTGGCAAACAGTACATATCCGACCCTGCACGCATTGGCCCCGTCACCGGTAGCCCCTTGCCGCCGTTTATGGCCTATGAGGTGAACGGCAGTTCCAGTCTGCGTAATCACAACACCTTCCGCATTGAGGTGCGCGCGCCATCAGCTACCCACGACGGCCCGGTGATCTACGTGATCGACGGCGAAAACAATTTTGCGACGCGGGGGCGTTTGATGACCGACGCCGTTCCCGGCAAGGTGAATGTAGCGCGTGCCAGCTACGCTGCGGACAACAGTGGCAGGGTGACAACGCTGGATGTGTTTGCCAAAGCCTCAACAACGGTACAACCGCGTGTACCTGCGCAAGCTTCGCCGCCGCCAGCCATTCCGGTGCTGTCGTTTTTTAACCAGCCCTGTGCAGGTGCTGTGGCGACGGACATCAATGGAAATATCGTTGTCAACCCTGGGCCCTATGGGTCGCCAGGTGGCATCGCCAAAGCCATGGCCTCTACGGGCCATGACTTCTGGGCGCAAACCCAGCCTGGTGGCTTGCCTCCAAGCCACGTGTGCGTGGAAGACGCCACTGCACGCAACGCTGCAGGCCAAGTAACGCCAGCCTATTACTTGAAAGGGGTAACTGACGACGTGACAGTGAACCTGGCCACATTTGACGGGCCGAATAACGGCACCTTGCGAGTGCAGGCGGCGTCTACCGATCCCACCGCCAAATTGACGCTGGAAGGCTATGGCCCTGCCCCTAGCAGTACCCCTGGCAATATCATTGGAACGGGTGCGGGCACGGGCCTTGATCTGGTGGGCGGCAATGGCAAAGTCACCGCATTGCAGGCACCCCCTGCGCAAGTGCAAATTGTGTCCACCAAAGGTGCTGCGGTGCTGGAAAAAGTGGTCACCGCGCAAGGCCAGGCTGCACTCAATGGCGTTCCCATTGCCGTCAATGACAGCGGCACCATCAACGAGGACTGCTCGGCCAGCCCAGCCCTTGCCTGTGCACCAGGGCAGGGCCTGGTGATTGATCTATTGGCCAATGACACTGTCAAGCACAACGGCGCGGTGACCAACCTGCGTACACTGGCCAGTAGCAACACGGCGGTGATTGTGGTTACATTGCAAGCCCCGCGTCTGGGCACAGCCAGTGTTGTCGATGGATTGCTGACATACAGGCCCAATCCTAACGCCAATGGCGTCGAGGGTTTGACCTACACCGTCTCGGTAGATGGTGTAGCGTCTACACCTGCGGCTGTGTCCATCAACATCACACCCGTGAACGACGCGCCAGTGGCCGCCAATGATGCGATAGACGCCGTTGCTGGCAGAAACAACAGCCTGAACTTGATTGCGCGCGCTACCGACCCTGACGGCAAGGCAGACGTTACTGATGCCGTGATTGTCTTTTGGCCTGCGGTCTTGGGTGCGCAACCGGTGCCTGTCAACGGAGTCATCACGTTCAATCCGCTCATCAACACCGTCGGCCCGTTTAACGTGACCTATCGGGTTAAGGACGCCAGCAATGTGCAGTCTGCCAACATTGCCACCGGCATAGTCACGGTCAAGGGGGCAGAGGCCATTACTTTTGCCAAAGCGCAGTTTGTCGGTGCAGGCAGGGTCGGCGGTGCGACCTCCACCCGTTGGACAGTCACGGGTGCAGATACCGTGCGCGCCGGGCAAACACTCAGCGTGGTGTACAACAGCGGTGTCAATAATCTGGGTGTGAACTGCGGCACGAATTCCACGCATGCGTCTTGCCTGATTGGTACCGCCGTAGTGGACGGCACTGGTGTCTATACGCTGGACAAAGTGGGCACACCCGGTGGCTTGCTAGACCCCAACGACCCAGTCACCTGGCCTAGCAAACCAGGCACGGTCCGCGTGTTCTCCAGTGCACCGGTATTGGGTGGAACTAATGCCACAGGCATATCGTTCAAGTAAGCTGACTTTGCATACTAAGGCGAAAAGACTTTTTATGAAGACCAGCAAATAAAGCGGGTGCCACCATTGCTTGCAGGAAAACTGATTTCTGCAACGCGATGGCGGCCACCTGAACGGAGCATCCGTTGCGGCAGTACCTGCTCCAATTGACCGTGTGCACAAACCCAAGAGTTGTGCAGCCTTGCCCGCAGCAAGCCTGTGGGGTCGAGTGAGGTTGCATTCACAGCGAATTGCGCATCTTTCAAATCAGCTACAACAGAGTTGCTTTTACTGTAAAACTCTTGCCCTTCGCTGTTGAGATACATAGGGCGAGTTTTTCCGATCCCAAACACAGTGATGTGTAATTTCGCCCTTTTTTTGATTTGAAACCATTACATTAAAAGGCACATCACTGGATAACTTATGCGAAATTTAAATCAAGACACGATTACCCAAGCCGTAATAGCGCGGTTGTCTAGCACGCCCGACCCTCGAATGAAGGAGATCATGACAAGTCTAGTGCAGCATCTCCATGCTTTTGCGAGAGAGGTTAAGCTGACTGAGGCGGAGTGGTGTGCCGGCATTGAGTTTCTCACCCGCGTGGGCCACATCACAGACGATAAACGCCAAGAATTCATATTGTTGTCAGATACGCTCGGGTTGTCTATGCTCACGGTGGCCATGAATAACGATAAACCACAGGGGTGCACTGAAGCAACCATTTTTGGCCCTTTTCATGTTGAAGATGCCCCAAAGTATGAGTTGGGTGCTGATGTGGCTAACGGAGCCCACGGGGTGACCTGTCATGTTCGTGGCCAGATACGCGCCTTAGACGGAAGAGCCATACCCAACGCAAGAATCGAAGTTTGGCAAGCTGATGCTGACGGTTTATATGACGTGCAACGAACGGATATCAACAAGCATCAGGCTAGGGGCATTCTTCAATCAGACGCGAACGGTCACTATCACTTTCAATCCATTTTGGCAGAGGCTTATCCGATTCCACACGATGGGCCGGTGGGTGATATGTTGCGCGCAACAAACCGTCACCCTTGGCGCCCAGCACATTTGCATTTCATGATCACTGCCGACGGGTATGAGCCGTTGATTACGCATGTTTTCCGGGATGGGGATCAATATTTAGACAGTGATGCCGTGTTTGGCGTAAGGCAGTCTTTGGTTGCGCGATGGGTAAAGCAACCTGATGGCCAGTATCTTGTAGATTTTGATTTTGTGCTTGCACCTCAACGTTGATTTTCCGAAACCACCAAGTGACGTTCATGTTTAAACGAAACTTCATCGTCCAAATTTTCTTTCTAGGGTGATGGGACTCAGAATCGCTGTGTGGCTCTTTTGGGGACGCAGGTCAGTACAAATACCTGAGCCAGCAAACCAGAGCCAGAATGCCGCTTAGAGCATTCAGTGGGAATAAAAATCAGTGGTTACCAGCGCAAAATATGCGCAGGCAGCTAGCAAAGTTATAGCAAACTACTTCTTCAACTTGGCAGGTCGCGTCCAGCCCGCAATGCTCAGTTGCTTGCCACGCGCCACACTCAGTGCGCCCGGTTCGGTGTTTTTGGTGATTGTGGAGCCACCGCCGACCGTGCCGCCTGCGCCAATCGTTACAGGTGCCACCAGCACGCAGTTGCTGCCAATGTGCACGTCGGCCTCGATCACCGTGCGGTGCTTGTTGGCCCCGTCGTAATTGGCGGTAATGCTGCCAGCGCCGTAGTTCACCCGTTCGCCCACGGTGGCATCGCCCAGGTAGGCCAGGTGGTTAGCTTTGGCACCCTTGGCCAGGGTGGAATTTTTCACTTCCACAAAGTTGCCAATGTGCACCTCATCACCCAGAACAGCGCCGGGGCGCAGGCGAGCAAAGGGGCCGATGAGTGCGCCTGCACCTACCGTCACGCCCAGTTTTTCACCGTCGATGTGGGTAAAAGGATGAATGACCGCGCCTGCTCCGATGGTCGCATTGGCAATGACACAGTTGGCACCCACCCGCACGCCGTCGGCCAAAGCCACGTCACCTTCAAAAATACAGTTCACGTCAATTGACACGTCTTGCCCGCAGCTTAGCTGCCCGCGCACGTCAAACCGCGCGGCATCCATCAGGCGCACGCCTCGTTCCATAAAACTAGCTGCCAGGCGTTTTTGAAACTCGCGCTCCAGTTCTTGCAACTGTACGGGGCTGTTAACGCCCGCCACTTGCACTGCGTCCAGGGTTTTGACGGCCACTACAGTAGTGCCGCCCGCCACAGCATGTTTGACCACGTCGGTCAGGTAAAACTCTTTTTGCGCGTTTTTATCATCCAGCATGGACAGGTACTTTTTGAGCAATGCCGTAGGTGCAGCCATGATGCCGCTGTAAATCTCCTTGATCTCGCGTTGCGATGCGTTGGCATCTTTGTGTTCAACAATGACCTGCACATGCGTGCCTGCGCGCACAATGCGGCCATAGCCGGTGGGGTCTGACAGGTCGATGGTCAGCAACGCAATCTGCTGGCCTGCGCAGGCATCTATCAGCGCTTGCAAGGTGGTGGTTTGCGTCAAAGGCACGTCGCCTGAGAGCACCAGGGTGATGCCATCATCAGGCAACACTGGTGCGGCTTGCTGCACGGCATGCCCTGTGCCCCGTTGCGGTTCTTGTTTTACAAATTTCAATTCAAAACTGCCTGATGCCAGCGTGGAATGTGCGCAAGCAGCTATTACTTCTGTAGCGCCATGCCCGGTAACAGCCACCATGCTGCGCGGCTTTAGCCCTGCAGCAGCGTCAATCACATGGTGCAGCAAGGCACGCCCGGCCAGTTTGTGCAACACTTTAGGCAAATTACTTTTCATGCGGGTGCCTTTGCCCGCTGCCATGATGACGATGTCTATGTTCAACGCACGCTCCTTCAAACTAAGCTGCATTATCGCGGTTACAGCTAGTGCATTGTTTTTGCAGGCCTGCAGTGCCGTGCGGCTGGGCTACAACCAGGCTCCAGATTTAATCTACTGGTGGCTGGACGGGTATTTCGACTTCAATAGCCAGCAAACGCCCCGCGTGCGTGACGAGCTGACCCGGCTTTTTGCATGGCACCGTAGCAATGAGCTGCCCAGGTACACGGCCTTGCTACAAAAAGCCCAGGCGCAGATCGTGCGCGACGTGAGCGCAGCCCAGGTATGCGCCGTGTATGACGAGTCGCGCAGCCTGTTTGCCAACATCACCGACAAGATCCAGCCCGCCGTCGTTAGCTTGGCCAGAACCCTGGGCCCCGAGCAGATAGACCACCTGGCGCGCAAATATGCCAAAAACAACGAGGAATACCAGCGCGACTATCTGAAAGGCACGGTAGAGGAGCGCGCAATCAAACGGCTAAAGCAAGCGGTAGAGCGTAGCGAAATGGTCTATGGCAAACTGGACGAACCGCAGGTGGTGGCTATCAAAAAGAGCATTGCTGCGTCCAGCTTTGACCCTGCCATGTGGGGCAAGGAACGCGAACGCCGACAGCAAGACGCGCTGCAAACCATGCGCAAGATGGTTGTAGAGCGGCCCGATGCGCCCGCCACCGAGGCGCTGTTGAAAGCCTATCTCAGTCGCAGCATTACGTCACCAGACCCCGCCTACCGGGCTTATGCAGAAAAAATGGCACAGGAAAGTTGCGCATCTTTTGTTGTGGTGCACGCCACCACCACACCCGCCCAACGCACAAAAGCAGCGCAGACCTTAAGAGGCTACGCTGCTGATTTTCAGGCACTGGCAGCGCAACCCTAGCGCTGCCAGCGTCAAGCGCAGCTCAAAGACTTAGCTTGCTGTTTTGGGCGCAGGCATGTCAGGCGTAGCCGTGGCAGCGGGTGCTGGTGTTGCTGGCATTGCAGCCGCTGGCTTTTCTGGCGCAGCAGCAGGCATCGCCGCGCCAGGCGCTACTGGTGCTGTAGCTTGTGCCAATGCGCTGGTAGACATGGCGGCACATACCAAGGCCGCCAACAGGGTGGATGTTGCACGGCGGATGGGGGGTTTCATGGGTAACTCCTTAAAATTCAGATCAAACACATAAGGCAAAAAAGACATTTGCCTGCGTATTTAACGCTGAAAAAGACTCCACGTTGAAGCCACAACCCCAGTTTTTAAAAGCCTTACCTCGCTATACCGCATCGCACCTGATTTTACTCGGACTTACACTATTGCTATGTTTTTAGTAGCTGCTTGCGCATATTTGATGCTGGGCGGATCCAAGTACGAAGTGCAACGCGACTGAGTGATTGAATCCGCCCATGCTGGCAAGAGGCATATTTATCCGCCAAACCCGTCTTCCAGCGTTTGAATGACCTCATCGGCAAACTGCGCATAGCTCATCTTGCCGCCAGGGCGCAGCCAGGTAAAAGTCCAGTTGATCATGCCAAACAGCATCATGGTGAGGGCGGTTTGGTTGGCGTCCGTCAAGCGCTGCGGATAGGCGCGGCGCAAGAAGCGGGTGAAGGCGCTCACGACATCGCGCTGGCGCTGCACGATGAGCTGGCGCTGCGAGATTTTGGTGTCAAGCATCGCGTCGCTTAAAAACTGGGTATCGTTCAGCAAGGCGACGTGGCGCGTGGCGGATGTTTCGTATTCGGCGAGAAAGGCGCGCACCAGCTCGTGCAACGCTGCTCGGTCATCCAGCTTTTTGCGCTGCGCATGGGCCTCTGTCTCGCCAATGATAGCCAGCAGGCGCTGGGTGTAGCGGTCCAGCAGGTCAAACAGCAAGGCCTCTTTGCTGCCGTAGTAATGGTAAATACGCGCCTTGCTGGCACCTACCTTGGCTGCTACCGTGGCCATGCTGGCCGCACTGTAGCTTAAGCTTGCAAAGCAGTCGGCGGCGGCGTCCAGTATTTCGTCGCGTTTAAAGTGGTGGTCAACAGACTGAGGACGGGCCATGATTTTCAGTATGGGTTGGCTATACCCAAAGCGCCCAGCAGCAAAATCTCCAGCGCCTCCATCTCAAAAGCATCGCGCTCATTGGTTTCGTGGTCATAGCCCTGCGCATGCAGGGTGCCGTGAATGATGAGGTGGGCGTAGTGGGCCAGCAGTTGCTTGTTTTGCTCCAAGGCTTCTTTTTGAACGACTGGCGCGCACAGCACCAGGTCTGTGCACACCACGGGCGCGCGCGTGTAGTCAAAGGTCAGCACATTGGTGGCATAAGCTTTGCCGCGAAACTGTAAGTTCATGGCCTGTGCTTCTGCCTGGCCCACGATGCGGATCGTGATCTCGCCGGGCTTTGCCAAGGCGTGGTTGACCCATTTGTTTACCGCAGCGCGGGTCAGCAGCTTGCGCAATACCGCGCTGCCTGTAAACTCGCCAAATTGCATATCTATTGCATTTTTCATAGTAAAAACAGCGTAATGCCAGCGTGGAATATGCGCGAGCAGCTATTATTTTTATAGTAAGCAGAATGCATTACCGCTTCTATTTACTTGCTTCGCGCAGCATCATACGCATCCACAATGCGCGCCACCAGCGGGTGGCGCACCACGTCAGCACTGGTAAAGCGGGTGTGGGCAATGCCTGTCACGCGCTTTAATACGCGGTCAGCGTCAATCAAGCCGCTCAACTGGTCGTGCGGCAAATCTATCTGGCTCACGTCACCGGTCACCACGGCCTTGCTGGCAAAACCAATGCGGGTTAAAAACATTTTCATCTGCTCGGGCGTGGTATTTTGCGCTTCGTCCAGAATCACAAAGCTGTGGTTCAGCGTGCGCCCGCGCATAAAGGCCAGCGGTGCAATTTCGATCTGCTGGCGTTCAAAGGCTTTGACCACGCGGTCGTAACCCATCAGCTCGTACAGCGCGTCGTACAGGGGGCGCAGATAGGGGTCAATTTTTTGCGTCAGGTCACCGGGCAAGTAGCCCAGGCGCTCGCCCGCCTCTACCGCAGGGCGGGTGAGGACAATGCGCTGCACACCGCTGCGTTCCAGCGCGTCCACTGCGCAGGCCACGGCCAGATAGGTTTTGCCCGTACCTGCGGGGCCAATGCCAAAGGTGATGTCGTGGTTGGCAATATTGTCCAGGTACAGCGCCTGGTTGGGGCTGCGCGCCTGCAAGTCGGCGCGTTTGGTTTGCAGGGTAGCGCTCTCGCCATTTTTTTTCAGACTGGTATCGCCCATCAGCATCAGTTGCAAGGTGTCCAGCGCAATCGGTTTGCCCGCCATTTCATGCAGAGCCTGCAGCACTTCCATGCCCTTGGTGGCGTTAGCCTTGGTGCCATCTATCTTGAACTGCTCATGCCGGTGGGCAATTTTGACGTCCAGTGCCCGCTCAATACGGCGCAGGTTTTCGTCCACGGGGCCGCACAGGTTGGCAATGCGGGTGTTATTGGAGGGGGAAAATATATGGCGAAGGATCATAGAATGCTTGAATAATAGGCGAAATCTTCTCTGTGGCGCAAGTGCAGCGCACAGGCTCACATCGAAACCCCATGATTGGCAAAAATGATCGGTAAATTAAGCGGCCTTCTCGCCGAAAAAAATCCCCCGCAAATCATTGTGGACTGTAACGGCGTGGGCTACGAGGTGCTGGTGCCCATGAGCACCTTTTACAACCTGCCCGCTCTGGGCGAAAAAACGGCTTTGCTCACCCATTTTGTGGTGCGCGAAGACGCGCAGATTCTCTTTGGCTTTGCAACGCCCAGCGAGCGCGAAACCTTTCGCCAGCTGATCAAAATTTCTGGCGTGGGGCCACGCACTGCACTCAGCATTTTGAGCGGTATGAGCGTGGCAGAAATTTCGCAAGCCATCACACTGCAAGACCCGAATCGTTTGACCAAAATTCCCGGTATCGGCAAGAAAACCGCCGAGCGTTTGATGCTGGAGCTGAAAGGCAAGCTGGGTGCCGACATTGGCGCGGGGCCAATGTCAGTTGTCAACGATGCACAAAACGATATTTTGCAGGCACTGGTCGCGCTAGGGTATTCGGATAAGGAAGCTTTATTGGCTTTGAAGCCACTGCCCAAGGATGTGGGCGTGAGTGAGGGGATCAAGTTGGCGCTGAAGGCGTTGGCGAAATAATAGTCAATACAAATCCCTATACAGTTCCGCTGTTTTTTCCATGATTTTGCATGTTGTACTCTAAGATAAAAAAACTTAAACCTATTTTTCTTAGTATATCCATTGGGATATACTATTAATATGACCACTGCATACCTTTCCATTACCCCTTGGGGCAACAGCCACGGCATCCGCCTTAGCCGCGACCTGATGCAAGCATTAGGTATCACACCTGACACTCCGCTTGAGGCCCATGTACTAGCCAAAGGTCGATTGGAGTTGCGTGCCAAGCCTCAAAAATTAACATTGGCACAAAAGCTAAAAGCCTATGACCCTGCCGTGCATGGTGGCGAACTGATGGTGGACGCACCCGTGGGCGCAGAGTTTGGTGCGCGCGCATGACTACCAGTCGCCCATGGGTACCCGACAGGCGCGACATTATCTGGATGAACTTTAACCCGCAGGTAGGCAAGGAAATGCGCGACATGCATCCGATGCTGGTGCTGTCGCCACGCAACTACAACGAACGTACGTCTCTGGTTATTGGCCTGCCTATGTCTAGCGCAGAATTTAACGCGACCAACCCCTTTGCCATCGTCAATAGTAAGGCTACGGGGGAGCGCAGCTATATTATTTGCAATCAGCCGAAAACCTTTGACTGGAAACTGCGCGGCGCATGCGCACACCCCTGGGCAAAGGTGCGAGAAAGTATTTTCAAGCAAGCATGTGAGGGGTTGAACGACATTATCCATTTGGTAGCTCAGCCCTGAATCTTGCGAAAGTGCGCACCCCATGTATTTCAAAGGACGAATATGAATAGTGACTGGCTACGTTGTTTTAGTCGCCGCATGTTGTTCATGGCGTTCGTGATAATTACGGGTTGCGCTACATCGCCCTATCAAGCAGATGCCAAAGCGCGCAGCGATGCCTTGCTGGCCGATCAGATCAAGCAGGCGCAAAGCCTGATAGCCAAGAGTTCAGAACCACGGATCATTTACGCGGGTTTTGCCATGCATTCCCAGTCCAAGGCATTCAGAAACGATGTGCTTTCGGGAACCAGGCTGGCGGAGCAACTAGATGCCAATGCTGTGGTCTTCAAATTAAACAATCCGGCGTTTGGCCAGGAGGCAGATTGGCCTTTTGCCACCACCGAAAACATTCAAGCCGTGCTCACGCAAATAGGCAGCATGGCCAGGGAACAAGACAAAATTGTGCTGCTGTTTTCAACCCACGGAAACGTGGGCCTGATGGCGGTTAATGCGGCCAATAACAACTTGCCCTCTATGAGCGCGCAAAATCTGCGCACCTGGTTGACTCCGCTGCGTGGCAAGCCTACGGCGCTCATCCTGTCTGCGTGCTACTCCGGCTCTTTTGTTGAACCTTTGCGAGAGCCAAACCGAATCATATTGACAGCGGCTGCGAAGGACCGGTCTTCTTTCGGATGCCAGTTTCACAGTGACAACACCTATTTTGTAGAGGAGTTGATTGGAAAAACCATCAATACAAGCCTTTCAATTCGCCAATTGGCAGAACAGGCCGAACTTGGTGTGGACAAACGCGAGAAGGCGATGAAGTTAAGTCCTTCGTCGTTACCGCAAAGATTTTTTGGACTAGCCGCACTGGACTGGTCTAACCAGCCATTGGCCTCTTGGCGTAACTATCGTTTTGTCGCTGAAAAAGGCCCTGCAGCAGATTAACCCATTTATGACCATACAAACCGACAACTTCTCCATGCCCGACCGTGGCAACGATCGCGTGGTGTCTGCTGCGCCCGCTTCCCCCAACGAAGAAGCGATAGAACGCGCCCTGCGCCCCAAGCTGCTGGATGAATATGTGGGCCAGGCTAAGGTGCGCGAGCAGCTGGAGATTTTTATTGGCGCAGCCAAAAAGCGCAACGAAGCACTGGACCATGTGCTGCTGTTTGGGCCACCGGGCTTGGGCAAAACAACGCTTTCCCACATCATTGCGCACGAGCTGGGTGTAAACCTGCGGCAAACCTCGGGCCCGGTGCTGGAAAAGCCCAAGGATTTGGCGGCGCTTTTGACAAACCTGGAAAAGAACGATGTGCTTTTTATCGACGAAATCCACCGCCTCTCGCCCGTGGTGGAAGAGATTTTGTACCCCGCACTGGAAGACTACCAGATCGACATCATGATTGGCGAAGGGCCCGCAGCGCGTTCTATCAAGCTGGACTTGCAGCCCTTTACCCTGGTGGGCGCCACCACACGTGCGGGCATGCTGACCAACCCGCTGCGCGACCGCTTTGGTATTGTGGCGCGGCTGGAGTTTTATACGGCAGAAGAACTGGCGCGCATTGTCAAGCGCAGCGCCGGTTTGCTGAATGTGCCGACGGATGAAGAAGGCGGCTTTGAGATTGCGCGCCGCGCGCGTGGCACGCCGCGCATTGCCAACCGCCTGCTGCGCCGCGTGCGCGACTATGCCGACGTAAAAGGCAAGGGCCACATCGACAAAAGCATTGCACAGCGCGCCCTGACCATGCTGGACGTAGACCCCGAAGGCCTGGACATCATGGACCGCAAAATTCTGGAAGCCGTGATCCATCGCTTTGACGGCGGCCCCGTGGGCTTGGACAACGTGGCCGCCAGTGTGGGCGAAGAGGCGGGTACGATTGAAGATGTGATTGAGCCGTATTTGATTCAACAAGGCTACCTGCAACGTACGCCGCGCGGGCGCGTGGCAACGGCGGCGGCGTACCGGCATCTGGGTGTGGTTCCACCCAAAAATGGTAATGATTTATTCGAATTGCCAGCGTAGACACTGCGTGAGCAGCTATTAAAAATATAGCAAATACTATTAAACCTGGATACGGTTTTGCAGCAAGACACCGATCAGCCATAACGCCAGCATCAGCCCCGCCACGCTATACAACTGTTGATTCGCGGGTAGGGTGTCGGCAAACCACAAGAACAGGCCCACGGCGTTGAAAAGGGCTGCGCGTACCGCAGACGCAGGGCTCGGCTTCGTCCTGGAAGCTGCCAAAAATGCGGTCCCATACCACCAGCACGCCGCCATAGTTCTTGTCCAGATACTGGTCGTTCACGGCATGGTGCACGCGGTGGTTGGACGGGCTGCAAAACCATCGGTCAAACCAGGCAAGCTTGCCCACGTGTTCGGTGTGCACCCAAAACTGGTAGAGCAAATCAATCAGCGCCACGGTGCCAAACACCACAGGCGGCACGCCTGCAATGGCCATGGGTATGTAGAACAACCAGCCCAGCAATGCGCCGCCCACAAGATGGCGCTCTCATGCCCCAGGCGGTGCAGCCAGTAATCGCACAGGTCGTAAAAAATCAGGGCCAGTACCCAGCCGTACCAGGTTTGCCAAAACGCCTTGGCTGCGTCCAACGGCACTACGCTCACATGCACGTACACCCATGTGTAAATGCCTATGCGCAGCAGGCGCGTAAACACGGCGGTGAACTGGCTCATCATGCCCAGGCTGATGCTGTTGATCACGTCTTCCACATGCCCGTTTTACGCGTCAGGTGGTGGTTTCATCGCGGGTTTCGTCCAGATGGCTCACGTCGGCCCAGCCCACCAGGCTCAGGCTTTCGCCGTTCCACAGCAAGCGGTTGATGGCCGCATTGCCCAGTTGCCAGGTGCGCGGAGCTTGCAAGTCCAGCCCGGTGGCGGCCCGGTACAGCACGTCCATCACGCCGCCATGCGACACAATGACGATGTGTTTACCCAGGTTACTGGCCGCCAACTTGCTTATACACTGCGTGACACGCTCCCGAAAAAGGAGCAAAGACTCGCCCCCCTCGGGCGCGAAGTCGGGTACGCGGGTACGCCACAGCAGTGCCTGGTCGGGCAGGTTGGCCTCAATTTCGGCAAAAGTCTTGCCCTCAAAACGGCCAAAACCGCGCTCACGCAAACCCTCGTCGGTTTGCACGGGCAGCCTGTGCGGCTGAGCAACCGACAGCGCCGTGTCATAAGCGCGCCACAAATCGCTGCTGTAGACCACGTCTATGTCGCTATCAGCCAGCGCCGCGCCCGCACGCTCGGCCTGCCAGCGGCCTTTGTCGTTCAGGCCAATGTCCAACTGGCCCTGAATGCGGGTGTCTACGTTCCAGGCGGTTTCGCCATGGCGAATGGCGGTGATGCGGGTGCTTTGCATGTCAGGCAAAGCGTGCCGTCTTGGACAGTTGTGGCATGGCGATGTTGACAGGTTTGGTAAAACTCTCTTCGTCAAAACCCTTGTCGCCATCAGCATCGGGCACACCCATGGCCTGAATGTTTTTAAAGTCGTGCAGCTTTGTGTCCATCAAATGCGATGGCACCACGTTATGCAGGGCGTTGAGCATATTGCCCAACCGCTCGGGGTAATCGCGTTGCCACTGGCGCAGCATTTCACCAATCTGCTTGCGTTGCAAATTCTCCTGGCTGCCGCACAGTGTGCAGGGGATGATGGGAAATTCGCGCAGTGCCGCCCACTTCACAATGTCGCGCTCGTCCACATAAGCCAGCGGGCGAATGACGATGTGTTCGCCGTTGTCGCTTTGCAGCTTGGGCGGCATGCCTTTGAGTTTGCCGCCGAAAAACATGTTCAAAAACAAGGTTTGCAGCATGTCGTCGCGGTGGTGGCCCAGCGCGATTTTGGTGCAACCCAGTTCGCCCGCCACCTTGTACAAAATGCCCCGGCGCAGCCTGGAGCACAGGCTACACATGGTTTTACCTTCGGGGATGATTTTTTTGACAATGCTGTAGGTGTCTTGCGTTTCGATATGGAACTTGACGTCCAGCTTGGTCAGATATTGCGGCAGGATGTGATCAGGAAAGCCCGGCTGTTTTTGGTCTAGGTTGACGGCAATGATCTCAAACGCAATTGGGGCACGTGCTTGTAGTTTGAGCAAAATGTCCAGCATGGCATAGCTGTCTTTGCCGCCCGACACACAGACCATGACCCTGTCGCCCTCTTCAATCATGTTGAAGTCCACAATCGCGCGGCCAATCTCACGGCACAAACGCTTTTCCAGCTTGTGGTTGTCTACGCTCAAGCGGATGGAGGGGTCCGAGGCAGCTTGACTGCTTCTGCTCAAATCAGCTTGACTGCTTCTACTTTGGTCGGTTTGACTGCTTCTGCTAATTGCGGGGCCTGCATCAGGCGCAGTCCAGGCGAGGGGTTCGATTGGGGCATTCATTTTTCTATTTTCTCATTTTGTGACCAAGTGGACAAAAAAGCCGACTTTAAAGAACTAAAAAATCAGAAAAGCTACAATCTCTCGTCGAAAATATAACGATGTCTCACTTGTTACACCACCGTTGTTGGCTGTGGGCGCTCTATTTTTGTAGTGTGCTGCCCTTTACCGCCCTGCCCCAGATTGCAGTGGCACAAGGCACAGACGCGCCGCAACCGCCCGTTTACGCTTTGTCGGCAGCAAATCAGGCTGACGTGTCAGGGTACTTTTTGGCGCGCGAAGGTGTGCCCGCCAAGGTCGGCATTGAGCAAATGGCAGCCGAGCCTGTGAGCGCTTTCAAACCCTTTAGCTCCCGCACACACTACCAGACGGACAACGAGCACATTGTGTGGCTGCGCCTACGCGTAGTGCAAGCTGAATATGGCACCCACCATTCCAGCAGTAACGCCTTCGACCATAGCTGGACGCTGGATATTCTGGACACCATGCTCAACCGGGTAGACTTTTACCACCGCAACGCTGACGGGCACTGGGTGGTGCAATCCGCGGGCCAGCGCATTGCCATGAATAAATGGCCCCAGCAAGGCCTGTCCCCCCGGTTTGACCTGCACGACCTGCCCGCTGGTACGCATGATATTTACCTGCGTGTGCAACAGAGCCTGCCGGTGTACCTGGCACCGCGATTGGCACTCACCAAGACGGCTGTGGCGACTGCGCAATTGGACTTTTTGGTAGCGGGACTGGTTTTGGGGTTTATTGCGTTGATGGTGGCTCTGAGTTGCGTGTTGGCTATCGCCCATAAAACGACGACCTATGCCTGGTACGCGCTGTATGCAGTGTTTACCTTTTTTGCCGCTGCCAGCTACTTGGGGCTAGCCAGCCTGTATTTTTGGCCCACGCTGGACGAATGGCCCAAGCTCTCGGCCCCGGTGTTTTTGATGTGTGCCGTGCTCGTGCAATTGCAATTTTGCAAAAGCCTGTTTTTGCAAAAACATGAACATCCCGTATTGCTGGTCATTACCCGCCTAGTCATGGCAGCGGTGCTGATAGCTGGCGCATGCTTTATAGCTATTGATAATGCGCAAGTTCGGGCTATTTTGTTCACAGCTGCCACCATCGTATGTGTGAGCAACGTTATATGGGTCGCAACCACCGTGTGGCGCAAGCAAAAGCTGATCGTCAGTTTGTGGCACACCGCCTATATGCCTTTGTTGTTCAGCGTCATCGTCATTGCCATGCACCGCCTGGGCTTGTTCAACATGCCTGCACTGCCCATGAGTCTGGCTGTGTATGCACTGGTTTTTGAAATGGTTGTGTTGCTGTTGGCACTGAACCTGCACGCGCGCAACAACGTGACCTTCAATGTTCGCCAGCATATGCTGGCAACTACCGACCCATTGACTGGCTTTTTGTCTGCCCCTGCATTTAAAGAGCGATTGCAAAAAGACTGGAACCAGGCGCTCACCAAACGAACAGACCTGGCCATAGCCTATGTGCAGTTTGTTGACTTGGTAAAACCTGGCTGGCTGCACGCCAGTGTCAACCAGCAAAGCCACCAACAGCGCGTGGTGCGCATGTTGCACACCATAGCGCGCCCGCAAGACATTATTGCCAGCCTGGACGCCACTACCTTTGCCATCGCCATGCCCGGCATGGGGGCCGGTAGCGACCTGGACAACAAACTCTCGCGCCTGGTAGCTTTGGGCATCATGGGTAACAACGAATACCCGCACGCAAGTGCACTAGGGCTGCGCATTGCCGCAGGTACCCAGCGCAGCTACATGGGTGTATTGGGTGCGCTGGATATGGCTCTGCGCGTCAAACTCAGTGACGAGCGGGAATGGGAAAAACTGCCTATTCAATTTATTAAAACCAAGCCTGGCCAAAAGTCTCGCACATCGAGCCTGTCATCTTTATGGCAGCGTACCGCCGATGCATCTGCACGCAAAAGCGTCACCAGCTCATTGCCCACAGCCGGTTAGGTCTGGTGCAGCACTACAATTATTTTTGGTACACAGTTGCAAACATGTGACAATGAAAAGTTATCTTTAACTGAGTTTTGGTTTTCATGTTGATTTGGCGTGCGTGTTTTTTTGTTGTACTGAGCCTCTTGAGCTTTGGAGCTTTCGCTCAAGTTACCACTTTGCAAGTGTTGGCAGACTTGAATGCCGCCGAAACGGTAGACCAGGTTGCCAAACGTCCTGCCAGTGATTTTTCTACATTGGACACTGCCCGCACCTACCCGCTGGGTTTTCAAAAAGCACTGTGGCTGCGCATCGACATAGCGCCTGCGCTGGCTGGCACCAGTGACCAGGGGCCGCTGGTGCTGGACTTTCATCAACCGTTTTTAGACCGCGTTAACCTATATTCGCGCGACACGCTGGGTAGCTGGCAGATACACAGCGCAGGCGACTGGATTGCCAATGCACAGTGGCAACTGCCAGGGTTGTCGCCCCTGCTTAAACTGCCAACAGCGCAAATGGGCAATAGCGTTGCTTACGCCAAAATCACCAGCATGATTCCAATGCGAATCAACCCCAGCGTAGGCACTTTGGAAGAAGCCAAAAAACACAGCCAAGACAACTTGCTGCTGACCTGCCTGATACTGGGCTGCATTTCATTGATGAGCGTACTGGGGCTGGTGCTGGCAGTGACCCACCTCAACGCCACCTACGCCTGGTTTGCCGTTTACGCGGCCCTGGCCTTGCTGGCTGCCGGCAGCTACTGCGGCGTGACCGGCTACGCCTTTTGGCCCCATTCCCCCAACTGGACAGACATTTCCGTTATGGTTTTCATCAAAGCAGCCATGTTGTCACAACTGGTGTTTGTCGCGCATTTTTTCGGGCCTGCTTTTGACAGGCAGTGGATACCCAAGACCATCGCCAAAGTAGGCATTGGGTTGCTGTGCATTTTGCCGGTTTATGCCAGCCTGATGCTGCCGCACGAGGGCTGGCCTATCACACATTTTACCGAGCGCATGGTTTTTTCGTTCGCTCTCATTGTGGGCTGTGGTGTGCTTGCATTTGGCATGGCCCTGGTTGCCCTGCGCAGCATGCGCAATCTCAGTATGTTGTATCTACTGGCTTTTGTGCCCCTGCTGCTTTGCACCGTGATGAAGCTGTCATCGCATCTTGGCTGGGTGCCCCTGCCGTGGCTCTCGTTCAACGCGCCTCTATACGCTTTGTTGACCGAAATCAGCATCTTGCTGGTCGCCATCCAATTGCACGCCAAAAACCATTTATCCGAAAAATTGATACGCCGCGCACTCGATGCGACCGACCCGTTGACTGGTTTTGTACAACCGCACGCTTTCAAGGCCATGGTGTCGCATGTGTGGAACAAGGCGCAGGCCGAGCTAAGCGATGTGGCCATCGCCTACATTCAGGTTGAAGACGCTGCGGGTCGGTTCAGCAAAGGATTTGACCAGGAAAATACGCAGCGCACTCTGCGCATCGTGCGTCTGTTGCGCACAGGCACGAGGCCACAAGACATTGTGGCCCTGCGTAACCAAACCACCTTTGCCGTGGTCATGCCAGGCATATCCTTTGATGATGGTCTGGAAGAAAGGCTGTCACGGCTGGTTGCACTGGGCTTAATGGTGGACAGCAAAGACCCGCATTCAGCCCCCATCCGCTTTCGTATTGCGGCCAGTACTCTCAATGGTTTTTTGCCCAAGCTGACCGAGCTGGACAAGGACCTGCGCGAAAAGCTCGGCGATGCCAGCCTGTGGTCCAAAAAGTCGATTGTCTTTGCTTGGCGGCACAATATCACCACCTCAAAACCAGACGTGGTGGAAGCTGTATGGCAACGCGCGCTGGCAGAAGCAGCAGCAAACCAAACCACCGTGCCGGCGAATG
The DNA here is from genome assembly GCA_043774625.1 of Polaromonas sp. GTDB lineage: Bacteria > Pseudomonadota > Gammaproteobacteria > Burkholderiales > Burkholderiaceae_C > JAAFIP01. Next base: position 13,348 of record JAYVTG010000147.1, on the reverse strand, counting down.
CCTAGCACGCGGCTTGCTTCACCACTGCCCCGTTTCCACCCGAATCGCCACTTCGCAGTCGTCAAAAATCTCTAGCTTGGCCAGTTTGACGCGCACACCCACCACGCCGGGTAGCTGCATCAGGCGGGTGGCTACTTTGCCGATCATGGTTTCCAGCAGGTGGATATGGCGCTCGGTGCATTCGTCGATGATGATTTGGCGCACCTTGCGGTAGTCCAGCACGTGGTTGATCTCGTCGTTGGACGGGCTGAGCGGCTGGGTGCCCAGGTTCAGCTCGGCATCTACCTGGATAGGTTGTGGAGCCGTTTTTTCGTGATCCAAAATGCCCATGTTGGCATCAAAGCGCAGGCCTGTGAGGGTGAGGATTTGGGTGCCCTTGGTCGTCATGTGCTGGCTGCCTTACATCAACGAAAAATCGCGCTCAAACTTCATCAAATGCTGCCCGCCGTCCACCAGCAGGGTGGTGCCCGTGATGGACTGGTTAATCAGGGCAAACAGCACGGCGGTGCATACGTCTTGTGGGGTAGAACTGCGGCCCAGGGGCGACAGCTTGTGCAGCGCGGCAAATTGTTCGTCGGTCAGCATATGGCTGGTGAGTGTGAGGCCGGGCGCCACGCCCACCACGCGCACACGCGGGGCCAGCGCCAGGGCCAGCACGGTGTTGGCGGCCTCTAGCGCGGCTTTGGACAGGGTGTAGCTCAAAAAGTCGGGGTTTTGGTTCCACAGCTTTTGGTCCAGCAGGTTGACCACGCAGCCGCTGGCCTGGCGCTGTGCCACATGGTCGGCCAGGGCCTGGGCCAGCAAAATAGGCGCGCCGGTGTTGGCCAGCAGGTGCTGGTGCAGGCGCGCATAGCTAAAAGTGGCGGGGGCATCGTGCTCAAACAAGGCCGCGCTGTTGACCACGGCATCCAGCCGCCCCAGGTGGGCCACCACATGCGGCACCAGGGCGCGGGTGGCGGCTTCGTCTGCCAAATCAGCATGAAAATGGGCTGAACCCAGCGTATTTATTGCGCAAGCAGCTACTGTATTGATAGCATCTACTTCAGACCCCCGGTAGTGCACGGCCACGCGCCAACCAGCGCGGGACAGGGCAATGGCGATCTCGCGGCCCAGGCGCTTGGCCGCGCCGGTGACCAGTACGACGGGTGTGCTGGTCGATTCAGGGCTGTGGGAAGCTGCGTTCATCGTGGCGAATCGTTGACAATTGGGGGGTGAAAAAAGAATCTTTAGAACCTCTAGCTAGTGTATCGGCAACTTTGGCCGCACACATTCGCCAGCAAATAGCCGCTGCGGGCGGCTGGCTGGCCTTTGACGATTTTATGCACGCCGCGCTGTACACGCCCGGCCTGGGTTACTACGCGCATGGTTCGCCCAAGTTTGGTTTGATGCCCCAGTCGGGCAGCGACTTTGTGACCGCGCCCGAATTGTCGCCCCTGTTTGGGGCCTGCGTAGGCGAGCAAATTGCGCAGGCTTTGCAGGCCACAGGCACGCAAGACGTGTTTGAATTTGGCGCTGGCAGCGGTGCATTGGCGCTACAAATTTGTGAGCTGCTTACGCAGCAACCACGCTGGCTAGGGCAGTATTTTATTGTTGAAGTGTCGGCCAGCCTGCGCGCGCGCCAGCAAGACAAGCTCAAAGCTTTTGCAGGCCGCATCACCTGGCTAGACCGGCTGCCCGCGCAGATGCGCGGTGTGGTGGTGGGCAACGAGGTGCTGGACGCTATGCCCGTCAAATTGCTAGTGCGCGTGGCAGGGGTGTGGCATGAACGCGGGGTTGGCCTGCACGCGGGCGAACCGGTCAACCATGCCGACCAGGCTTGCAGCTTGCTCGCCGCTACGGCATCCCCTACAGCCCCTACAGCCCCTACAGCCCCTGCACCCCCTACACCCCCTACACCCCCTACAGCCAGCCACTTTGTGTGGCAAGACCGCCCCACCACGCTGCGCCCGCCTGTAGAGATTGCAGGCAACCACGATTATTTGACCGAGATTCATCCCCAGGCCGAGGCTTTTATCTGCACCCTGGCCGAGCACCTGCAATGTGGTGCAGTCTTCTTGATTGACTATGGTTTTCCCGAGAGTGAGTACTACCACCCACAGCGCCATATGGGCACTCTGATGTGCCATTACCAGCACCGGGCCGACCCTGACCCGCTAGATTGGGTGGGGTTGAAAGACATCACCGCCCATGTCAATTTCACCGGCATCGCACTGGCCGGGCAAGACGCCGGGCTGGATGTGCTGGGTTACTGCAACCAGGCGCGGTTTTTACTGAACTGCGGTTTGCTATCAAAAATGGAGCTGCTTGCGCATATGGCACGCGGGCAATCGGCCAAATTAGCTACCGAACACGAAATGGGCGAACTGTTCAAGGTGATTGGCTTTGGCAAAGGCGTAGACTTGAAAAACTTTGACCCGCTGGGCTTTACGCAAGGCGACCGGTCCCACACTCTATAACTTTTATGACTTTTGTAACTTTTGTAATGCAAACTGAGCTACAACCATGAGCACCACCCACAAAACCGTCTCGATTGAACACACCGACCGCCCTTGGGGCTGGTACGAAAGCCTGGACACTGCGCCGGGCAACCAGGTCAAGCGCCTGCACGTGGCCCCCGGCCAGCGCCTCAGCCTGCAAAAGCACGCCCAGCGCGCCGAGCACTGGGTGGTGGTGCGCGGCACAGCCCGCATTACTTTAGGCAACACTGACGGTGAAACCTGGCGCGAATTTGACCTGCGCCCCGGCCAGCACTGCGACATCGCCATCGGCCAGGTGCACCGGCTGGCCAACCACGGCAGTGAGCCGGTAGAGATTATTGAAGTGCAACTGGGCAGCTATCTGGGTGAAGACGACATTACCCGCCTGCAAGACGACTTTGGCAGAAAATAATGCATAAAACCACCCAGTGCCAGCGCCGAATATGCGCGAGCAGCTATTATTTTTATAGCGAACGGCTGGGCTGACATGTTCCGTTGGCTGATTGTGACCCTGCTGGCGCTGATGCTGATCGGCTGGCTGGCACCCGCCCTCAAGCGCTGGGGCTTTGGAAAACTGCCGGGCGACTTCAGCTTCAGGCTGCGTGGGCGCAATGTGTGTATCCCGCTCGGTTCCACCATTGTGCTGAGTTTGCTGGCAGGCTTGATTGCGAAGATTTTGTAGCCCTAAAGGCCTCACTGTAAGCTGAAATGAATGGCGCGCAGTTACATAATTAGGGAAATTTTACATAATTTGGCGATTCGAACTGTCCATGCTTGTAACAATGGGCACCAGCAATACCAAGGAAACTCATGGGCTGGATATCACGTTGGGAACTATGGTTGGCCGTGCTTCTGACCGTCGCATTCGGCTGTTGGCTACTGAGTAGGCGCACCAATTCAAACCCGACGTACAAAGCTTTTAACGTCGAGCACTGGAAGCCCCGATCCATCCGCCCTTTGACCAAGGCCGAACTGATCGCATGGGGGCATTTGAACCAAGCGGTGCCTGAATGTCTGGTGTTGCCGCAAATTTCGCTGTCACGTTTTATCAAAGTACGCCAAACCAAGTCTTACGGCCAGTGGTTCAGCCGTGTGGGTCGCCGCTGTGTGGACTTTTTGATCTGCTCTCCTACAGGCGATGTGCTGGGTGCCATAGAGATTTTGGGCGCTGGCCAAACCGCCAGCCGAGATGCACCGACCGTAGGCGCACAACGCAAGCTGGACACATTGCAACTGGCGTCTGTCCCCCTGTGGCAATTAAGCATGGAGCACTTGCAAGAGCATGCCAAGCTGCGCCAGATCATCTTGCCTGAGCTGCAAGCAGCCGAACAGGCCACACGGTACAGAGCCTTTGCGCAAACCGACGTGCAACCGCGCGGCGCTGGCATAGAAGCGGTGGAGCTGGACGATTCCCGCTGGGACCAGCACTGGCCCAATGAAGATTCACGCCCCAGCGTGCTGCTGGATGAGAATGACACTGGCAGCGCCCCGCTGTATCCGGTGACAGGGCGTTGAATGAGCCGGTGACTGGGCTGCCCCAAGTGGACTTGCCCGAAGGCTCCTCATTGCACAGAGCACCAGGCGTTACGCCTTTTTCACCACCACCAAGCCTTTGAGGTATTCGCCCTCAGGAAAGTTGATCGTCATCGGGTGGTCGGGCGCGCCACCCATGCGTTCGCTGATGTAGCCGTCTACCCCGGCGTCCGCGCCCGCAGACGCGACGATTTTGTGGAACAGGTCGGCGTTGATGCCACCCGAGCAACTGTAGGTGAACAGCACGCCGCCCGGCTCCAGTATCTTTAGCGCCAGGCGGTTGATGTCTTTGTATGCGCGTGCGGCGCGGTCTGCGCTAGCGGCAGTGGGGGCGAATTTGGGTGGGTCTAAAACAATCGCGTCAAAGCTTTGGCCAAGACCCACAAACGCGCGCAAACTGGCGTTCACATCGGCATCGATGAAAGTTGTTTGTTGCAGGTTAAAACCGTTGAGCGTGACATTGGCCTTGGCGCGTTCGATGGCGGGGCCGGACGAGTCGATGGAGGTGACGTGCGCCGTGTGGCCTTGCCCGCTGGCACGCAGTCCCGCCAAAGCTGCCACGGTAAAACCGCCCGTGTAGCAATAGCAGTTGAGCACGCGCTGAAACTGCAATCGCCGGGCGTAGTCGGCAAACTTTTTGCGGCTATCGCGCTGGTCTAAATAAAAACCGGTTTTGTGGCCATCGGCAATGCTCAGGCTGAGCTTCCAGTCGTGTTCTTCAATGGTGATCTCGGTGTCGCCCGAGCCGCGCAGCCAGCCCGTCACAGGCTCCAACCCTTCCAGCTTTCTGCTGCTGGCGTCTGAGCGTTCGTACAGTTTGGCGAGGCCCGTGGCCTGCAGCAAGGCATCGGCAATTGTTTGCTTCCAGCGCTCTACCCCGGCGGACAAAAACTGCGCCACAAGGGTGTCGCCGTATCTATCAACAATCAAACCTGGCAGCCCGTCTGATTCGCCGTGTACCAGGCGCACACCCTCGCTTTTCACGTCAAATCGGCCTCTAGCCAGCACAGAATATGCGCAAGCAGCTATAAAAAACGCAGCATCTATGCGCTGGCTTTCGTCAAAGCTCCACACCCGTGCACGGATTTTGGACGTGGGGCTATAGGCCGCCCAGCCCAGAAATGCGCCGTCTGCTGATTCGACCCGCACGGTCTCGCCACTGTCGCCACTGCCCTAGGCAATCGCCCCGTCAAATACCCAGGGATGGCGGCGTTGCAATGCGCGCTCTTTGCCCGCGCGGAGTTTGATGATCTTCATGTGGTCTATTGTCGGGCAAGTTGTAACGGGCTTCGGTTATGCGCAAGGATGGTTTTGTACGGGTTAGGTGAGGTGTTTGCGGTTCCGCTCATGATGCGGCATACGCATAAATCGCGGAGCCCGCAAACACCTCACCAAACCTGCAGACGGTTGGCACGCGACTGGTTGAATACCAAAACCTGTGAGGCCACTACTGCGTTTGCCCGCCAACTCTTTTGCTCCCCCGTTGTGCACAACAGCACTGCTGAAAGGAAGAGCGGACGCAAACACGAATGCACGGTGCTTTATTAAATTAAAGAGCTGCTATTGCTGGTACCGTAGATATGGCATTGGCGTGATTCTCTATTTTTGCGAACGCACTGCGCTGTAGTTTGCCGTCATTCAAAATCTTCGAAGGAGAATGCAATTGAAAAATCGTTCAGTTATATGTATCAAAATAATAGGCTTGCTTGCTACGGCGCTATTTAGTCTTAGCAACAGCTGGGCTATCGGGCAATGCCCCCCGGTCGGTCAGTCGCCAAGTTGTGCAGCCTAAATCATCATCAATCCAAATGGCTCATTAAAAATTCAGATCGACTCGTCTGTACCACCATACGATGGCGTAGAAGATAGCTTGGTCGGTGTTATCAACAACTCGGGTGCGTCAGTTTTTGGCATCAAACTCTCTGGACAGGATATATTTGGCCTCGATGGTGACGGTGCTTTTGGAGGAAATTACCCCGGCCCCAACACAAGCTTCAGCATCCAAGATGCTAACAACGGAATTGTGAACTTTACTGGCACTAATGGCCTTGAAAGTGGCAAGTTTGCTTACTTTAGTCTGGAAGGCCCACCAACGGGAATCAAGCTCTCCTCGACCATCACCATAGATCCTGGTCATGGCACTTCGTGTGCGGCAGTCTCACAGAATGTAGGAGCCATCGGTTTGAAAAAATATCCCACGAGTAGTCCTCCACCTGGACCGCTAGAAGAAGATAACCTGACTGTCGCCGTCGCTTCTCAATTGCAGCCACTTCTATCCAGCGACTCATTCACTGTAAAAATGACAAAAACAACAGTGCCATCTTGCCCTACTTTTCTGGAACGCACTAAGATTGCCAACGATGCAAGATCAAACATGTTCATCTCTATACATTTCGATGCGCCGGCGGCTGGAGTATCGGGTTTATTTAAATCCCCAGGCTCACTAGGCATCTACAACAGTACGAAGACCAGTGCTGCGACGCTAGCGCAGTTTGTCGTAAACAACACTGCATCGTCGTTGGGTGTTAACAATCGTGGTGTTAAAGTCGATAATTCTCTTGCCGTTTTAAAGACGACGACATCAAGAATGACGGCGATTATTATTGAAGTGGCTCGGCTCTCGGCACCCGATGATGACATCGTACACACAAACGGCGCTACAGCACGCGCCGCGAGTGGCATTCGCGCTGGCGTTAACGCCTTCATAAACCAATAATACCTAGGAACTAAAATGCTAAAACATACATTAAAAGCGCTCACGATTTTGATAGCATTCTTGGTTAGCGCAACTGCTTTTTCCCAGGAAAGCAGAGGTGGCGTAGTTGCTGTTACACCCTCGCCATCGCCCGATGCAAAACAGGTCGTCTTTGCGGCTGATTTTGCCAGCCCAGATAGCCAACTTCATCTGTGGATCGCAAACGTCAATGGAAGCGGCCTGCGCCGCCTAATTACGAGCCGTTACGTACAAATAGATGAAGAACCATCCTGGTCCACGACAGGTGTGATTGTGTTCTCGTCGAATGACGGCACATATAGCAACATCTGGTCAGTAGCGCCTGATGGTTCACGTCTCATCCAGCTTACCTCTGGCAGTCAGAACAACCGTATGCCGACTTGGTCGCCTGATGGAAGCAAAATTACTTTCGTTTCTGATCGCGGTGGATCGAATGACATTTGGATCATGAACGCCGATGGCTCTAGTCAAAAGCGCTTGACTACGCTGGTAGGAGAAGAAAACCATCCTAGTTTTTCACCAGATGGGACAGCTATAGTTTTTTCCGAAACACAAAACGACACAGCGAATCTTATGGTTGTAAATATAGATGGCTCTGGCTTACGAACCTTGACTAGCGGTCAGTTCAAAGATTGGAATCCATCATGGGGATCACGAGGCATTATTTTCTCGTCGAATAGGGATGTGACTTCAGAACACTGGAAAGCATGGATTGTTCGTCCCGATGGAACTGGGCTGCAAAAGTTTGGCGATTTTTTAGCTATCGATCCAGTATGGACCAAAGATGGGAACATCTTATTTTCTGACGAAACATCTGGAGTCGGCGCGGCGTCGGCAATCTCGCTCTTTAATCCGTCAACTGGTATCAAGCGGGTTATTGTGAACCAAGCTGGCTACTACGCAGCGATCAGTTTTCGACCATTTCATGATCAGCACAATATTAATTTGAATAGCCGGGGTAAGTTGCGCGTCGCAATTCTGTCAACGCCAACTTTTAATGCGGTTGAACTGGTGAACGTGAACAGCATCAAATTCGGTCATTACGGAAATGAAAACAGTCTGTATAAATGCTATCCGAAAGGCAGAGATGTCAATGGTGATCGCTTGCCCGATCTTATATGTCGTTTTTATATTTCGAGAGCGGGATTTCTCCAAGCAGATTCACGCGCCTTCATGCGCTTTAGCGACCTGAATGGCACGATCTATCAAGGTTCGGACTCCATTAGAGTTGTCTCAAATGATTCGGACGACAAGGACGATGACGAAGATAGCAATTGATGAGTCAACAAAAGACCGTGCAACGCGGTCTTTTGTTTTCGGAGTGAAGCTTCTGAAATGGACCGCATTCGGTATACTTTCGGCGAGTGTACTTTTGGTATTTGCCATTATTTTCGATGGCCTCTCTGAGGATATTCAGGCTAGCGATGTCGCTGTCATTCTAGGGTCAAAAGTTGAACTTACAGGGCGTCCCTCCGCACGTCTTGCAGCGAGACTCGACAGGGGGATAGCGCTTTATAAGGCTGGCGTGACCAAAACGCTTATCGTCAGCGGTGGGGCGGGTACAGAAGGCTTTAATGAGGCGATTGTAATGCGCGATTATCTCTTTCGGAGAGGTGTTCCGTTGTCTGGAATAATAGTGGATGAATTTGGATACAACACTGATGAAACCGCTAAAAACTGCGCTGCAATAATGCTATTGAAAGGCTTCAAAAGTGTAATCATAGTTACGCAGTATTTCCATATTTCTCGAACACGGATGGCACTAAGACTCCACGACATTAAAAACGTCCATTCTGCACATGCTCATTATTTTGAGATACGAGACATCTATTCCACAGCGCGTGAAGCAGTGGCTCTGCCAGCTTATTGGGTGCGTGGCCTGTAACCATCCTTAGTGTGTGCTGTTGACGCGATTTATGCGTATGCCGCATCATGAGCGGCTGCAGCACACACCAAGCTGACGTACACAAGCCAGCTCAATGCACAACGCACAACGCACAATGCCCAAAACCCAACACCAAAGATCTAAGACCCAGAAGGCTTCTTAGCCCGAGGATGCGCCGCGTCATACGCCTTGGCCAGGTGCTGAAAGTCCAGCCGCGTGTAAACCTGGGTAGTGCTGATGTTGGCGTGGCCCAGCAGCTCTTGCACGGCGCGCAGGTCTTGGCTGCTTTGCAAAATATGGCTGGCAAAGCTGTGGCGCAGCATGTGCGGGTGCACGGGCGCTGCCAAACCGGCTTTCAAACTGCGCCGCTTCAGGCGTTGCCAAATGCTTTGCGCCGTCAAACGCGTGGCGTTTTTGCCAATGAACAGGGCTTGCTGATCTTGCGTAGCGGGCGTGATGAGTTCGCTGCGCACCTGTAACCAAGCTTGCAACGCTTGTACCGACTTGGCACCCAGGGGCACGCTGCGCCGCTTGCTGCCTTTGCCCAGCACATGGGCCTCAGCGGCCTGCAGGTCTATCCAGCCTTTGGCTGTGGAAGACGCTTGCACGTCCAGGCCCACTAGCTCGCCCACACGCAGGCCGCTGCCGTACAGCAGCTCGGTTATCGCGGCGTCACGCGCTTCCAGCCTCGTGTCGTCGCTCTCATTATGGTAGCTGGCTAGTTGCACGGCATCGTCCACGGCCAAGGCCTTGGGCAGCGGTTTGGCTTGCCTGGGGGCGCGCACGTCTTGCACCGGGTTGGCGCTGACTAGACCTTCGCGGCCACACCAGGTGTAAAAGCCGCGCCAGCCCGACAAGATAAGCGCAATGCCACGGCCGCTGCGCCCTGCGCTGTGCATCTGCGCTACCCAGCGGCGAATGTGAGCGTTGTGGACGTGCAGCAGGTCTACTTTGGCCTGGCCTGCATTGGTTTGCAGCTTGGCCAGGTCTTCGGTGTACAAGGCCAGGGTGCGCTCTGCCAGGCGTTTTTGCACGCGGGCGTGCTCCAGGTATTTGGCAACCAGCGCACCATCTTCCATGCGGGTCACCGCGCCGTTTATGCCCGTAGCCGCGACAGCGCTGCGCTGGCCAGTTCGCCGATACGCTCTAAAAAGTCGGTGCCCATGCTGGCGTTAAAGCGCTCGGGGTCGGGCGAGGCAAGTACCAACAAGCCAAAAGCGCCAGGCGCAGCGCCCACGCGCAGGGCAATCAGCGCTATAGAAGTCGCCAGTTCGGGCTGGCCCAGCCATTGCACGGCTTCAAAGTCAGAATTGACGCCGCAGTACGGCGTGGTGATGGACGAGGCAAAGGTTTGCGTGTCCTCACTGGCACCCTGGGCAAAGTCTTGCCCCGCGTACACAGCACTGACGCCCCAGACCTTGATCGCCACCTGGGGCACCAAAAACTGGCTTTTGATGCGCTCTGCCACCGTGGCTGGCAGGTCGTTGGCTTGTTTGGTCAGCAGCAGGTCGCGCGTCCAGCGCTGCAGGCGGTCAGAGATCATCATGTTGTCATTGCCGTTGCGCACCATCTCCATGATGCGTTGCTCCAGCGACTTGATCTTGTCACGCAGCATCTCAGCCTGGCGCTCTTGCAGGCTCACGGCGCGTGTGCCGTGGCCACTGCTCAGTTGTACGCTGGCCAGCAGCGCTGCATGGCGTTCAAAAAAGTCGGGCGTGGTGACCAGAAATTGCGCGATGTCGGCTTCGGTGATGGGTGGCACGTCGTTCTGCTTGTTGGTCATGGGTTTTCCTCTTTTTTATGGTCAAGTCAAATTATCAGGCACTTCAACCGTGCCTTCGTAAACAGTGGTAGCGGGGCCCGTCATCATCACCGGCGCTTGCAAGCCCTCGGTCATGCCCGCCCATTCAATCGTCAGCACGCCACCGTGGGTGTGCACGTCTACACGCGCGTCCAGCAGGCCTAGGCGCATGCCCGCCACTACGGCGGCGCAGGCACCCGTGCCGCAAGCCAGCGTTTCGCCTGCGCCGCGTTCGTACACACGCAAACGGATAGTGCTGCGATTGACAATGTGCATAAAGCCCGCATTGACGCGGCGCGGGAATGCCGGGTGCGACTCGATCCACGGCCCCACTTGCAACACGGGCGCAGTGTCTACATCGCTCACCACCTGCACAGCATGCGGGTTGCCCATGGACAGAACTGCTACCGGGTTTGCAGCCGCATTTGCTATATTTTTAATAGCTTCTTGCGCAGTATCTACGCTGGCAAGCTGCCATTTTCGCCAATATTTATCGGTGACGGGTTGCGCGTAGGCAGGGTCAAACGGAATGTCGGCTAGGTCAAATACGGGTGCGCCCATATCCACCGTTACCCGGCCATCGGCTTGCATGGCTAATGTCAAATCGCGCGTCATGGTTTTGACACGAATCGTGGTTTTATCAGTCAAGCCCCGCTCTCGCACATAGTGTACAAAACAGCGCGAGCCATTGCCGCAGTGTTCCACCTCGCCGCCGTCGGCGTTGTGGATGACGTATTCAAAGTCCACACCGGCATGGGGCGCAGGCCGTACCGACAAAATCTGGTCAGCGCCCACACCAAAGTGCCGGTCGCCCAAAAAGCGGTACTGCGCTGCGCTCAGGTTCAAGCGCCCACGCGTCTCATTCAGCACGACAAAGTCGTTACCCGCGCCGTGCATTTTGGTGAATTTAACTAGCATGGGTGGGATTATCCACTGGTGGGCATCCTGTTAACCGGGTGGACTCTTGCCGACCAGGTTCTTGCCAAGCTGGCTATTGTTTTTGCCAAACGGTTCTTGCTTTTGTGCGCAGGGCGAGCGTATGCTGCAGCCCCTCATGTAGGAGTACCTAAAATCGGGTCAACAGCATACGCTCACCCTGCGGCGATTGGGGTTGGTGTACCGATGGTCACAGTTTGCGAGTTTGCGGGTATTCGGTATTTAACCGCTGCGCACCATCTTTTTTTGCGGCTGGCAGAGGTTTTCACGACTCCCGCGATTTATGCGTATGCCGCATCATGAGCGGGATCGTGAAAACCTCTGCCAGCCAGCGACCAACGTATGCACAACATCTCGAATACCATACCGAATCACCAACGCCACGGTGAAAATTTCAAGCCTTGCGAATCCACTTTTGCTGCGCCCATTTCACCAAGCGCCGCGCCATGATGTTGTCGGTGATGAACGAACCGCGCGACAACACCTTGGGGCGCTCGCTCAAATGAAAACCGTCAAACGCCTCATTGCTCCCGCCCATACCCACCAGCGGCCAATGCCGCCGTGCAGTCGGCGCTGCGCCATCAATCTTCAAACACGTACCGCTCACAAATGCGGCTGCGGGCGACAGCAAATAGCAAATGGCACTGGCCACCTCACTTTCCGTGCCCAAGCGCTGCAAAGGCACGTCTTCGTGGATGCGGCGAATCAGCGGGGCCATGATGGGCGGGTATTTGTCCATGCCGCTGGTGGCAATAAAACCGGGTGCCACAGCGTTCACGCGCACGGGCGCCCATTCCAGTGCCATGGTTTCCGTCAAACTCAGCATGCCCGCGCGCGCCGCGCCGCTGTGGCCCATACCGGGCACTGCCCCCCATATGTCCATGATGATATTGACAACAGCGCCCGATTTTTGCACCCGCATGGCCTGGTTGTAGCACTCGCGTGCCATCAAAAAACCGCCTGTCAGATTGCTGCGCAACACGGCATCAAAACCTTTGGCGCTGATGCGGTGCAGCGGCGACGGAAACTGCCCGCCCGCGTTATTCACCAAACCATCAATGCGGCCAAACTTCGCCACCATCTCAGCCACGATCACTTTCACACGCTCTTCGTCACGAATGTCTGCAGTAAAACTGGCTGCTTGCCCGCCACTGGTCTTAATTTCTTGCTCCACATTGTGTAGCTTATCCAGAGTGCGCCCTACCAATGCCACCGTAGCCCCCAGCGACGCCAGCTCATGCGCCGTGCAACGCCCCATGCCCGAGCCTGCACCTGTGACCACGATAACCTGGCCCTGAAACAAGTCTGCGCGAAAGATGCTTTGGTAAGAATGGCTCATATCAGTTTTTCTATGGCTGCAATGGTGGCTACATCGGTCGCATCATCAATGGACTTTTCAAATGCACGCAGGCGCTTGAAAACAGAAATCAGCTCTACCACCGTCGTCCAGCTATTGACCAGGTACTGGAACGAATTTTCTACCTGGCTAAACACATTGGTAATCTGGTTCAGCGTACCCAGGGTGATGACACCCGCCACAAGGGTAGGCCCGAGAGCGATAAATGGCACAAGCACGCTGGTCTGTAGATAAATGTACCGGGCAACATCGAAGTACATGTAGTGAAAGAACAAACGAAAGTGGTTACGGCGCACGCCTTGCCACAGCTCGGCCAGTTTAGGCGGCGAGGCGTGCTCGTCCTTGTCTTCGCCCAGCACCAGCTCTTTGCGGTAAGCGGCCTCGTAGCGCTGGTTGTTAAATTCCAGCCCCGGCAGCTTGATGCCGCTCACAGCCAGCAGCACGGTGCCCACGATGCCGGACATCAGCGCCGCCCACACCAAAGACTGGTCTACCTTGCCCACAAATGGCAGCTCGGTCACTTTGGCCGACAGCGTCCACAAGATCGGCAAAAACGCAATCAAGGTCATGATGCTGCGCATAAAGCTCACGCCCAAACTTTCCATGATGCGGGCAAAGCGGTAGG
>JAYVTG010000146.1:0-4203 GCA_043774625.1 Polaromonas sp. | reverse complement strand
ACGATGGAGCCTTAAACTCGGGGAGTTCCACCACGCGTGCGCATACGTCGTTGATCTGTAGATCGTTCAGCAAGATATGCACCCAAGGGACCGGAATATAAGTTCGAACATGACCACCATATGGATGAAACCAAGGTTGCCACGAAATCAAGACCAGGCCACCCTGCCGTAGGACCCGGAGCCATTCTTTCATTATGGCTTCGTATTCCATGATGTGCTCCATCACATCAAAGCATGCCACAACATCGACCGCCGCACTTTCAAGTTCGATGGCGTTGGTGCTGGACGCGCACTTGAACGAAATGGCTTTGCTTTGAGACCGGCTTCTGGCATTCGCAATTTGGTTGGCGTTCAGGTCGATCCCGACGCACGACCTCGCACCCAGGCGCATAAACAAATACGAAAGATGCCCCGCACCACACCCAAAGTCCAGCACATCCTTGCCTGCCACCATCTCGGGGTTGAAATAGCGCTTGAACTCTGCTTCGAGCGCGTGTTCCCGCCATTCGTCGTAATTGTCGCCCGAGAAGGCGCCTTGTTTTGCAATGTATGGTTCGGCAGCCAGTACGCCGAAGTGGCGTTTGCTGATCTGGAACACTAGGTCTGGAAGTACCGCCATTTTTTCCCCGTTTGCATGTCAGATTTGCTAGCCGACTCTTATTTTGCCTTCGCGGAATTACGCGAGGTCGAAAATTCCCCTATCCTTCTACGTCATCGCTATCAGCTCGTCAGGTTGCACTTGCGGGCCGATACACAGGGCTCGCGGGCGAAGCCATGTGGCGCTAGCATACCTTTCAATGAAGAATCCGACAGATTTATTGAGGTTAGCATTGCCCGATGAATTTTTTGTTTTCTTTGCTTAGCCCTGGGGGGGTCAATGCCAGGTTGAGTGTGCTCATTTTTCATCGGGTCTTCGCTGAGCCAGATCCTGTCTTTCCTCACGAGATGCATGCCAGTCGGTTTGATGAAGTGTGTGGGTGGGTCAAGTCATGGTTCGACGTTTTGCCGTTGGATGCGGCGGTTGCACACCTCAAAGCGGGTACGCTGCCCGCGCGCGCCGCCTGCATTACTTTTGACGATGGTTATGCCGACAACCACGATGTGGCTTTGCCCATCCTGCTGCGGCACGGATTGCCTGCAACTTTTTTCATTGCCACCGGCTTTCTGGATGGTGGGCGCATGTGGAACGACGCGGTCATAGAAGCTGTTCGCCTCGCCGGCGACAGTACTCTTCGCGTGGGTGAACTCGGTGATTTTGATGTTGGCATTCCGGCCGCAAAGGCGGCAGCCATTGACGCCATCATTCGCAAAATAAAATATCTGCCGGTCGCTGAACGCCATGTTATTGCACAGCGCATTGCAACTGCGGCTCAAGTTAGTCTGCCTGAGAATCTGATGATGACCTCGCGGCAGGTCAAAGGCATGCGCGATGCGGGCATGCAGATTGGCGCTCACACCGTTTCGCACCCGATTCTTGCCAGCCTGACCGATAGTCAAGCTCGAGCAGAGATTAAAGGCAGCAAAGACTTTCTGGAGCAATTGCTGGGCGAGCGCGTCGGTTTGTTTGCCTACCCGAACGGCAAGCCTGGCGAAGACTATCTGCCGGCCAGTGTGGATGTGGTACGCAGTTTGGGCTTTGATGCCGCAGTCAGTACCCAGGGCGGGGCATCCCACCTGGGAGACGACGTGTTTCAGATCAAACGCTTCACACCCTGGGATGCAACCCGAATGCTTTTTGGTGCGAGGCTTCTTACAAATTTGCTTCGCGCGTGATTCGCACTTTTGCGTCAGGGTCCCGGAAGGAGGTTGACAAATCTCACGGCTGCTTCGATGCTATTCACTACACAGGAAGGATGGGCGGCCAACATGGCTAATGATGAGTCAAATCGGGCGGTGGTAACCGGTGATCAAGCATGGGATACCAGTTCTCACGAAGATTTTTACCGCTATTACGAAAAGAATAGCCTATCGCCGGCCACGATGGAGCGGTTCCGCTCCACGACGGACACCTTGCTCAGGCTCTATGGCAAAGTTGAAGCAGGGCGTGCGCTCGAGGTGCTCGATGTAGGCTGCGGCGCTGGCGCCCAAGCCAAGTTCTGGCTGGAGAGCCGGCATCACTACTCTGGCGTCGACATCAACCAGCCGCTTATCAAGCTAGCGTGCGAGCGCGCCCGCCGCGAAAGCTTGGCTGTCAGTTTCCAGGTCGGCACTGCCACCTCGCTGCCGTTCACTGATGCATCCATGGATGTCTGTCTTTTGCCCGAGTTACTGGAGCATGTTCAGGACTGGGGGGGCTGTGTGAATGAGGCCGTGCGCGTATTGCGCCCGGGTGGGCTCCTATACATCAGCACAAGCAGCCATTTGTGCCCGGTGCAAGACGAGTTCGACCTGCCGCTATACGGTTGGTATCCCGCTCCGCTCAAGCGGTATTTCGAACGACGTGCTTTAACCGATTGGCCGGCCGTGGCCAACTTTGCCAAATACCCAGCGGTGAACTGGTTCACCTTCTTTCAGTTGCGCGACTATCTGCGGGCAAAGGGATTCGAATCGTGGGATCGGTTCGATATGACCCAAATGGAGGGCAAGAGCCCAATGCAAAGGGTCGCACTCAATGCCTTGCGCAACATTGCGCCGCTGCGTTTTTTGGGCCATATTCTGACGCCCTATACCTTGCTCATCGCGCGTAAGTTATTGCACTGATGCCACCAGTGACTGTGCCTGTTCAAAGCAAGCGGCGCAATAGCTGCTCGGCATGGCGTTGACTGGTGGAAAGCCAGCTTGCACGGGGTTCTGCGGTGGACCGTTGTCGGTCTCGCGAAGTCAGGCATAAGTCCGTGTCGAAACCCCGAACCAGAAACTGTTCTGGGTGCGAGGCAAGGAATCCGCACAGTCGCCGAAATCGCTTCACCACAAACCAGTCCGGTTCCGACGACCCAGACTTGAGCATTTCGAAATTGTGCGAAACCACCACAAAGTCACGCGTGCCCGCGTTGTGCGCACTCAACATGGCATCTCGCATCTCGCCGAAGCCACATGCCCCGACCTGTGCCGGCCGGTTCTTCCCGTAGCCATCCTTCAGCACGGTCACGGGGATGGTTGTCACCTCTTGCACCACAAAAGCGCTATCGAAAGTGTGCTCACTGCGCAGGTCTGGCGCACTAATGGCATAACACCGATTCAGGCTGGTATCGAGCATGATTCCATTGCGCCGTAACGCTTCAAAGGTATCGTTGTTGGCGGCGTAGCTGCCAGACCGAAAGGCGCGAATCGGTCCACTGCAAGCGGTTGTCAGAAGCTTCATGCCGTGGGCAATCAGCGCTGTCTGTTCCTCCAGTGTGTAGTAGCTCAAGTGCTGCCGTTTCGTAGTGCAGTTTGCAAGGAGCGGCTCAATCGCTTCGTTGGTCCATTCAGGGTGCAGGTGCAGTTGCACCTCGTGACCCGCTTCGCGAATCAGCTTGACGATGACTTCAAGATGCGCAATACCAAATCGGGCCGCAAAAAGGGGCTCCACAAAGAATACGCCCTTGAGGCCATGCTGGTTCAGGATAGCCAGTGTCTGGGGCAGTGCGTAGTCGCCATGTAACGAATGCCCATAAACATACCGTGCAAAACTGCCAGGAAAAGCCCTGTCCAAGTCTTCCCAGCCATTGCACCACACTTCAATGTCAAAAGTCAGAAAGACATTCATCCTGCCAGCGAGTGCCCGGGGGCGGGTGGTCGGTTTCATCTTGGTTTACGCCGTTTGAGCGAGCCGGAAAGTTGGCGCTTTGGCCGCCAGCCACTGCTCCAGCATCATCAAAATCCACACCATCTCACCGAAGTAGCCAGGGTGCTCGGCCAGCCGCTGGTTTAGCAAGCTTTGAACAAAGTCAGCCCGCACCACACCGCGCTCCGCCAGGCTTTCCAGCGATTCTTTGGCCAAGGCTTTCAGTGCGGGCGTCTGGTTGGCCCACACCCCAAAGGGCAGGCCAAACCCCTGTTTTTTTTTGGTCAAAATGTCGTCTGGCAAAAAACCACGCAGCGCTTCTTTGAAGAACCAACGCAGCTTTAAGCCCTTTAGTTTGTAGTCAGTTGGGAGCTTAAGAGAGAAGGCTAGCAGTCGGTCATCCAGCATGGGGTACCCTACCTCGATACCCGCAAAACTGGTGGCGCCCATCACCTTGGGCAGGTCGCTCTCAGCTAGGGTAAAGCGCCAGTCAAAGG
>JAYVTG010000145.1:0-20984 GCA_043774625.1 Polaromonas sp. | reverse complement strand
GGTTTTAGCTTCTTGTCAGCTTTTGTACCTGGCTCCCCCTTTTACCTACGGTATCCGCGCGCCCACAGTGCCTGACAGCACAAACGCGTGGCGGGGGTGAACTGTGTGCGGTTATGTGAGACTGTGTGTGGCTATGCCGTGTTGTATGCCTACCCTCTCAGTTGGGGCGTATGTCGATGGTCTGTGCAGCGTAGCGGCATAAGAGGAGGAGGCGCGTACAAAACGACGCAAGAAGATACTTAGCCCCGCGCCGGGGGACAGCCGCGTAGCTGCACAGGCCATCGGCATGCGCCTGCGCGAGGTGTCAGGCCAGTCATGCAATTCGAAGTTCCACACCTGCATATGCTACAAAATCAATAGCTGCCCACGCAAATTCCACGCTGGCAATAGCCATAAATGCTCCTCCAAGAGCAGTCGCCACAGTTTTAGTACCGCACTGCTGGCAAAATAGGCGCCATGACAACCCGCCCACTGCCCGAAGCCCGCAGCGCCTACCGCGTTTTTGTACCCATCACCACTCGCTGGATGGACAACGACGTGTACGGGCATGTGAATAACGTCGTGTATTACAGCTGGTTTGACACGGCGGTAAACAGCTATTTGATAGCCCATGGCGCGCTGGACATTCATACAGGTGACACCATCGGCCTGGTGGTAGAAACGCAGTGCAATTACTTTGCGCCTGTTTCTTTTCCGCAAGCCGTGCAGGCCGGTATTCGCGTGGCGCGTATAGGCAATTCCAGCGTGCGTTACGAGGTAGGCCTGTTTGCCGATGGTGCGGCAACGGCCAATGCCCAGGGTCACTTTGTGCATGTGTATGTAGACCGCGCCACCAGCAAACCCGTGCCATTGCCCAGGCAGCTTGGCGCTGCGCTGCAAAACTTGCTGGTATAACCAGCGGGTACGTACAAGTTTGTTGTGCAACTTCTTTGACTATTTAAAAAAACCTCCATGACCGTCTTCAACCTTCCTCCCTCCCAAGTCACAACCCGTGTGTCAGACCCCGCCAGCGTAGACGTTGCCATACTTAGCCGTTTTAGTACCCGAGCCTTCTTGCCAGCGCCAGTAGAGCGCGAGCTGCTATCAAACTTATTGCAAACTGCAGCCAGAGCCCCCAGTGGAACCAACACCCAGCCCTGGAAGGTGTATGTGCTGCAAGGTGCCAAAAAAGACGAACTGGTCAGCAAAGTCTGCACCGCCCACGACTCCCTGGCAGCCAACCCCGCCTTGGCCGCCAATTACAAGGAAGAATACGACTATTACCCCGAAAAATGGGTGTCACCCTATATTGACCGCCGCCGTGAATGCGGCTTTGGCCTGTATGGTGTGTTGGGCATTGGCAAGGGCGACAAAGACAAAATGCACGCACAGCACCAGCAAAACTACCGTTTTTTTGGCGCACCGGTGGGCCTGATGTTCACCGTAGACCAGATCATGGGGCGAGGCAGTCTGGTCGATTACGGCATGTTCTTGCAAAACATCATGATCGCGGCCCGTGCGCGTGGCTTGCATACCTGCCCACAGGCGGCGTGGAACGGGTTTTCCAAAATCATCTTGCCCCACATTGGTGCGGCTGACCAAGAAATGCTGGTATGCGGTATGTCGCTAGGTTATGCCGACGAGAGCGCGCTAGTCAACACCTATGCCACTACGCGGGTAGACGCGCAGGCCTTTACCACCTGGCTATAGAGGTGATTTTAGTGGTGGGATGCGTGGCTGTTGAGGGACGACAAGCTGGCAGGACGCGACTGCAGGCCACCCGGTAACAAGCCATCAAACATCACGGTGATGCGCCGTACATGGGCTGCTGCTGCTGCCTCGCCCTGCGTGGCAGACACGGCAGCCATCCAGTCACTGCGCAAGTACCACAGTGCTTCTATGTCTTGCGCGTATCGCAGACGCCTGCGCACCACAGGGCGCAACAAGGCTCCCTCTTCGCCCAGCACCTCGATCATGCTTTCGCGGATGTTTTCGGTGCGATCAATCAGCTCTGCTTCCGTGGGCACGGGATGTAAGCCAACCAAACCCCAGACGCTCGATATAGTAGTTTTAACCCAACGCATAACTTGCCTCAATCAATAATTTCGGTTTTGTTACCCTGAGAGTAGGTCAGTCTGTTGCCTTGTGCAAGAACAACACGGTGTATGAATGTAAATATATTCAAAAAAACAACAATTAAATCAATGGTTTAACAGCAATATATCAAGTAAATTATGAGAACAATGCTCGCTTTGTGCGCCCCGATTGGCCAGAAATGTCTACGTGTTGCTTGATTAAAAATGTGAAAAATTCACGTTTTAACTATATTGCAACCATCCCATGTATGCATACATATTTGAAACAAGACGTGCACAGCTAAATAGATAATGCTGCAAACGAAACACGGAGACAGACATGCAATGGTTTAAAAAGTTATCGATTTTTGTCGTAGGTCTACTCGCACTCATCCTGCTCGGCGTGGGGGTGTATGTTTGGCGCAGCCTGCCCAGTCTGGGCGGGTCGTTACAAGTACCCGGCTTGCAGCGCCAGGTGCAGGTGCAGCGCGATGCGTCAGACGTAACACACATCATGGCGCAGTCTCAAACTGACGCTGCGTTTGCCATGGGCTACACCCATGCGCAAGAACGTAGCTGGCAGCTTGAATTTAACCGCCGCATCATGCATGGCGAGCTCAGTGAATTTTTGGGTGCAGCCAGTCTGGACACCGACAAGCTCATGCGCACGCTGGGCATCATCCGCGCCGCCAAAGCGCAACTGGACAGCATGCCCACAGAGGCTAAAGCGGTGCTCAATGCTTACGCCAACGGCATCAACACCTTTCACGCCACCAGCAGCCAGGCGCTGCCGCCCGAGTTTCATATCTTGCGCATCAAGCCCGGGCTGTGGACGGCCCAGGACAGCGTGGGCTGGGGCATCATGATGGCGCTGGACTTGGGTGGCAATTGGGGTGCCGAATTTGCGCGCCTGTCTGCTGCGCAAAAGCTAGACACCGCCCAGTTGTGGCAATTGTTTCCGCCGTATCCGGGCGAGGCACCGGCTACCCAAGTAGACCTGGCCAAGCTGTACGCAGACCTGGGTGTGTACAAAACGCAGGCTGCAACTACGCCATCAGCAAGTGTGCAGGCTGATGATATGAAATTGGCAGACGCTACAAAATCAATAGCTGCTCGCGCATATTCCACGCTGGCATCTGGCGTTTTTTCTCTTCAAAACCTGTTGCAGGCTGCTTTGCTGGACACCGAAGCTATGCACACGGACGCCAGCCGTTTTGTACAAAATATGGGCAACGTCGAAGGCAAGGGCAGCAACAATTGGGTGCTGGCGGGCAGCAAAACCACCAGTGGCAAGCCCCTCTTGGCCAACGACCCGCATCTGGGCCTGAGCGCCCCTGCTATTTGGTACTTTGCACGTTTGCAGGTCAAAGCTGCAAATGCTGCCGAGCCAGAAAGCGACGTTATTGGCGCTACTTTGCCCGGCCTGCCAGGTGTCATCTTGGGCCGCACCGCCAAAGTGGCCTGGGGCTTTACCAATACCGGGCCCGACGTGCAAGACCTGTATCTGGAGCAAATCAACCCCGACAACCCCAACCAGTACCGCAGGCCTCTACCGCAGGGGACTGATACCCCTGTAGATGTTGACCCCAAGGTAGTCAAGTTCAACCCCTGGGTGGACTTTGAAACGCACCCGCAAACCATCCGCGTCAAAGGCCAGCCAGACGTAGCCTACACCGCCCGCAGCACACGCCACGGCCCGGTCATCAGCGACGCGCAGCCCACGCATGCAGACGTGCTCGACTTGAAAAAACACGTCATCGCGCTGCGCTGGTCGGCGCTGGACGCAGACAACCACACCGTGCTGTCGGGTTTTAAAGCGCAAAAAGCCCAGTCGGTCGATGAACTATTTGCCGCCTACGCTGACTACCATTCCCCCATGCAAAACGTGGTAGCGGCGGATGTAAACGGCAAAATCGCCTACAAAGCCGTGGGCAAGGTGCCCGTGCGACGCCCAGACAACGACATCAAAGGCATCGCCCCCGCGCCCGGCTGGGAAGCCAAGTACGACTGGGCAGGCTGGATACCGTACGACCAAACCCCGCAAGACGATGGCAAAAAAGGCTGGGTCGCCACGGCCAACCAGCGCATCCACAGCGCAGACTACCCGCACTTCATAGGCGCAGACTGGACGACACCACAGCGTTTTGACCGCATAGAGGCCCTCCTGGCTGCCAAACCGCAACACGACATGGCCAGCATGCAGGCTATTCAGGCAGACACTTTTTCACTGGCCACGCAATGGCTTGTGCCCTGGTTGCGCAACACGAGTAGCAGCCATGCACTGGCCGCAACCGCGCTTGCCCATATGCACCACTTTGACGGGCAAATGGATGCCGACAGCCCCGCACCCCTCATTTTTGCGGCTTGGGCAGACGAATTTACGCGCGGTGTGATTGAACCCAAATTGGGTAGCGCCAAGTTCAAAACTCTGTACGGTAAACGCCACTTTCGGGGCGCACTGGAACAGATTGTGCAAAACAATGACAGCTTTTGGTGCGCCCCCAAAACCTGTGCAGAACAATCGGGCGACGCGCTGGGCCGCGCGCTGGACAGGTTGCAGTCCGACTATGGAAGCAATGTGTCTGAATGGCGCTGGGGCAGGGCGCACGTGGCCCGGTCCGTCCACAAACCGTTTGGCAACGTACCTGTATTGGCCAAATTGTTTGACGTGTCTGTACCCACTGGCGGCGACCCGTGGACGGTGAACGTGGGCCAATACTGGCCCAACGAAAAACAACCCTTCAACAACCGCCACGCCGCCAGCCTGCGCGCCGTGTACGACCTGGCCAATCTGGACAACTCCCAGTTCATCTACCAAACCGGCCAAAGCGGCCTGGTTTTTAGCAGCCGCTACCGCGACATGGCTAAACCCTGGGCTGCGAACCAGTACCGCGCATTGCAGTTGCAGCCAGGCAGCTTCGCAAGCAGCCAGACCTTGCTGCCATGACTACTTTGGACCGCATTTGCTTTTACAGATTCAAGTGACATTATGTAATTTTCAACGCTAAATAGTTCGTGTACGTGAAAGAGAATGTGCTTTTTCAAATGGCATTTTTTTCGAACTATTGAGGGAACTTTACCCTTGAAAATTCTTCAATTTGAAGATTTGAAAATAATTACAGAAGAACCAAATGTAAGTTGCACGCAGTAACGCATGACCTTGTGTCCAAGCGTCAATCTTCGTAAAAACAGTCCTGCTCTCAAGCGAAACAGTTTGCAATCAACTGTGTCTTGGGGTGAAAAGTAAAAATTTTCAAGGGACTTGTCATGCACGCACTGTCACACCCGCGCCAAATTCTGATCTTAGCGCTGGCTTGCGCTTCAATCGCAGTTTTTGCTAAACCTGATACAGCAGACCGCTGCACCCGCGACAACACCGTCACGGCTGATGTTGTGGCCATAGAGCAAGCCTATGTCATCAACCGCTTTGCTGCGTTTGTGCCAGGTGGCATGTTGTACGCCCTGAGGCGCGACGTGGTGTCCATCGACAGTAGCGCAGAACTCAAACCCGGCAAGGTGCGTTTGCGTTCAGACAAGCGGCCTCGCCCTTTGGTACTGCGCATTCATGAGGGTGGGTGCTTGGACATCAAGTTTCAAAACCTGTTGGATCCGTTATGGACAGAGGAGGGCGGCCTGCCGCTTGAATACGATGGCAAGCTTCCACAGCATGCGGTATCTCCTGCAGGGGTGCCAACGTCGCGCGAGTTGGTGGTGGCCAGCAAGGTTAGCAAAGACCTGCCGCGTACACGTGCAGCTTCCATCCACGTCAAAGGCCTGGAGCACGCCCCCATTTCTCAAGAGCAATGCCCACCAGGTTATGTGTGCGGTGGCGATGGAACCAATGTCGGTTTGCCAGGACAACAAGGCAAAGTATTCAACACTGCCACGTCAGCACAGGAGAGGGGCTCCTTTAAGCTGGGCACTTTGGTAGCACCCGGTCAACGCTCCATGACGCGCTTGACAGGGGTAAAAGAAGGTACGTATTTTGCTTATTCCACCGCGGCACCCGTGGGAGGAGAGGGCGATGGTGGGCAAATTGGCTTAGGATTGTTTGGCGCAGTGAATGTGGAGCCAGCTGGCTCCCGCTGGTATCGTTCACAGGTAACGCAAGAAACTTTGCAGCAAGCCACCCGCACAGACGCCAGTCGGCAGCACCCATTTGCACGTGTGGACTACGAGGCCGAGCGCAACGGCACACCGCTGCTAGCTATCCTGAACAAGCGTAACGAGATCGTGCATAGCGACCTTAATGCGCTGGTGGTGCTGAATGAACATGCAGACAAACGCCATTGCAAAACCGAGGTATTTGGCAATAGCTGCGGTAAATCGTTTCGTGAATTCACCGTGATCATGCATGACGAGGTGCACGCCGAACAGGCTTTTGCCGAGCTGGCAGACGAAAGCAACCCGCTGCATTACCTCAAAGATGGCATGGGCATCAATTACGGTGTGTCCAGCATGGGTTCGCTGCTGGTGTCTGCGCAACCGCAACGCGCGGTGGGTGTGGTGGCCAAATGCCCCGAATGCCGAGCCGAGGAATTCTTTTTAAGCTCATGGGCCAATGGTGACCCAGCGCTAATTTTGAAGTGGGACAAGGACGGCAAAAAACCCGTGGGTGCCATGTATCCGGACGATCCTTCCAACGTGCACCATTCTTACCTGGGTGATCCGGTTCGATTTCGCAATCTGCACGCAGGGCCCAAAGAAACCCATGTGTTCCACTTGCACGCACACCAGTGGGTGCTAGATGCAAGCGACCCAAACTCCACGTATCTTGATTCGCAAACCATATCACCAGGCGCTACCTTCAGCTATGGCATTGAGTACGGCGGCTCAGGCAACCGAAATCTCGCACCCGGCGACTCGATTTTCCACTGCCACCTGTACCCGCACTTTGCGCAAGGCATGTGGGAACTGTGGCGCGTGCACGATGCCTTTCAAGATGGAGCCAAGGGAGTTTTTGACCCTGTCAGCAACCCACGCGGTCGCAATCTACCAGACGCAGAAGTGGCAGGAGGCATTGAAACACCGGCTCTGGTTCCCATTCCAGGCAACGCTTTGGCTCCCATTTCAACAGCCAAATTTGCTGGCTACCCCTTTTATGTTCCTGGCGAACCCGGTCATCGCCCACCACAACCTCCGCTGGATTTTGATGTGAATGATGCAAGCTACCAGGCGGCTACAGGAATAGAACCAGACGACGCCAAAGTAGTCAACGGCGGTCTGCGCAGGCATGTCATCACAGGCAAGCTGATTGGGCCTGATGGCAAGCAACTGCTGAGCACCCTGAAGAAACCCAGCGGCGGTCCCAACGACCCCGTGGTAGCCGAGGCATTAAAAAAAGGTGGCAAAGCTGCCCAACTGATTGCCCAGCGGGTATATGCACAAAACAAATATTCAGTGGAAGCCCTGGCCCGAGAATGGGACAAGGTGTATCTCAAGCCGCTGGCCCATAGTGGTGAGGCCAGTGAAAAGATTGCCATGGAGTTTCACGAAGGTAAATTGGCAGACGATTCGCCTGTAGGTGCCAGACGCCAAATGGTCACCAGCACCG
This sequence comes from Polaromonas sp., assembly GCA_043774625.1. GTDB lineage: Bacteria > Pseudomonadota > Gammaproteobacteria > Burkholderiales > Burkholderiaceae_C > JAAFIP01. The sequence goes on along the minus strand of JAYVTG010000145.1, from coordinate 13,376 downwards.
TTGCATCGCAGCACGATTGGAAAGACACATCAGCCGCCTACCGTACCGAATGGGCAGCCACCACCGGTTTACAAAAATCACGTAGCGGCCAAGACCCATTGTTTCGCGTCAACGGCCAACCCCGGGCGGCTGGCGCTCCCTACGCCAACCCCTGCCCGCCCAACACCCCAGAGCGGCAATACCGAACCGCGTTTATTCAAACGGAGTTGACGGTCAACCGCCATGGCTGGTTTGATCCGCAGGGGCGCATTGTGGTGCTTGAAAACGACATCAAGGACATCATCGACCCCGCTACCCGTGTGCGCTTGCCCGAGCCGCTGTTCTTTCGGGCTAATTCGGGTGAATGCATCAACTTCAAATCCACCAACCTGATGCCCAGCGCACTCAATGTGGATGACTTTCAGCTTTTTACCCCTACCGACACCATTGGTCAACACATTCATTTGGTGAAATTTGATGTGACATCGTCCGATGGTTCTGGCAACGGCTGGAACTACGAGGACGCCACTTTCTCGCCAGACGAGGTGCGCGAGCGCATATTTGCTTACCGCTATGCCACAGGCGACAAGAGCTGGAAGCCCAAGGCGCACCCGCTATTCCTGCCCGGTGGAGACATTTATGAAAACCGAAACGACTTCAAGCATGCTGCGTTGTATGAAAAAGGCCGTTGCCCAGAACAAGGCGTCGGGCAAAGCGACAAAGAGTATGCGCATGAGCTGAACGAGAAGCACCCTCTTTGTGGAGCGCAGCGCACGATACAGCGCTGGTGGGCAGACCCAATTCTCAATGCAAAAGGCAAAGACAATACCCTGCGCACCGTGTTTACGCATGACCATATGGGGCCCAGTTCACACCAGCAACATGGCCTGTATGCCGCTTTGGTCATTGAACCAGCCAACTCTACCTGGGTAAAATTGGGCGATAAGCTTGAAGCGGGCGACATGGACAATGCCTCCAAACCTGGCCCGGCCGGAGATGCGGTTCGCAAAAAACTCCTTGGTGGGTCTGATCTCGCGCGCAAGCCAGCCCCACAGATTGTCAAGAATGGACATCCACTTGCAACCATCGCGCCGCGACCACCCTTGCAATTGCGTGAAGATGGAGGCCCCACCTCCAGCCGAGCCAATATTGTCGGGCTTAACTGCATTGGTGATGCAGACTCGCACCCGTTCCAGCCAGCGTCTGGTCGCATGTCTGCTGCTCAATCCGCTCAGTGCAAAAACGACCCTAACGATCAAACACGGCGTGAGTTTGGCATTGCGATTGCAGATTTTGCAGGTGTGTACAACGTCGCGCTGGAACCTATTAATCCAGAAACGCGCGATGTGTCTGCACGCCGTTTTGGCGAGCGCCAGGTAGCGTTGCAAATTCCCCGGCCCTTGGCCATCTCGTCTGAAGACCCTGGCACCCAGTTGGTGAACTACCGTAACGAACCACTGGCACTGCGTGTAGCCGACGTAAAACTTGATGCCAAATTGGGCGGCTTGCAGTATTCGCAAACCAAGTGCAAGCCTGGGGATCAGAAATGCACTGGCGATATGGCCAATGCCTTTGCTACCCACGCGCATAAGAGTCGTGATTTGGCATTGGCTACTACCAGCTATGTAGATTGGGTGTATGCCAACAGCGGTCAAGCCAGCGGCGGCCCGCGTAACGCGGTAGACATGGTGTCCCCCGTTACCAAAGGCCTGTTGGCGGTGCGCGGTAAAACCCAGGAACTAAGCGATGTGGTGAAAGATGTGGAGCAATGGCGCAAAAACTTTAACTGCGCCTTGTATTCCAATAAGCCCGAGGCTGGCTCGGGCATGCCAGATGCCAACTGCGATAGCCGAATCGAAAGAAACGAGCACTGGCGTGTGATGGGTGACCCCGCCACGCCCATCTTGCCCGCCTTCGAGGGAGACCCCGTGCAAATTCGCCTGATACAGGGTTCGCAAGAGGCGCAGCATATTTTCAGCATGAACGGTGTGAAGTGGCACCGCATGGCTGGCTCCAAGAATTTCGGTTACACCAATGCACAGCCCATCGGTATTTCAGAGCATTTTGAATTTGATATCAACGTCAATCCCTATGCAGGTTCGCATACCGACTATCTGTACTTTGGTTCTTCGATCGACCAGTTGTGGGATGGCATGTGGGGAGTTATGCGCGCCTTTGGACAACCGGGTTCTGACGGGCTGTTTGCCAAACCTGTGGGGCTTGCAAAGTTGCCCGATGCCAAAGGTCAGGATCGTCCATTGCTCGGACCGTCCGGCAGCGATGCCGCTAGGCAGGTGTGCACAGATTCCAACGCTGATCGGGTTGTTTTTGATGTCAGTGCCCTTAGGGCCTGTGATTTGTTTGACAGTTGCGGCAAACCCGGGCAGCGTGGCATAGCCTACAACACACGGTATGGGATTCAAGATGACCATGCCGTGGTGTACGTGCTCAATAGCAGAGTAGAAAAACGGCAAACCAGCGCAGGTTCCGTCACCATCGGGTCCCCCACCATTGCGCAGATAGGCAACCTGCAAACGCTAGAGAACTTGCGTAAACAGTTCGGGGCTGGGGGCGGCAGAACACTGGAGCCTCTGGTGTTGCGCGCTGCTGCTGGCCAATGCATTGACACCCAGCTGCGCAATCACCTTCCCGCTGTGCTGGATGACGGACCGGTCATCAATGCCGATGGCAGCACCGCTCAGTTGCCCGAACACCGCGCGTATTACAACTTCCTGCCCATGATTACAGACGGTTTTAACCTGAACCAGATACGCATGTCCAGCAGCGTTGGCCTCAGTGCTCCCAGAGTCACGCAGCAACCCGTGAACGGCGATGGGTCAAATGTGGGGCTTAACGAAAGTGTGCTGGCCAAAAGCGAAGAAGGCAGTAACGCGCTCAAACGCCAAGGCTCCTTGGTGCCTCCATGCCAGACTACCGATCTGGGCACTCCAAGGGAGGTTTTATGCAAGCGCACCTACATCTGGGGCACCACTGATTTTGGGCAAACAGGTAAACCCCTGGAACTCGGCGCCCTGCCTCTGAGCAGTTTTGGCGATGCCATCAAGCACCCTACACATGGTTTGGTAGGTGCACTGGTTATCGGGCCAGAAGGTTCCAGAGTATGTCCTGATCCTTCGGCACCGTTTTGGAAAGCCGGTCTGCAAGCGCATATTTGCCTTCCCAATGGCCAACGCTATCTCGACCAGGTGCTGGTCATGCAAGACGCCGTCAGCGCAACACGCGGCGGTATGCCCATACCGAATTTAAGTGGGGCTGAGGAACCTGATGACTATGGCGTGAAAGCCATCAACTACCGAACCGAGCCCCTGTGGGCACGCCGTGGCGGTGACCCCAGTGTGGGGTTCAGTGATCGCAATGAATTTGACTATTCGCAGGTGTTTAGCTCAGAACTGATCAAACCAGCCGCAGGCAAGCCGCGTTGTGCTTCTGGTGCGCCTGTGACTACGTTGAGAGAACATCCGTGTGATCCTGAAACACCGCTCATAGAGGCTCGCGCTGGCGAGCGCGTGCGTTTGCATTTTGTGCATCCCGGTGGGCATACGCGGCAGCAGGGTCTGTCTCTGTCGGGTCATGCCTGGAACCCGTATCCGTGGAGCAAGGAATCTCGCGTATTTAATAGCGAGAAGGGCAGCTCCATTCGCCAAGGCACTTACAACGGCTTTGGCCCCATGATGGGAGTGAGCCTGGAGATTACAGCGGGTGGCAAGCACCAGATACCCATGGACTACCTATTGCAAAGTCAGGCCAGTTTCTTGCTGGATGGTGGACTGTGGGGCATTTTGCGCGTATTACCCCCACCACCCAAAAAATGATCCGTATAACTACATGGAGGACCCATCATGGCAGTCATCACACCTTTGGAATTTGAAGACTTCAGCAACGGCTGGCGACTGGCGTGGACAGACAGCTTTTTGAGCATGAACGACCAGTTTACGACGCTTAACTCGCGCTTTGAATTCGGTGATGGACAAGCGGTGACGATTGATCTTGATGGCCCGTCAGTATTTCTGAATATTTGCCGCGCCGATCTGGGTTTCATCGGTGGATTTGACGATGGCGATCCAGTGATTCAGGGTGAGGCTGACGCTGGACGTATGCCAATACATCTGATATTCGATAGACCGGTGTCTGCAGCGGGAGCCCATGTAAGTGTGGTGGCTGGAAGATTTAATTCAAGGCATCAATACACCACGCAAATGGGGGTACTGCTTGAAGGGGAGACCTCGTGGTGCTCGCCCATAGTCAAGCCTTTGATACGTTCGCGCAGCTTTAAAACAGCACCGTTTTTGGGGGTCAGAGTACAGCCGGGCCAGCCCGGTATCAAGGAAGTTTATTTCGACGCTATTGGTGCCACTAACAGTGTGCCAACAGCAACACTTATTGCTATCAATGAACTCCATGTTCTGGATTAAACACCTCTGCCTGTGTTGTGCCACTGCATTGTTATGGCAGGGCACTGGCATGGCCCAACAAAGTGGACAGATGCAAGACGGCGGCACAGTGGTGCGCTGGAGCTACCAGCCTTTGTCTGACGCGCCCAGCGACAGCGTGCTGGGCGTGCTGGATCTGCACCTGCAAGATGCCATCACACAAACCCCATTGCGCTACAAGGCGGGCCAGCTAGCCGCGTGGCTACAGCGGGGGCGTGGTGCGCTTTCTGATGCAGAGTTGGCTTGCAGCGATAAAGTGCGGGCACTGGCATCGCAAGGGATTGGACGCCGCGCAGAAATCGACCTTAACGGCTGGCGTTTGGTCACACTGAACGCAGATCGCACCATCGCTTTCATCAACCCTTTTGTGGGGCTGAATAACGCCAAGCTGGAATCGATAGTGCAACTAGCCGGCGACATAGACAGCTGGGTACACCAGCCCAAACGGTTGCAACTGTGGGTGCACACCCAGCAAGGCATTACAGGCGAATTGGCAAAACTTGACACGCATCGTCGCGAAATCACCCACCGGGTTGGCACGGTGGGTGGAGCCAGCAGCCTGGTGCTGGACGCGGACGGGTCGCGTGTGTGGCTGGTCTCTACGCAGCAGCAGCAACTGTCTGCCATGGATGCTGCCGCGCAGACAGCCACACTGCAAACAACACCCGCTGCAGGCATGCTAGGGGCAGTAGCAGCTCCTCAACACGGAATTTATAGTTGGCACCAAAATCCCAGTCGGTTGGTTTTTTGGCAGACCGACAAGTCTGGAGTGCCACAAAAAATGAGGCAATGGTCTTTGCCTGATCAACCGGTCGCTGCACGCTGGGGCAACCAGGCCCAGCGTTTGCTGGTAGCACTGCACGGCGGTGAGCTGGTCTGGATTAATCCTGATTCAACCGCTGACCAGCCCGAACGCGTGGTACGCATAGCCCCCGAGGACACCGGTATCAGCTCTATCGAAGTTTTTGACGACGGCAGGCGTGCCGTGTGGCTGAATGCCAAGACTTCGCGCGCAGGAATGGTCGATGTTGCTACGGCACGCAATCTGGTGCTGCCAGACATTGCACCCCTGGCCGACACCATCGCCTTTACTGATGGCTTTGCTTATCTGCACAGCACAGCCTCTGCTGCGGCTACGCTGTTTTCGCTGGCAGACCTGCGCGCCGGGCGTGCACAACCCGTGCAGGTCAGCACTGGCAGCCCGGCCAACCAGGCCAGCGCTGGTGTACGTGTTGCATCTGATCCAAGCCAGCGCGGTTTGCTGGTAGCGAACCCGGTGGACGGTGTGGTGTACCAGTACGGCGAGGGCATGATGGCCCCGATTGGCAGCTATTCCAATTACCGGCGCAGCGCTGTCGGTGTGATGGTACTGGATACATCGCTGTCTGAAGTTGGGCCTGGACACTACCGCGCTGCTTTGCGCAGCGACAAAGGTGGCAGCTATGAACTGGTGGTGAGTGCTGTAGGGCCGCGCATGGCTGCGTGCACCGCATTGCAGTTGCCTGCCGCGCAAACGGCATTGACCAAAGTGAGCGCGCCCCGGGTAGTAGCCGTTTTGCAAGATCTGCGCTCTGCTGCCGGCCAAGCCAATGCCCCGACGCTGTTGCATCAGGTGCGCGTGCGCCTGCAAAGAGAAGATGAGACCCGTCAAACCAGTGCACTGGGGGGCGTGGGGGACTTGGTGCTGCTCGTTTTTGACCGCCGAAATGGTTGGCAACAACGCATCAGCCTGAAAGAAGTAGCGCCTGGAATTTACGGTGCCAATGTGCAATTGCCCAACGCAGGTACTTACGACTGGCTGGTCTCCAGCGCTTCGCAGGAATTGCCATTCCACGCTGGCAGACTGGGTCAACACGAGGTGGGCTTGCCATGAAGACAGCCATGACGCGGAGGCTTGCAATGCTGGGCGCGCTAGGCGCTTGCATGCCACTGGGCGCCAACACCGCCTTTGGCTCAAACCAGTGGTTGGAGCCTGGGCCCACGGTTCCCAATGCGCTGTTGCAAGACCACGAGGGAAGAACACACCAGCTAGCGCAACTTCTGACTGGGCGGCCTGTGGTGATTAGTTTTTTCTTCACTGGTTGCACCACGTTTTGCCCACCGCAAACAGCCGTCTTTCGTGATTTGCAACAGCAACTGCCCAAGCGGGTGTCGCGTGCGTTGTTATTGTCCATTTCACTCGACCCACTGGCCGACAATCCACAAGCCTTGCGCAGTTACGCCACACGGTTTAACGTTAAGCTGGGTTTGCAACACCAGTGGTTGATGTTGACTGGCGCTCCAGCCGAGCTGTCCCGTGTTTGGGCTGCGTTTGACAGCCAAAGCGGCAGACCAGAAGACCATTTGTCTACCGTGTGGGTCGGCGCACAGGATAAACGCCGCTGGTTGCGCAGCACAGGTTTGGTAAGCAGTAGCGCGCTTTCTGGCTTGCTGGAGGCCAGTGTGTCATGAATTATTTGGTACAGCTGCTACTCTTGATTTGTGCCGTGCATGGCTGTGCATATGCGCAATCTGCTGCACAACTGGGGCGCTCGCTGTACATGGGGCATGCACCCTGGACTGCGGGCACGCAGGCCACCACTTCTCAATTGCCAGCGCAGTTCAGTGCCTGCCTAAGTTGTCATGGTGCAAACGGAGAAGGCAAGAACGAGGGCGGGCAGTTGGCTCCTGCCTTGCGTTGGAGCAATTTGCTTCGTAGCCAAGGCACGTCGCCCGCGTATGCCAGCGCAGGCGAAGTACTGGCCGCCATAGAGCAGGGCGTAGGGCGAGGCGGCAAAACGCTCAATAGTGCTATGCCGCGATTCAATCTCGCAGCGCCCGAGCGTGATGCGCTCTTGGCATACCTACAGATACTTGGCACAGCCGCAGACCAGCCGCCTGGTGTAACGGCACAAACGGTGCGCATTGGCGTGGTGCTGCCCTTGCAGGGTGTACACGCCGATGCAGGGCAGGGTGTGCTGCGCGGGTTGACGGCTGTGGTGCGAAACGTCAACCTACAAGGCGGCGTACATGGCCGCAAGCTGGAACTGGTGGTGCGCCATGCCCCGCTTGATGCAGCGCAAGCGCGCGCAGTAACACAAGACCTTTTAGACAAAGAAAATATTTTCGCCATGGCAGCCAGCTTTGTGGGCGATCAAGAACAACTGCTGCGCGAGCGACGCATTTCGCATGTGGCCGCTTTGGCGCAGCTACCAGAAACAGCAAAACTTTTAGATGGCTGGATTGCACCATTACTACCGCCCGCACAGCGCGAATCAGGCAACAACACCGCGCAAACCAGACTGCCCTTGCCTAAAGCTTTGCTCAGCCAAGCCAGCGCAGATGGCGCAACGCTGTGGCGGGTGCTTGGCCAAACGGCAGGGCAAGTACTGGTTGAAGCGCTTGCCCAAGCGGGCCCGCAGTTGCACGAACGCTCTTTGCTGGAAGCGCTGGTGCAGCTCAATGGCAAAGAGCTGGCCACAGGCCTGCGCCTTGCGTATTCACGCCAGCATATGCATGCATTTTTATCAGGGGAATAATATGACAATCAACATCCTTCATTTCTTTCGAGTTTTACAGTGTTTATGCTGCCTGCAGATGGGCTTATTAGGGCCTACAGCAATGGCGCAGATACCCAACGCGTCTTTCACAGCTATTGGACATATTGAGAGTTTTACGCTCAACAATCCTTCCAACCCGCTCACATCGGCGACCATGACGGTGCGTGGCCAAACCATCACGATTCCCAGCAGTCTGTTGATTGTTATGCCCGGGCAGTACTTAACCGCGCATGATATTTTTCGCTGGAGTCCCAGTTTGCCTACCCCAACCTATACAGCTGCACCAGCGGCGCAAAGTGGTTTGGCGCTGCTGGATGTGCCGCCACCCCCAGTACCGTTTGAGGCAGACATTATTGGAAACATCGTCGGTGGAGTTTTCATTGCCGGTGTGGTGCGCATTTCTCAGGGTGCCTTGCATATTACCGTGGGCTTTATTCAAAGTGTCTTGCCCAGCGGCGAATTTTTGGTGGGCCCAACGCCAACGGGTGGCGGTGCAGGCGTGCGCGTACGTCTAAATGACCCGCGTGGCATTTATGGTGACCCTAGCAAACTGGACGCACGCTTTTCGCTGGATCCTGACAACTCACCGGTGCATGCGAAAACTGGCTTTCCGGTATGCATTCCCCGCACCGCCACTGACCCAGGTAAATGCCCGGCTGGCAACCGTCCTGCAGACCCTGCCTTGCGTTACCGCTTTACCTGCGGAGCAGGGGCTCCGGCGTCAGTTGATGCACTGAGCTTTGCAGGCTGCAACCCCTGGTTGCCAGTACCCTTGGCGATTGGCGATTACGTATCGGTAGTGGGCATGTTGTCGCGCGATGCTACCGGTTTTTTGGTTTCAGCGCATGGCCTGGACGCCGAGATTGGCATTTACACGTCGCCGCGGGTAGACCCTGCCTACATTTATATTGAAGAAGCCTTGCAAGGCAGCAAGGGCGAGCGCTTCCCAACTTTGCCGCAAGAAGAGACCACACGCTTCAGGATCGTGGGTTTTACCACCGACCCATCGCGCAATATTGACATTAGCCTGGTTGACAGCGGCCTGGATGAAACAGGGACTACGCTTAGCGGGCCGGGCGGCTTGACGCCGTCCAATCTCGCGCAACTGGGTCGCTTTCGCAATACCTGGCCCGCCAAGGACAACGCCCGAAAGGTGCGCCGTGACGTGCGCGCCAAAATCATAGAAGCTGCAGATACCGTGCTGCCCAAGCCAGCGCTGGCTCCCGCTTCGCTAACGCCCGGCAGCTACACAGCGCCTGTGGCCGAATACATTTACCCAGAAATCACCCAGTTTGGCGCGCGCATCGTGCCCGGCGTAGGCTCCTTCCCCATCCCGGTGCCGTTTGAAAACTTCTGCTTTCTCAGCACCGCGGGCGCTACGATCAAAACCGTGGGTGACCTTGTACTGGGCAAGCTAGAACCTTTCCCAAGCTCTGGACGCGCTGCTTCGCAAGTTATTGGTGTAGGGCCGCAGCGTGTCTGTGGCGACTGATCGCTTTGCAGTTTTGTTTGATTAGTTGAATCTGATTGCCACGATAAGTGATGGCAGTAGATTCGATCAAAAACTTAACATAATATACATCGTATAAAGTTATTGGACGCTTAACAGTGAGGCAGATTTTCAGGCAATTACCACTTACCCTTAGGCTGTTTGGCCCGTACAAACGCGGCAATGATGTCTGTAGACTCCTGCCGCTGGCCACGCTGGGCAAAGTCTATGGCCGTCAAGCCCAGACTGTTTTTAAGCGACGGGTCTGCGCCTTCTTCAAGCAGCAGCTTGACGGCGCTGGGCGTTCCGTATTGGGCTGCCATCATCAGCGGCGTGGTGCTGTTGGGCGATTCGGCGTCGATGTAGGCGTGTTTTTCCAACAGCGCGGCGATCAGCACGTTGTTGCCTGAGGTGGCGGCGTAATGCAGTGGCGTCCAGCCGGTCTTGTTGACGTCGTCTAACTTGCGGATGATTTGCAGCGCCAAGTCGGTATGGCCCTTGAGCACGGCCATCATCAATGCCGTTTCGTCATTGCTGTTCAGGGCGTCAAAGTCGGTTTTGGGCCAGTCCACTAGCACTTTGGCTACCTTGAGCGAAGGCTCCCGAAAGGCCAGGTATAAGGCGTGCTGGTTATTGGGGTCGCGGGTATTGGGGTCAAAACCGCGTGCCAGCAGGCTTTGGATCGTGCGGATGTCGTCGTTTTGTACGGCCTGAAAAAAATCATCATATGAGCCAGCATGCGCGAAAGAATATCCAATTAAAACAATTAGGTATAGTGCATATTTAAAGTAATTTATCATGATAAAAATTCTTCAAATTTGGCGATATAAAACGCACTTATATTCGCTTTATAAGCATTGTTTCTGCCATTAACTGCTTGCTACACGGCTAAAAAGCTGGTCAAAGTTGTAGCTGGTAGCCTGGGCTACGGCTTGTACATCCAGCCCTTTGATATTGGCTAATTGCTGCGCCACATAGGGCACATACGCAGGTGTATTGGTTTTGCCGCGATACGGCATGGGTGCCAGATAGGGGCTGTCAGTCTCAATCAGGCAGCGATCCAGCGGCACATAAGCCGCTACTTCGCGCAGTTCAGCTGCGGCTTTAAAGGTCAAAATACCCGAAAACGAGATGTAAAAACCCATATCCAGCGCGGCTTTGGCTACTTGCATGCTTTCGGTAAAACAGTGAAAAACGCCAGTTAAAGGGGCGGGGCGCTGCCCTGCTCCCGCATCAACGCCCTGCACTTGCGCCATTTCAGCCAATATGGCCAAAGTGTCGTCAGATGCGTCGCGGGTGTGGATAACCAGCGGCAAACCCGTTTGCTGGGCGGCGCGTATATGGGTGCGAAAGCGCTCACGTTGCCACTTCATGTCGGCAATCGTGCGGCCCCCTTTGCGTTCGTCCATCTGGTAGTAATCTAGCCCCGTCTCACCAATGGCCACCACGCGCGGGCGCTGGCTGCGCTGCACCAGGTCTTGCAGCGTGGGTTCGTAAATGCCTTCGTTGTCGGGGTGCACGCCAACGGTGGCCCAAAAATTGTCGTGCTCTAGCGCCAGGCTATGTACGTCGTCAAACTCTTCGATGGTGGTGCAAATACACAATGCACGTGTGACCTGGGCCTGCGCCATGGCGGCGCGAATATGCGGCAACTGGCTGCGTAGTTCTGGAAAGTTCAAATGGCAGTGAGAATCGGTAAACATGGCGGCTGGATAACATTTAGCTGATAAATATGCCTATAGCCAGCGTGGAATATGCGCGAGCAGCTATCATATAAATAGCATACTGCTTCAGGCAAGTTCAGAATCAAATCGTCTGCGTAGGCCGGTCTGACGCCAGATGGGTGCCCAAAATCTCTTCAATCTTGATCTTGAGCTGCTTGCATTTTTCATCGACAGGAAAACGAATGCCCACGCCTTGGGTACGACTGCCCGCAGCCTTGGCCGGTGTAACCCAAGCTACTTTGCCCGCAATGGGGTAACGCTGCGGGTCTTCAGGCAGGGTGAGCAGCACGTACACGTCATCGCCCAGTTTGTAGTCCCGCGCGGTGGGGATGAACACGCCGCCTTCGGTAAACAGGGGTATGTAGGCCGCATACAGAGCCGCTTTTTCCTTGATGGCCAACTGGATCACGCTGGGGCGCGGTGCCCCGGAGGAGCCGCTTAGAGGGGCCGATGCAGTATTGGGAGGTGTGCTCATAAAGGGGTATTTTGCTGCTTATAAGGTGGCTATAGCGTGAATCAAAATTGCTGGGCTAACTGCGCGAGTGTAGGGCCAAGCGGGCCTGGCTTACAAGGTCTTCTACCAACAAGTCGGCCTTCCAGGTGTGGTCTATGCCCCTGGCCAGGTTTTTGAGCTGTTCTGACCAGGCCGACAAAGCCCGTGCCGGGGGGGCTTTGGGCAGGTCGCCGGCAGCAAAAAAACGCGGTGCAGCGCCCAGTTTGACGGCCCACAGGTCGTGGCAGAGCTTTTGCATGGCGTCTAGCGCGGTTTGTACGGTCAGGTCGGCAAAGGCGGCCACGCTGCCATTGGCAACCGCATGGGGCAGGCGTGCCCACAGGGCGGCGCGGCCATCGTTTAAGGCGGTCAGCGCGTCAAACGGGCGGCCACCGGCGGCCAGCAGGGCGGCTTGGAGCATGGCTGGGCTGGTTTTGTCGGGTGCCTGGCTGGCCAGCCATGCGGCGGTTTGTTCGGGTTGTGGCCAGCGCAGGGCAAAGGTTTGGCAGCGGCTGCGAATGGTGGGTAGCAGCTGGTGGGCAGCGTCGGTAGCCAAAACAAACTTGAGCTTGCCGCCGGGTTCTTCCAGCGTTTTGAGCAGGGCGTTGGCGGTAATGTGGTTCATGCGCTCAGCCGGGTACACCAGCACCGCCAAACCACGCCCTCGCCCGCTGGTGAGCTGTGCAAACTCGATCATCTCGCGCATAGCGTCTACCCGAATCTCTTTGCTGGGCTTGCGCTTTTTGTCGTCAATGTCTTTTTGCGCTTTTTCGGGCAGCGGCCAGCCTAGCTCCAACATCAAGGTTTCGGGCATCAGCACGGCTACGTCGGGGTGGGCACGGCTGGCCAGCATGTGGCAGCTGGCGCACTGGCCGCAAGCGCTCTGAAAGCTGGCAGCGCCCTGCTCTGGCACGATTGCAGGGGCGGCAGGTTCTGGCGCATCACCAAACATGTCGGGCCCTGCATCTGCTGCCGGTTCTACAGCTAGCGGCTGGGCTTCGCACAGCCAGGCCTGTACCAAACTCAGCGCCAGTTCATACTGCCCCAGCCCAGACGGCCCTGCCAACAGCCAAGCGTGCCCGCGCTGCGCCAGCAAAGCGTCGCGCTGGGCGGCTAGCCAAGGGGGCATGGGGGTGGGCGAAAGGGGTGTAGAGTCGTCTGCCATCTAACTTGTGATTGTAGATGCCCAGTCATGGTTACTCGGCTCAAGCTATCGACTGTCTGTGGTGGTTTGGACGATGCTGGACAGGCGGTTGCTGTTGGGGGTGTAGCGGGTATGCCTGCGTCTGCGTGAGCAGGTGCAGGCGCGTGAGATTACGGTTTTTGAGAGACAAATATGGTCAAAGCCAGCGTAGATATTGCGCGAGCAGCTATGCATTTTGTAGTGCGCACTAATTGCCCGGCATGCTGGCTGGTGAGTTATTTTGTTGAGTTTTGGCTTGTAAGGGCAAATCGTCCATCGCCGGTGACAGCCGGTGTGCATGGCGTTGCTGGCGTTGCACAATAGCTTTCAGGTCATTGTTGCACTCTGCCGCCAGCTCACGCCGCACGGCATGGATTTCTTCAATAATTGGATCGTTCCACATGTCACATTCCCCACAATGTTGTCGCCGACGCAAAATTGACCATCTAAAGAGGGCTATGCCGACCCAAAATTGACCAGGGTGTTTCAATAGTCCTGCTGAATTTTTCAGCAGGGAG
>JAYVTG010000144.1:0-61130 GCA_043774625.1 Polaromonas sp. | reverse complement strand
CGTTCGCCACTCTCAAGTATTGCTACTCTACCGTTCGACTTGCATGTGTAAGGCATGCCGCCAGCGTTCAATCTGAGCCAGGATCAAACTCTATAGTTCGATCTTGAATTTACTCATAAAACGGAATTGAAGAAGTCTGACTTTTACATCTTGTTCTATCAATTTCGCATGAGTGTTTAAAGTCCAAAAGACTTTGATAACTAGCAAGCTAGTTATCTGGCAATCGCCTTCAAACACCCACGCTTATCGGCTGTAAATTTTTAATGACCATATAGAAACCTGTTAGGGTTTTTACTTACTTGCTGTGATCAGCAGAGCCTTAGATTGTAGCATGCTTTTTATTGCTTTCTACAATTTTCTACTTATTTGCATTTGACATTTTCGTTTGCCTGAAACTTTGTTTTCAGGCTTTTCGAATTTGTCTGCATTTTAGCAGAGCCTCAAATTATATACTGGATTTTTAGCCCCGTCAACTTTTTGAGAATTTCTTTTAATTTCTTTTCACTGTCAGTCACACACTTTGAAGCTTGTGACGTTTGCGAATCGTTATCAGTACAGCCCACGAGTATACATCGCTTTTTAGAGCTTACGCAAGCTCTTCATATTTTTATCCGCATTTCAGCAGATATTTCGAGCCCCATACTCAAGCCACTAATGGCAGGTTGCGCTGGCGCTTGCCGGTAATAGCAAACAAGGCGTTGGCCAAAGCCGGTGCTAACGGCGGAACGGCAGGTTCGCCTACGCCAGTAGGTATGAGTGCACTGGGCACTATGTACGTCTCTGCTACGGGTGTCAGTGCAAGGCTTAGCAACGGGTAGTTCGGAAAGTTCGTTTGCTGCACGACGCCATGCGCAATATCGACACGCCCATACAGCGCGGCGCTTAAGGCAAAGACCACCGAGCTTTCTACCTGTTGTGCGACGATACCGCTATTCACAACCGTGCCGCAGTCTATTGCACACACTACGCGGTGCACGCGCGGTTTGCCTTGCTCCAGGGACACCTCGACTATCTGTGCAACGACAGATCCAAACGACTCGTGCAAAGCCACGCCCCTGGCATGACCCGCAGGAAGAGCACCGCCCCAGCAGGCTTTTTCAGCCGCCAGATTCAATACTGCCGAGTGTCGCGGTGCATCTTTGAGCAGCTTGCGGCGCAGCTCCAGCGGATCAGCCTTCATTTCAAAGGCTATTTCGTCGATAAAGCCTTCCGAGAAGAAGGCATTGTGCGAATGCCCCACACTACGCCAAAAGCCTACAGGCACTCCTGAATGCGTAGCGGTGTGCACCATGCGCTGATTGTCAATGGCATAGGGAATGTCAAACAGCCCCTCTGCCGTGGTTTTGTCAGGCGCATCTACTGGGCCAGCCAATAGTGGGAAAGCACGGTCAAACCAGCGGGGCGTGATGGCGTCGCCCGCTGACTGGATACGCAAGCTGCTCAACGATCCGGCTGCGTCGAAGCTGGCTCGCAACACGGCCGCATGGGCTGGGCGATAAAAATCATGGGTCATGTCTTCTTCGCGCGACCACAGCAGTTGTACGGGGCGGCCCGCACAATCCATGGCCACTCGTACTGCCTGCGCGACAAAATCAACCTCCAGCCGGCGACCGAATCCCCCGCCCAGCAAAGTAACGTGAACCGTGACCGCGTCTTTGGGCACGCCTGCAACCTGCGCAGCTATGTCGCGGGCCATTTGTGGCACCTGGGTAGGTGCCCAGACAGTGACTTTGCCATCTTTGACCTGCGCAGTGCAGTTCATCGGCTCCATCGTGGCATGGGCCAGGTAGGGGGCGCTATAGACTGCCTCTAGCTTTCGGCTGGCCGTCGCTTCTGCTTTATCGATATCTCCGCGCTTGTAAAAAGCAAAACCATCGCCTTGGGCAGCCGTGGCTTGTAAAGACTTTTCTATGGTGGTTGAGTCCAGCGCACCTGCGGGGCGCTGCTGCCATTGCACTTGCAGGGCTTTGGCTCCCTGGCTGGCATGCCAAGAGGTAGCCGCTACTACGGCAAAACCCGCGGTCGATCCCCCATAGGCTGCCAAGTTGACCACCCGCTGCACACCCGGCAATGCCAATGCCTTGGACATGTCGGTTGCGCCCGGTGCACCGCCCAGCATGGGGCACAGGCGCACAGCAGCGTACAACATATCAGGTTGGCGTACATCAATGCCGAAGTGTGCGCTGCCGTTGACTTTAGAGGGCACATCCAATCGCGGGGCTGACTGCCCAAGCAAGGTCCAGTCTTTGCGGTCTTTGACACGCACCTCGCCGGGTGTCGTAGCGGCAGCAGCCCCAGCCAATTCGCCAAAATGCGCTGTTTTGCCTGCGGTAGTCAACATGCCGTTTTGAATGCGTACATCCGCTGCAGCCACGCCCCATTTTGCGGCTGCCGCCCGAACTAATTGAGCCCGTGCTGTGGCAGCGGCCAAACGCAGCGGCCCCCAAGCGTCTGCTACAGAGGACGATCCACCGGTCACCACAACGCCCAGCTCGCGCGCTACTTTACCCACCACCCATTCGCCGGTACGCACTACCATTGTTTTGTGGCCTTCCTCGCTGTCGCTGGGGTGAAAAGGCAGGCTGGCGACAAACATGGCCACATTGCCATAAATGCCATCCAATCCAGCCTGTACGGTGCTCACCTTGGTCAAAGGCAAGTCCAATTCTTCTGCAACCAGCATGGGCAGTGCCGTGTGCACGCCCTGCCCCATTTCGCTGCGGGGCATGGCCAACAGTACGCTACCGTCTGCGGCAATTTTTATCCAGCCATTCAAAGCAACTTCGCCCTGCGCAGGCAGCATCAGCGCAGCATTACCCAGACGCGAGCGCTGGGGCATAAGACCCCAACCCACCAGCAATGCACCCCCAGCACCCAAGGCGCTGAGTAGCATGGTCCTTCTTTTCATGCTGCGCTCCCAGTTGCAGCGGAAGCATGGATGGACTTGGCAGCACGATGAATAGCTGCGCGAACCCGCTGGTAGGTGCCGCAGCGGCACAAATTGGTCATGGCCAGGTCGATATCCGCATCCGTCGGATGAGGCGTTTTATCCAGCAAAGCCGCTGCTGCCATCAGCATGCCGCTTTGGCAATAGCCGCATTGGGGCACTTGTTCTGCAATCCATGCGGCTTGCAGGGCGTGGGGTTTGTCTGCTGTGCCCAGCGATTCGATGGTTTGAATCTGTTTGCCCACCACGGTAGACACTGGGGTAACGCACGAGCGCACAGCTTGTCCGTCTACCCGCACCGTACAGGCGCCGCAAGCTGCCACGCCGCAGCCAAATTTGGTACCCGTCATATTGAGCACATCGCGCAGCACCCACAGCAGGGGCATGGCCCCATCGGCCTGCACGTCTTGTGTTTTACCGTTGATCAGCAAATCCATGACTTCTCCAGATTACTCTTGACTTGTCGAAACTATAGCCAAATATACCCAGAAGATGGTTCTAATTTATTGGCACTCAAGATTAACCGGAAAATATGCCTGTTGCCAGCGTGGATATTGCGCGAGCAGCTACTAAATCGATAGCAAATACGGGGGCTTGAAGCTCCGTTTTGCACGGAATATAAGGCTCAACGTAAACGTTTGATAAGACTGGACGTGTCCCAGCGCTGCCCGCCCATATTTTGCACGTCGGCGTAAAACTGGTCTACCAGCGCGGTTACCGGCAAGCGCGCACCATTGCGCTTGGCCTCATCCAGCACCAAGCCCAGGTCTTTGCGCATCCAGTCCACAGCAAAACCAAAGTCAAACTTGTCAGCCACCATGGTTTTGCCGCGGTTGTCCAATTGCCAGCTTTGGGCAGCGCCCTTGCCAATCACGTCGAGCACGGCGTTCATGTCCAGGCCCGCTTTTTGGCCAAAGGCAATGGCCTCGCCAAGCCCTTGCACCAGGCCTGCAATGCAGATTTGGTTGACCATTTTGGCCAACTGCCCGGCCCCAGCCTCGCCCAAGCGGGTAAAGGCACGTGAAAAGGCCATGCCAGTGGCTTGCACCGCATCAAAAGCCGCCTGGTCGCCACCGCACATCACGGTCAGCAAGCCGTTTTGCGCACCCGCCTGGCCACCCGACACGGGCGCGTCTACAAAATGCAGGCCCAAAGACTTGGCGGTGGCATACAACTCGCGGGCGATATTGGCTGAAGCCGTGGTGTGGTCTACGAACACGGCACCGCTTTTCATGCCGGCAAAAGCGCCCTCGGCACCCAAAACCACGCTGCGCAAGTCGTCGTCATTACCTACGCAGCAAAATACGATGTCAGCGTCCTTAACAGCTAATTTAGGCGTTAAACCATGGGATGCCAGCGTGTATTCTGCGCAGAACGCTATTGATTTAGTAGCGGTTCGGTTGTATACCGTAACCGAGTGCCCAGCCAGTGCCAAATGCGCAGCCATGGGATAGCCCATAACACCCAAGCCCAGAAAAGCGACTTTTTGAGCAGGCGTGGGTTCGTAAGTTTTAGGATTCGTGGATGGCATGGGAGGTATGAGGGTTGAGGGTTGAGGGATTAAAAAAACGTGCGTTTGCTACAGGCAAGCCGCAGCAAGGCTTATATGATCTGCAAATGTTCGGTGCCAGAGGCTAAATCGACTGTTTTGGCGCGCTGGCTATTGAGCTTGATTTGCAAACGCAGGTCATTGACCGAATCTGCATAGCGCAAGGCATCTTCAAAAGTGATGATGTTATTTTCAAACCCGTCAAACAGGGCCTGGTCAAAGGTTTGCATGCCCAGGTTGCGGCTTTTCTTCATGATCTCCTTGATTTCGGAGACATCGCCTTTGAAGATCAGATCGGAAATCAGTGGCGTGTTGAGCATGATCTCGACCGCAGCAAAACGGCCCTTGCCGTCTTGCTTGACCACCAGGCGCTGCGCCACCATGGCGCGCAGGTTCAGCGACAAGTCCATCAGCAATTGCTGTCGCCTCTCTTCAGGGAAGAAGTTGATCACACGGTCCAGCGCCTGGTTGGCACTGTTGGCGTGCAGTGTGGCCAGGCACAGGTGGCCGGTTTCGGCAAAAGCTACCGCGTGTTCCATGGTTTCGCGGTCTCGAATTTCGCCCATCAAAATCACGTCAGGGGCCTGGCGCAGGGTGTTTTTGAGCGCGGCCTCCCAACTGTCGGTGTCCAGCCCCACTTCGCGCTGGGTAATCACGCAGTTTTTATGCGGGTGTACAAATTCCACCGGGTCTTCGATGGTGATGATGTGACCGAAAGAGTTTTCATTGCGCCAGTCCACCATCGCAGCCAGGGACGTGGATTTGCCAGAGCCCGTAGCACCCACCAAAATCACCAGGCCGCGCTTGGTCATCGACACATCTTTGAGCACCTGAGGCAAGCCCAGCATATCCACCGTGGGAATATTGGTCGGAATCACCCGCATGACCAGGCCCACTTTGCCCTGCTGCACAAACGCGTTGCAGCGAAAACGCCCCACGCCCGGAGGAGAAATTGCAAAATTACACTCTTTGGTGCGCTCAAATTCTGCCGACTGCTTGTCGTTCATGATGGCGCGCACCAAGGCTAGCGTATGCTGCTGGGTCAATGGTTGTGGCGACACCTTGGTTACCTTGCCGTCCACCTTCATGGCGGGGGGAAAGTCAGCGGTGATGAACAAGTCGCTGCCGTTACGGCTGAGCATCAATTTCAAAAGGTCGTTGACGAATTTACTGGCTTGGTCGCGCTCCATAGAGCACCTCCTTTTCTATTGTTGCAGCGTGCAAAGGCCCACTGCTTGTGCTTTAACCCACAAAATTCTCGGGTATTTTGGCTTTGCCGCGTGCTTCAGCGGCAGAAATAACATTGCGCTTGACCAAATCTGTCAGGTTTTGGTCCAGCGTGATCATGCCCACACTGTTGCCGGTTTGAATGGACGAGTACATCTGCGCTACTTTGGCTTCACGAATCAGGTTACGAATAGCGCTGGTGCCCAGCATGATCTCGTGGGCAGCCACGCGGCCCTGGCCATCTTTGGTTTTGCACAGGGTTTGCGAGATCACCGCTTGCAGCGACTCCGACAACATGGAGCGGATCATTTCCTTTTCTTCTGCCGGAAACACGTCAATAATCCGGTCGATTGTTTTGGCCGCGCTGGACGTGTGCAAGGTGCCAAACACCAGATGGCCGGTCTCTGCTGCCGTCATGGCCAGGCGAATGGTTTCCAGGTCGCGCATCTCGCCCACCAAAATCGCGTCAGGGTCTTCGCGCAGGGCAGATTTGAGCGCGGCAGCAAAAGACAAGGTCATCGGCCCCACCTCGCGCTGGTTGATCAGGCATTTTTTGGACTCGTGCACAAATTCAATCGGGTCTTCTACCGTCAAAATATGGCCGTATTCGGTTTCGTTCAAATGGTTGACCATGGCGGCCAGGGTGGTGGACTTGCCTGAACCTGTGGGACCGGTGACCAGCACCATGCCGCGCGGCTTCATGGCCAAATCAGCAAAAATCTTGGGCGCGTTGAGCTGCTCCAGCGTCAGGATTTTGGACGGAATGGTACGAAACACGGCTGCCGCGCCCCGGTTTTGGTTAAACGCATTCACCCGAAAGCGCGCCAGACCTTCAATTTCAAACGAGAAATCGACCTCCAAAAACTCTTCGTAGGCCTTGCGCTGCCCATCGTTCATGATGTCGTACACCATGGCGTGCACGGCTTTATGGTCTAGCGGTTCCACGTTGATGCGGCGCACGTCGCCGTGCACGCGGATCATCGGCGGCAAACCAGCAGAAAGATGTAGGTCAGAAGCTTTATTTTTAACGCTGAAGGCGAGGAGCTGGGTAATATCCATGAGAAGTTAAATGGTGAGACATCTTGCGACAATAGACACATTATGGGCATGATTTACGACAACATCCAGAGGGTACGCACACAAATCGACGCAGCTTGCGCGTCTAGTGGCACAACTGCACAGCCAGTTGCACTTTTGGCAGTGAGCAAGACCTTTGGCGCAGACGCTGTGCGCGAGGCCTACGCTGCGGGTCAGCGCGCCTTTGGCGAGAACTATGTGCAAGAAGGTGTAGACAAAATCACCGCCCTGGCCGACCTGGCTGGCATTGAGTGGCACATGATTGGCCCCATCCAGAGCAACAAAACCCGCCAGGTGGCCGAGCATTTTGCGTGGGCACACAGTGTGGATCGGTTCAAAACTGCCGAGCGCCTGAATGCGCAGCGCCCCGCCAGCCTGCCGCCCTTGCAGGTGTGCATTCAGGTCAATGTGGATGGCGGCGCGAACAAGGCGGGGGTGAGCGCGCAAGAGGCGCTAGCGCTGGCCTTTGAGGTGGTGGCACTGCCCCGTTTGCAGTTACGTGGCATCATGGCCATACCCGAGCCTGCTCCTTATTTTATAGCTGCTCGCGCAGTATTCACGCTGGCATTTGAGGTTTTTAATACCCTAAAGAAAGAAATAACAGGTATTGACACCTGCTCTATGGGCATGAGCGCCGACATGCTGGCGGCTATTGCAGCGGGTAGCACCATGGTGCGCGTGGGAACTGCCATTTTTGGACAACGCCCCCCGGTGCCTTGAACCCAGCCCCTGGGGCTTTAGAACATCGTCGATGGGCCAAACATGCGCTTACGCAGGCCTTGGGGTAACCATTTCATTATGCCCAGGGGCAGGCCGGGGCGTTCGCGCTCTGGCCGTATGCAACGCGACAGCGCCAGGCAAGCCAGGGCTCGCAGCAATGCGGGGCGCGACAGCCGCAGGCTGACCTGCAGCTCGTCTGCCGTGCGCGAGCGCGTGTCCAGCGCCAGCAACAGCGCTACGCAATGGTCACCCAAGGCCGCCTCGGTCAGTTCAGACGGGCGGCGATGGGTCAACGGCGCGCGTAAATACGCAGAGGGCAGCATGGTTTTGAGCATGGACTCCGGGCAGCGTTTGGCAAACTCCCACAGCGCCGACTCCAACAGCAAACTGTCAAAGCCCTGCGCGCCAAAGGGTGTGGTTTGCGGCACGGCCGTAAAACTGCCCGCTTCGATCTGTTCAATGCTGCATTCAGAGAGCAAATGCAAACGCCAGTATTTTGGCTCGATCACGGCCAGCAGGCGCCCGCCATGCGTCAGGTGCAGGCGGTGGCTTTTCCAGTGCAGGCGCTCTTCCCAAGCACCCATGCCCAAAGCGTAGAGCGAGCGCAGGGCGATCAGCTCGCGGATTACCTTGTTCAGGCCGTTGCGCAGTTCTTCCAGTGCGTACGGAAATTCCAGCGCGGGCGGCTGGTCAAGGTAGGTGTCTGGACTGACCTGCGCGTTGACACGACCCAGCAAGCACACAGGCTTGTTTTTATGCATGCCGTTGTCGTCCACCCACATGCGCGAATGCTCATAAGTGCCGCTGTAGGTGTTAAAGCCATCTGAATTGGAGTTCGACCCATCCAGACTTGCAGGACGGGAATGGCCGGGTTGTGGCTCTGTGCGGGTGATGCGGTCGCGGTGGGCCAGATACACGTCGGCCTGCACGCCCATAGGGGCCAAACGCCAGCGCACCAGATCGTCCATCTGCTGGGCGACCGCCATCAAGCGCATGGAATCTGCGGCAGTAAAGCCCACGGGTCGCACAAAGACCAGCGGCAGGGTTTGAATATCCAGATCAGAACTCACAATAATTTTGCAACTTGAACTATGCGAAGTCCGCAATGGTAGTGGTTAACCGCTTCGTAAAATCCCCGTAACTGGGCAGTGGGTCAATAAAGTTTGCTCTGGCCAAATTCTTGCACTTACTAGGTGTGGCCGCGCAACAATGGTGCCGATTTTTGTGACATATGCACGCCTGCCATTGCGGTGTAGCTGCTATTTCCATAGCATAAAAATCATCTTCAACTGGCTTGAGCGTTTGAGCAATACAGTTAAAGTACTACATTGCCAAAAACTGGAGACAGCATGTTCACACACATTACTCGCCGCAGTACGCTTTCAGCGCTGACCGTTCTGGCTACCGTCACTGCTACCGTCACTGTTACTGGCGCTGTGCCCAGCATGGCCTTTGCACAAGGCAAAAAGATAACCGTTGAAGCAGCCCCACCCGACTGGCCCAGCAAACCACTGCGCATCGTGGTGGGTTACCCGGCAGGCTCGTCGCCCGACCTGCTGGCGCGCTTGCTGACTGAACCGCTGTCCAAAGCGCTGGGGCAGCCCGTTGTTGTAGACAACAAACCCGGCGCGGGCGGCAACATTGGCGTAGACGCGGTGGCCAAGGCCAATGACGGCCACACGATTGGCCTGAGCGGCAACGGCCCACTGTCGTCTGCCCAGTTGCTGTACAACAAGCTGCCCTACCACCCCGCCAAAGACCTGCGCCCCATCTCGCTGGTGGCCAGCAGCCCGCTGCTCCTGGTGGGTGCCATAGACGTGCCCGCCAACAACATGCCCGAACTGATGCTGTACGCCCGCAATCAGGGCGACAAGCTGAACTATGGGTCGATTGGTGCTGGCTCAGGCGCGCATTTGACGATGGAACTGCTCAAGTCGCAAAGCGGCATTCGAGCGGTGCATGTGCCTTTTCAGAGCTTTCCACAGGTGCTGAACGCGATGATTGGCAAGCAGGTAGAGCTGGGCTTTATGGTGCCCAACGCGGCCATAGTGCAGGCCAAGGCGGGCAAGGTAAAGCTGTTTGCGGTGAGCACATCGTCCCGCTCGGCCCTGCTGCCCGAGCTGCCCACCGTAGCCGAAGCGGCCAACCTGCCCCGCTTTGACGCCGCCGTATGGAACGGCGTATTTGGCCCCGCAAGCATGAGTGCCGCGCAGGCGCAGCGCATATCCGAAGAAATCGCCCGCATTGTGCGCACCCCCGCGATTCGCCAGCGCTTGTTTGACCAAGGCTGGCAGGCGCTGGGCACAGCGCCTGAAGGTTTGGCGTACCGCATGCAGGCAGATGCACAGCTGTGGGGCGGGGTGATTGCGATGACGGGGACGAAGTTGGAGTGATATTTTCACTTATGTTGCTATATTTTTAGTAGCTGCTCGCGCATATTCCACGCTGGCTAGTGGCATATTTTAGTGCTGAAATAGGACAAAACTGTTCGCTAGCGCTTCCCACGCCGCGCCACGACTTGGGGTGTCGGGCTTGCGCGCGCTGACCTGCGATCTTGGCTTTCGGCTTTCGGCTTTCGGTCTTTGGTCTTTGGTCTTTGGTATTTGGTATTTGGTATTTGGTATTCAAAGGCGCACCAACCATCCTTGCAAGCTTTGGAGGAGCGGGTAGGAGATGAAAAATTTTTGGGAAGGCGCGCGTTGTTCAAGGTCGAGCCCTACAAGACACCATTCGCGCGTGTTTTCCAAAAACTTTTTGCAGCGCCTACCCCGAGTCCAAAGCCAGCCAACCAAGCAAGCCAAAAGCTCAAACAATATCTACTGTAAAACACGCTAATATCTACCTCGAAGGACATTCACCATGAACGCTCGTATTCCAGCCCCTGCCTTGCACAGTGCCGACGCGCTCGCCCACGTCACCCGCGCATGGGACAGCGACACCTATGGCGCAATCACCCAGCGCCTGTGCGAGTACATCGCCATCCCTGCCAAATCCCCCGGTTTTGACGCAGACTGGGCCAGCCACGGCTATCTGGACACCGTCGTGCACAACGCTTTTGAATGGGTCAAGGCGCAAAGAGTAGAAGGCATGCAGGTCGAGGTCGTGCGCCTGACAAAACCCGACGGCACCGCCCGCACACCCGTGCTGTTTTTTGAAATCCCGGCGTGCCAAAGCACCTCCACGCAAACCGTGCTGATGTATGGCCACCTGGACAAGCAACCCGAATTTGAAGGCTGGCGCAGCGACCTGGGCCCATGGACCCCCAAACTGGAGACCGCCAAAGACGGCAGCCAGCGCCTGTATGGCCGAGGCGGTGCCGATGACGGCTATGCCGTGTACGCCGCGCTGGCCGCCGTACAAGCCCTGAAGGCGCAAAACCTGCCACACCCGCGCATCGTCGGCTTGATTGAAAGCTGCGAAGAGTCTGGTTCTTACGACCTACTGCCGTATGTCGATGCACTCAAGACCCGTTTGGGCGATGTGTCCCTGGTCGTCTGCCTGGACTCGGGTGCGGGCAATTACGACCAATTGTGGTTGACAAGTAGCTTGCGCGGCATGGCCAGTGGCGTGCTCAAGGTCGAGATTCTCACCGAAGGCGTGCATTCGGGTGACGCCAGTGGCCTGGTGCCCAGCAGCTTTCGCATCATGCGCCAGGTGCTGGACAGGCTGGAAGACAGCGCCACGGGCCGCTTGCTGCCCGCGAGTTTTCATTGCACCGTGCCTGCTGACCGGCTGGCCCAAGCGCAGGCTACGGCCCAAATTTTGGGTGCCGAGGTATACAAGCGCTTTCCGTGGGCGCACTACGACTGCGGCGGCTCCACGCCTTTTGCCCTGCCCACCACAACCGACCCACTGCAGGCGCTGATCAAGCGCACTTGGGAGCCGACGCTGAGCGTGACCGGGGCAGAGGGATTTCCGGCCCTGAAAGACGCTGGCAATGTGCTGCGGCCATACACCGCATTTAAACTGTCTTTGCGCCTGCCGCCCCTGGTTGACGCTGCACAGGCCGTGCAAGAACTCAAGGCATTGCTGGAAGACAACGCCCCTTACCAGGCCCGCGTCACCTTCAGCAGCAGTGGCGGTGCCACGGGCTGGAACGCGCCCGACACGGCAGCCTGGTTTGACGCTGCACTCAATGCTGCCAGCAGCGCGCATTTTGGTGCGCCCTGTGGGTACATTGGGCAAGGCGGCACCATACCGCTGATGAACATGTTGTCCCAAGGCTTTCCCAAAGCACAAATGATGGTTTGCGGCGTGCTGGGGCCACAAAGCAATGCGCATGGGCCAAACGAGTTTTTGCATCTGGACTACGCCAAAAAGCTGACGGCGGCTGTGGCCCATGTCATCGCCTCGCACCCTTAGCACGGGTGCTTATGAGCGACTCATTTCTTTCCCCACTGACTGCCGCTGACGGCGAAAACATCGCCATTTTGGACTGGCCCCTGCCACGCGACGCACAGCGGCGCGGCACGGTACTGATCGTGCACGGCCTGGGTGAACACGCGGCGCGTTACCAGGC
Source organism: Polaromonas sp. (assembly GCA_043774625.1). Classification (GTDB taxonomy): domain Bacteria; phylum Pseudomonadota; class Gammaproteobacteria; order Burkholderiales; family Burkholderiaceae_C; genus JAAFIP01. The sequence continues at coordinate 49,091 of JAYVTG010000144.1, read as the reverse complement.
ACTGGCAGGGTGGCTCAACACCCAAGGTTTTGCGGTGCGCGCGCACGACCAGTACGGCCACGGCGACTCGGGTGGTGAGCGCGGCGCATTGCCGTATTACGAGCGCTTGCTAGAGGATTTGTCGGACGTGGTGGACGGAACCCGCTTGCGCATGGGCCCAAGCGAGCCGCTCATTTTGCTGGGCCACAGTATGGGCGGCATGGTGGCAGCGCACTTTGTAGCCCAGACCGTGCAGCGCGTGGAAGCCCTGGTGCTGTCGTCACCCGCTTTTGACCCTGGCCTAAACCCGTTGCAAAAGTTGCTGCTGGCCACCTTGCCCCAGTTCGTGCCCAACCTGCGTCTTGGTAATGGACTGAAGCTCAAATACCTGAGCCATGACCCCAAAGTGGTTGCCGCTTACCAGCGCGACCCGACGGTGCACGACCGCATCAGTGTGCGGCTGGCTTCCCTGATAGCCAAGGCGGGGGCCGAGTGCATAGCCACAGCCCCGCGTTGGCCCATTGCGACCTTGCTGCTGTATGCGGGCGAAGACAAATTGGTCAACCCGCAAGGCAGCCATGCTTTTGCCGCCGCTGCGCCGTCTGCTCTGGTGCAGGCGCATTGCTTTGAGCACATGTACCACGAGATATTCAACGAGCCCGATCGTGCCGAGGTGTTGGCTGTTTTGCAGACCTGGCTGCAGCGCTTTGTATGACCTGCTGCCCCTGCCGTGTGGGCACAACCACCCTGCTGCCCTATGCCGACTGCTGCGGCCTGTACCACCAGGGTTACGCCAAGGGCCTGCGCGCACCCAGCGCGCAGGCCGTTATGCGCTCACGCTACAGCGCCTACGCATTGGCCGTGACCAACAATGTGCAAGGCCGCGCCATGCTGACCTATCTGCATGCCACTTGGCACGCCATGACCGACCCGGATGACCTGGAGATCAGCCCCACGCAGTGGACGGGCCTGCAGGTGCAGCATTGCGAAGAAAGTGGCGACGTGGCGGTGGTGGAATTTACCGCACACTACAAAGTCAATGGCGTAGCCAGTGAAATGCACGAGACCAGCCGCTTTGTGCGCCAGGGCGACAAGGGCTGGCTGTATATTGATGGCGAGGTCAGCGCTGGTGGCTGACCCCTGCTGTCTGTCTGCACAGCCTCTCACCAGTTTCGACCAGCTTTCAAGCTGATTTTGGGCTGAATGCCAGCGCAGGATATGCGCGAGCAGCTATTATTTTCGTAGCAAACCGCCCAACATGCCCATCAGGTCGGCAGAGCTGCCCAGGCCACCTGCTGGGGCCTGGCCACCGGGTGTCATATGGTTGATCAGGCCGGGCAAAATCTGCGCCAGCTGGCCCGCAGCGTCGCCATGGCTCACGCCCATCTTGGAGGCCAGGTCGCTCACCGTGTCGCTACCCAATGCGCTGGTGATCTGGTCGCCACTGACCGCGTGGTTCTCACCAGAGCCAATCCACGAATTCATCGCGTCGCCCAGGCCCGCTTGCTGAAACTTGGCTGCCAGGCCACCCAAGCCGCCCTGCGCACCGTCGTTGCCCAGCATGCCTGTTATGGCATTCAGGATTTGCGGATTGCCAGTCACCATGCTGATGATGCCACCCAAACCGCCTTGCTGACCGCCACCTGTGACGGCGCCAATAACTGAGTCCAAGAGTCCCATACGATTTCCTTTCAAATATTAAATAAAACGACTTACAACGTTACATTGTGCGCGGGTTTGGGTCGCGTGGCAAGCCAAGCAATGGCGCAGCCTGTAAGCACCACCGGCAGCACCGAACCGTAGTTCAGCAGCGTCCAGCCGCGTGTGGTGACCAGAGCGCCCGAGGCGAAAGACGACAAGGCCAGGGTGGCAAATACAAAAAAGTTCAGCGCGCCCTGCGCCTTGTCTTTTTCAGCCGGTGTGAAGGACTGCATGGACAGGGTGGTAGCGCCCGTGAACAGAAAATTCCAGCCCAAACCCAGCAAAAACAGCGCGCTGAGAAACTGCATAAAGTCCACGCCCGACAGGGCAATGGCAATGCACAGCGCGTTAAGCAGCACGCCCACGGCCATGATGGGCAGTGCACCAAAGCGTTTGATCAAATGCCCAGTAAAAAAGCCCGGTGCAAACATGCCGATCACATGCCATTCCAGCACCACGGCGGTGTCTGAAAACGGCAAACCGCATTGCTGCATGGCAATGGGTGTGGCGGCCATCAGCAGGTTCATCACGCCGTAACCCAAAGCGCTGGCTGCGGCGGCCACCATGAACACGGGCTGGCGCATGATGACCGCCAGTGGCCTGCCATGGTCACCGGCCACTTTGGCTGCTACTGGCGGAAAGTCCACAAACCACATAATGGCCATGCCCAGCAAGGCCACGCCCGCCAAAGCCAGATAAGCCGCTGCAAAAGGTACATCCATCAAACTGCGCGTAGCTGCAGCCAGGTTGGGCCCAGCAATGGCACCAATCAAGCCGCCCGCCAGCACTAGGGAGACAGCTTTTTCCTTGAACTGGCCAGGAGCCAGTTCGGCTGCGGCAAAGCGGTAGAGCGACGCATTGGCGTTGTAATAGCCCGCCACCACCGTGGCAAAAGTGAGTAGCCAAAATTGCTTGCCAAGCGCTGCGTAAAAACATAGCAAGGCAGAACCAAAAGCCACCAGCAAACCAAGCAAGAAAGAATTGCGCCGTCCATACCGCGCCTGCGTGCGCGCCACCAAGCCGGTAGAGGCTGTAGCGCCCACCACATAGCCCATGACGGGCAGCGTAGCCATCCAGCCCAGCGGTGCCAGTGCCAGGCCGACCAGGCCATTGATGGCGATAAAGACCACGTTATTGGTCAAAAACAGGCCTTGCGCCAGAGCCATCAGCCAGAGATTTTTGTTCATGGTGGATTGTGGGGGTTAATGTGCAAAGCGACTCAAACAGGTGACCAAATGCCCACACCAGACAGCACCGACAAGGGAGCCGTCTCCGCTCGCAGCACGCGCGGCCCCAGGCTGAGCGGCGCAAACCCTGCCTGCACAGCCAATTGCTCTTCAGCAGCGCTCAGCCCGCCTTCGGGGCCTGACAATAACTGTAGATGGGCTGGGCACTTGCCAGCAGCCATCAAGCTGGCCAGCGCTGTGGCCTGGGCTTGCAAAGACAAAACGTAGCGCTGATTGGGTGCATCGTGAATGCCAGACGGCGCGGCAGTAAGCGCTAACCATTGCGCCAGACTTTTCACTGCGTGAATCGTGGGCACCCGGTTGCGCCCCGATTGTTCGCACGCGGCCACAGCCACGGCTTGCCAGTGGGTTACTTTCTTGTCTGCCCGCTCAGCGGTCAGACGCAGCACGCTGCGTTCTACCATCAGCGGCTGGATGCTGGCCACGCCCAGTTCGGTGGCTTTTTCTACCAGCCATTCCATGCGTTCATTGGCGGGCACACCCAATGCAATGTGCACCGCGCAGGGCAGTTCGCGTTCTATGGCGCTATGCGCACCCACGCGCACGCGCACCTCGCTACGGCCCATGTGGGTCACCAGCGTTTGATACTCGCCGCCCTGCCCGTTGAACAGGGTGAGCGCATCGCCCGGCTGCTTGCGCAGCACCTGTACATGGCGTGCAGCCGCTGCATCCAGCGTTACTTCGTCGCCGGGTTGCAGATTTTGGGGGCTGTAGATGCGTGGCATAGAATTCGTGCTTGCTATTATTTTAGTAGCTGCTTGCGCATATTCCACGCTGGCATTACGGCATTTTTATGGGTAAAACTATGCGGGACGACCAAATATCCAGGTGTTGGCGGTGTCGTTGCCTTCTATCTCGTCGATCAGCTTGAGCAGCGGGCCTAGTTCACGGTAGCGGTGTGCCGTAGCGCGTATGTAGTTGATAAAACGCGGTGCATCGGCCAGGTATTTGGGTTTGCCGTCGCGCAAGGTCAGGCGCGCAAAGATGCCTGCCACCTTGAGGTGGCGCTGCAGGCCCATGTATTCAACCGCGCGGTAAAAAGCGCCAAAATCGTCGGCCCAGCCGTCGTGGTTCATCAGGCCCGCCTTGCGGGCGCGCTCCCAGTAACGCACGGTGACTTCGAGTACAAAATCTTCTTCCCAGGTCAAAAACGCGTCCCGCATCAGGCTGGCAATGTCGTAGCTGACGGGGCCGTAGACCGCGTCTTGAAAATCCAGCACACCCAAGGTGTCTGCACCCGTCAGCATGAGGTTGCGCGGCATAAAGTCGCGGTGCACATACACGCTGGGGGCGGCCAGGTTGTGCGCCACAATTTTGGCAAAGGCTTTGTCCAAAACCTCGCGCTGCGGTGCTGACAGCGTGATGCCCTTGTGCTGCGCCACGTACCAGTCGGGAAAGAGCTGCAATTCGCGCTGCAACAAAGCCTCGTTATACGCTGGCAACACGCCGGGTTGAGATGCCAGTTGCAAGGTAATGAGCGCGTCCACCGCCTGCAGATAGCGCGGCAAATTGGCCTGCGCATCGCCCAGGTTGATCTGGTCCATCATGGTGTGCGGGCCCAGGTCGGTCAGCAGCATAAAGCCCTGCGCTTCGTCCCAGGCCAGCACCTTTGGCGTATGTAGCCCTGCCGAGCGAAAAATCTCTGCAATCTTCACAAAGGGCGCCGTGGCGAGCTTGTCTGGCGGCGAGTCCATGACGATGCGCGAACTGCCCGAAAGGGTATCTATGCGTAAATAACGCCGAAAATCTGCATCGGCCGAGGCAAAGCGCAAGCTGGCAGGTTCCAGCGCCAGCGTTGTGCTGATGCTACTCAGCCAGCGGCTGAATGACGCTTCACGCGCGGGGTCTGCCCACTGGACGGGTACGTGAAAGGTTTCTGGTGGCAAGGTGTGACTCATGGATAATCCATTCTACAAAGCCATTTTGGTGATTACGCCTTCCCTTCAACCTTAAACTGCGTTTATTTACGTATTTGCCGCAGGATGCGACAACACCATCAGCCACCCACACTTTTGCGCCCCCCATTGCACTGCGCTACCCGCACTACCCGCTTGGCCCCTAGCCCGGTGGCCTGTGCCGTGTTGGCGCTGTGCTGTGCGCAATGGCTGGGGCTGCCAGCAGCGCATGCGCAAGATGCCGCGCCTATTGCAACACCCTCCGCGCCATCGACTCCATCTGCAGAGAACGCGCCGGTACCGCTCAAAACAACACCCTTGTTGCAAGATCAGTTAGATGAAGAAATTCGCCGCCTGCAGCCCACGTTTATTTTTGGTGACCACTTGAGCGGCCGCCCCGAGCTGGAAACCGTGGTGGACGGCAATGCCGAATTTCGGCGCACTGGCATGGTGATGCGGGCTGACCGCATTGAGTACTATCAGCCCGACGATTTGGCCAAGGCACGCGGCAATGTGCGCATGAACCGCGAAGGCAATGTGTATGAAGGCACCGAAGCGCAGATCAAGGTGGATGCCATGGAGGGTTACTTTCTGGAGCCCAAATTCAAATTGCTCAAGAACGGCGGCTATGGAGAGGCATCACGCATTGACTTTGTAGACGAAAAACGCACCGTAGCGCGCAACGCAAGCTACACCACCTGCGAGCGCCGCCCCGGCCCCAGCTGGCTACCCGACTGGGTTTTCAAAGCCAAACAAATCAAGTTTGACTACGATACCGAAGTGGGTGTGGCCGACGATGTGCAGTTGCGCTTTTATGACATACCCATTCTGGCTCTGCCCACGATGAGCTTTCCGCTCAGCGATACGCGCAAGAGCGGTTGGTTGCCACCGACGATCAACCTGGACAACACCAGTGGCCTGGAGCTGATGGCGCCGTATTACTGGAACATTGCCCCTAACCGCGATGCGACCTTTTACCCCAGCGTGATGAGCAAGCGCGGGGTCAACCTGGGCGGCGATTTTCGCTATCTGGAGCAAAGCTACAGCGGTGCGGCACGCCTGGACTGGATGCCGACAGACAAGCTGCGCTCTGGCCCGCGCTGGGGCTTGGCCACCACCCACAGCGGTAGCATCAACACCGGAGTTGCCGCCATCGGTAACCTGGGCTTGAGCCTGAACTTGAACCGCGTCAGTGACGATCAGTACTGGAGCGACTTTCCCCGCGCCACCACGTCGCTGACCCAGCGCTTGTTGGCCAATGACGGTTCACTGTCCTGGTCGCAAGGCAACTACAGCCTGAACGCGCGCGCCCTGAAGTGGCAAACCCTGCAGTCACCCGATGTCATTACCCCACCCTATGACCGCCTGCCGCAATTGACCGGCCGTTACAGCCAGCGCAACCTGGCGGGGTTTGACGTGTCCAGCGAAGTGGACTACACCCGTTTTGTTTCGCAAGAGGGGCTCACCTTGCAGCCCAATGGCAAGCGCAACTACGCCCAGGCGCAGGTCAGCCTGCCCTTTCTTGCGCCTGGTTACTTTGTCAAACCCAAGCTGCAATTGCATGCCACCCATTACCAGTTTGACACCCCGATCAGCACAGGTGCCCTGTCTGCAAGCCGTGTGGTGCCCACTGCCAGCCTGGACAGTGGCCTGATTTTTGAGCGCAATGCCAGCTTCTTTGGCCGCAGCTTTAACCAGAGCCTGGAGCCACGCGCTTTTTATACCTACACCCCATTTCGCAACCAAGGCGCCCTGCCCAATTACGACAGTGGCGCAACCGACTTCAATTTCGCCACCATCTACAACGAAAACCCTTTTGTGGGCAATGACCGGCTGGCTGACAATAATTTGTTGACAGTGGGCGTGACATCGCGTTTGCTGGAACCTGCCACGGGCGCAGAAGTGGTGCGCCTGGCCTATGCCCAGCGCCTGCGCCTCAAAGACCAGCTCGTCACCCTGCCTGGTGGCACGCCAGACACCGCCCGTTTGTCTGACATGCTGTTTGGCGGGGCAGTGAACTGGTCGCCCAAATGGTCTACCGACACCACCGTGCAATACAACCCCAAGACCAATGTGTCTGAACGTGCCACGGCAGGAGCGCGTTACAGCCCAAGCGATTACCGGGTTGTGAACGCCGCCTACCGTTATAACCGTGGCACTAGTGCCTTGCCTCGCAGCGAACAGCTCGATTTTGGCTGGCAGTGGCCCGTCAACGACATCTGGGGCGACAAAGGCTCCAGTCTGCCTGCCGGTCAGGGACAGGGCCCTGGGCGGTGGTACAGCGTGGGTCGCCTGAACTACAGCCTGCAAGACCGTAAAATCGTAGATTCCATCCTGGGTTTTGAATACGATGCGGGTTGCTGGCTGGGTCGCGTGGTGCTAGAACGCCTGCAAACGGCCAGCAACACAGCCAATAAGCGTGTTTTGTTCCAGCTGGAATTTGTAGGCTTTACCCGATTGGGGTCTAACCCGTTGAAAACCCTGAAGCAAAACATTCCCCGTTACCAATATCTGCGCGAAACCACTACAAGCCCCAGTCGCTTTAGTAACTATGATTAAAGCCATGTTCTCATTCAAAACCATCTTCGCTGCCAGCGCACTGGCTCTGGCTTGCGCTAGCGGATACGCCCAGCTGCGCGCATCGCCTTCACTGTCCTTGCCGCGCATTGCGCCCGGCGACACGACCCAGCGACAGGCCGACTACATTGTGGCCATTGTCAATTCAGAACCCGTCACCAACAACGAAGTGCGCACCCGCGTGCTGCGCATGGAGCAGCAGCTTAGCCAGCGCGGCGGGGCTTTGCCACCGCGCGAAGAGATCACCACCCAGGTGCTGGAGCGCCTGATCAGCGAGCGCGCCCAGGTGCAACTGGCACGCGAGAACGGCATCAAGATAGACGATGCCGCTGTAGACAATGGGGTCTTGACGGTTGCCCGGCAAAACCAGGTTGACGCGCCTGAACTGCGTAAGCGCCTGGAGGCCGACGGCATTTCCTGGAACCAGTTTCGCGCGGACTTGCGCGACGAGTTGTTGCTGACCCGCGTGCGTGAACGCGAAGTGGAGGCGCGCATTACCATCACCGACCAGGAACTGAGCAGCTTCATTCGTGAGCAACAAGACGGCCCGGACGCCAGCAGTATCGAGATCAATCTGGCGCAGATACTGGTGGTGGTTCCAGAAGCCGCCAATGCCGCCCAAGTTCAGGCTCTGCAAAACCGCGCCACACGCGCCGCCCAGCGCGCCCGCAGTGGTGAAGATTTTTCTGGTTTGGTCAAGGAATTTTCTGACGCCCCAGACAGCAGCAATGGCGGCCAGTTAGGCATGCGCCCGGCGGATCGCTATCCCACCTTGTTTGTAGAGGCAACACAAACTCTGCGCACGGGTGGTATTGCAGGGCCTGTGCGCTCTGACGCAGGTTTTCATGTGCTTAAAGTCATCGAGAAAAAACAAACCAGCTTGGCACCTGCCACGGTCACCCAAAGCCGTGCTCGCCATATTTTGCTGCGCGTGGGCGGGCAAATGAGCGAGACTGGCGCACGTGAACGCCTCACCGAGCTGCGCCGTCGCATTGCCGCCAAACAAGTGGATTTTGCTGCCGCTGCCAAAGAAAATTCGCAAGACGGCTCAGCCAAAGAAGGCGGCGACCTGGGCTGGGCTAACCCCGGGCAGTTTGTGCCCGAGTTTGAAGAAGTCATGAACAGTCTGGCTCCGGGTGAGGTGTCACAACCCCTGGTCAGCCGCTTTGGTGTGCATTTGATCCAGTTGGTGGAGCGGCGCAACAGCGCGCTGAGTGAGCGTGAGCAGCGCGAGGTAGCGCGTGGCATTTTGCGTGAGAAAAAATCGCAAGAAGCCTATGTGAGCTGGGCCCAAGAGGTGCGCGCCCGCGCCTATGTGGAAATGCGCGAGCCACCGCGTTAACGCGTTCTCTTACCGCACATACCGCTTTCGGCAACTGCCCTTGTGAAACACATTCCGCGAAAACGCTTCGGCCAGCATTTTCTGGCTGACGGCCACGTGATCGCTGCCATTGTGGATGCGATTGCTCCCAGGCCACAAGACTTCATGGTAGAAATTGGCCCTGGCCTGGGTGCCATGACCCAACCTTTGGTAGAGCGCCTGGGGCGGCTCACGGTGATAGAACTGGACCGCGACCTGGCAGCCAAACTGCGCAGCCATCCCCAGCTGTACGTAATTGAGTCTGATGTATTGAATGTAGACTTTGCCAGCGTGGATACTGCGCGGGCAGCTAGCAAAATAATAGCAAGCACCGCTTCTTTGGATGCACCGCCAACGTCTGCGCCAACCACCCCGAGCGGGACCATGCGTATCGTGGGCAACTTGCCTTACAACATTTCCACGCCTATCTTGTTCCACTTGCTGGGCTTTGCCCATCTGGTGCAAGACCAGCACTTTATGCTGCAAAAAGAAGTCATTGACCGCATGGTGGCTAAGCCCAGCACGCCAGACTATGGCCGCTTGAGCGTGATGCTGCAATGGCGCTATGAGATGGAAAACGTGCTGGACGTGCCCCCCGAATCTTTTGACCCGCCCCCTCGCGTGATGAGCGCCGTGGTGCGCATGCTGCCGCGCGCACAGCCTGCAGCGCTTGACTTTGCGGTGTTGGAAGAACTGGTCAAAGTGGCTTTTAGCATGCGCCGAAAATTGCTGCGCCACAGCTTGGGGGTGTGGTTGCAGGCACGCGGCTTTACAGGCACGTTTGATTTGCAGCGGCGCGCCGAGGAAGTGCCTGTCACGCAGTACATCGCCTTGGCGCAGCAACTGGCTCCCCAGGTTCAATAGACCGGAACAGGGCCAGATCAGGGCCAGAACAGGTCTTGTTCACGCCATTTTCAGCATGCGTGGCAAGCGGTGTTGCGTACGCTAGGCGCTTTTCAAGGCACGCCTGTATTGCATCGCCTCGGCCACATGGGTCAGTTGCACGCTGCGGGCACCCGCCAGATCGGCGATGGTGCGCGCAACCTTCAAGGCGCGGTGTGTTGAGCGACCCGACCAGCCCAAGCGCGTGGCGGCGGTGTTGAGAAACTTGCGCGTGGCATCGTCCAGCATGCAGTGCTCGTCGATTTCCTGGCCTTGCAGCAACTGGTTATTTTTGTTTTGGCGTGCGGTGCTGCGCTGACGCGCTGCGTGTACGCGGGTTGCCACCGCTTCGCTGGACTCGCCCACGCTGGCCTGCAACAGTTCGTCGCTGGGCAAGGCGCTTACCTCTACGTGCAGGTCGATACGGTCCAGCAAAGGCCCCGACAATTTGCCTTGGTAACGCAGCACCTGGTCAGGCGTACAGCGGCAGGCCTTTAAACGAGAACCCAAGTAACCGCAGGGGCAGGGGTTCATGGCCGCAATCAACTGAAAGCGTGCGGGAAACTCCGCACGCCGCGCCGCCCGCGCGATGCTGATCGTGCCGCTCTCCAGCGGCTCGCGCAAAGCCTCCAGGGCTGCTCGGGGGAACTCGGGTAGCTCGTCCAGAAAAAGCACCCCCTCGTGCGCCAGCGATATTTCACCCGGCCTGGGCGGCGATCCACCCCCCACCAAAGCCACCGCGCTTGCCGTGTGGTGCGGGTTTTGCGTTACGCGTTGGGCCCATTGTTCAGGTTTGAAGCGGCCCGCCAGACTGAGCACCGCCGCCGATTGCAGGGCTTGTTCGGTGTCCATCGGCGGCAAAAGCCCGGCAAAACGCTGTGCCAGCATCGACTTGCCTGCCCCCGGTGGCCCCACCATCAGTATGCTGTGCCCCCCCGCAGCGGCTATCTCCAGCGCCCGTTTTGGTGCGCTTTGGCCTTTCACGTCCGACAAGTCCGGGTACTGCCTGCGCACGCTAAGCGGGCGGCCCATGACGCGTACCCAGGCGTCTGGGTTTGCCTGCGGCACGGCGCTGGTCGTCATCGTTTGTGTCTGGTTTTGCACATCATTTGCTATTATTTCAGTAGCTGCTTGCGCACTATCTACGCTGGCATCGGGCAATTTTTCTGTCAAATCGGGTTTGGGAACGGGTGCAAACTGGTTCACCACGTCCAGCAAATGTTTGACTGCATACACGTGCGCGTCGGGCACCAGGGCTGCTTCTTGCGCGCTGGCCTCTGGCAATACCAAACGCGGAACGGGGCATGGCTTTGCTGTTGCGCTGCTGTTGTGGCCAGCCATGCAAACCGTAGCCAGTGCCATGGCCAAAGCGCCCCGCACAGGCCGCAGCTCGCCAGACAGTGACAATTCGCCAGCGAATTCATAGCCGTTCAGGCGTGCGGCATCTACCTGGCCGCTGGCTGCCAAAATGCCCAGGGCGATGGGCAAGTCAAAGCGGCCAGAATCTTTGGGCAAGTCAGCGGGTGCCAGGTTGACCGTGATGCGCTTGTTGTGCGGAAACTCCAGCCCCGCATTAGCTATGGCAGAACGCACCCGCTCACGCGCCTCTTTTACCTCGGTGTCGGCCAGGCCCACCAAGGTGAAATTGGGCAGACCGTTGGCCAAATGCACCTCAACCTGCACAGCAGCAGCCTGCAAACCTAGTAATGCACGTGAATGCACCAAAGCAAAGCCTGACATGATTTATTCCCTATTTTGGTGCATAACATTTCGGTGCATAAAAACAGCCCCGCTGTTACTTTCGCTTTCCGGTTACTGGCCGGGTGCTAAAGTTTTATGCCGCTTGAAAATAACTGTATTTTAATACAGTTATTTGAGTTTTCAAAGTGGCACAGACTGTGCTTTTAACAAATGCTGGTTTTTGCATTGCATATTTACAACATTGAGGAACATTTATGAAACTTGTTACCGCCATCATCAAACCGTTCAAGCTGGACGAAGTGCGTGAAGCACTGTCGGGCATGGGCGTACAAGGCATCACGGTGACCGAAGTCAAGGGCTTTGGGCGCCAAAAAGGCCATACCGAGCTGTACCGTGGCGCAGAGTATGTAGTTGACTTTTTGCCTAAAGTCAAAATTGAAGCAGCCGTGTCGGACGACCTGGTGGAGCGCGTGATCGAAGCGGTTGAAGGCGCAGCCCGTACCGGCAAGATCGGTGACGGCAAGATTTTTGTGTACGACCTGGAGCAAGTCGTGCGTATTCGTACCGGCGAAACCGGCAAAGAAGCACTGTAATTCACAATAAAGAGGACTGAAAAAATGAGAAAAATAATTGCCACTTTGGCCATCGCCTTCGGGTTGTGGGCTGGCACCAGCGCCGTACTGGCACAAGCCCCCGCCGCTACGGTTACTACTGCAACTGCGGCTGAACCTGCCAAGGCCGCCGAAGCTGCGGCTCCTGCTGCGTCGTCTGCCGCTGCTGCCACCGCTGCTCCTGCAACTGCTCCTGCTGCCGCCGCATCAGCACCCGCACCTGTGCCCAACAAAGGCGACACCGCCTGGATGATGGTAGCCACGCTACTGGTAATCTTGATGACGGTGCCCGGTTTGGCTTTGTTCTACGGTGGTTTGGTGCGCAGCAAAAACATGCTGTCGGTGCTGATGCAAGTCATGGTGACCTTCTCGCTCATCGTCGTGCTATGGGTCATCTATGGCTACAGCTTTGCGTTTACTGAAGGCAATAAGTTCATTGGCGGTACCGACCGTTTGATGATGAAAGGTATTTGGGACAACGTTGCAGGAACCTTTTCTAACGCTGCTACCTTCAGCAAGGGCGTGGTGATTCCTGAAATCGTGTTTGCAGCCTTTCAGGCTACCTTTGCAGGCATTACCTGCTGCCTGATCGTCGGTGCATTTGCCGAGCGTATCAAGTTTGCAGCGGTGCTGATGTTCATGGTGCTGTGGTTCACCTTCAGCTACCTGCCTATCGCCCACATGGTGTGGTTCTGGGCAGGCCCAGATGCCTACACCAGCAAAGACGTGGTGGAAAAAGTCAACGCAACTGCCGGTATGGTGTGGCAGTGGGGCGCGCTGGACTTTGCAGGCGGCACGGTCGTGCACATCAACGCTGCGATGGCAGGCTTGGTCGGCGCCTTCATGATTGGTAAGCGCATTGGTTACGGCAAAGAGGCCATGGCACCTCACAGCCTCACACTAACCATGGTGGGCGCTGCCTTGCTATGGGTGGGCTGGTTTGGCTTTAACGCAGGTTCTGCTCTGGAAGCAAACGGCTTTGCGGCATTGGCCTTCATCAACACCTTTGTGGCTACTGCCGCCGCCGTACTCGCCTGGAGCGTGGGTGAAGCACTGCACAAAGGCAAGGCGTCCATGCTGGGTGCTGCGTCGGGTGCGGTCGCAGGTTTGGTGGCTATCACGCCGGCAGCCGGTAACGTCGGTGTTGGCGGTGCCCTGGTGATCGGTGTCGCAGCAGGCTTCCTGTGCCTGTGGGGTGTCAACGGCCTCAAGAAGATGCTGGGCGCAGACGACACGCTGGACGTGTTTGGCGTGCACGGCGTGGGCGGCATTTTGGGTGCGTTGTTGACCGGTGTGTTTGCTTCCCCATCGCTGGGTGGCCCAAGCGCCATGAATGACTGGGTAACGGCCACCATGATGACGCCTGCCGAGTACAGCATTTCCAGCCAGGTGTGGATTCAGTTCAAGGCCGTGATGCTCACCATCGTCTGGTCTGGTGTGGTGTCTATAGTGGCCTTCAAGCTGGTGGACTTGGTGATTGGTTTGCGCGTGCCTGAAGAAGACGAGCGCGAAGGCCTGGACATCACCTCACACGGCGAAACAGCCTACAACCGTTGATAGTTTCGGTGCTGCGCGTCAAACCTGGGTGTAGCACCGTGCATAAGAGTTCTCCTTAAGGTTAACCAAAGAGTCTCCTTTGGATTTGAGCCCGTTATACCGAAAGGTTGGCGGGCTCTTTTTTTGTTTCTTCGTTTGGCGTGCGTGCAGGCTGCTACGCAAATAGTAGCAAGTCGCTGCTTGAAAAAACTCTGCCTAGTGCATAGCTCACGCACTGCACGGCCTTCATGCAAGTGCCTTGGCTGCCGCGGCAGCTACCGCAGACTTGGCGGCAAACTCCGCACGCAGCGCCCTGAGCTTTTCTCGCGGATCTTCGCGCACGGTGTTCGCGTCCAGCGCCATCTCGGCAATAAAGCGGCTGGGTGCTGCGGCCACGATGTCGCGGCCTTTTTTCTTTTTGCGCGGCCAGCTCACCGCCAGCGTACGCTGCGCGCGGGTAATGCCCACGTACATCAGGCGGCGCTCTTCTTGCAGTCTCGCTGCAATACCCTCAAAGGCCGCAGCTTTTGCATCGGTCGCCTCGATGGACTCTGCCGCCTGCTCACCCAGTTTAAAAGGCAGCATGCCCTCGCTCACACCCACCATAATGACGTGCGGCCACTCCAGGCCCTTGGCCGCGTGCAGCGTAGAAAGCGTCACGACGTTTTGTTCTTTTTCGTTTTGATTGATGGTCGATAGCAGCGAGATGGTTTGAATGACTTCCAGCATGGTCTTGGTCTCGGTGGCCATCGTCACGCCACCGGCATCTTCAATCTCACCGCCGCAGCGCTTGGCCATCCATTGGCAAAACTCTTGCACATTCGTCCAGCGCGACGCAGCGAGTTTTTCGTTGTCTTCGCCTTCATACAAATGCTTTTCATAGCCAATGTCTTTGAGCCAGTCGCTTAAAAATAGTCCCGCAGCCTCCGCGCCTTGCGTTTGGCGGGCACGGTATTCCATGTCGTTCACATAACGGCCAAATTCGTGCAGCCCGCCTATGGTGCGGCTGCTGATCACACTGAAAAGGGAATTGGAGAACAGCGCCTCAAACAAACTCAGCTTGTATTGCGAGGCAAACGTGCCCAACTGCTGCAAGGTCGTGTGACCAATACCCCGTTTAGGCGATGTCACGGCGCGCAAGAAGGCAGGGTCATCGTTGTTGTTGGTAATCAGGCGCAGCCAACCGCACAGGTCTTTAATTTCTGCTCGGTCAAAAAAGCTGGTGCCGCCACTCACCTTGTACGGAATATTTGCCTTGCGCATAGCTTGCTCAATCACCCGCGCCTGGTGATTGGCGCGGTACAAAATGGCAAAGTGTTCGTATTCTTTGTATTGTTTTCCAGGCGCGCCGCGTGCGCCTTCCGATACAGTCGTCAGCTCGCCCGTTCGCAAGCTTTGAATGCGCGCCACCATGCGCTCTGCTTCGTGCTCTTCGTTGTCTGCGTCTACCACGCGCACCGGCTCGCCTTCTCCCAAGTCGCTCCACAGGGTTTTGGGAAACAGTTTCGGGTTGGGGCCAATGACGTTATTGGCGGCGCGCAAAATGGCGCCTGTGCTGCGGTAGTTTTGCTCCAGCTTGATGACCTTGAGCTGCGGAAAATCAATCGGCAGTTTGCGCAGGTTGTCCAGCGTGGCGCCGCGCCAGCCGTAGATGGACTGGTCGTCGTCGCCCACACAGGTCATGCGGGCGCGCGGGCCGATTAAGAGCTTGAGTAATTCATACTGCGTGGCATTCGTGTCCTGGTATTCGTCTACCAGTATGTGCGAGAAACGACCCTGCCAGTGCTGCGCCACTTGCTCTGATTTTTGCAGCAGCTTGAGGGGCAAGCCAATCAAATCATCAAAATCCACCGCCTGATACGCCTGCAAACGCTCTTCATACCGGCCCATGATGGTGGCAGTGATACGCTCGTTGTCGTCCTTGGCTTGGGCCAAAGCCATTTCGGCATTCGACCCTGCGTTTTTCCATGCGCTAATCGCCCACTGCCACTGCCTGGCCGCTGCATTGTCGGTACTGCCACCGGCGTCTTTCAACATCGACAGCACATCGTCGCTGTCCAAAATGGAAAATTGCGGTTTCAGCCCAATCTCGGTCCCGCCCTCGCGCAGCATGCGCACGCCCAGCGCGTGGAAGGTGCAAATCACCACCTCCTTGGCCTGCTTGGCACCCGCGCGCCCATTGGCATCTTGTAGCAAGCTCTTGGCTCGCTCGCGCATTTCGGCAGCAGCCTTGTTGGTAAAGGTAATGGCGGCAATCTTGCCCGGCTCTGCACCCGCGGTAATCAGGCGGCCAATCTTGTGCGTGATCACCCGCGTCTTGCCCGAGCCGGCCCCCGCCAACACGAGGCATGGCCCCTGCAAATAATTGACTGCCTCTTGCTGGGCAGGGTTCAAACCGGGACCGGGGGATGACATGGGCAAGCGTATAAAAAAAGCACAAGAGAGAACATCAGCGAGGAATGATACCGGTCAAGTGCAGCCCGTCAGCCTTCTGCCAAGAATTCTTTGCCAGCAACGTAGAAATTTGGAGAGAATAGGCAGGCAAATTCCACATGCTGCAAATCCTGCTCATTACCTTCCCATTCTTCGCACTGGTTCTGTGCGGTTATATTGCCGTGCGCAAGCAGTTTTTACCGCAAGCAGCTATAGCAGGGCTGAGTACGTTTGTGCTGTACTTTGCCCTGCCCTGTATGTTGTACCGTTTTGGCTCCACCACGCCCATTGCGCAGTTGCTCGACCCGGCGGTGTTCTTTGTCTATCTGCTGTGCGCGTTGATCATGGTGGCGTTTACTACCGCCGTGACACTGAGCCAACGCATTGACTGGAACAATGCAGCCTTTGGGTCACTGGTCGCGGCTTTTCCAAACACTGGCTTTATGGGAGTGCCGCTGCTGGTCGCCTTGCTGGGCGCGCAAGCTGCGGGGCCAGCGATTGTGACCATTGTGGTGGATTTGGTCATTACCAGTTCGCTGTGCATTGCGTTGTCGCGCCTGGACGCGGCAGACACCGCCGGTGTTCGCTTTGCGGTCAAGAATGCCCTCAAAGGTGTTGCATCCAACCCCATGCCCTGGGCTATTTTGGCGGGTGCCTTCTCCTCATACTTTGGAATTGAGCCAATCAACCCTGCCAAGCAAACCATCGGCATGCTGGCCGATGCTGCTTCTCCCGTGGCGTTGTTCACCATAGGCGCAGTGTTGGCCCGCAGCCAGATGACCAGTACCGACAGTACGCCGCTGGTGGACTATGTACCCGTGGCCATGAAGAAACTGCTGCTACACCCTCTGTTGGTGCTACTGGTGGGCACTGCGGCCATATCGCTGGGCGTGCCTCTTGACAAATTCAACCTCACGGTCATCACTTTGGTAGCGGCCTTGCCCAGCGCATCCAACGTGTCGTTGCTGGCAGAAAAGTTTGGTGCAAATAACGGCCGCATTGCACGCATTATCCTGGTGTCAACAGCCCTGGCTTTCATTACCTTCTCTGTGGCGGTACATGTCTTGACAGGCCTGTAAGCGCGTCGCCCGCTTAGGGGCGCACGACGATATCGTTGCGCACACTCTTCACATTGCTGGTCGAACGGGCCAGGCTTTCAGCCTGGGTTTTTTCTGCGGCTGACTTGGCAAAGCCCGAAAGCTGCACCACGCCCTTGAGCGTTTCCACACTGATGGCGGTAGCAGCGACAGTTTTATCGTCCACAAATTTAGCCTTGATTCTGGCGGTGATGGCCGCATCGTCAATATAAGCACCCGTGCTTTCCTGGCCCCGCGTGACGGCGCAGCCGCTACCCAAGACGGTGAAGCAGGCCAACGCGAAAAATGCCATGGCGATGAGAACGGGTCGAGAGTGTTTCATGCGATATCCTTTGCAGATGTAGTTGAAGAATTTGCATCAGTTTGAAGTGATGCTGACAGTATAGACAGCATCACGTGATACAACTTGTTTGAATTAATGGCTAACAGTAACAAGCCGCCCAACAACCGTATGGCCGAATCAAACCTGTGCGCCCACAGTATGTCCAGGGCTTGTTCTGCAGTTGCATGTGTAATGCGCTTTCGGGTCGTTACAACAATCTCTTCAAATACCGCCCCGTATGGCTAGCCTCATTCGCTGCCACATCTTCTGGTGTGCCCATCGCCACGATGGTGCCGCCACCGTCGCCGCCTTCGGGGCCTACGTCGATGATCCAGTCGGCGGTTTTGATGACGTCCAGGTTGTGTTCGATGATGACGATGGTATTGCCTGCGTCGCGCAACTGGTGCAGCACTTTTAAGAGCAATTCGATGTCAGCAAAGTGCAGGCCGGTGGTGGGTTCATCCAGAATGTACAGCGTGCGGCCTGTGTCGCGTTTGCTCAGTTCCAGGGCCAGTTTGACGCGCTGGGCTTCGCCACCGCTCAGTGTCGTCGCGGCTTGGCCCAGTTTGATGTACGAGAGGCCCACGTCCAGCAGGGTTTGCAGTTTGCGGGCTATCGTGGGCACGGCTTTGAAAAAGTCAAAGGCGGCTTCTACAGTCATGCCCAAAATGGCGTGGATGTTTTTGCCTTTGTACAGCACCTCCAGCGTTTCGCGGTTGTAGCGCGCACCCTTGCACACGTCGCAGGGCACGTACACGTCGGGCAAAAAGTGCATTTCTACTTTCACCATGCCGTCGCCCTGGCAGGCCTCGCAGCGGCCACCGGCTACGTTAAAGCTGAAGCGGCCAGGGCCGTAGCCGCGCTCGCGGGCCACCGGCACTTCGGCCAGCAGCTCACGAATAGGGGTAAACAGCCCCGTGTAGGTGGCGGGGTTGCTGCGCGGCGTGCGGCCAATGGGGGACTGGTCTACGTTAATGACTTTGTCAAAATGCTCGATGCCTTCGATGGCCTCGTGCGCGGCGGGTTCGTCGTGCGCGCGGTAGAGGGAGCGCGCGACTGCGGTGTACAGCGTGTCATTGACCAGCGTTGATTTACCCGAACCGCTGACGCCAGTCACGCAGGTCATCAGCCCGACGGGGAACTCCACGTTCACGCCTTTCAGATTATTGCCCGTGGCGTTGATAACCCGTAGCGCTTGCAGGTCGCCTTGAGTGGCCAGGTGGTGTTCATTGCGCTGTGCCCAGGCCAGGGCCTGGCGGCTGGGTGCTTTGTCGTGTTTGGACGCCGCTTTTTTTACGGGCGCTACCAAGGGCTTGACGGTGGGCATCCACTGGTGGCGTTTGGTGGGCACCGCAATTTTTCGGGTGCCATTCATGTACTGGCCGGTGAGGGACGCAGCATTGGCTTGCACCTCTAGTGGCGTGCCTTGCGCCAGCACACGGCCACCGTGCACGCCTGCGCCGGGGCCTAAATCAATCACATGGTCGGCAGCGCGGATCATGTCTTCGTCATGCTCCACCACCAGCACGCTGTTGCCAATGTTGCGCAGGTGTTTCAGCGTGTCGATCAACCGGTCGTTGTCGCGCTGGTGCAGGCCAATGCTGGGTTCGTCCAGCACGTACATCACGCCGGTCAAGCCGCTGCCGATTTGCGATGCGAGACGGATGCGCTGTGATTCGCCGCCGCTCAATGTTTCGGCGCTGCGGTTCAGGCTTAAATAATTCAGGCCTACGTCGTTCAAAAACTTCAATCGCGCAGCGATTTCTTTGATGACCTTGTCGGCAATTTCGCCCTTGGCACCTTCCAGTTTAAGCGTGCTGAAATAGCGCAAACTTTCGCGCAAAGTAGCGCCACTCAATTGCGACAAGGTTTTAGACTCGTCGCCCGTGCCCAGGCGCACATGGCGCGCTTCGCGGCGCAATCGTGTGCCCATGCATTCAGTGCAGGGCTGCACGCTGCGGTAACGCGCCAGGTCTTCGCGCACGATGCTCGAATCCGTCTCCAAGTAACGCCGCTGCATATTGGGCATGATGCCTTCAAACGGGTGTTTTTTGTTGAGCTTTTTACCTGCTGAACCGCCCGATTCCATGGTGTAGCTGAACTTGATGTCTTCGTCGCCACTGCCGTTCAGAATGGTTTGCTGCACGACCTCGGGCAGTTCTTCAAATGGCTTCTCAATATCAGCTTTGTAATGTTTGGTCACCGATTCGAGCATGCTGAAGTAATAACCGTTGCGCCTGTCCCAGCCCTTCACCGCGCCACTTGCAAGCGAAAGTGTAGGAAAGGCGACCACGCGCGCCGGGTCAAAAAATTCCATATGACCCAAGCCGTCGCAGGTGGGGCAAGCGCCAACGGGGGAATTGAAGGAGAACAGGCGCGGCTCCAGCTCGGCGATCGAATAATTGCAGATGGGACAGGCGAATTTGGCGTTGAACACATGCTCAACGTGCGTGTCCATTTCCACGGCCAGTGCGCGGCCGTCGGCAAGCCGCAAAGCCGCTTCAAAGCTTTCAGCCAAGCGCTGTTTCATTTCGGGTTTGACTTTGAGGCGGTCCACCACCACGTCAATGTCGTGCTTTTCTGTCTTCTTTAGTTTGGGCAAGTCGTCAAAGTCAAACAGCAGGGCGTCTGCTCCGCGCCCAATGCGAAAACGCACATAGCCTTGCGATTGCATGTCTTCAAATACGTCTACAAATTCACCTTTTTTCTCGCGCGCTATGGGCGCGAGGATCATCAGCTTGGTGTCTTCGGGCAACACCAGCACCGCATCGACCATTTGCGACACCGTTTGCGATTGCAGCGGCACGTTGTGGTCCGGGCAGTGCGGCGTGCCTGCTCTAGCGAACAGCAGGCGCAGGTAATCGTGGATCTCGGTCACGGTGCCCACCGTGGAACGCGGGTTGTGGCTGGTGGCTTTTTGCTCGATGGAAATGGCGGGGCTTAGGCCTTCAATCACATCCACATCGGGTTTGTCCATCAGTTGCAAAAACTGGCGGGCGTAGGTCGAGAGGCTTTCTACATAGCGTCTTTGCCCCTCGGCGTACAGTGTGTCAAACGCTAGGGACGACTTGCCAGAACCCGACAGCCCCGTGATTACCACGAGCTGGTTGCGCGGAATATCCAGGTCGATGTTTTTCAGGTTGTGGGTACGCGCGCCGCGAATGCTGATGAGCGGGTTGACCAGTTGGCCCAGGTATTTGCCGTCAGTGGGAGAATTCACAGTGCTTCTTTTCCAGAGTAACCTGACATGATAGCCCGAAGCGGTTGGTTTGGGCAATTGGCCTGTTGCTCTGCGGGTCTGCGCATAGGTTGGTCGCTGGCTGGGAGAGCGTGACCGTCGGAACGCCCACCACCATCGCCGCTGGGTGAGCGTATGATGTTGACCCGATTTTAGGTACTCCTACATGAGGGGCAAGAGCATACGCTCACCCAGCGTACAAGAACAAAAGCGTGCAAGATCCGCCAAACCATCCCAACATGACCCAAGCAAGATCACAAAGCGATGTCCATCAGCGACAATACTCCGTTCTACCAGCTAGCTGCCCCCCGTGTCATCACCCAATCCACCCACCACCATGCTCCCCCTTGAGCGCCGCGCCAGTGCCTCGCTGGCGCTGATTTTTGCGCTGCGCATGCTGGGCCTTTTTTTGGTGCTGCCTGTGTTTGCACTTGAGGCGCGCAAATACCCCGGCGGGGACGACCCAGCGCTGATTGGCCTAGCCATGGGCATCTATGGTTTGACGCAAGGACTGTTGCAAATTCCGTTTGGCATGGCGTCTGACAAATATGGCCGCAAGCGGGTCATCGTCATGGGTTTGCTGATTTTTGCGGCAGGCAGTTTTGTGGCAGCGTCCGCACCTACGCTGCCCTGGCTTTTGGCCGGGCGGGCTTTGCAGGGTGCGGGCGCGGTGTCAGCCGCTGTGACTGCCTTGCTGGCCGACCTGACGCGCGACGCTGTGCGCACCAAGGCCATGGCGATGGTGGGTGCCAGCATTGGACTGGTGTTTGCGCTGTCCCTGGTGGTGGCACCGCCTTTGGCTGCAGCGATTGGCCTCGGTGGTTTGTTTGCGCTCACTGGCGCTTTGGCGCTTGTTGGCATTGGTATTGTGCTGTGGTTTACTCCCCCGCAGCCACCCGCAGTGCTGGTGGGGCGCGGTGGTTTGGCGACCGTGTTGGCCCACCCCGGCTTGCTGCGGCTAAACGCTGGCGTGTTTATTTTGCATGCCGTGCAACTGGCCATGTGGGTGGCCGTGCCCGCCATGCTGGTGCAGGCCGGGCTGGCCAAAGAGCAGCACTGGGCGGTGTATTTACCGGCGGTGCTGGCGTCTTTTGTGGTAATGGGAGCCACGCTGTTTCCACTGGAGCGCAAAGGCTACCTGCGTGCGGTATTTTTGGCCAGCATTGGGTTGATAGGCTTGGTGCAGCTAGGTCTGGGGATGGCATCGAATGGGCTGTCAACTGCAGGCATGTGGGCGGGCGATATAGGCCCAGGCCTTGGCTGGGTGAAGTATTTCTTGGGTTTTTTGCTTTTTGTGTTTTTCTGCGGCTTCAACGTGCTGGAAGCCAGCCAGCCCAGCATGGTCACCCGCATTGCGCCGCCCGAGGTACGCGGCGCGGCTTTGGGGGTGTACAACACCTTGCAGTCGCTGGGCTTTTTTGCAGGTGGCGCGCTGGGCGGCTGGCTAGCTAAAAGCTGGGGGGCGCAGGGTTTATTTGCGGTCTGCGCAGCGGCCACGGCGCTGTGGTTGGTGCTGGCCTGGGGCATGCGCGCACCGGCCAAAGCTGCACTTCAAACGGCAGCGGCAAACAGGTAAACTCTTTCTTGCGCCATTTTATTTTTCAATAGTTACATCAGACAAGGACACACACCATGGCATCCGTTAACAAAGTTATTCTTATGGGCAACTGCGGGCGCGACCCCGAAATTCGCTACCTGCCCAGCGGCCAGGCCGTGGCCAACGTGAGTATTGCCACTACCACACGCCGCAAAGACAAAACCAGCGGCGAAAACATCGAAACCACCGAATGGCACCGCGTCACCTTCTTTGACCGCCTGGCCGAAATCGCAGGCGAATACTTGAAAAAAGGCAACCCGGTCTACATCGAAGGCCGCTTGAAGTACGGCAAATTTACCAACAAAGACGGCCACGAGCAAAACACCTGCGACATCGTAGCCACCGAAATGCAACTGCTCGGTGGCCGCCAGGGCGCTGGCGGGCCCAATGGTGATGAAGGCGGTGGCGGTGGTGGTAGCTATAGCCGCCCACCCGCACCCGCGTCGCGCCCCGCAGCACCTGCATCGCGCCCTGCACCAGCAGCGGCCAAGCCTGGCAGCGGTTTTGACGACATGGACGACGATATTCCGTTCTAAGACGGATTTACCTGCCAAATATGCCCAATGCCAGCGTGGAATATGCGCGAACAGCTATTATTTTTATAGCGACTGCATCTACGCTGCAACCTGTTCTGGCGAGGCCACGCACCATGGCGCGGCCGCACCAGCCCTGCTTGCTGGCCCGCTGAGTTTGCCAAACGCATGCACCGCCTTTCGCTGTATCTTGACCTGATCCGCTTCAGCCGCCCCGCAGGCTGGCTGCTGCTACTGTGGCCGACCCTGTCTGCACTGTGGATTGCGTCACACGGCTGGCCGGGCTGGCATTTGCTGATTGTTTTTACCTTGGGCACCATCCTCATGCGCAGCGCGGGCTGCTGCGTGAACGACGTGGCCGACCGCGAATTTGACAAGCACGTCAAACGCACCGCGCAGCGCCCCGTGACCAGTGGCAAAGTGTCGTCGCGCGAGGCACTGGCGGTAGGTGCGGTGCTGGCCTTGGCGGCGTTTGCACTGGTGCTGACGACCAACCGCACCGCCGTGCTTTACTCATTTGCGGCTTTGGCCATTGCTATTGCCTACCCCTACGCCAAGCGCGTGGTCTCCATGCCGCAAGCCGTGCTGGGCGTGGCTTTCAGCTTTGGCATTCCCATGGCGTTTGCAGCCGTGCAGTCGCGCGTGCCTGCGATTGCCTGGGTTTTGCTATTGGGCAACTTGTTTTGGGTGCTGGCTTACGACACGGAATACGCCATGGTTGACAGGGACGACGACATCAAGATTGGCATGAAAACGTCGGCCCTGACGCTGGGGCGTTTTGACGTGGCTGCTGTGATGGTGTTTTATGCTATTTACCTGTCTATTTGGCTGATTTCCAGCGTGGAATATGCGCAAGCAGCTATTATTTTCATAGTATTCATCATTGCTTTGATGCAAGTATTTTGGCACTATAGACTCATCCGCACCCGTTCGTGCGACGGTTGCTTTAAGGCTTTTCGGGCTAACCATTGGCTGGGATTTACGCTGTTTGCTGGCGTGGTGGTGAGTTACGCGTTGCAATAGCCTGTACTCAGCACTGGCTTTTTGTACGGGTTTGGCTAGGTGTTTGCGACCACTCCTCATGCAGGAGTACCTGAAATCGTCGGGTTCACAAACACCTAGCCAAACCTTGAAATGGTTGGCGCGCAACGGTTGAATACCGCAAACTCAGAGGCCGCTACTGTTCTGTGCGTCCACCACCATCGCCGCAGGGTGAGCGTATGATATCGACTCGATTTTAGGTACTCCTACATGAGGGGCAAGTGCATACGCTCACCCTGCGTACAAAAGCAAAAACTACGCGCTTAAAACACTCACCCTTGCGTACAAGAGCAACATAAGACCACGCCCAGATTCACAAGAGCACCGCTTTAGCTACTGCTGTCAACTCGAAGTTTTGTCCGTCAACACCGCCATGGTGATGCGGCTCGCGCAGGTTTGCTTGCCAGCGTCGTCAAACAAGTCAATTTGCCACACCTGCGTGCTGCGGCCCATATGCACCGGGCGGGTAATGCCCGTTACCCAGCCGCTGGTGGCACCGCGCAAGTGGTTGGCGTTGATGTCCAGGCCCACAGCGCGGGTGCCCTCGGGGCTGGCGTAGGCCGCGCCGCAGCTACCCAGGGTTTCGGCCAGCACCACGCTCACGCCGCCGTGCAGCAGGCCATAGGGCTGGCGGGTGCGTGCGTCTACCGGAATGCGGGCCTTGATAAAGTCGTCGCCAACTTCCAAAAATTCCATGCCCAAGTGGTCTACGGCGGTGCCCACGTGGATGCGGGTGAGTTCAGCCACGCTGATCGGTTTTTTCCAGACATTCATGCTGCCATGCTACGCGAAATTGCCTGCCCGCAGTGTCACACGCGTACAACGTGCGTCTGCGATAATATTAACTTATGCACACTATTAATTTAATAGCTGCTCGCGCAATATTGACGCTGACGTTGGCAGTTTTTGGCAGTTTTTTTGTAACCACGGCACTGGCAGACAACATCTTGCCACCCGATGTCGCCGCCGCCCTGGCTCGCGCGGGGGTGACGCAAGATGCCGTCAGCGTGCTGGTAACTGCCTTGCCATCCGCTACCAGCACAGGCACCGGCACCGGCACGACCGTTGCGCCGCGCCTGTCCCTGCGTGCCGATGTACCCCACAATCCTGCGTCGGTGATGAAGCTGATTACCACCTACACGGCGCTGCACACTTTAGGCCCAGACTTTACCTGGAAGAACCGCATTTACATTGACGGTTTTGTGGGCCAAAACGGCAACCCTGGTGTGCTGGAGGGTAACCTCATTATTCGCGGCAGTGGCGACCCCAAACTGGTGCTGGAACGCATTCAAGACCTGTTTGCCCGGGTGCAAGCCAAGGGCGTGCGCGAAGTGCGGGGCGATATTATTCTGGATCGCAGCGTGTTTGATGTGCCCGACAAAAACCCGGCTGATTTTGACGACGAACCGCTGCGCCCCTACAACGCCGCACCCGACGGATTGCTGGTCAACTTCAAGTCCCTCATTTTCACCTTTACCCCCGACCCGGAAAACCAGCGCGTGCTGGTCAGGCACGAACCGCCGATTGCAGGTGTAGACATACCCACCGAATTGGCCATGGCCAAAGGGGGCTGTGGCGATTGGAAAAGTGCGCTACGCGCCGACTTTTTCACACCCGGCAAGATCAGCTTTGCAGGCAAGCTGGGAGGCAGTTGTGGCGAAAAGGTCTGGCCTGTGGCTTATAGCGAGCCGCGCGCCTACGCAGCGCGCGTTATTCACGCCATGTGGCTTGAAGCAGGGGGCAAACTCAGCGGCCAGGTGCGTGAAGCCACCCTACCGCCCACGGCCAAGCTCCTGCTCAGCGCCGAGTCGCTGCCGCTTGGCAGCATCATTGCCGACGTGAACAAGTTTTCCAACAACGTGATGGCGCAGCAGGTCTTCCTCACCATGTCTGCGCAAACGACGATCAGCAAGCGCGGCAGCTTTGAAGCGTCCAAACGCTGGCTGGCTGCCTGGTGGAAGAAGAACCTTCCCGCAGCCCCAGCACCCACTATCGAGAACGGCTCGGGCCTGTCGCGCCGCGAACGCACCAGTGCCACCGCGCTCACCGCCTTGCTACAACACGCCGCCGCCAGCCCGCACGCCGAGGTGTTTGCCAATTCGCTCAGCATTGCAGGTGTAGACGGCACCGTGGCCCGGATGAAAGAGCGCAACACAGAGTCGGTTGCCATAGGCCGCGCCCAGCTTAAAACAGGCACCCTGCGCGACGTGGCGGCTGTTGCAGGCTATGTCACCGCCGTCAACGGCCAGCGCTACAGCATCGTCGCCCTCATCAACCACCCCAGTGCTGGCGCTGCCAGGCCCGCGCTGGACAAACTGGTGGAATGGGCCGTGCGCGACGAACGCTGATTTGTAAGCTACCTCAAAACAGCATAAATGCGCACCTGCGTTGCGCCGGTACCACCAGGGCCTACTTTTACATTTTGGCCACCCGTAGGCTCAGTATTTACCCCCTGCCCGCAGAAACAATTTGCTACTAATATAGAAATATAAAAAGTACGGTCGTTCTTTTTTACCAATTTATCAACTGGAGTGTAGTAATGAAGACATGGAAGTACGCGCTAGGTGCGTTGGGTGCGGCATTATTGGTGGTGGGTTGCGGAGGTGGTGGCGGTACGGCCACATCATCTACCAGCGTCACATCCGTGAAGGTATTTGGTGACAGCTTAATGGACAGTGGCGTTTTTAGTAAAAAATTTACCATACAGTCTGACGCTGGCGCAAGTCCATTCATGGTTTTTCCAGAGCGTATAGCGGCTGCATTCGGTGTTACCAATTTATGCCCATTCTTTAAATTTACAGGTGCCGCTTTTGTACCCACAACGGGCTGCACTAATTTCTCAGTAGCAGGTGGTCGGATTAACAATTTGACAAATAGCACAGCCGCTTTTAGGTCAAGTGCTATTCCTTTTTCCATTACTTACCAACTTGCAGCAGGCGCTACCAGCTTGGCAGCTACAGATGCAGTCATTGTTGACGGCGGATCCAACGATCTGGCCGACATTGCCGGAGCGTTTGGTGGAGCCACTACAGCAGCGGGTGTTGGAGCGTACATAGGTGTTTTAAGCACTTTATTACCCACCACTACTGTAGGCACTATAGTGGGTGCAGCGCCCACAGAGATCACTCTGGCAAATGCCGGCGGAGCATATGCACAAGCTTTGGCAAAATCTTTGGCTGACTCCGTGAAGGCTAACGTGCTGGCCAAAGGCGTGTCCAAGGCGCTAGTTGTTAACTCAAGTGACATTACATTGACACCGCGCTTTCAAGCTATTTTGGGGGGCATTACCGCAGGCCCAGGTGGTGCTGTTCAAGCAGCAAAATTCCAAGCTGTCGTACAAGGATGGACCAAAGCCTATAACGCTGCTTTGACTCAAGAGTTTGCTGGCACAAGTGCACAAATTTTCGACTTCTATACCGAAGGTGGCAAAGTATTCGCCAACCCTGCCCAGTTCGGTTTGACGAATGTAAAAACTCCTGCGTGCCCCGTCGTTGCAGGAGGAGTTGACATCACTACTGGACAAGCAAGCCTGAACGAAGCACCGACTGTTGCAGTTTGCCGCCCCAGCTATATGTCGGCCAACATCCCGACTGGTGAGACATCGCCAGATTGGTGGAAAACATATGCTTTTTCAGACAACTTCCACCCAGCACCCGCTTTACACCAACTCATAGCGCAAGCTATCAGCGTTCAATTGGCACGCGCAGGCTGGCTCTAAAAAATTAAAAGGACAAACACCATGAAAACATCTTTCACCCTTTTGGCACTTGCTGGTGGTTTATGCCTCGCTCATACGGCCTTTGCCCAAAAAGCGGGCACTATCTCCGTCTCCGCAGGCATTACCCAACTGGCACCCGCAGTTGATAGTGGCAACCTGAGTGCGCCCAGCCTTGCCAACACCCAGGTTGACGTGAATAGCAACACCCAGTTGACAGGTGCTGTGAACTACATGATCACGGACAACATCAACGTGCACCTTCCACTTGGTTTCGGTTTTAAGCACAAAATCTCTGGAGCAGGCGCAATTGCCGGGGTGGGTACGATTGCTGAAACCAAGGCCTTACCCATTACATTGATTGGCCAGTATCGCTTTATGGATGCTGCAGCGCAGTTTCGTCCATACGCTGGTGCAGGCCTGACTTATGCCAAGTTCTACAAATCAAGTGGCACAGCGGTGCTAACTGCTATAACTAACCCCGGTGGCCCAGCCACGACCGTGTCTTTCGAATCCAAACTGGCACCCACCATTCAGTTGGGCGCTGCGTTCAACATCAACGAAAAATGGTATGTAGATGCCAGCTACACCAAAACCTTTCTCAAGACCCGTGGTACGCTGAGCACAGGCCAAAACATCGACGTCACACTCAACCCCAATGGCTTGACTTTGCAAGCGGGCTACAAGTTCTGATCGTTGAGCAATCGCAAATAGAAAAAGGCCGTCACAAGACAGCCTTTTTTGTTTGGTGGCCTGGGGCGGAATCGAACCACCGACACAAAGATCACCATAGCATCTACAGGAAGCAGTGAAACTCAACCCGCTGGCTTCAGTGTATAAAGGGGCGCTTCAAAAGCTGTGATTCAAAGCACACTAACGATGGCGTGTCAGACTTTATCTGACGTTACGCACTCCTACTTTGGACTCCAACCGGACGACTCAGCCGAAAAGTTCGCTGTGCGAGCCAAGCCGCGCAAGTCTGAGCGTGTCGTCATCCGACTTGCGGTAGATCAGCAGCAAATCCGGCTTGATGTGGCATTCCCGGTAGCCTGCCCAATCGCCGCTCAGGTCGTGATCGCGGTATTTGGCATCAAGTGGCTGGTCAGTCGCCAGCGCCACTAGAACAGGCTTTAGATCGTTATCGAGCGTGGCCCGGTGTTGCCCCTTCGCCTCACGCTTGTAGTCGCGTTTAAAGTCTGTTGCGCGGTCAATCGTCCGCATGCAAGTCTGCCATCAAGTTATCGACACTGGTGAACCGCTTGCCCTTGCCAGCCTCTAGCTCAGCAATGGCCTTGCGGGTGGTGGCACTGGGCACCTTTACATCGAAGGGCAAACGGCGCTCATCAGCTACGCGCAGCATCAGCAAGCGAATGGCATCCGAGATAGTCAGTCCCATTGCTTCGAGAGCATCAGCGGCGCGCTCTTTAGTATTGGTGTCAATGCGGGCGCGTACATAGGTGTCAGCAGTGCTCATGGTGGTTTCCCTTGAATAGTTTTCCGAGACTTTATTGTAGTCGCGTTGTGACTACAAGGCAAGGAGCACCAAAATTGCCTGCCGTACTTTATTTTCCGCTGTCTGACGTGACAGATATAGGTCTCTAAAGGGTGCTTCTATAAATACCTGCACAAAGGGTAAAACCCGGCGACAGTGCAAGCGCAACGGGCGTTATTGAATGCAAGGGCAAAGCATACAGGACAAGCGACATGCAAACTGGCTTCTTCGATCTAGACATCCGCTACGCGGGACTTGATAAACTCAAAAGCACGACGGGCGGGGCACCGCTTGCATGGCTCAATGCCGCTATCGACTGGAAAATGTTTCGTGCCAGGCTAGAGAAAGTCGATGCCAAGGAGCGCAAGCGCAGCTGGGCGCAAAAGCACAGACCGAGTGCTCATGTTCAAAATGCTCATCTTGCAGCAGCTGTACGGGCTGTCCGATGAAATGCTTGAATACTGCATCACAGACCGCCTATCCTTCATGCGCTTTTTGGGTCTCAAACTCACCACTGGCGTGCCTGATGCTCGCACCGTATGGGCATTTCGCGAGGCGCTCAAAACGCATGGTCTGGTGGGTAAGCTCTTTGAGCAGTTTGATGGCGCTGTTGCGGGCATGGGAGTCAAGCTGCAAAGCGGTCAAATGATCGATGCCAGCTTCGTGCCAGCGCCCATCCAGCGCAACAGCAAAGAAGACAACGTTCTGATCAAGGAAGGCAAAACGCCCAGTGACTGGAGCGCTACAAAGACAGCTCACAAAGACGTAGATGCGCGCTGGACAAAAAGGGCGGGTAAAACCACTACGGCTACAAGAACCACATCAACGCAGACAAACAAACCAAACTGATCACCGCCTACAGCGTCACGGACGCGGCAGTGCACGACAGTCAAGAAATCGATGCTCTCTTGCAAGAGGCAAGCAAGCAGGGCGGTAACAAAGGTGTGTGGGCAGACAGCGCCTACCGCTCACAAACGCGTGAGGACGAACTCCAAAAAAACAACTACAACAACCACATCTGCGAAAAAGGGATGCGGGGTAAACCTTTGAGCCAAGAGCAAAAGGCGGCCAACCGGCAAAAATCAAAAATCAGAGCCAAAGTCGAACACGTCTTTGGCGCGATGGAGCACGAGATGGCAGGTTTATTTGTCAGAACCATCGGCTTGGCTAGAGCAAAGGTGCAAGTGGGACTGAAAAACCTGGCCTACAACCTCAAGCGGGTGGAGGTGCTGATGCGAAACAAGTTCTTTGATTTCGCCAGGGTCACTGCACCAAAAACTGCCAAACAGCATGAAAGAGGATGAAGAGATCATGAAAAGCAGCGCAGAATGACAAAAAACGAGAAAAAACCAAACCAATCAGAGAAAAATTACAAATGAAATTGAGAAAAACTGCTTCCGTATCAGTGACTCAATTTAGAAAATGATTGATAGAAGTACCCTACAGTAGTTGCGTTGAGACTCGGTTGATACTTCAAACAAAAACGGGTTACGTCGATAAACGTAACCCGTTGATTTAGTTCAATATTATTGGTGGCCTGGGGCGGAATCGAACCACCGACACAAGGATTTTCAATCCTCTGCTCTACCGACTGAGCTACCGGGCCTAAAGCTGATTGTCTTGATCGCTACGACATCGCAGTTTCAAGACAGCCTTAAATTATAACGTAAAGGCGAGCGCTAATGGTTTTCGTCACCAACGAAAACCGCATCACTCGCTGCGCTTGCTACGGCTCAGGTCTACGCCAAGTTGTTTAAGTTTGCGGTACAGGTGTGTACGCTCCAGGCCCGTCTTTTCTGCCACGCGGGTCATGGAGCCGCCTTCTTTGGACAGGTGAAATTCAAAGTAGGCTTTTTCAAACTCGTCGCGAGATTCGCGCAAGGGCTTATCCAATTGAAAGCTTTGGCTGGCCAATGGCCCCACTTCACGGGCTGCAGGCAGGGATTGCCCCCCTGTCATGGCGGCCTCTACCGTCAAGTCTAGTGCCTGGCTTGTAGCGGTTGATGCGGCTATCTGCGGTTTGGCGCGGCTAGCTTTGGCCAGGGCATCGTTCACAGCCTTGAGCAGCTTTTGTAGCGTGATGGGTTTTTCAAGAAATGAGTGTGCGCCAATTTTGGTAGCTTCAACTGCCGTGTCGATGGTGGCGTGCCCACTCATCATGATGACGGGCATGGTGAGCATGCCAGAGGTAGACCATTCTTTGAGCAAGGTGACACCATCAGTATCTGGCATCCATATGTCCAGCAGAACAATATCTGGCGAATAGCGTTGTCGAGCGGCACGAGCCTGTCCGGCGTTTTCTGCCATCTCTACGGTGTGGCCTTCGTCATTCAAGATTTCTGAAAGCAAGTCACGTATGCCCAGCTCGTCGTCCACTACCAATATATTTGCCATACCACTTTTGCCTGTCCTAAGTATTGTGCCCACTAATTCCGCAATTGTTGCGCAATAGCTACTGTGTGTATTAAACCACAGCAAAGGACAAAGAAACTTGAGCGCCCAATGGGGTTTTCACCGAGCCGTCAGCGTAACGGTTTGATAAGTCAATGCGAGCACTATGCTCATCTGCTATTTTTTTTACCACAGCCAGCCCCAAGCCCGTGCCCTTGGCCTTCGTAGTGACATAGGGTTCAAAAGCACGTTGCAAAATAGACTCTGGAAAACCGATCCCGCTGTCGCGCACCAGCAGGCGCACACGGTTGCTGTCTGGGTTATAGCGGGTACTGATGCTTACCTCTACGGGCGCGTTTACTGGCAGCTCATGGTTGTCGCCAGCAAAGATGTCTTTGGTAGCTTGTAGGCGGGTAGCGCAGGCATCTTGCGCATTTTGCAGCAGGTTGTGGATGACCTGGCGCAACTGCTGGGCGTCGCCCATAATTTGTGGACAATCGGGGCTCAGGTCGCTCTTGATGGGCACGACAGCATTGTCTGTAGCATACAACAGTAACACGTCAGTAACCACGGCATTCAGGTCTAAAGGCACCAGTTCAGCGCTGGGCAAACGGGCATAGTCGCGAAACTCGTTGACCAAACGCTTCATGGCGTCTACCTGGTCAACGATGGTTTTGACTGATTTGACCAACAGCGCATTTTCTGCGGGGGCCAGCTTGTCTTGCAGCTTCATCTCCAAGCGTTCGGCAGACAACTGGATGGGTGTGAGCGGGTTTTTAATCTCATGGGCCAGCCTGCGGGCGACATCGCCCCAGGCCTGCGCTCGCTGCGCGGAAACAATTTCTGAAATATCATCAAACACTAATAAGCGTTGACCCAGCGGTAGTTCTGCGCCACGCGCTATTAAGTTGATAGCGTTTACCTGTCCCGGTGCAATCACCGACATGGTAGAGCCTGGTGCTGCTGCGTGTGCCAATTCAAACGACTGTTGCCAGTGGTCTCCATGCGCAGCGCGCTCACCCAGAAAAGTGGAGAATTGTTTTTCTATGCCTTGGCCAAAGGCTTCCAGACCTGGCACTTGTGCCAGGCGTTGCCCCAAACAGGCTGCCAGGGGTACGCGCAGTACACGCGTGGCACCTGGATTGGTGGACACGATGTTGCCCTGCGAATCCAGCACAATCACACCTGCCGTGAGGTTGTCCAAAATGGTTTGCAGGTTGGCACGCGATGCGTCCACCTGCTCCATGCTGCGTTGCACGTCACTGCGCGCATCGGACAGCTGCTGGGTCATTTGCGCAAACGAACGGGTCAAGCCACCCAGTTCATCGCGTGTTTGCAAGGCGGCTTTGGGGGTGAGGTCGCCCGCAGCCACCTGGGCCACACCATCGGCCAGCACCAGCAAAGGCCGCAAAATTTGGTTACCCAACAAAATGGCCAACAACACAGCGCCAAATACTGCCAGAAAGAGGCTCAAAGTCAGTGTACCGATATACATTTTGCGCAAGCCACTGCGGGCCAAGGCACGTTCCTGGTATTCGCGGTAGGCCTCTTGTACGGCCAGCGCATTGGCTACAAGTGCGGGGGGCAAGCTTTGTGTCACCTGCAGGTAGCGCGGCTCTGTCAACAGGCCAATGCCTGCTGCCCCAACGACTGCCAGTGCGCGTACGCGTGAGACGCTGGTATTTGTCAAACCACTGGTTGACATGCTGTCTTCCAGACCTTCGATCGAGGTGACTACACGCTGGCTGCGTGCCTGACGCAACTGTGCTGCGCTGGGACGTTCTGGTTGGAGACGAAAACGCGACTCCCCTGCACTGGCCAGCACCTGGCCACCGCCAGACCACAGAACAACATCATTGGCCGACAACTGCTCGCGCAGGCGCTCCAGACTGATGGCTGCTTGCGTGTCGCTCACTCCAGCCAACTGGTTGGCTGCAATGCGGGCTTTGCCTCCCAGGTCTGACGACACGGCGTCCAGGCTGGAGCGCCCCAGACTCAAACCTGCATCGAGCGCGCCTTCTACTTTCACGTCGAACCAGGTTTCAATTGAGCGCGACACGAACTGGTAAGACACTACATAAATCAGGGTGCCAGGCAACACTCCAACCAAGGCAAAGATGGCCGCCAATTTAACCAGCAAGCGGCTACCAAACTTGCCCCGCCGCAGGCGAGAAACCAGGCGCCAGGCAATCCAGCCAATCACCAGCAACAGCAACCCCGCCACCACCACGTTTACGGCAAACAGGCGGGTATAGTTTTCTTCGTACAGCGCTTGATTATTGGTCGCTTGCGTGAGTAAAAACATCAGCACCAAGCCAACAGCGGCCATGGCCGCACCGCCGATGCCAATGGCCCATCGCACACCCCGTGCCGAGCGCGCGGCTTCAGAGTTTGACAAAGAGGTGCTCATAGTACGCAAAAGACGAGTTAAGGCGTACGGGTTTCAGGCTTGAGGATTTCTGGCCTGACGTTGCGTTCTGCACTGATGTTCCAATCGGCCTGGCCTAGCGCACCAATTTGCAAAGGACGGGGTAACTGTGTCAGGTCAAGGCGAAAACGAAAGTCGATATTGAGACGGGCATCGAGATCTATCTCTGTAGGCTCCGCTATCTTCCAACGCGCAATACGACGCACTGTAGCCAGCGCGTCGTTTAAGGTATCAAAATTTTGCGTCAGAGCCATACCCGTTCCAGGGCTTGTGAAGGTGCCCGATGTGATGCTAACCCGCCATCGCCGGGTCAGCGGTTGATAGGCCAAGCGCACACTGCGACTTGCGGTTGCCACGCGTTTGTCGTACCAATACCAGCGGTCACGCAGTACGTCGGCTTCGGCCACAAAGGTGATAGGAACACCTTTGAGTAAAGCGTCCTCCACCGCCGAGGGCAGGTCAAAATTGATGGCTACGCTTAATAACAACCCTTCTTCAGAGCGTTGTACACGCAGGTTGGTCACTTCAGTTGCAAAAGGATCTGCAGCTTTCGCCTGGGGTGCCACCAAGGCCTGAAACAGGCATAGCAACAGCAAGCAAGCCATGCTGTGCATGCGCTGTCGAAGCGAGGTGCCACAGCGGGGTGTAAGCATATGTGTGAAGCAAACAGCGGCCGCGAGTCTGCTTACCCCTGGAACTGGGGGTTTATTTCTTCTGCAAAAGTGCGTAGTAAAAGCCGTCGTGTCCACCCAAATGATTGTCCGGCATGCCTTTGCGTTCAGACTCGTTTTGGGGCAACAAATGCCCTGGCGATGGCAGTAATGAGGCGTCTGTGTTGTGTGCAAGAAACGCTTGCACTTGGGTTTGCCCTTCTGCCAAGAAAACGGAGCAGGTGCAGTAAAGCATTCGCCCGCCGCTGGCTAGCAATGGCCAAAGCTTGCCTAACAAGCGTTTTTGCTGGGCGGCCAGCTGGGCAATATCGGAATCTCGGCGTAGCCAGCGTACATCGGGGTGGCGGCGCACAATACCCGATGCCGTGCACGGGGCATCCAGCAAAATAGCGTCAAATGCCACGCCGTCCCACCAGTCGGCAGGGTTAGCTGCATCTGCCACCAGTACCTGGGCCTGCAAGCCCAGTCTTTGCAGATTTTCATGGATGCGCTCGCAACGGGTAGCGTCAATGTCTAGTGCACAAACATGTGCAGCCAATGCATGGGTGCTGGCAAACTCCAGCAAATGGGCGGTTTTTCCGCCGGGGGCGGCACACGCATCTAATACGCGCAGCGCAGAGGGATGTTGACCATTGTTGCCGCCTTGCGGGGGAGTCGTCTCGGCCATGCGTTCAACAAAGCCTTGTAGCAACAAGGGCGCAGCCAGTTGCGCAGCTGTATCTTGTACAGAAAACCAGCCCTCTGCATAGCCGTGCAAGCCGGGCACATAGGTGCTGTGTGCCAATTTCAGGCCATTCTGGGCAGCCTCATACGCTATTATATTCATAGCTGCTAGCGCATATTGGTAGCTGGCAAGCGTCGTTTTAGTGGTATTTACACGTAAACTCAAAGGCGCTTGTATATTATTGGCGTGGAGTACCGACTGCCACTGCGCCGGGTGGTCTTTTTGCAGCCGTGCTACCCACCAGGCTGGGTGGTTCCAGTGGGCTTGGGGGTTTTGCCGTGCTTGGTTGAGCAATGCATCTTTTTCGCGCAAGTAGCGTCGCAAGCAGGCATTCAAGAAACCCGCTTGCGCATGGGTTGCCGGGTTACGCTTTGCAGCTTCCACCGCTTGGTTGACCAAGGTATGGGCATCGTAGCTTGGACTGGCAGCGTCATCGGCAGCGGGATCTGCTGGTCTGCGTGTGTCCGCCAGCGCCAGAACACTGCACAATAGCGCGTCAGCCGCTGGCGGAGGTGGGCGTTTGACCAGCAGGTCGCGCACGCCTTGGGCGCAACCCAAATTGCGCAGCACAGCAAAGCTAAGTGCTTGCACACCAGTACGCAGTGCGGGTTCAATATCGTTTTGGGCTGTAGCCCAGGATTTACCTGCGCGAACAGCTATTAAAATAGTAGCAACTGACTGTAACTGCCGCCACAAGGGCGGTGCTTGCCGTGTGCTGGCAAGGGTGCCGCCGCCAGAAGATAGGTTTGCCGCCATGCCTGCTTACAAGCTGACTGTGCTATCAAAAGCAAATATCCACGCCAACAGAAACACCGGGAATTGCGCTATCGCTTGGTTGTAATGGCTGGCCTGGTGGTTATAAGCCACCCGCTTTTCATCGGACTGTATGGCATGCTGCTGCCACAAGACCATGAGTTGCTGCGGCACTGCAGAACCTGCCAAGTCTTCATGGCGGTCTTTGAGCCGCTCCCAGGCGTTGTCCAGCACTTCACGCGCGGCACGCAACGATGCCAAGTCGTCTACCGCAGGCAGGTCATGGGGTTTGGCCAGCAGGCTTGCCAAACAGGTCTGCAATTGTTTGGCAGCTAGCGACAGTGAACGCCCAGGAGCGTCATCCTCATCCAAGCTACCCCACTGAGACTCACTTGCAGACTCTGCTGCATATTCTTGCACGGTGCTGCGCATTGTTTGCGCCGTACTTTGCCATTGGGTTGCAAGTGCGTTTAGGCAGCGGGTCAATTCTGCGCGCAAACGAACCAGGCGGTTATAGGCGCCCAACGCCCAAAACACCAAGATGGCGGCGCTGATCCACAACATAACAGAGACGGGTACTTGATTCACGAGAAAAATGTTGATGGGTAGATAAGAATAATGGTAGAAATAGCCATATGCCAGCGTCGTGTATGCGCAGACAGCTACAAAAATAATAGCGTCATGTTTTTCAACATGACGCTATTATCAGTCTTACTCGACCTTTGGTAAACCTGCCATGCATGCGATGCACAGCGGGTTTAAAGGACGCACAAGGTATGGTTTACTGAGCCGCTTCGGTATGCGCAGCGTCATCGCCAGACGCTGCTGCTTCTGCGCCAGCACTGGCCAGTTCTGCTGCTTCAGAGTCCGCAATGGCGCGGCGCTCGGCGTCGTCCATCGCTTCTTTGGCCTTGCGGGCAATGTGGAATGCACGTCCCGTTCCAGCAGGTATCAAGCGACCCACGATCACGTTTTCCTTCAGACCACGCAGCTCGTCGCGCTTGCCCATGATGGCAGCTTCGGTGAGCACGCGGGTGGTTTCCTGGAAAGATGCTGCAGATATGAAACTGTCGGTTGACAGCGATGCCTTGGTGATACCCAAGAGCAGGTTGGTAAACGTAACAGGCATTTTGCCAGCGGCGCGCAGTGCATCGTTTTTGTCCAGCAGCTCAGAGCGCTCGACCTGCTCGCCATTGATGTAGCTCGAATCGCCCATGTTGGTGACCACTACGCGGCGCAGCATCTGACGAACAATTACTTCAATGTGCTTGTCGTTGATCTTCACGCCTTGCAAACGGTACACGTCCTGCACTTCGTCCACAACGTAGCGGGCCAGTTCTTCCACACCCAAAAGGCGCAATATGTCTTGCGGATCGGCTGGGCCGTCCACCACGCTTTCGCCCTTGTTGACCACCTGGCCTTCGTGCACCAGAATGTTCTTCTCTTTGGGGATAAGCTCGTCCCACACCTTGCCGTCTGGGTCGGTAATCTGCAAACGAACCTTGCCTTTGGTTTCTTTACCAAAGGACACGGTACCCGTCATCTCGGCCAGCATGCCTTTGTCTTTGGGTGAACGTGCTTCAAAGAGCTCGGCCACACGCGGCAAACCGCCGGTAATGTCACGGGTCTTCTGGCCTTCAACCGGAATACGCGCCAGCACTTCGCCAGGGCCCACGTCCTGGCCATCACGCACCTGGATCAGCGCACCAACCTGGAAGCCGATGGTTACCGAGTGGTCTGTGCCGGGAATCTTCACTTCGTTGCCTGAAGCGTCGATCAACTTGATTTGCGGACGAACAATCTTGGTTGCGCCACGACGCTTTGGATCGATCACGACCATGGTAGACAGGCCGGTAACATCGTCCACTTGCTTGGCCACTGTGAGGCCTTCTTCGACGTTTTCGAACTTGGCTTGGCCAGCAAACTCGGTAATGATCGGGCGTGTCAATGGATCCCAGTTGGCAAGAATAGCGCCGGCCTTGATGGTTTGGTCCGCTTTCACGGTCAACACGGCACCGTAAGGCACCTTGTGACGCTCACGCTCGCGGCCATTCTCGTCGCTGATGATGATCTCGCCAGAACGCGCAATCACGACCAATTCTTTCTTCGAGTTGGTGACATAACGCATAGTGGCATTAAAGCCTATGGCTCCATTGCTCTTGGCCTCTACGCTGGACGCAACTGCCGCGCGTGACGCAGCACCACCAATGTGGAAGGTACGCATGGTCAGCTGTGTACCTGGTTCGCCGATGGACTGCGCAGCGATGATACCAACTGCCTCGCCCACATTGATCAAACCACCACGACCCAGGTCGCGGCCATAACACTTGGCGCACAGGCCAAAGCGTGTTTCGCAGGTCAGTGCAGTACGCACTTTCACTTCGTCAACGCCAGCAACTTCCAGCTCTTCGATCAGGTCTTCATCCAACATGGATCCAGCCTTAGCCAGCACAGAACGGTTTTCTGGATGTATCACATCTTCGACTGCCGTACGACCCAGAATACGGTCACGCAGTGATTCGATGGTTTCGCCGCCTTCCACAATAGCGCGCATCACGGAACCGTCTTGTGTGCCGCAGTCATCTTCAATGATGACCAAATCTTGCACCACGTCGCACAAACGGCGCGTCAGGTAGCCAGAGTTGGCTGTCTTCAAAGCCGTATCGGCCAGACCCTTACGAGCACCGTGGGTGGAGATAAAGTACTCCAACACGTTCAAGCCTTCGCGGAAGTTGGCGGTGATCGGCGTTTCGATGATGGAGCCGTCAGGTTTGGCCATCAAACCACGCATACCTGCCACCTGGCGAATCTGCGCAGCAGAACCACGCGCACCTGAGTCAGCCATCATGTAGATGGAGTTGAACGACTCTTGCGTGACTTCGTTGCCATGGCGGTCAATGACCTTCTCTTTGGAGAGCTGGCTCATCATGACTTTAGAGACTTCGTCACCAGCCTTGCCCCAGATGTCCACCACTTTGTTGTAGCGCTCACCAGAAGTCACCAAGCCAGAGGTGTACTGCTGCTCAATCTCTTTTACCTCTTTGGTCGCTCGGTCAATGATGCCGTGCTTTTCATGCGGCACCAGCATATCGTCCACACAAATGGAGATACCGGCCTTGGTTGCCAAACGGAAACCGTTTTGCAACAGCTTGTCGGCAAACACTACCGTTTCTTTCAATCCACACTTGCGGAAAGACACGTTGATGAGTTTGGAAATTTCTTTCTTCTTCAACGCTTTGTTGATGTTGGAGAAAGGCAAGCCCTTAGGCAAAATCTCAGACAACAAAGCGCGGCCTACAGTCGTGTCTATCAGCTTGGTAGTCGGCACGAACTCGTCGTTTTCCTTGTTCTTGGTGTACTCGGTGATTCGCACGCTGATCTTGGCGGTCAACTCCACTTGGTCAGCATCCAATGCACATTGCACCTCGCCCACATCGGCAAAAATCAAACCCTCGCCCTTGCCGTTGATACGGTCACGGGTCGTATAGTACAAACCCAGCACCACGTCTTGCGACGGAACGATGGACGGTTCACCAGATGCAGGGAACAAGATGTTGTTCGATGCCAGCATCAAGGTGCGCGCTTCCATCTGTGCTTCCACAGACAAAGGCACGTGTACAGCCATCTGGTCACCGTCAAAGTCAGCGTTAAAGGCCGAACAAACGAGCGGGTGCAACTGAATGGCTTTGCCTTCAATCAAGATCGGCTCAAAAGCCTGGATACCCAAGCGGTGCAGTGTGGGCGCGCGGTTCAACATGACCGGGTGCTCTTTGATCACCTCTTCCAGAATGTCCCACACAACAGGTGTGCCAGATTCAACTTCTTTCTTGGCAGCCTTGATGGTGGTAGCAATACCCATGGCTTCCAGGCGCGAGAAGATGAATGGCTTGAACAGCTCCAACGCCATCAGTTTGGGCAAACCGCACTGGTGCAGCTTGAGCGTTGGGCCTACCACGATGACCGAGCGGCCAGAGTAGTCGACGCGTTTTCCCAGCAAGTTTTGGCGGAAACGACCGCTCTTGCCTTTGATCATGTCAGCCAACGATTTGAGCGTGCGCTTGTTGGCGCCTGTCATGGCTTTGCCGCGACGACCGTTGTCCAGCAAGCTGTCCACAGCCTCTTGCAGCATACGCTTTTCGTTGCGGGCAATGATCTCAGGAGCTTTCAGTTCCAGCAAACGGCGCAAACGGCTGTTGCGGTTGATGACTCGGCGATACAGATCATTCAAGTCAGACGTAGCAAAACGGCCACCGTCCAATGGAACCAATGGACGCAGATCAGGCGGCAATACAGGCAACACCTCCATCACCATCCACTCCGGCTTCATGCCAGACTTCTTGAAGCCCTCCAGCACTTTCAGGCGCTTGGAGTTTTTCTTTATTTTGACTTCAGAGCCTGTCAGATCGTTGCGCAGCTTTTCGATTTCGCTGTCCAGCTCAATACCAGCCAAGAGCTCTTTGATGCCTTCAGCGCCCATCTTGGCTGTGAATTCATCACCGTACTCTTTTTCTTTGGCGTCAAAATCGTCTTCGGTCATGATGCTGAATTTCTTCAGTGGAGTCATGCCAGGGTCAGTCACTACATATGCTTCAAAGTACAACACACGCTCGATATCGCGCAATGTCATGTCCAGCACCAGCCCCAAACGCGACGGCAAGGACTTCAAGAACCAGATGTGCGCGCATGGTGCGGCCAGGTCGATATGACCCATGCGCTCACGGCGAACTTTGGTTTGGGTAACTTCAACGCCACACTTTTCGCAGATCACACCACGGTGCTTGAGGCGCTTATATTTACCGCACAAGCATTCGTAGTCCTTGATAGGACCAAAAATCTTGGCACAAAACAGGCCGTCGCGCTCAGGCTTGAAGGTGCGGTAGTTGATAGTTTCAGGTTTTTTGACTTCGCCAAAAGACCATGAACGGATTTTTTCTGGCGAAGCAATCCCGATGCGGATGGCATCGAAATGCTCGTCAGGGGTGAACTGTTTAAACAGGTCGAGTAAGGATTTCATGTGTAGGTTCCTTGTTTCGATTAACCGCGCTCAAGTTCCATGTCGATACCGAGCGAGCGAATTTCCTTCACCAGCACGTTGAACGACTCGGGAATACCGGCACTGATGGTGTGCTCGCCTTTAACAATGCTTTCGTACACCTTGGTACGGCCTTGCACGTCATCGGACTTGACAGTCAACATCTCTTGCAAGACATAAGAGGCACCATAGGCTTCCAATGCCCACACCTCCATCTCACCAAAGCGCTGGCCACCAAACTGCGCTTTGCCGCCCAGCGGTTGTTGCGTTACCAGACTGTAAGGGCCTGTAGAGCGAGCGTGCATTTTGTCGTCGACCAAGTGGTGCAACTTCAATACATGCATGTAGCCCACGGTCACAGGGCGATCAAACTTGTCGCCGCTTCGTCCGTCGTACAAATGCGCTTGCGTGCGTGTTGCTGTCAGCCCTTTGACTGCAGCAATATCGTCTGGGTAAGCCAGTTTGAGCATGCCGCGAATTTCCT
The DNA here is from genome assembly GCA_043774625.1 of Polaromonas sp. GTDB lineage: Bacteria > Pseudomonadota > Gammaproteobacteria > Burkholderiales > Burkholderiaceae_C > JAAFIP01. Next base: position 7,651 of record JAYVTG010000144.1, on the reverse strand, counting down.
CTTCACTGGCACCATCGAACACAGGCGTGGCAAACGTCATGCCAGTAGCAAGATTCTTGGCCATTTCAGAAACTTCGTTATCTGCCAGCTTGGAAAGATCTTCCTTGCGGCCCGAAGCGTTGTAGATGGTTTCCAGGTACTTGCGTAGCTCAGCAGCACGCGTCTCGGCTTGCAGCATATCGCCAATGCGTTGACCAATGCCTTTACCAGCCCAGCCCAAGTGCACTTCCAGCACCTGGCCCACGTTCATGCGCGATGGCACGCCCAGTGGGTTCAGACAAATGTCACAGGGTGTGCCGTCTGCCATATAGGGCATGTCTTCGACCGGAACAATCTTGGACACAACGCCCTTGTTGCCGTGGCGACCAGCCATTTTGTCACCAGGTTGCAATCGACGCTTGACAGCCAAATAGACTTTGACCATTTTGAGCACGCCTGCTGGTAACTCATCGCCTTGCGTAAGTTTTTTGCGCTTTTCCTCAAACGCCAAATCAAAGCTATGGCGTGTTTGCTCCAGAGAATTTTTGATGCTCTCCAGTTGCGAAGCCGCCTCTTCATCCGCAGGACGGATGTCGAACCAGTGGTATTTCTCAACCGATGCTAGGTAAGCCTTATCAATCTTGGTGCCTTTGGCCAGCTTGGATGGTCCACCGTTGGCCGCCTTACCTTCCAGCAATTTGGCGATACGGTCAAAGGCATCAGCCTCCACAATCCTCAACTGGTCGTTCAGATCCAGACGGAAACGCTTGAGCTCATCATCAATAATTTGCTGCGCACGCTTGTCACGCACAATGCCTTCACGGGTGAAGACCTGCACATCAATCACGGTGCCCTGGCTACCCTGGTCTACCCGCAGCGATGTGTCTTTCACATCACTGGCTTTTTCACCGAAGATGGCACGCAGCAACTTTTCTTCTGGCGTTAGAGTCGTCTCACCTTTTGGCGTTACTTTGCCAACCAGTGTATCGCCCGGTTGCACCTCTGCACCCACATAGATAATGCCGGATTCGTCCAGCCGGTTGAGTTGTTGTTCACTCAGGTTCGGAATATCCCGGGTAATTTCTTCAGCACCCAGCTTGGTATCGCGCGCCATAACGACGAGTTCTTCGATGTGGATCGAGGTGTAGCGGTCTTCTGACACCACGCGTTCGCTGATCAAGATCGAATCTTCGAAGTTGTAGCCGTTCCATGGCATGAAAGCGACCAGCATGTTTTGGCCCAGAGCCAATTCACCCAAGTCGGTAGAGGCACCATCAGCCACCACATCACCTTTGGCAATCTTGTCGCCGCGCTGGACGATTGGACGCTGATGGATATTGGTATTCTGGTTAGAACGCTGGTATTTGATAAGGTTGTAGATATCAACACCGACTTCACCGGCTTGTGCTTCTTTGTCGTTCACGCGCACCACAATGCGGGTTGCATCAACATAGTCCACCACGCCCCCGCGTGTTGCGGTAACCACCGTGCCAGAGTCGATAGCAGATACACGTTCGATACCGGTACCGACAAACGCCTTTTCCGGGCGCAGTACCGGCACTGCCTGGCGCTGCATGTTCGCACCCATCAGGGCGCGGTTGGCATCGTCGTGCTCAAGGAACGGTACGAGAGACGCCGCCACTGAAACGATTTGCGCTGGGGACACGTCCATGTACTGGATACGTTCCGCGCTGACCAGAATAGATTCGCCTTTTTCGCGAGCAGAAACCAGGTCGCCAGTGAGCTTACCGTCTTTGTCCAGTTTGGCATTGGCCTGCGCGATCACGTATTTACCTTCTTCAATCGCAGACAGGTAATCGATTTCGTTAGTTACTTTGGTGTCAACCACACGGCGGTACGGTGTTTCAATAAAGCCATACTCGTTCAAACGTGCATACAGAGACAAGGAGTTGATCAAACCAATGTTTGGGCCTTCTGGTGTCTCAATTGGACACACACGACCATAGTGGGTCACGTGCACGTCGCGCACCTCAAAACCTGCACGTTCACGGGTCAAACCGCCAGGGCCAAGAGCAGAAACACGGCGTTTGTGTGTGATCTCTGACAAGGGGTTGGTTTGGTCCATGAACTGCGACAACTGCGACGCACCAAAGAATTCTTTGAGCGCTGCGGAAATGGGCTTGGAATTGATCAAGTCGTGTGGCATCAAGGGCTCTTGCTCAGCCTGACCCAAACGTTCTTTCACAGCTTTCTCGATGCGTGCCAAACCAGTACGGTACTGGTTTTCGGCCAGTTCACCGACACAGCGCACACGTCGGTTACCCAGATGGTCAATATCATCTACCTCGCCACGACCATTGCGCAGATCCACCAATATTTTCACGACTGACAGAATGTCTTCGTTAGACAGTACCATGTCGCCTGTAGATTCTGCGCGGCCCACTTTAGCGTTGAACTTCATGCGGCCTACACGTGACAAGTCATAGGTATCTGGGTTGTAGAACAAGCGATGGAACAAAGCTTGTACTGCGTCTTCTGTCGGCGGCTCGCCTGGCCGCATCATGCGGTAAATGGCTACACGGGCAGCGAAATCATCTACTGTTTCGTCGATGCGCAAGGTTTGCGACATGTACGCACCTTGATCGAGTTCGTTGGTGTAGATACATTGAATGTCTTGCACACCAGCTAAGCGCAACTTCTTGAGCAAAACTTCGGTCAACTCTTCGTTGGCCTTGGCAATAATTTCGCCTGTTTCTGCGTCAATTAAATTGCGCGCCAGTACACGACCCACCAAAAAGTCTTCTGGCACGCTGATATGTGTGGTGTTGGACTGCTCCAATTCACGGGTATGACGCGCAGTTACACGCTTGTCTTTGGCAATAACGACTTTGCCTGCTTTGTCAGTAATATCAAAGCGAGCCACTTCGCCACGCAGACGCTCAGCCACAAATTCCATTTGCGCTCCGCTGTCCATCAAACGAAAGTTGTCGAATACAAAAAAGTTCGCCAAAATCGATTCTGGCGTCATGCCGATGGCTTTAAGCAAGATCGTCACAGGCATCTTGCGACGACGGTCAACTCGGAAATACAGCACATCTTTTGGATCAAATTCCAGATCCAGCCAAGAACCACGATAAGGAATAATCCGAGCAGAGAAGAGCAGTTTGCCGGAGCTGTGCGTCTTGCCTTTGTCGTGTTCAAAGAACACGCCGGGAGAGCGATGCAGCTGAGAAACAATCACTCGCTCGGTGCCGTTGATGATGAAAGAACCTTTTTCTGTCATCAAGGGCACTTCGCCCATATAAACCTCTTGTTCTTTGACTTCTTTGACCACTTTTGACTGGCTCGTAGACGAGTCACGGTCATAAATAATCAATTGCACGCGAGCACGCACAGCCGAGCCGTAGGTCAATCCGCGTGTTTGGCATTCGCGCACATCGAAACCCGGCTTGGCCAAGTTGTACTCGATGAATTTCATTTCCACAAAACCATTGTGAGAAACGATAGGGAACGCAGCGTTGAAAGCTGCTTGCAAACCTTCATCCGTACGTTTTTGTAACGGAACATTGGCTTGTAAAAATGCCGTATAGGCATCTTTTTGCATTTGCAGCAAATATGGGATTTCTAAAACTTCGTCACGCGTTCCGAAGCTTTTTCGGATGCGCTTACGTTCGGTATATGAATAGCTAGATACTTGGGCCATGAGATCTCCAGTTGAGGTCCTTGGCGACTGTGCAATTCGTTACTGCCACAGCAGCAATAACAAACATCTTGGTGGTTGGCCTCTACCAACCATTGGCGGACGGTGGCGCATTGCACGCCACCCGAACCAAGAGTCTCTCCGCAGTCACATCAGAGAACACTGCAAAATGCCGGTTAATCTCGAAAGATCATGCTGCATTTTGCGGTGTACTCGGGGCAGATATTCACCTGCCACTCAAGCACGAAAGGCTGGAGGCTTTTAAGGGCACTCCAGCCTTGGTCACCAAGTCGAATTATTTCAATTCAGCCTTGGCACCAGCCTCTTCCAGCTTCTTCTTGGCTGCCTCGGCGTCTGCCTTTGGCATGCCTTCCTTGACAGCCTTGGGAGCGCCGTCTACCAGGTCTTTGGCTTCTTTCAAGCCCAGGCCTGTGATTTCGCGCACAGCTTTAATGACCGACACCTTGTTTGCGCCAGTTTCGAGCAGCATGACGTTGAATTCAGTCTTCTCTTCAGCGGCAGCTGCGCCACCTCCACCGCCACCACCGGCTACAGGAGCAGCCATTGCAGCGGCGCTTACGCCAAATTTCTCTTCGATGGCTTTCACCAGTTCGTTGAGTTCCATGACCGACATGCTGTCTAGCGCGGTCAAAAATGCGTCTTTATCGAATGCCATTTTGATTTCCTAAAAGTTTCAGTTGATCGGTGTCGCGCAATTAAGCGGCAACGCCTTTCTTTTCCGCGACTGCAGCCAACACTCTGGCCGTACGCGACATGGGGGATTGCAACAAGCCACAAATCTGTGCCAACAACACTTCCCGGCTGGGAATGCTGGCCAGTTGTTTAACGCCGTTTACATCCAGAGTTTTTCCACCGAACACACCACCACGAATGACCAATTTTTCGTTGGTCTTCGCGAAGTCAGCCACCACTTTTGCGGCGGCCACTGCGTCAGTAGAAAAGCCATAGATCAGCGGACCGGTCATCTGGTCGGACGCAACCTCGAAGGTGCTACCTGCTACAGCGCGGCGAGCCAGGGTGTTTTTCAACACACTCAGGGTCACGCCTTTGCTGCGAGCATCAACACGCAACTTGGTCATGTCAGCGACCGTGATTCCACGGTATTCCGCCATTACGAGCGTTTGAGCTTTTGCGGCGAGGCCAGTCACTTCATCAATGACGGCTTGTTTCTCACTGCGATTCAGACTCAAAGTTTTTCTCCTTAATTTACAAATTTCGCTTTTATCAAGCATCTATTTGCGCCCATCTTCAGCGATCAACTGTTCTAGGGTTTAACCTTTTTCAGCGGGACCGCCATCTGCGTTGGTTTTCTCAGATTAAGCGCTTTGGTTTTACAACTTCAGCACACCAACGGTCTTGGATGGCCTGAAAATCAATTGCTTGATCTTCAGCCCACCACACCGGGCATTGCGCTTGCACGTAATGTCCGAATTTTTATCATGCAGCCAAAGTTGCCGTATCCACGCGGACACCAACACCCATGGTGCTAGAAACTGCAACCTTCTTCAAGTACACACCTTTGCTTGATGCAGGCTTGGACTTGTTCAATGCGTCCACTAATGCAACCAGGTTACCTTGCAGCTTGGCCGCATCGAATGAGCGACGACCAATCGTTGAGTGCACGATACCGGCTTTGTCTACACGGAATTGCACTTGACCAGCTTTGGCATTTTTTACTGCCGTAGCAACGTCAGCAGTCACCGTACCAACCTTCGGGTTAGGCATCAGGCCACGGGGGCCCAAGATTTGACCCAAAGTACCTACTACGCGCATAGCGTCAGGCGCGGCAATGACTACGTCAAACGGCATGTTGCCAGCTTTAACCATAGCCGCCAGATCATCCATACCCACAACATCAGCACCAGCAGCTTTTGCTTCTTCAGCTTTGGCACCTTGTGCAAACACAGCCACACGCTTGGTCTTACCCGTGCCGTTTGGCAGCACAACTGCACCACGCACCACTTGGTCAGACTTCTTGGCGTCGATACCGAGCTGAACCGCTACGTCGATGGATTCATCAAACTTGGCAGTAGCGAAGTCTTGTACGATTTTCAAAGCATCCGTGATGGCATAAAGCTTATTACTATCTACTTTGCCCACCAAGTTTTTTTGTTTTTTAGTCAAGTTTGCCATGATTACAGGCCCTCCACCGTTACACCCATGGAGCGGGCGGAGCCGGCCAGGGTACGGATTGCGGCATCAACGCTGGCAGCGTTCATGTCCTTCATTTTTGTTTTGGCGATCTCTTCCAGCTGAGCCCGTGTGATTTTGCCAACTTTTGCGCTGTTCGGTGTAGAAGAGCCCTTGTCGAGCTTGATGGCTTTCTTGATCAAAACAGTCGCAGGCGGAGTCTTGATGATGAAGGTGAAGCTCTTGTCTGCAAATGCCGTGATCACCACGGGCAATGGCAGGCCTGGCTCAACACCCTGGGTCTGCGCGTTAAACGCTTTACAGAACTCCATGATGTTCAAACCGCGTTGACCCAATGCTGGGCCAATCGGGGGGGACGGATTGGCTTTACCAGCTGGAACTTGCAGCTTGATGAAGCCGACGATTTTCTTCGCCATGATTCACTCCTTACGGGTACAAGCGCTGCGCATTACAACGCAGCTCCCCGGGGTTAACAACTCTTTGGACTTGGTTCGCGTAGAGTTGGTTGACGCGAAATTTTCATCTGCCGAAACAGATCAGGTTTTTTCAACCTGGCTAAATTCCAATTCCACTGGTGTCGCACGACCAAAAATCGTGACCGACACGCGGACTTTATTTTTCTCGTAGTTGGCTTCTTCCACCGTGCCGTTGAAGTCAGTAAACGGGCCCTCCTTGACACGAACAAACTCGCCAGGCATGAACTCCACCTTGTGGCGGGGCTTCTCGGTGCCCTCTTGCATCTGGCTCACGATCTTTTGAACATCTGCCTGCGAAATGGGTGCCGGACGATTCTTCGCGCCGCCGACAAAACCAGTGACCTTGTTGGTGTGCTTCACCAAGTGCCAGCTATCATCATCCATGATCATTTCTACCAGTACATAGCCCGGAAAGAACTTGCGCTCGGTGGTCTTTTTCTGACCATTCTTGATCTCAACTACCTCTTCAGTGGGCACCAGGATGCGGCCAAATTTGGCATCCATGCCAGCGCGTGCAATGCGTTCGAGAATGTTGCGTTCAACTGCTTTTTCCATACCCGAATAAGCATGCACCACATACCAACGCAAATCCGGGTTGGCAGAAGGTGCTAGCACCGCCTGAGCAGACTCTACCGCCTCATGCAATTCAGACATTATTTTCTCCAGCCCAAAAATAGATCAAAAATGGCCCATTCCAACAGCTTGTCAGTAGTCCATAGAAAAATTGCCATCACCACAACGAATGCAAATACATATGCAGTCATTTGCATCGCCTCTTTGCGCGCAGGCCACACTACCTTCTTAGCCTCACGCCACGCATCACGACCAAAAGCCACGAATTCTTTACCCGACTCGGAAGCCACAAAAACCACCACAGCCGCAGCCAGTCCAGCCAGCAGAGCCAACCACTGCACAATCGCTCCCTGCTTAGTGAGCATATAAAAGCCCACCACAGCAGCAACCACCAACGCACCAGCCAAACCCAACTTGACCTTATCGGCTCCGGTACTAACAGTTTCAACTTGTTGAGTCACCATTTTTTTACCCACAGAAGCTCTAGATTTCATTTACCGTTTAATACACACAAACCCATCAACGAATTGACGGACTTTTCATTTGCCACCAATCGTTTGACGGACTTCTTTTCCACCTGAAAACCGCCTTTAAAACAGTATTCGGTGGCAGGGGCGGAGGGCCTCGAACCCCCAACCTTCGGTTTTGGAGACCGACACTCTGCCAATTGAGCTACGCCCCTGTATTTCCTTTAAGCCATGATCTTGGCCACAACACCCGCGCCCACGGTCTTGCCGCCTTCGCGAATCGCAAAGCGCAGGCCTTCTTCCATGGCGATCGGGTTGATCAG
>JAYVTG010000143.1:0-121014 GCA_043774625.1 Polaromonas sp. | reverse complement strand
CAAAAACGATTTATATCGAGGACAAACAAAATTGACAATTTCTTCAAACAATTCATTAACTTACACGCGTTCCGTTCGGTAACGTTGGGACGCTAGTGTGCTATCGCATGAAATACCGGCTTCATGGCCTGATAAGCAGCGCCGAATAAAGCATACCGCCTTGCAAGCATGGCACGTTCTTGCGGGCGAGCCTGGTATGTGCGATCTACCTCTGGTTTTTTACACACCGCTGCCAATGTGGCTGGCGCTGTGCCCTCGATGCTTAACTGTGCCAAGCGGGCGGCGCCCAAGGCGGCACCTACACTGCTATCTTTGCCGATATGAATATCTACTTCCAGGGCATCGGCCAGCAATTGCGCCCACCACTCGCTTTTGGAACCACCGCCCACAAGCTGTAGTTGTTTGACATGGCTGCCCGCTTTGCGCAGGGCGTTCAGTCCATCGAGCAAACCAAAGCTGACGCCCTCGATCACGGCGTAAGCCATGTGCGCGGCAGAATGGCCAAAGCGCAGGCCTGCAAACACACCACTGGCGTCAGCGTTATTGTGTGGTGTTCTTTCACCAGACAAATAAGGCAAGAAAATGGGCGATTGCTCTCTTTCTTTATCTGGCAGCATGGCAACACTTTTCAGTAACTCTGCTTCGCTGGCGTAGCCCGTCAGTTCAGTCACCCATCGCAAGCAACTCGCGGCAGACAACATCACGGCCATTTGGTGCCATGACTGTGGCAATGCGTGGCAAAACGCATGTACGGCATGGGCTGTATTGGGGCGGTGTTTGTCTGTTACCGAAAAAAGAACACCACTGGTGCCTAGCGAAATAAAGCTGTCGCCTGCATGCACCGCTCCAATGCCAATAGCACTTGCAGCGTTATCACCCGCTCCACCGGCAACCGCAATGCCCTCTTTCAAGCCCAGTTGTACAGCAGCGCTAGCGCTCAGATAGCCAGACACATCACTGCCTTCTTTGAGCGCAGGCATATGACTGCGGTTCAAGCCAGTGGCCTGCAATAGGGCGTCAGACCATTCGCGTTTTTCTACATCCAGCCACAAAGTTCCGGCAGCATCCGACATGTCCGATACAAAAAGACCTGTCAACAAGAAACGAAGATAGTCCTTAGGCAGCACAACTTTGGCAACGCGCTTGAATACTTCTGGCTCATTTTCTTGCACCCACAAAAGCTTGGGTGCCGTAAAACCGGGCATGGCGATGTTGCCGGCAATCGCCTCTAAACCGGGGCAACGCTGCACCAGCGTATTGCACTGCGCAGCACTGCGCGTATCGTTCCATAAAATGCAGGGGCGCAGCACTTGGTTGTCACCATCCAGCAAGGTGGCACCATGCATGTGGCCCGCCAAACCTAGTGCCCCCACCTGTACAAAGTGCTGGGGAGCATCGCGGTGCAACTGCTTGCAAACCAATACGACGGCGTCCCACCAGGTTGCTGGCAACTGCTCTGACCAACCTGCGTGCGGCTGCGTACATTCCAAAGGCGCATGGGCTATGGCCAGCACACTACCATCAGCGCTCATGATGAGCGCTTTCAGTTCTGATGTGCCTAAATCTAGCCCCAGATAAGTTTGTGAAATCATCATATTGATTATTTACTGTTTGATATGGCGATAGCAGGGCAAATACCCTAAAAAGTCTCGAACGATTCAGTCAACCTGTCGATATACAGGCGCTTTTGCGCTGTACTCACAAAGCTCGCGTCAAAACTATTGCAAGCGAGTTGATAGGCTTGTTGCACGGCTAGCCCAGTGGCAGCAAATGTTTGGGTGAGGTTCTCGTTGATATAGCCACCAAAATAGGCCGGGTCATCTGAATTGACCATGGCGCAAAGGCCTGCATCGAGTAATTGACCCAGATTGTGATCGGCCAGGTTGGAAAAGACGCACAGCTTGAGGTTGCTCAAGGGGCAAACTGTAAGTGGAATGCGGTCTTTGGCCAGGCGCTGCATCAAGAGTGCGTCTTTGCTCGATTGCACGCCGTGGTCTATGCGCTCCACCTTCAGCACGTCCAGCGCACTCCAGACATACGCGGGTGGGCCTTCTTCTCCCGCGTGCGCGACCAGATGAAAGCCCAGTTCATTGCAGCGTTTGAAAACTTTTGCGAACTTCTCGGGTGGGTTACCTACTTCGCCACTGTCCAGGCCAATGCCGATGAACTTGTCGCGGTATGGCAGCGCCTGCTCCAGAGTTTCAAAGGCTTCTGCTTCGCTCAAATGGCGCAAAAAGCACAGGATGAGTTCTGCGTCCATGCCATGCTGCGCCTTGGCGTCTACACAGGCACGGTGCAGACCGTGGATAACGGTTTGCATGGACACGCCGCGTACAGTGTGCGTCTGGGGGTCAAAGAAAATCTCGGCTCTTGCTACATTATCCATAGCTGCTCGCGCAAGGTAGGCGCTGGCCATATCGTAAAAGTCTTGCTCTTTTACAAGTACCGATGCACCTGCGTAGTAAATGTCCAGAAAGCTTTGCAGATTGGTAAAGGCGTAGGCTTTGCGCAAGTCTTCTACACTTTGGTAGGGAATTTGTATGGCATTGCGCTGCGCTAATTGGAAGATCAGTTCTGGTTCGAGTGAACCTTCGATATGGATATGCAGCTCGGCCTTGGGCATGCGACGCAGCAAGTCTGGCAGTCGGCCTGGACTAATGGGTTTAACCTGGTAGTTGGGCATCAACACACTCCAAAAGTAATTCCAGTTTCTTGCAAAAACCGGCGGTAGGCGGCAGAAGCTTTGTCAGCTGCAGCGTGCAGCTCGCTACGCGCATCCATCGGCAAGCGTTTGGGGGTTTGAGATTCCAGCACGGGTTTGTCTTGCGCAAAAATGGTGTCTTGAAAATCCCGCAGCACCTGGGCATGCGTCACCACGTCTACCACGGCCAGACTGAACCACACGCGGCTGCTGTCTTGCGTGACAGGGCAGACCCACAGCGCAATCGACTCGTACCAGTCAACTGGCTGCCCGTTGACCACGGTAGCGCCCTGCTCTGGCACCTTGGTCAGCATGGCGCAATACGGCGCAATAACTTCGTAGGTGTAAGACACCTCAGCACCCTGCTTTGCATGCACATTGCTTTGTGGCTGCCAGGCTTTGCAGCCTGTGGCGCGAATACCAGCCGTGGTGCGCTCCACCACATAGTCTGCCACGCTGGCCAAGTCACGAGAACCCAGAAAGCCTGCATGCACAAAGCCAAAGTGCGCCATATCTAAATAGTTTTCTACCACGCGGGGGGCGCTGGTGGCTACGTCATACGGTCCGCAGTGGATGACGCGCTGTGTTGGGCCCACTGGGAAGACAGGTACAGCTTGTAATGCAGCAGCGAAGCTCATCCATACCATGCCATGCTGTTCGCAAGCAAAATATTTAGTAGCGCAATGGGTAGCAGGCGGCGCAAAAGTCGGCATCGCTGGTACACGCACGCAGTGCGCAGACGCATCAAACGTCCAGCCGTGGTAAGCGCATTCCAGCGTGTTGCCCTGCACACGGCCCAGCGACAGCTTGGCACCGCGATGGGGGCATTGGTCGCGCCAGGCATGCACTGCGCCTGACGCATCGCGCCAAAGTACCAGTTCCACATCCAGCAGACGCACAGCAACCGGTTTATCGGCCACATCAGCTGCAAGCGATACCGGGTGCCATAGAGAATGTTCAAGCATTTTCACAGTGTAATGGCTTGGTGAGGTCTTCAGGTACAGCGCGTCTCCACCCTTTCGCAGTCGACATCAGCCCCAGTAAAAACGAAAAAGCTGCCCGAGAGCAGCTTTTCAAAGCGAGAAAAGAGAAGAAATTACTTCTTGTCCCCACCCGGAACCTTACCCTCCACGCCCTTGACATAGAAGTTCACGCCGCTTAAAAACTTGTCATCAGCAACAGTGTCTTTGGCTACCAGCTCCTTGCCGTCCTGTCCCACAATCGGGCCTTTCCAGATAGCGTAAGTACCGGCGCTCAGGCCAGACTTGATCTCGTCAATGCGTTTCTTGGTGTCGTCTGGCACGTCAGCGGCGATGGACACGATGTCGATCGCGCCTTCTTTCACACCCCACCACACGCCACCCGTGCTCCAGGTGCTGTTCAAAGCGTCTTTAGTGGCCTTGATATAGTACGGTGCCCAGTTGATGATGGACGATGCCAGGTGCGCCTTGGGGCCGTAAGCGGTCATGTCGCTGTCCCAGCCAAAGGCGCGCTTGCCCATTTTTTCTGCAGTTTGCAGCACAGCAGACGAATCGGTGTTTTGGAACAGCACATCTGCGCCGCCGTTGATCAGCGCCGTGGCCGCTTCGGTTTCTTTGGGTGGGTTAAACCATTCGTTCACCCACACCACCTTGGTTTTGACCTTGGGGTTGGAAGACTGCGCACCCAGAGTAAAGCTGTTGATGTTGCGAATCACTTCAGGAATGGGTATGGAAGCCACTACGCCCAGGGTGCCGCTCTTGCTCATCTTGCCAGCAATCACGCCTGCCATGTACGCGCCTTCGTAGGTACGGCTGTCGTAGGTGCGCATATTCTCGGCTGTTTTGTAGCCGGTGGCGTGTTCAAACTTCACGTCCTTGATGTCAGTCGCCACTTTAAGCATAGGTTCCATATAGCCAAAGGTGGTGCCGAAAATCAGCTTGTTGCCTTGACTTGCCATGTCGCGCAAGACGCGTTCCGCGTCGGCAGATTCGGGCACTTTTTCTACAAAACTGGTGACCACCTTGTCGCCAAATTCCTTTTCAACCGCCTTGCGGGCGTTGTCGTGCGCAAATGTCCAGCCGCCGTCGCCTACAGGGCCCACGTAAGCAAAAGCGATTTTCAGTGGCTCTGCCTTGGCAGGTGCTGGTGCAGCAGCGGGAGCAGCGGCTGCAGGCGCAGGTTTGGGTTCTTCTTTTTTGCTGCAACCCATCAAAGCTGCAACAGCAATGGCGCTTAAAGCCACCAGCTTGAGGGCAGAACGTTTATGCAAATCAGTCATGTCGTCTCTCTTTCGTTTCAAGGTTAAAGCTACCAATTAAAAATCACAGCAGGATAAAAAATCACATTATCAGCCAAGGCCGCATCCCTTTAGCCACCGGGATAGAAGGGTTTACCCAAGGACGCAGGCATGTTGACCCGAATCCACGCCGGATTGCGCGAAATCAGGGCCAGCACCGCGATAGTCGCCAGATACGGCAGCATGGTAAGGAACTGGCTGGGTACATCTACACCCATACCTTGCAGATGGAATTGCAGCATGGTCACCCCACCAAACAAATAAGCACCCAGCAATATCCGTGCCGGGCGCCATGTAGCAAAGGTAGTAAGTGCTAACGCAATCCAGCCCTTGCCAGCCACCATGCCCTCAACCCACAGCGGGGTGTAAATAACAGAGAGGTAGGCTCCGGCCAAGCCACACAGCGCACCACCTATTACCACGGCCAGCAAACGAATGCGGCGCACCGGGTAACCCAGTGCGTGGGCAGATTCAGGGCTTTCGCCCACGCTACGTAGCACCAAACCAGCGCGCGTGCGGTACAAGAACCAAATGAGTGCGCCCACCAGTGCCATGGTCACATACACCATGGGGTGCTGCTTGAACAGGGCATTACCCAGCAGCGGAATGTCAGACAACCAGGGCACGGCAAACTGCGCACGCTCGGGTAACTTTTCTTGCACATACGCAATACCTGCAAAAGCAGAAAAGCCGGTGCCAAACAGGCTGAGCGCCAACCCCGTAGCGTATTGGTTGGTGTTAAGCCAAATGACCAGCACACCAAAAATGGCTGCCAGTAATGCGCCTGCACCAGCACCCGCCGCAAAGCCCAACCAGTCGTTGCCGGTGTGCACCACGGCGGCAAAGCCTGCAATGGCAGAGCACAGCAGCATGCCTTCTGCTCCCAAGTTGACAATGCCTGCTTTTTCGTTGATGAGCAGACCCAGTGCGGCAATGGCCAGCACGGTGCCTGCGTTGAGTGTGGCCGCTATGAGCAATGCATATGACTCCATCAGCGCACCTCTTCTTTCAGTGCAATATTTTTATCTGCTATATTTTTAGTAGCTGCTCGCGCATATTCCACGCTGGCATTGGGCTTAAAACCCTTCCATTTAATGCGGTAGAGCATCAAAGTGTCGCAAGCCAGCAAACTAAACAGCAGCAGGCCCTGAAAGACACCCGTAATCGACTTGGGCAGCCCCATGCGCGACTGTGCCAGCTCGCCGCCGATGTAAAACATGCTCATCAAAATAGCTGAAAACACGATGCCCACGGGATGCAGGCGCCCCACAAAAGCCACGATGATGGCTGCAAAACCGTAACCTGCAGGTACGTACGGCGTGAGCTGCCCGATAGGCCCCGCCACTTCAAGAGCGCCCGCCAAACCTGCCGCGCCGCCGCTTGCCGTCAGCGCCGTCCACAACGCGCGGCGCGAGCTAAAACCCGCGTAACGCGCGGCAGCTGGTGCCAGCCCACCCACCTGCTGGGCAAAACCTGCGCGGGTGCGAAACAAAAATACCCACAGGCCCGCAGCACCGGCCAAACCCAACAGTAGACCAATATTGACACGTGAGCCATTCATCAGCCTGGGAATGCGTGTGGCAGCCTCAAAAGTTTTGCTTTGCGGAAAGTTGTAGCCTGCCGGGTCTTTCCAGGGGCCAAACACCAAATAGCTGAGCACCATGTCAGCCACATAGACCAGCATCAGGCTGACCAAGATTTCGTTTGCGTTGAATTTGTCGCGCAGCACCGCTGTCAAGGCCGCCCAGGCCATGCCACCCAGCACACCCGCCAGCATCACAGCCACGACGATCCAGCGGCCCGTGTCTTTATCGGCCAACAGGGCCACACCGCCTGCGCAGACGGCACCAATGACAAACTGCCCCTCGGCACCAATGTTCCACACGTTGGACCTGAAGCACACCGCCAAACCCAGCGCGATGATGAGCAGCGGCGTAGCTTTGACCATCAATTCGCCAAGCGCATAGCTGGACTTGATAGGCTCCCAAAAGAACACCTGCAAACCGCGCATCGGGTCTTTACCCAGGGCGGCGAACAACACAACGCCGATAACGACGGTGATGAGCAAGGCCAGAATAGGCGAAGCTGCGGTCCAGAACCTGGATGATTCGGGGCGAGGTTCAAGCTTCAGCATATTCTTTTTCTGCTGTCCATAAGCCGCTCATCCATTGACCTACTTTTTCCATCGTTGCCTGCTTGATGGGCAACGAAGGTGATAAACGCCCCTTGGCCATGACCTGCAAGCGGTCGGATATTTCAAATAATTCTTCCAGTTCTTCGCTCACGACCAGCACCGCACACCCCGCATCACGCAGTTGCAATATTTCCGCACGAATTTGTGCAGCCGCACCTACATCTACCCCCCAGGTGGGTTGCGAAATGATCAGCAGTTTCGGAACCGCCTCAATCTCACGGCCTACAATAAATTTTTGCAGATTGCCGCCCGACAGGCTACGCGCAGGTGCGTTGGGGCCGCCCGCCTTGACGTTAAAGCGTTCGATAATGTTCACGGTCTGTGCCCGCAAAGCCTTGGTATCAATCCATCCACATTGCCACGCACTTTTGCCAACCGCTTCTCCCCGCGTCAGCAACAGGTTATGCGCCAGACCCATACTGGGCACGGCACCACGGCCCAGGCGTTCTTCGGGTACAAAGTGCAGACCCAGTTGGCGGCGCTGCGGCGGCGGTAATTGACCGACCGCCTGGCCTTGAATATGGATACTGTTGACCGGGGCGCGGGTGTCTTCACCACTCAAGGCGTACAGCAGTTCTTTTTGCCCGTTGCCCGATACGCCGGCTATGCCCAACACCTCACCAGCATGCACACTCAAGCTGATGTTTTCCAGGTCTACGCCAAACTCATTTTCACGTAGCAAACTCAGGTCATGTACGGTCAACACCTGCGCGCCTGTAGCTATATACCGGTGTTGTAGCACTGGCGGCTCTACACCGATCATCAGGCGCGACAGCGACGCATTGCTCTCATTACGCGGATCACACACACCCGTCACTTTGCCGCCGCGCAGCACAGTGCAAGCCGTGCACAGTGCACGAATCTCGTGCAGCTTGTGGCTGATGTACAAAATGCTGCAACCCTGCGCGCTCAAAAGCCGTAGCGTGTCAAACAACTTGTCTACCGCTTGCGGTGTCAGCACCGACGTAGGTTCATCCAATATCAACAAGCGTGGCTCGGTCAGCAAGGCGCGCACAATCTCTACCCGCTGGCGCTCACCCACACCCAGCGTGTGCACAGGGCGCAGCGGGTCAATGTCCAGCCCGTACTGCGCGGCTTTGGCGCTGATGCGCTCGCTTACCTCGGCCAGTTTCAGGCTCTTGTCCAGCCCCAGCCACACATTCTCGGCCACGGTCAGAGTTTCAAACAAACTGAAGTGCTGAAACACCATGGCAATACCCAGGTGGCGTGCATCGACCGGGTTTTTGATGGTGACGGATTGGCCATCAAAGCTGATACTGCCCGCATCGGGCTGCACAGCACCGTAGATGATTTTCATCAACGTGGATTTGCCTGCACCGTTTTCACCGAGCACCGCATGAATTTCACCGGGTTGCACCAGCAAAGATACGCCATCATTTGCCATTACACCGGGATATGCCTTGGTGATTCCGTGCAATTGAAGGCGTGCAAGAGTGGGTGGCGGCACGATGGACATGGTGGATGCTGGTGGTGTGTGGGTCGACAAGAATGGATTGCCAGAAATCATATGTCAAAAGTTCAATGTGGCATTGAAAAGATGGGGTCCAAAAATTAGAACACTTTGAATCAACACGCTCTGGCATTGCTCAGAACACATTCCAGTAGGCAATTATGCCAAATATCAGCACAATATATGCGCAAGCAGCTACTAAAATAATAGCATGAGCAGACGTACAATCAATCAATATTTACGCAAACTAAATCAGCGTCAGGTCCAAAACCATCGCCTGCTCAGCCTTCATGCGCGGTAGCGGCAAACCAACCAAGTTCAGCCATTCGCCCATGCAGGTAAATTGACCTGTTTCTATTTGCTCAAACACTAAAGCCGAGGTAGCGTGGTGAAACACGTGCCCAAGCTGCGGGTCAATGCGGCGCACACGGTAACTGCAAGCTGCATTCAGCATCGGTAAGCGCATGGCTGGTGTGTAGGTGTGAACCGTCGGCTGTAGGCGGTAGACCATGACGATGCAACGCTCAACCTGCTGTGCCCCTTCTGCTTTGGCAGGCAACGCATAAGCCTGCCAGCACACACTGTCGCCACACGTGCCCTGCCATGTACGGCCCTGGTGCAAGATGGGCCGCAAGTTCTTGTACATTGCAATCCAGGCTGCTAGCTCGCTAGCCTGCGCGGGTGACAACTGCCGCACATCACACTCCACACCAAAGTGCCCCTGCAGCGCCACTGCCGCACGAAAAGGCAAAGCCTGCGTGCGCCCCGTGGTGTGCGCAGGTACGGGGCCGACGTGGGCGCCCATCAGTTCAGGCGGCAAAAACTGCATAAAACCACGCTGCACGTCAATACGCTTGAGCGCGTCATTCGTGTCGCTGGCCCAGTAGCGATGCACATAGGGCAAGATACCCATGTCAATACGCGCACCGCCCGACGAACAGCTTTCGATTTCCACCCCAGGATGCGCCTTGCGCAAGCGACCCAGCAAGGCGTACAGGGCGTGGCTGTGTGCGTGGTAAGCAGCGCGGCCCGTGTGGTGGTGCAGGCCTGTGCCAGCGCCCTGCACGGCTGCAGACATGTCGCGGTTCATGTCCCACTTCAAATAGCGAATGGGGCTGCTTTGCAGCAGCATGTGGAGCTTGTCAAAGAGGTAGTCTTGCACGTCGGCACGGCTGATGTCCAGCACCAACTGATGGCGACCAGTTTGCAGTGGGCGGCCTGCCACTTGCAGCACCCAATCGGGGTGGTCACGAAATAGCTGGCTGTCGGGGTTCACCATTTCGGGTTCTACCCACAGGCCAAACTCCATGCCCAGGCGCTCTACTTCTGCTGCCAGCGGGGCCAAGCCATACGGGTACTTGACGGGGTCTGGCCACCAGTCACCCAGACCCGCGCGGTCATGCTCGCGGGCTGGGAACCAGCCATCATCCAATACAAAACGCTCCACACCCAGCGCCGCAGCACTGCGGGCTAGCTCGTTGAGCACCTCAGGTTTGTGGTCAAAATAAATTGCTTCCCAGGTATTCAAGTGCACGGGGCGGCTGCGCATCGCACCATCGGGCCACTGCACGCGTGCACGTGCCGCCGCATGAAACGCCTGTGCCACACCGTTTTGGCCGTGCGGCGAACACACTGCCACCACTTCAGGCGTGGCAAGCTCTTCTCCAGCCTGCAGACGCAGCTCACCAGGTGCCAGCCATTCGCCCAGTTGCCATTGCAAACCACCGTCGGGCAGCCGCTCAATCAACTGGCTGTGGTTGCCAGACCATGCCAGTTGCGCTGCGTAGACAAGGCCCTGATGCAAGCCAGACTCGGGCGTTAACACGAGCGAGCCCGGGAACTGGTCATGCCCATTGCGCCCCCTGCGGCTGTCGCGCCGCCAGGTGCCTTGCTCCAGGCTGTCTTTGCAGACCAAGAACTCATTGGCCCACTGGCCTTTGTAAGACTGCACAGTCGCGCAATGCGCATCCAGCGGCAAGGTAGCCGCAGCCAGCCATTGCACTTCCAAAGGTTCACCATCTGCGCGATCGTCCCGGTTGACTAACACTGAGCGCATGCTCAGTACATCGGTATCTTTGTCCAGACGGATATGCTGCCGTACTTCAATGCGGGTAACTGAATCCACCAGATGCAAGGTCAATGCGTTGTCCTGCACATGGTATTCATAGCGAGCTTGCGTAAACTGCACAAAGCAGTCTTGCCCCGCACGGTGTGCCAGCACGCTAGGCGCACAAAACCAGCCCAAACCCAAACCCACGCAGGTCGATAGCGGTTGGTCAAAATCCAGAATATTGGTTTTTAGAGGGCGCGTATCGCGCAGCATGTATGCGCCCTGCCCATGCCAATGCTGTAGGCGTTTGCCCCAGTAGCGCCATAACGGAGCTTCATGTGGAGAAAACTCAATCACTACACTGCAGTCGCGGCCATGCAGCGCGATATGCTCAACACCCATTTCCATCCCGATTACCCTTTGCTAGCACCCAGGGTCAAGCCCTCGATAAATTGTTTCTGCATCAAAAAGAATATGGCAATGGGCGGCAAGGCTGCTAGCAGCGAGCCCGCAGAGACCAGGTGCCATTGCGCCACCCACTGCCCGTTGAGAGACTTTAACCCGCCCGTAATGGGCATGGCGTGGTTACCCTGAATCAGCACCGTGGCCCAGAAATAGTCGTTCCAGATAAAGGTAAAGATCAATACCGCCAGGGCTGCCAACGCAGGGCGTACCAGCGGCAAGACCACTTTGCGATAAATCTGAAACTCCGTCGCACCTTCGATACGCGCTGCTTCAATTAGCTCGTAGGGCAAGTCACGGATAAAGTTGCGCATGAAGAATGTGCAAAAACCCGTCTGGAACGCGATATGGAATAACACCAGCCCCCATACCGAGTCATACACACCCAAATACAAACTCAGGTCACGGACAGGCACCATCAAAATTTGAAACGGCACAAAATTACCACCAACAAATATAAAGAATATCAGCAGGTTGAGTTTGAAGCGATAAATGCCCAGCGCAAAGCCTGAAAAACTGCTCAACACCAAGGCACCTATCACGGTGGGAATGACAACAAAAAAACTGTTGCGAATGTACTGCAAAATAGGCGTATTGGCCATGATATTGCTGACGTTTTCGTACAAACTCCAGCTAGGCCAACCCCAGTAATTACCCGCCGCAAGGTCTCCCCCACTGCGTACGGCTGTAAAGGCCACCGCAATAATCGGCAACAACCACACGATCAACGATAAGGGCAGCCCAACTTTATACAACCACCGAACCGGGAGTGAAGTTTTTTCAATAGGTGTTGGAAACATATCGATCCAATAACATGCGCGGTTACATAAAACCTTCCGGTTGCGAGACCTTATGCGGAGTCTTTTTCTTGCTGGTAAATGCGGTAGATAAAGAACAAGATATACACCAGCGTTATGAGGAAAAGAATGGTGGCAATGGCCGTACCGTAGCCCATGCGATAGCCATATTCGCTGAGTGCCTGCTCATACATGTAGTAAGCCAGCACACGGGACTGCCCATACGGCCCGCCCGATGTCATGATGGATACCATATCAAAGCTGCGCAATGAACCGATGATCGTAACTACTATCGCAATGAAGGTAGCCGGACGCAGTTGCGGCAAGATGACGTGCCACAGCATGGTCCAACCCTTTGCACCTTCCAGGCGAGCAGCCTCAATCAGGTCGGGGCGCAGGTTGTTCAAACCGGTCAAATACAAAATCATGGTGTAGGCCATTTGCGGATAAATACCCGCAATCACAATGCCATAGGTCACCAGATCCTCGTCAGACAAAACGCCGACAGGCTTAAAGCCAAACAGCGACATGATGTCACCTACAAAACCGAATGACGGGTTATAAAACCAGGTAAAGATCAAACCAATCACCACCTGCGAAATGACAAATGGGAAAAAAAACAATGACTTCATCAGTCGAATACCAAAAACTTTTTGATTCAAAAATAAAGCCATAAACAAACCAGCGGGCACGGACAGCAAAAACCCAAAGAACCAGATCAGGTTGTTCTTGAGTGACAACCAAAAGTCCTTGTCGTCCCACAGCTCCACATAGTTGCCAAAGCCTATGAACTTTGCTTCACCCAAGCCATCCCAGTCGTAAAAACTGATGGCTATTGATTGACCAATAGGCGCAATCACATACAGGGTAAATATCAACATTACTGGCGTTAGAAAGAACCAAGGCGCCAGCTTCCTTTGGTTTCTTCTCCACCATGACGCCTGAACGGCTTTTGACGAGTTCATGATGATTCAATGCTTGGTAATGTTGATACTGGATGGTTTACTTGTAAACGCGCTTGCGTACTACTTCCAGTTGTTTCAGGATTTCAGCACGCTGTTCTGGTTTGACCATGTAACGCTGGAAACCTTCCATACCGGCTTTAGCCATTTCTGGTAGTGCATCACGGTCATAGAACTGGGCTAGGCCAGAGGCATTGCTCAGCATCTTGAAGCCAGCTTGCAAAAACGGATCGTCACCCACTTTGGAAGCACTGTTCACAGGCAACTGGATCAACGTTTCATTCACTTTAGTTTGCACATCGGCTTGCGCCAAATAAGCCAGAAAGCGCTTGGCATCTGTCTTATTCTTGGCTTTTGCAGGAATGTGCATGGTGTCTGTAGGCGCATCTTCTGCCATGGGTACGTTATTGATTTTGGGGAACTGGAAGAAGCCCAAAGTGTCATTGGTCATGCCAGCCTTCTTCAATGGGTCAACCGCAAAGTTGCCGATCAAATACATAGCGGCTTCACCCTTGACAAGCGCAGGCAGTGCATCTTGCCAGTCGTAGCTGGCGTGGTCAGCAATATAGTAGCCTGGCTTGACAAGTTGGTCCCACTTGTCAAATACAGCAGCCACACGCTTGTCGGTGTAGGGAATTTTCCCATTGGTCAGGTCCATATGAAAATCATAGCCGTTGACACGCAGGTTCATATAGTCAAACCAGCCGCCAGTGGGCCACAAAGCTTTGGTACCAATGGCAAATGGCGCAATTTTGTTATCTTTGAACTTCTTGCTGGCTTCAAGCAACTCATCCCAGGTCTTGGGCACGGCCACACCGTTTTTGGCAAACACGCCCTTGTTGTAATAGATGCCCCACTGGTAGTAGGTGTAAGGCACACCCCACTGCTTGCCGTCGATGGTCATTGAGCTAGTAGCAGATTTGAGTTTGTCTTTCAGACCCTCTTTGGCCCACACGTCAGACACGTCTTCAAACAGTTTTGCATTCACAAACGGACGCATGCGATTGCCTGCGTACCAGGTCACTACGTCAGGTGCGTCAGCCGTCAAGAAGTTGCGAATCGACGTTTTAAAGCCTTCGTGATCGAAGGTGTTGATTTTGACAGTCACATCCGGGTTAGCTTTCATGAAACCGTCGGCCAGTTGCTGCATGTTAGCTTTGGGAGCTGGATCGGAGGCATCAGTGTTAATAACCAACTGACCGGCATAAGCGATGCCAGTAGTCAGCCCCAAGACCGCGGCCATGATAGATACAAACAAACTTCTTTTCATACTCATCTCTCCTAAGGTAATGCTTTAAATCGTATGAATGAATCCAAAGCGGGTTAATAAACTTGCCAAATCGCCATACCCTGCGGTGGAATAAGTGGCTCCCCCAGCAGAATTTTTTTTGTAGACGGTGCTGCCGTATCAACAGAAACCTCGGGCTCCCACGATACAACCTCGTCTGCAAAATTTGTCGCCAATACCAACTGCCCCCACCGGCTGATTCTTAATCCATCGGCCAGAACCTGTGTGGCAATCTCAGCTTTTTCACACACAGCAGCAAACAGCTTTAGCCAGCCGGCATCTTCCAGCCAAGTGCCCACATAAGTTACGCGCTGATGGTTGGTTACCACAGCCTGTCCTTTGGCATTGACCCAGACGGGCTTTGCCTGTACGCAGTCCAGGTCTTCAAACCACCGCCGTCCAATCGCTACAGCCTGCTCGTGTACGGATGGTGTCGCAAATAATGCCACTTGTGCTCCAGGTGCCATAGAACCCACTCGGCGAACACGGACACCAGACATTTTCATCAGGGCACCGGGAGGCAATGGGTGGGCGATGGACAGATTTTCTGTCTTGCTTGCGGTACGGGGGGCAATCACAATTTGCGCTGTACTGTTGGCGAATTTTTCTGCAAGCGCATCAGCGATATGCCACTGGCATGCCAACACTATGCAGCGGTAATGCGATAGATCTGCATCAGCAGGCACGATGTCAACGTCCAGGCCCAGTTGCCTGAGAGCGCTGTACATGCGAAACACCAGCTCCAGCGCATTGAAATCTTGACCTTGTGGATGAATTTCCGCCATCCATACCGATTCGTAGTCAAATACCAGTGCTATTGGAGCCTTGGCGGTGTTTTCCTGCAACTTGGTTTTGTCGGCCAGCGCCGCCATATCGCGCGACAACTGCCGTACCTCGTGTGCGCCTTGCGCCTCTGTATTGTCGGGCGCCAACAAACCGGCGTGCATCTGTTCTTGCGCATACGGAGTTTGCCTCCAACGGAAGTAACTCACCAGCCCGCAGCCATGCATCTTGGCTTGCCAAGTCCACAGCCGGACCATTCCGTCTTTGGGAATAGGGTTCCAGTGGGCCCAATTCACCGGGCCAGGCTGCTGTTCAATAATCCACCACTTGCCACCTTTACACATGCCGCGGTACAGGTCGTAGTGGAATGCCGGGATGTCGGGATGACCCACCTCGGCCCACCTGCGCTTTTCTGGCTCGGTCAAAAAAAACATTTGGGTAAATCCAATGGGATAACTGTCAAAACTGGCAATATCCAGATCTTGTGAAACTTTATAGTGGTCAAACTCCGTAAAAAAACCCATGTAGTTATGGGTAACTTCGCGCCCTGGTGAACCACGGCGGATGATGTTTACCTGTTCGCGGTTAAATTGCACCACCTGGTCCGAGCTGAAACGCCGCCAATCCAGCCGTAACGCGGGGTGAATCTCCGTCACCGCTTGCATGGGTGCGTCAATCTCATCAAAGTTTCTGTAAGTTTGGCTCCAGAAAGCATTGCCCCATGCAGCGTTGAGCTTGTCAATGTTGCCATAGCGTTTAGCCAACCACACACGGAAAGCGGCTTGCGCGTCTTTGGAATAGCTCTGTACCGTAGAGTGGCAACCATATTCGTTGTCTGTTTGCCAGGTCACCACAGCAGGGTGTGAGCCATATCTCGCCACCAGAGCCTGGCAGATGCGTTGTGATTCCAGCCGATATGTTTTGCTGGAAAAGCAATAGTGCCGCCGGGAACCGAAACGCTTAGGTTGCCCATAGGCATCCACCGGCAATATGCTGGGGTCCTTGTCCACCAACCACTTGGGTGGTGTTGCCGTAGGCGTGCACATAATGATTTTCAAACCTGCATCATGCAAAATTTGCACGGCGTGGTCCAACCATTCCCAGTCGTATTGACCCGGTTCAGGCTCAAGGAGCGACCAGGCAAACTCAGCAATCCGCACATGGGAGATTCCCATGGCGACCATGCGGCTGGCATCGCTAGCCCAAAGGCTTTGAGGCCATTGTTCTGGGTAATAGCAGACGCCGAGTTGCATATGGAATAGTTAGTAGAGATTCAACGAGAATGGGTCGAGGCTTTGAGGTCTGCGTCTGACACGCTACGCGGCAATGCCAAGCCGTTTTGGTCAAACACATACAAGGCTCCAGCGGGCAAAGACACCATCAATTGGTCACCCGTTTGGCTATTGCCATAGCCTGGCATCTTGACCATCCACGAGTCGTCGGTAGCGATGCCATTTTGGTCTTGGTCAAAATTGAGATACACATGGGTTACCTCGCCCAGATGCTCTTGCCACAGCACCGGACGCGAAATATGCTGGGTTTGAGAGCCTAAAACCATGTGCTCTGGGCGAATGCCTACAGTCACAATTGCGCCTGCTGCCAAACTGCCGGGCATGACACGCGCATCCAGTATCTCGCCGGAATTGAGTTTCACTTTGATCATGCTATCACCCACCGATAACACGCTTGCTTGTGCAAAGTTCATTTTTGGCGAACCAATAAACCCGGCAACAAACTGGTTGGCTGGGCGGTGGTACAACTCAAACGGTGTGCCAAACTGCGCCACACTGCCAAACTTGGTTACCGCATCGCCCGTATTGAGAAGCAGGATACGGTCTGCAAGCGTCATGGCTTCTACCTGGTCATGTGTCACATATACCGTGCTGGCTTTGCCAAACTCTCTATGCAGTTTTGCGATTTCAAAACGCGTTTGCACGCGTAGCGCAGCGTCCAGGTTAGACAATGGCTCGTCAAACAAGAATACGCCAGGCTCGCGCACAATGGCGCGACCAATTGCCACCCGCTGCCGTTGCCCACCAGACAAAGCTTTGGGTTTTCGCTGAATATAGGGCCCCAACTGCAGCATTTTTGCGGCAGCTTGCACGCGGGAATCAATCAGCTTGGGATCCAACTTTGCCAACCGCATGCCGAAGGCCATGTTTTCATACACAGTCATGTGCGGAAACAAGGCATAACTCTGAAACACCATGGCCACACCACGATCTGACGGCGGTATGGCATTCATCAACTTGTTGTCGATGAGTAAATCGCCGCTGGTAATGTCTTCCAAACCTGCAATTGTGCGTAGCAAGGTTGACTTTCCGCAGCCAGATGGTCCCACGAACACGCAAAACTCACCCTGATTGATACTCAAGCTGACATTGCGAATCACATGGATACCTTCGCCGTATGACTTGTGCAGTGATTTGAGTTCTATGCTTGCCATTTGTTGTTTGTCTCACCATCCGTAAAATCAAAAAGATTGAGTCTGCTTTATTGTCTGTTTAATATTATTAGTAATTATTAGCAAAAACCCTCGATTCCGGATTTTCTATTCGGAAGATCGCTGCATAGGCAGGTTCCCCACACCGTACTTTTGGGCATACACACCTGACGATGGAGTACACACCCACTGCTTGGGCTCAAGACCATCAGGTGGTAGGTAGTGCTGACCTACCAAAACCTGCACTCGGGAAACGTCGGATCTCGGCAGCAAAGCCACCACACAACCTCCAAAGCCGCCGCCCGTCATGCGGGCACCGCCTCGTTCGCCGATGACGTTTTGCAACAGCGCAACCAAGCGGTCGATGTCTGGCGTGGTAATTTCAAAGTCATCACGCATTGAAGCGTGCGAATCTGCCATCAATTCCCCCATAAGTTTCATGTCACCAGAACTTAACGCAAGGGCTGCACTCACCGTACGCTCGTTTTCACTGATAACGTGTCGCGCACGTCGGTACTCAACCGGGTTTAGCAATGGCTGCGCAGCATGCAATTGATCGACAGTTACATTGCGCAACGCTTTGACACCGAAAAATGCAGCCACACTTTCACACTGCGTGCGGCGCTCGTTATAGGCACTTTCTACCAAGCCACGTCGCACACCAGAATGCACGATCAGAATCGCCATCTCATCTGGTATGTGAACAGGCTGCGTTTGCAAGTTTTGGCAGTCGATCAGCAAGGCATGGTGCGCCAGGCCTTGCGCGCAAACCAATTGGTCCATGATGCCGCACTGGCACCCAACGTAGTGATTTTCTGCCTGTTGGCCAATTTGCGCCAGTTGGGTCAACTCGATATGTTGATCACTGACGCTTGCCAAGGCCAGACCCAAAGCTACCTCCAGCGAAGCTGATGACGACAGGCCAGCGCCATGGGGTACGTTGCCGGCAATGGACAAGTTCAGGCCGGGTAATGTAAATCCGTTGCGGCGCATGGCTTGCACCATGGCACGCACGTAGTTGGCCCACAGCTGTGTGGGATGCGCCTGATAGTCGCCATCCGCTGGAAATTGGTCGCCCTGCTGGAAGTCTGCGGCCACTACATGCACGTCGCTATCTGTGCGTTGCCGGGCCAACACCACGGTTTGAAAGTCAATCGCGCAGGGCAATACAAAGCCATCGTTGTAGTCAGTATGCTCACCAATCAGATTGACTCTGCCCGGTGCCAGCACTACCCATTGCGGAGTGCCTCCGTAACAACTCTGATATGCGGCCAAAGCGCGCAGGTAAGTGGTATTGGCTTGCAACTCGCTCACTTGCTATACTTTCTTTTACATGGCTTTGCAGAACTACACGGCCAATTCACGCAAGCGCTGGGCAGCTTGCTCGGGCGTGATGTCCCTCTGCGGTTCACACAGCATTTCAAAACCCACCATGAATTTTCGTACTGTGGCTGAGCGCAGCAATGGCGGATAAAAGTGTGCGTGTAGCTGCCAGTGCGCCACATCGCCTGCGTGCTCTGGCGCTTGTCCTGATGGCGCATAAGGCGCAAAGTGCCAACCCATCGTATACGGGAAGGAGCAGCCAAAAAGCTTATCGTAGCGGCCTGTCAATTGTTTGAGGATTTTGGCTAAATCAGTACGCTGCCCCAGCGAAAGATCGGTCATGCGCGCAACCAAATCTTTAGGCATTAACAGGGTTTCAAACGGCCAGGCGGCCCAATACGGCACCACAACCACCCAATGTGTAGTTTCAACCACCACACGCGAGCCATCTGCCAGCTCACGCCGGGCGTAGTCCTTGAGCAGATTGGTTTTTCTCTGGGTGTAGTAGGCATGTTGGCACCGGTCCTCCTGAGCGACTTCACGGGGAACGAACTGCGTCGCCCAGATTTGTCCGTGCGGATGCGGGTTAGAACAACCCATGATGGCACCTTTGTTTTCAAAGACCTGCACCCACGCATGTCGCACGGCCAATTCCAGAATCTGAGATTGCCATGTCTGGATCACTTTATCGATTTCAGGCTCTGTCAAGTCGGCCAAGCTCTTGCTATGGTCGGGCGAATAGCAAACCACTTTGCAAACGCCGGTGGCGGGCTCAATATGAAATAACCCGTCATCCAACTGCGTATCTGGCTCCTGAGCAGAAGAGTCTTGTGCCATGAGAGCAGCAAAATCGTTTGAAAAAACGTAAGTACCACTGTAATTGGGATTGTGTTCGCCATTGACGCGTTGGTTGCCAGCACACAGATAGCAAGTAGGGTCGTATGACGGGCGAGAGCCCTCTTCATTGGCCTCTTGTTGGCCTTGCCAAGGCCGCTTGGCACGATGCGGAGAAACCAGCACCCAAGCGTCAGTTAACGCGTTGCGACGGCGGTGAGCATGCTCGGATATGTCTAACACTGTGGGCGTCCGTTTGCGTTAAAGGAAGGCGGTGTGTACGCCCGACTGTGGGGTTGAAATTTGCTAATATTGTATTGTTAATATTATTATCAAACTATCATAAAAACCCTAATATGCAATTGATGGCTTCTGAATTGCCAACCTTTAAGCTTACCGAACCCTGTGACTGCCCCCACCCTTCAGCCACATTAAATCAGGACGAGAAGAATCTCTAGTGTCAATGAATGGTGTTAGCATATAAATCATATTGATAATATTAGTAATTCACCATGGTCAAGAAGCTTGATGCCGCAAGAAAAATAGGCAAAACAATGCCGCCAAATCCTCCACGCCCTACGATGACCGACGTCGCAAAACTGGCTGGTGTGTCGCAATCCACCGTGTCCATGGTACTTAATAACGTTACCAGCGCACGGCTGTCACCACAGACCCGCAGCAAGGTTTTGGACGCGGCTTTGAGCCTGCGTTATCAGCTATCGCATTCCGCTCGGGTAGATCCGGCTACTTTGCTCAAATCTTTGCAAACGCCGCAGAACAAAGCGGCAGATCCACGTCAACGGCGCCTGATTGTATATATCGTGGACGAGATTTCGACAAGTCCACATCCCGTAGTCAGCGTGGATGGCGCACTAGACGCGGCCTGGGAACATGACTGTGTATTAAGCGTTGCAGTGACCCATGGCAATATTGAAAGAGAAAAAGCCATCATCGAGACTGCGCTGAGGAATCCGTTATTGTTGGGTTTCATTTATTCAGCTATCTTTACCCGCCGCGTACAACTACCCGTTGCGCTGGTGAACATTCCAGTTGTGCTTCTTAACTGCCATGACGAAGATCAAAAACACCCTACCGTAGTGCCCGGTGAACTGGCAGGTGGGCACGCAGCCACAGAGTATTTGATCGCAGCCGGTCACCAGCGCATTGGCTTTGTCAATGGAGAGCCCTGGATGGAGGCATCAAAAGATCGACTCAAAGGCTATCGCCGTGCCCTGGCCACGGCCGACCTGCCCTTTGACCCAAGCCTGGTACGTGACGGCGATTGGATGTCGGGCACCGGTTTTGACGCTACATTGTCTTTGATGGCCCATGCTCGCCCGCCAACCGCCATCTTCTGCGCCAACGATTTGATGGCAGTTGGCGCATTGGAAGCGCTGAAAAGCCTTGGTTTGCGGGTGCCTGACGACATTTCGTTGATGGGATATGACGATCAAGAAATCTCACGCCATACCCATCCTCCGCTCACAACCGTGCTGTTGCCCAACTACGAAATGGGGCGTAGTGCAGTTGAGTCTTTGCTTAATGAAATTCACCAAGGCCACTCTGCACACCAGAACTCAGGCCAGAAAACACGCCGTCTGCTGCTCAAGGTTGAGTGCCCCGTCGTTGAACGCCAAAGCGTGCAACATCTGGCATCAGCGATTAGCAGTAGTAAGTAATATATTCGAAAATATGCCGATTGTCAGCGTCAAATATGCGTGAGCAGCTATAAAATTAATAGCGCACGAAAATCATTCACATTGGTATGCGTGGGGCCAGTTACCAGTAAATCGCTCAAAGAACTGAAATAACCATAGGCATCGTTGCGATCCAGATAATGGTCTACTTTCAGACCCATCGCTGCTGCGCGCTGGAGCGTGTCGGGCAGCACAAAGGCACCGGCATTGTCTTCTACACCATCAATGCCGTCGGTGTCCGCTGCCATACCATAGATGCCCGGCATGCCCTGCAATCCCACAGCCAACCCCATGCAAAACTCTCCCGCTCTACCGCCTCGCCCTTTGGCTTGGTCTGGCTTGTGAGGCCGCACTGTCACTGTCGTTTCGCCACCGCTTAATATGACACAAGGCTTTTGGAAAGCGCCCGTCCCACGCGCAGCAGCGCGAGCAAGCGCCGCATGCACCTTGCCCACCTCGCGCGATTCGCCTTCTATCTCATCACTGAGGATATATGCCCGAAGCCCAGCTGTACGTGCTAGCTCGGCTGCAGCTTCCAGCGACTGCTGGGGCGTGGCCGTCATGTGCACTTGGTGGCCCAGGAACCTCGCATCGCCTGGTTTGGGGGTTTCCAGTGCGCTATTTTCGAGTTTGGTTTGTATGTCTGCAGGTATGGCAATGTTATAGCGCCTGAGAATTTGCAGCGCCTGCGCGCAGGTGCTCGGGTCTGGCACGGTAGGCCCGCTGGCGATAATGCTGGGGTCGTCGCCGGGTACGTCGCTAATGGTCAGCGTCACCACGCGCGCGGGCGCGCAAGCGGCAGCCAATCGCCCACCTTTGATCTGCGACAAATGTTTTCGCACGCAATTCATCTCACTGATATTGGCACCGCAGCTGAGCAATTCCTGGTTAATGCGTTGCTTATTCGCAAAGCTTAGCCCATCAACGGGGAGCGTCAGCAATGCAGAACCTCCGCCCGAGATGAGACACAGCACCAGATCATCCTTGGTTAAGCCCTGTGTCATCGCCAAGATACGCTGCGCGGCGGCCAAGCCTGCAGCGTCAGGCACGGGATGAGATGCTTCAATAATCTCAATTCGCTGCTTGAGCCCCTCAGGCCGCGGTGGAATGTGGTGGTAGCGCGTGACTACCAGTCCTTCCAGTAAAGCATTCTCTGGCCAGTACGCCTCTACCGCCTGCACCATGGCACCACCCGCCTTTCCGGCCCCCAACACGATGGTTCGACCTTTTGGCGATTTTGGCAAGTATGGAGCAGTGTTGTGCACAGGCAATGCCCGAAGCACAGCGGCACGGTACAGACTTTCCAGAAATTGTCGTGGTTGGGTTGATGGCTGAAGGTTCATTAGTACTAGTTTATCTGCATCCCTACCGAAGGCCAAGCGTGCCTATTCCATAAAAAAATAGCCACATGCAATACAAATTGCCTGTGGCTATCTTAGAAAAGATCAGTTTTCTATTTTTGGATAGTTGCCAAAAATCCGACCACATTTTCAATATCTTGAGGGCTCAAAACATCTTTCCAGGTCGGCATACCTACATCGGGTTTTCCGTTTTTAATGGTGGTCAATGCAGTGTTCTTCCACTCGTCTTTGTACCTCCCCTTCAAACGGCGCAAATCACGTTCGCTTACAGGGCTAAATCCATCGGTTCCATGGCAGTGGGAGCACGCATCGTTAAAGCGTACCCGTCCAGCTTTTAACGCATCTGGCGAACTTGCTGCACCAACAACTGGTACCGCCAGACTTTGACCGGCAACCAACACTTTAGGTGTCAGCGCAGGTGTTTCTTGCTTGGCTATTACAGGCGTTGCAATCGCTTTAGTTGAAACTGTAGAACCAGTAGCAACTGCGCCCGCATCGCTGGCATGTTCCATCAACAAAGGCTTTTCGAGTGGGAACCCATATTTATTCGCTAGTGAATTAATCTCAGGTTGCAAGTCAAGTAATGCTTTGTCAATACCTGCCAGCAGAGCATCATTGTCTTTGCGAACTGCAACAGCCATTTGACCCGAGAAACCCTGGCCAGTCACTGGCGTTACCCTCCAACGCCCCTGTTGCGACTTGATGTTTTCAAAGCCTGCATTAGGCCCCCATAAAAGCGCTACATCAACTTCGTTCTTGGATAGCGCTGCAAACGCTTCCTCGTTATAAATGAAGCTGGTAGTGGTGTAGCTCTCGTCTCGTGACAAGAGAATGTGCGGAGGGGAACCATGCAGTACTCCAACGCGCTTGCCCTTGAGATCTGTAGTAGCGGTAAACTTAAATGACGTAGGCGCAACCAGTGCGTAGCTTACGTCAATAAAAGATTTGGTGCGCTGCAAGCCACGTAGTTTGTACTCTGCATCTGCAGGCAAAGCAAAATAAGCGTCGCACCCATCATTCATAATGGTGTTACGAAGCGCTTTTCTTTGGTTGTAAGTCAACCACCAAACATATTCAACAGGCATGTTTAGGCGTTTACCTACCAGCTCTGCCAAGTCTATGAAGAGTCCTTTTTGGACACCTTCTGACTTGCTAAAAGGCATATTGTCAGGGTCAGTACAAACGCGCAAGCTGGCAGCACTAGCGGCTGATGTCAGAACGACACCAGCCGCAGCTGCAACTAACAAGCTCTTCAAATTGCAGCGAATCACAATCTATTTTTCCTTCTCTTCTATTAGTTCAATGCAAATACGTACAGTGTGCCGCCTTCAGGGCTAGCATCCACCATTTTCTCACCCAAGCCACCGAAGAAGGCGGGCAGTGACAACATGCGGCCAGAAACAACCGCCACGTACTGTTTGCCGTCCAGTGTGTAAGTCATAGGAGCAGCAGAGATGCCAGAACCGGCATTAAACTTCCACAGCTCTTTGCCACTCTTGGCATCTACTGCCCGGAAAATACCCTTGATATCCCCTTGGAACACTACACCGCCAGCAGTGCTCATTACACCACCCGAAAACGGCAAAGGCTCTTTGTTGAACCACACTTGCTTTTGAGCAACTGGATCCCAGGCTTTGAGGCCGCCCATGTGACCGCCACCAGGACCTACTTTGTTCAAATCGAAGTTGACGCCCAGATAAAAAGAGCCCCGCTTATATTCAGAAGCAATACCTTCCATATCCATACACAAGTTCATAGTCGGGATATAAACCAAACCGGTTTGTGGGTCATAGCTCATAGGTTGCCAGTTTTTACCGCCGGTGAGGGTTGGGCAAACATCGACCGCTTTACGGCCCACACCCGGGCGTTTGACGTTATTGGCAGCCTCAATCGGTGCACCGGTTTTCATATCTATACCCGTAGCCCAGTTGACGCCGTCAATAAATGGTTTGGCAGAGATCAACTTACCTGTTGCACGGTCAAGCACATAAAAGAAACCATTGCGATTGGCTTGCATCAGCACTGGTGTTTTTTTACCTTCTACAGGAAGATCAGCAAAGACCAGTTCGTTTACACCATCGTAGTCCCATGCATCATGGGGAGTAAACTGGTAATGCCACTGGATTTTTCCTGTGTCGGCATTCATGGCCAATACGGAGGCGGTGTACAGGTTGGAGTACTGACCTATGTTGCTGGAGTCATTACCACGTACTGATGCAGACCAAGGCGATGGATTACTCGTACCGTAGTACACCAGATTAAGTTTTGGATCATAGGAACCAATGTGCCATGCCGCACCGCCGCCGTACTTACCAGAGTCACCTTTCCAGGTTTCACCACCTTTTTCGCCAGCACCTGGCACAGTGTATGTGCGCCATACCTCTTTGCCCGTAGCTTGGTCGAATGCGACCAATGCCCCGCGCACGCCGTACTCGCCACCACCAAAACCAGTAACCACCAAATTCTTCATTAAAGTGGGTGGCGAAGTGATAACCGAACCAGCCGTGTAGTCGGTTACCTTGGCCACCCACAACTCCTTACCTGTTTTGGCATCCAGCGCGGCTACGTGGGCATCAAGGCGCCCCACAAAAATTTTGCCATCGTTGTAGGCCACGCCACGGTTGTTCACGTCACAGCAGGCATACTGGTCAATACCTTTGGGAACTTCTGGAGAATATTTCCATTTAACTTCGCCTGTCTTTGCATTAACGGCAAAAAGATTTTTAGGACCAAAAGATGAAGTGACATACAAAGTGTCTCCTACCAGGATTGGGGTAGATTCCTGCGAGCGCAACGATCCAAGCTGCAAGGCCCATTCCACCTTGAGTTTATTCACGTTAGAGGCGTTGATCTGTGTCGATTGACTAAATCGCGTATTTCCCGCGTCACCACCGTAAACAGGCCAGTTTTGAGCTCCTGCTGTGCTGGTGAGCCCGAACAACAGGCCGATAACGGCGGGTATTACATGAAACTTCATAATGACTGTCTCCTATTGTTGAATATGCCTGCATAGACATGCATTAATTGTTTGCTTATGAGGTTTCAGCATGCCTAGTAAAAACCCTAGTTAAAGGCAGCAGTAGATTGATATTCTCAGAATGAAACAGTAATGCCTA
Source organism: Polaromonas sp. (assembly GCA_043774625.1). GTDB lineage: Bacteria > Pseudomonadota > Gammaproteobacteria > Burkholderiales > Burkholderiaceae_C > JAAFIP01. Next base: position 95,254 of record JAYVTG010000143.1, on the reverse strand, counting down.
AACCACTCTACTCTCATACTGCAGCGGCATTCCAGGGCTCGCGTACCACCGCTCAGATTTGTCTATCAGTAGTATATCTACACCCCAGTACCGAGCGAGTTTCAAAGCTTGCACAGCATCGGCCATGAACATAACTTTCGTTAAACCATCGGCTAACGCACAAGTAGGCGCAACAACCGTAACCGATGCCCATTGAACTGGTGAATAACCTGTCCTGGGATCAATGATGTGATGGTGACGATGGTCTGAACTAAAGCTTGTATGTACATCGGAGGACGTTGCAATGGCACGCCCATCGCTTACCAACACTGCTGCGTGCGGTACGTTAGCAGGCCGCGGAGCTTCAAGCGCCAAACTCCAATCCAGCCCCAGTGGACTGCGCCCTAAAGGGGACCATTCTCCAGTGTCGATCAATGCATGTTCAATACCATAGGCCTGCAGACTCTGCCTTGCAAGATCGGCGGCATAGCCCTGCGCAATACCGTTCAACGAAACCGACATACCTTCACGCGCAAAGCTAATACTGTCTTTGCCAAGTCGCACCGCTTGCCAACCAACTCGCTCACGGGCTTTACTAAGGGCTACGAGCGAGGGCAAGCGATCCTCACGCTTTGCGGCAGCCCACTCTAGCCACAGGGGCTGCATCGTTACATCAAATGCACCGTCACTTTGCTTGGCAATTTGCAGTGACAGCTGCAGTATGCGCAGCAAATGCGGGTCTGGATTTTGCAAGTAAGCTTGGCGATTGAGCAGATTTAAAGCACTATTTTGGTCAAATAAACTCATCTGTCGCTCAACATGGCGTATGGAACATACTGCGGCATCCAAACCAGCTTCAGCACGGTCTGGATTAGCATGTGCTGCACGTAACCACAAGCTAGTTCCGAAACCAATCAAGGTTCGTTCACGCCAATTTAATGTGTTTTCTTTAGATGCAAATTGGGGCGCAGATCCGGCCAAAGTAACACCTACCGCTGCCCCCAAAGCAAGCTGCAAATACTGTCTACGCTGAGATCTGCTCATATAACCTCAAAAGGTTTTATCGTTATGACTCGAGCACCTTCTTTGCGCTCATGAATAAGCGGAAGGCAACGTTGATTGTCCTGATAAATAGACACGCAATCCAGGCACTGAAAACACTCAGCGTAATCTACTTTACCTGTAGGTTTGATGGCTTGATACACACAGCGATGGCGACAACTTTGGCAAGGCGTACCGCATTGTGCTCGCCTGGGTATCCATTCCCAGCGCTGCAAAAAACTGGTAGCTGCAAGCGCGGCACCTAGAGGGCATATGTACCGACAGTACCCGCGATACACCATCACACTCAAACTCAAACACGCTAGCGCCCACATCACATATGGCCAATCCCGCACAAAGTACAGGCTGATAGCGGTTTTGAAGGGTTCAATTTCAACAGCAATTTCAGCCGTGGATGGCGCGGCAAATACGCTAACAACAATGAAAGCCAAAACGCCATATTTCACCCGTTTTAATTGGCCGTCCAAAGCTGCGCGCAAGCGTTTAGGTTTAAAGCCAAACCGCTGCGTCAATAAGCTTATCAGCTCTTGCAAGGCACCAAAGGGACACAACCATCCGCAGAACGTGCCGCGCCCCCAAACAAAAAGTGTTGCAATTACAAATCCCCAAAGAATGATTGTCATCGGGTCTGAGAGCAGAAAACTCAAATCACCACCGTCTACCAACGCTTCAAGAGATGAGGTGATGTTCACAATAGTTAACTGGCCCTGGGCATACCATCCAATAAAGCCAACTACAAACAGCAAGTAGACAACTCTAAAGCGTTGCAAACGCTGCTGCGAGACACTGATCCATTTTTGCCTTGATAAGACCACAGTCAACACAAGTAAACCCAAGCAAAGTACTGCAATTTCCCAAGTGCGCTGACGCCAGCTACCCACCCATCCAGGCTCGTAAGAATCTGCTATCAACGACTGGGTGTCAGTCAGGTGGTATGTCACTGGGAACTCAACGTTAGCAATCTGCCCAGGAAAGGAGCCAAAACGGCGGCTCAATTGCAAGCGCAGATCGAAAGGCTGTGTAACGTCCAGTGGCGTAGTGCTATCTACCAACAAAATGTGTGCTCGATTCTGCTCTGTGGAATAACCAGGTAGCGCAAGCGCATTGGCATAAGCCATTGACCGCAATGTCAGCACACGCCCGTTTTGCTTGAGCACGAAGGGGATAGGCTGCTGTACCCGTTGGCTTTCATAAGCCATTTTTGCCAAAGGCCCACTTTCAATGACGAGAATCGCGTTGCTCGCACTGCGCATATTGGAACTGAGTTGTCGCCAACCTTCTTCATCCAAAATGTTGCGCCCAATTTGCGGAATGCTCACCAAGGCAGTATGCAACTCCAACGCCATCTCCTGCGGCGCAGCAACGGCCAGCTTGTCATTACCCTCTGCCCGGGTACCTAAAAATGACTGCTCGATTTGTGAACGTGTCAGACGCTGGGTTTGCACCAAAGATTTGTCTAGCAATTGATCCCAAGTCATGGTGGTATGGTGCTCAATCAGTCGCTGGCTAGTGGAACTTTTTTTCTTTTTGCTATCAGCATTGGCGCTCACAGGGTCTGCGCTTGATGTACTTAAGTGTGCTTTGGCCACCGTAAACGCAGACTCTATGATGCTGCGATCCATTGCTTTTACAGTGACAGTTCCTGCAGTCACACCGTGTAGAACTGCGTAAGTCTCGTCTCGGCTGGTTTTAGCCTTGGGGCTCAATATGTCAATTCTGTGATTCAGGGTCAAGCCTTTATATTGCTGAGCGAATTCGTTGAGTACGGCATTACCTTGAGGATGCATAAACAAAGGCTCTTTGTGGCCTATTAAGCGTACATCCATAAATAAGCCCTCGGGGCTGATTGCCACCAAAATATTGATGGGTTTTGCACCGTAGCCTCGTACAGCTTCGAAGTCTATGGATTCAAATGCATATCCACGAAGAACCAGTTTTGCATCAGATTTAGAAAATAAAGGCCAAATTGGTATATCGACATTTTTCTCACCCACCACCAAGTCGGGAGTGAATATTTTTTCAATATCAGCCTTGAACAATACACCCGCCTGGACAAGTACTGGCAAAAATACCAGCGCAAAGAGCATAAATATGCGGGCAACTATCTTGTGCGTCAGTTCCATGCACTCAACACCAACGTTAAAGTACCGCCAACGATGAATTTAGACGGCGACATCTCACTGCGTTCCAACTTTACCAAGCCCACATCAGGGCAATACCATTCACGGGTTGTCAACGGTACATCTCGGTAGTCAAGTTTTTCATCAACATACAGTTTTATTTCAGACCGTCCATGCACACGCAGGCAGCTTTTAAAAGTACCAGCAGGTGTTTCTACAGTTTCATCCAATCCATCGATGTGATAGCGCATTGGGAATGATTCGTAACGCGCTAGATTACGAATTTCATGGGGTGTTTGGTTCCGACGTTTAAGTAAATATGTCGTGGTAGTAGCCTCCCATTTGGTACCTAAAACAAACGGCTTTTGCAATACGTACCGGACAGGATTGTCGGGCTTTGGCTCTGGGTCCAGTGGGCCCTTACTGGCGACCCTGTAAATACCAGTGTTGTCACTGCGCAGCCAGTAATCGACACCCGAATCACTGTGTCTACGCATGGCAGCAGTGCCATCTAGTAACTCGGCGCTTCTACTTTGCATGGTCAAGCTTTCAACCGATGTAGCGATATTGATGTCATCAGGAACAGCATCAACCCGATAGGTCCAGCTTCGTCCCTCAGCAAGAGGAAAAAGCGCATCGTCATTAGTCGAATGGCTACAAGCGCTTAAACTCAAAACTAATAATATAAAGACAGCTGTTATCTGCACTTCATTTCTCCGGCAGCTGCGGAACTGGTAAATCGCGAATCTTGATTTCTTGCTCGTCATTGCCAGGGCGCAAAAAACCAGTGCCTTTGCCTGTGCCCGTGCCCACTTTAACTTTGGGTTCTGCTATACCCATCTGGCTGACACCGTCCCGCCCTTTTTTAATGCCCTCGTTCACCTGTTCATGTAACGCTTTGCTGTAGGGTAATTTGTATACCCTGGGCTGCAGTACAGCTTTACCTTCGTGCAGGGGATTCACCCACATATACAACGCACCCGATGTTTTTTGTGTGGGCTCTTCCACCACTGCTGCCAGCATAACAAAACGCTCTGGCAAAGCATCGGTGCTGGGAATTCCCCAAATCGCGTGTACTGCGTCATAGCCGTAGAAATAAAAACCTGTTACCACTGCCACCAGCAATGCCTTGAGCCAACGGGGCCAGTGCGAGTAGAGCAATGCAAAAGCCACTAGCAAAAGCAAAGCGGCATAACTCAAAATAATAGCAAGGGTCATATCAAAGTCGCTTCACTAAAATTTTAGGTACAGTGTTCAGATTAGTTACGCTGCCATCAGGCATTATGGTAAAGCGCACCATAGTCACTTCGTCACCGCGCTTGGCCAGTGTTTGTTGGCCGTAATACACCACCTCTGCACGCGGATTAACTTTGATAACTGACACTGTGGCTTGAACGGGCTGACCCGCCTTTAACTCGGTAGATTCAACATCTTTTGATTCGTAGTAATGGGCATTGACAACGTATTCACCAGCTGCAATGCCACGAATGGTTACTACCTCTTGGTTAATAGGATTGATGACTTTTTTTCCGTTAACCAAGATAGTGTCGTTGGATATACCTCGATCATCACGGTCAAGGTGCATCAATCCGGCCTCGCGCGAGCGAAACCACACCACATCGCCAGAGGGTGCTTGCACCCAAGCGTCCAGATCGTTAGGGTCAAAGTCGGGCCAGGACACAGTGATGATGTACTCTGCTTTGGAAGGTATGTCACCGGCTTTAAGCGCCTTGGGATTCATGGCCAACAAGGCGATAATGAAACAAAACACAAAAGCAATGAGCATGTTGAAAAGCATGTCATAGAAGGGGTCAACTTCTGGTTCGCGCGAAAGTCGACGTGATCGCATGTGCTTAGCCCCGACTCACTGAAACTGACGATAAATCAGCATTCACCAAAACTAATGGAGCCTGTCGCAGTCCATAGCGTTGCGCTCTTGCCACCAAGTCGTCCGCATACCTGTCCAGCCGCGTAAGCTGCAAGCCAAGTAATATATTGCCAACCAAACCTACCATAGTGGTAAGTAAAGCAACGCCCAAGCCGCTAGTGAGACTGCGCAGCAAGTCTTGCGATTGCGACGCGTCAAAATTTTGAAGTTGACCGATCTGTAACGCCAATACAGAAAAACCAATAACTTTGCCGAGCAGCCCCAATTTGAGTTGAATGCCGTTAACCCACCACGCCGTACCATGCGGCGCATGGGTGAGTTCCATCAACAGATCCAAGGGTGCGTTGGGGTCGCGCGGACTGGCAGTCAGTGCAGCCAAATACTCAGCTCCCCATCCATCAGTTTCAACAGTATTCGATAAAGAAGTGCGAGTTGCCGCCAACTCAAGTAGCGCTCTTTGCCTGGTTAACTCACGTGCGCGAGCACCGCTCCACAACGTGGCTACAGCAAACACTATCAAGATAACAAAGGTAATACCTGTAGGATCGGATCGCAGCAACAGCATCCAGACACCCTGCACTCCCAGTAGCCATGACGCAAAAATAAACATGCCAACCAAGGCCAACCACTCGAACCACAGTGGCTCAACGGCAAGTCCTTTTTTTGCGGGCTCGCGTTTTAAGAAATAAGATGAGAATACCACCATCGTTTAAGCCTTCCCTGGTCCGGGACGTTTCGACATGCCACGCTGTGGGTCATACCCCCACAACGCAACAGCAAAAAACAGCAGCGTGCATGCTGCCGTGACAGCCAAGCCCATGCTGTTTACCTGGCCATAAAGTGCAAAGCGAATAGCTTCTACTGCATGGGTAAAGGGGTTGTAGCGTGCCAAAGTGTGCACAAGCTGGGCACCAGATTCTTCAAGTTTCCACAACGGATACAACGCCGTACTGATGAAAAACATTGGGAAGATGACAAAGTTCATCGTACCTGCAAAATTTTCCAACTGCTTAACATAGACCGACAAAACCAAACCAAGTGCCGCCAGCATCAAGGCAGTCAACAAGAAAATCGGTAATGCCAAAAACACGTGTCCAACATTCAGATCAATGCCAAACAGGTAGGCCACAGCAATAAAAGCCAGCATTTGCATAAACGACAACAAACCTCCTGCTACCAATTTGCACAGCAGTATCCATGCCCGTGGCAAAGGCGCTGTAAGTAGCAAGCGCATAACACCCATCTCACGGTCATACACCATGGCAAGAGAACTTTGCATGCCGTTAAACAAGGCGATCATGCCCAACAGCCCAGGCGTGATGTATTCCTTGTATTGAATATAAGTCTCATAAGGCGGTGCAATTGCAACGCCAAACACGTTTTGAAAGCCCGCAGCGAAAACGAGCAACCACAGCAATGGACGAACCAGTGCAGAGAATAAACGGCCCGGCTGGCGTACAAAGTTGCGCGTCTCGCGATCTACGACTGCACGCATTGCCAAAAGTGCATGGGCCAATCTCATGGTGTTTTGCATCCTGTTTCAGCCGCATCAAAACCCAGAGTGTCCAACACAGTTCGTGGATGCAAAAAACCTTCAAAGGGCGCGATGTCGGCCAAGCCATTGCTATGGGCCAGCAACACTGGTTGGCGCAACTGCCCATCCCAGGCTCGAAAAGTCAGGCGCAAGCCCTTGTAACCATCCATAGCTACTGCGCCCTGCTTCAACGCTTTCAATTGCTCCGTAGGGCTGACCACTTTTGCATTGAAGGCCACCGCTTCCACCACAGCGTGTGTGGCAATCCAGGCGGCCCAGTCGTAACTACCCATGGTGCGGCCACTGCGCTTGAAAAAACGCCGATTGATCTGTGGAGCACCGTTACGCTCGTACAAGGCGCTCCAGGCTTGTGCCGTCAAGCCACCACTGCCGAAGACAGGGCGCGCCAGCACGGTTCGGTATGGCAAGTCACGCGCAAACTCTCCATCTGCATCCAGCACCATCACCGCGTCGTAATCCACACTGGCAGTAAGCAAACGCACGTTACCCAACTCACGCTCACGCGGGTCGTTGGACAATTTGAATGGGCGCAGTGCAACAGTTTTCAAGCCGAAACGCTTGGCACTACGCTGGTAGGCTGACAACAGCAATTGGTCCTGCACTGTAGGGCCATACAACACAAGCAGCTTGTCCCATTTACGTACCGCAAGCATTTGGGCCATGGCATCAGTCTGCATCGCATGGCTGGGTATAGTGTGCAAAAGATTAGGTGCACAAGAGCCTGCCCGCAGCACGTCGTTCGCTGCTGCCGCGTTGATCAACATCAAGTCGCGTCCCTGCGCTGCAATAGCCACCTGGGCTACACTGGCCGATGGTAGTTCCAGCACGATATGCTTCACACCAGACTTGGTCAGCTTGTCCAGCGCAGCCACCAACCCAGCGCTATCGGGCGCCTCGGACACCACCACCTTGCCGCCAGCATAACCAGCAGACTGCAAAGCAAAACTTGCGTCATCCAAAGCCAAACGCATCGCCTGCTCTGCACGTCCACTAGGTTCGTTGGGGTAAGCTTTTTCTATCCTTGAAGGCGTATAGCGTTCATCGTCCGCCTGGATCAACAATCCTACTGACAGTTCTCTCGCAGACAGCGTTGACATGCTGCTGATTACCAGCAACAGCGCCAGTAGGAAACGTTTGTGCGTAGCCATTATTTGATGCAGTCAGAATGCTATCGTATGTGCTCAGTCATCCACCACCACGCTGTGCGGCACACGTCCTATTTTGAGCGTCTTGACAGCTTTCATCTTGCCCGTATCCACAATCGTCATGTCATCCGACATGCCGTTGGCTACATACAGGGTTTGGCCGTTGCGTGACAAGCCTAGACCCCAGGCTCGCTTACCCACCAAAACGTAGTCTTTTATCTGTTGACTTGCTACGTCCACGACGGCGACATGGTTGGCCCGGCCCAAGCCGACATAGGCGGTTTTACCATCGGGCGACAGCACCATGCCCACCGGCGTCACATCTTCCGAATGCATGCCTGGCGGTTTGAAGTCAATCGTACCTTTTACCGTGAAATCGCTCTCACGAATAATGCTGACACTGGCGCCCAGTTCGTTGCTGACCCATAAATCACCTTTGCCGGTCAGCAGGAATCGACGGGGCCGCTTGCCGACCTGAATATTTTTGACAACTTTTTGTATGCTCACATCTACCACGTGCACCAGACTGGCAACCTCGGAAGTGACGTATACCAACTTACCGTCTGCGCTCACTTTGACACCTTCAGGCTCGGCACCCACCTTCACAGTGAACACTTTTTTGCGTGCTACCAAATCGTAAGCAGTCAGTGCCGCATCTTCCTCGTTGGACGCATAGAGCATGCGTCCATCGGGGCTGATGTCAAACATTTCAGGGTCTTCACCCACATTATGTTTGTCTGTCACTTTTTTCTTGGCAATGTCCCACACGAAAATACGATGGTCGTCGCTACAGGCGACCAGCAACTGGCTACGATCTGGTGACAACTGCAAATGGCGGGGGCGCTTACACAGCTTGTTTGTACCGACCATTTCTGCCTTGACTGAATCCACCACAGCCAGTGCATTGTCTTTTTCTGACGATACAAATACTTGCCCAGTATCACGCGCCTGGGCCAGTGAAGCAACCATCCATATTGCCATCGCACCAATCGACATAAAGAATGTCGGGCCACGCTTTGTCTTTGTACCAGTGTCTTGCATATGTTGAGTCTCCAATAAATTAATGATTTCAAACTTTACTAACGGCTGTCATCTTCAAAAACGCGGCTTCCAGATTGGCCTGATCTTGCTGCTCGCACAACTTGGCTGACGGGCCGTCAAACAATACCGCACCTTTATGCAGCACCACAACCCGGTGCGCCCGCTCTGCTTCGGCCACAAGATGGGTAGCCCACAATACTCCCAAGCCTTTGTCCTGCGTCAAGCGCAACACCTCGTCCAGCAATTGCACTCTGGATGACGGATCCAGGCCTACTGTCGCCTCATCCATCAACAGCAACTTTGGCTCGTGCAGCAAGGCTCGTAGCAATTCAATCTTGCGCCGGTTGCCTCCAGACAGGTCGCGCGCAGGTGTACCGGCAACATCGCTCAGTGCGAAGTGCTGTAGCAAACTAGCAGCGCGGGCACTGGAGTCTTTTCTGGCAATGCCATGCAAATCTGCATGAAACCGCAGGTTTGCCGCCACAGACAAATTCAAATCCAGCGCAGGCTGTTGAAACACCACGCCCAAGCATGCAAGTGCATCCGCTGGCTTGCTGTGCATGTCGTGTCCCAGCACCTCAACGCTTCCTGCATCTGCCACAAACAGCCCCGTCAGAATTTGAAACAGCGTTGATTTGCCCGCACCATTGGGGCCTAAAAGGGCAACCAATTCGCCCGGCGCTACGTGCAAAGAAACGCCTGCCAGCGCAGCAGTTGCGCCGAATCGCTTTGCGACATTACGGCACACTAGGGCAGGGCTACTCGTTTGCATGGCTCGTATTCGTACTCAAGGTGTGACTAACAAGCCCAGGCGCGCCAGCATTTGCCGCTCACGCACCGAGATCTCTTGCACCGATCTCACATAGTCAGCCGTGCCCAGGTAAAGCGGTTCCTGATCAAATGTATGGATCTCTTTCAGATGCTGTGGGTCAAACATCGCCAGCTTGAAGGCGTCATGCAGCCTCTTCACAATCGCTGGGTCGGTGCCTGCGGGAGCACCGATGCCATAGGGTGAGTTGTAGACCGCATTGGCATAACCCAGTTCCTTCACTGTCGGCACATTAGGCCAGCGCTTGCTGCGCTGGGCATTGAAGACTGCCAACAAACGCATCTTGCCGTTCTCTATATACGGAGCAAAACCCGTGGAGTTGACCCCAGCCATAATGGTTTGCCCAGCCACAGCCAGCATTTGATCCGCAGTACCTTTATACGGCACGTGGATGTAGGTCACGCTTTCGCGGTTCATGATGTCTTCCATGGCCAGGTGGGCTGTGGTGCCTACGCCGGTAGAACCGATGGTTAACTGGCCCGGATGGCTGCGAGCCCATTCAATCAGGTCTGCCAACGACTGGAATGCGCTGTTAACCGGCACCAGAATGCCAAAAGTTACTCCGGAAATTTGAATCACGGGGCTGATGTCACGCAGTGGGTCCCATGACACTTTTTGCTGGAACGGAAAACGATACAAGGTCATGGGCAGCTGGCCAATGGTGTAGCCGTCAGGCGCAGTGTTTTTCAAGGCAACCGCCACCATGGTACCTGCGGCTCCTGGCCGATTTTCTATGACGATCGATTGCCCCAGTTCACGCCCTGCAATACTGCCCAGCAAGCGCATGGTGATGTCAGTCGCCCCACCTGCTGGCCAGGGCACAATCAAGGTAATGGGGCGCGTCGGATAAGCAGACGCAGACTGGGCATACGAGGCTGCATGACCAGCCATTCCAGCACAAGCCAATGCGCGCACCACGGCGCGGCGCGAAAGCTGCGAAGCTGGTAACACGGTCATAGGCGCTCGATCTTGTTGCCAACAAACAGACTCGCAGCGTACCGGTCAAGACTTTTATTCTTTTCTACTGCCACGCATGTCTCCAACACAGCAAAATAAGAGGCTAATTCATAAGCAGTGGTATCTGAATTGGCTTGGCACTTATTCTCAATTTGCAACAAAAAGATAAAAATCACCTGGCCAGATCCACTGTGGCATGAATTTACCCGCTTGGGGGGTGAGAGAAACACCTACATGGGAGGGGACTGGGCGCTCGAAGGTTTGACTTCAATTTGAATGGATGCGTACCATGCCGCAGTGTCCAAAATATCCTTGTCGCTCAAAGGCTTGGCTATCATGCTCATCATATCGTTGACCCGTTTGCCTGAACGGTACTGCTTCATCTGCTCTTCCAAATAGGCTTGGGGTTGCCCAGCAAGATTGGGCGCCACAGGGAGTGTCGAAATGCCCTTGAGTCCGTGGCAGGCCGCGCACACTTGTTGCGCCTTGATATTGCCTTGCTTGGCATCGCCTTCATCCGCCAGCGCCATGGTGTTGGTAGCCAGCATGAAAATCACGCTCGGTATGCATCGAATCAAGTTCATTTTTTGCCCTTTACTGAATAAAATAATCAAAAAAAGTTGAGGGCCACAGGCCCTCAACTTCACCTCGCTTAATGCAGATTTTTACTCAGAATAGCTAATTCGGTAAATAGCACCGGCGTAATCATCAGACACCAAGATAGACCCGTCCTTCATCTGCGCGACATCGACCGGACGACCACGGTACAGCCCAGTGGCTTTGTCCATGAAGCCGTCAGCAAACACTTCAGAAGCACCGGCGGTACCGTCAGCCTTGACCGGAATGAAGTTGATCAAAGAACCGGTTGGTGAGGTGCGGTTCCACGAGCCGTGTGAGGCGACAAACATGCCGCCCTGGTACTTGGCCGGGAACTTGGTGCCACTGTAAAAAGACATGCCCAGTTGCGCCTGGTGTGCCGGGAATTCCACTTGCGGGAAGATGGCGCCCGCAGGCTCTTTCATGTCTTTCAAGTCAACAGCGGCTGGGGAGCCAGCCACCTTGTACTTGCCGTTCCAGTACGGAAAGCCAAAGTGCTCGCCCGCCTTGGTCGAGCGATTCAGCTCGCCAGGGGGAATTTCGTCACCCAGGCCATCTACCTGGTTGTCGGTCCACCACAGGGTTTTGTCTTTGGGGTTGAAGTCTGCGCCCACCGGGTTACGCGCGCCGCGTGCAAACACCTCGCGTTTGCTGCCGTCAAACGCATTCATGCGCACAATGCCGCCAATGCCCCACTCGTTGTACAGGTCGACCTTGCCCGCAGGCTGCACGTTGTGCGGCTGGCCCAGGGTGATGTACAACTGCCCGTCTGGCCCCACGCGGCAGACGCGGGCACCGTGGTTAAACGACTCTTCTTCGACTGGAATCAGCTTGCCTTGGGGCACCACGGTGATCACCGCAACGTCAGGGGTTTCATAGAAAAATTCTGCGGCAGGAAAATTGAGCACACGGTTGTGCTCGGCCACAATCAAAAATCCGTCTTTAGTCCAGCACACGCCATTGGGGTTGGTGAACTTGAGTGACGGTGCGAAGGACTTCACCTCGGTTGCCATCGGGCCACTGTTGCGGTTGGTCACGGCCCACACCGTGGTTTTGCGCGTGCCTACAAACAACATATTGGTGTTGGGCGCAACAGCCATGTGGCGTGCGTCGGGCACGACGGCGTACAGAGCGATCTTGAAACCAGGTGGCAAATTGACCAGTTTCAGGTTTTCCCGAATGGCGTCCGCATTAGGCCCGCCTTGCGGCACCACTGGGATGTTGAGATCAGCGGTTGCTACCTTCATTTGCTGCAAGGTAGCCAGGTTGTCAGGTTTAGCCTGACCAAACACGAGAGGCGCTGCACACAATACCAGGGCAGCTATAGAAACACGCGAAAGCTTCATCATTCTTGACTCCAATTACGATAACTAATGAATAACTACGTTTTTGCTGCACATCCAAAAGTCACAAAACGTGAAAAAAGGTGTACCGCTACTGTTAGTCTAGGACAGTACAATTTGTAACATGAACGGGTTTACCCTCGCGTTTTCTGCTGGAGACGCTTCATTCGTACAGCATTCTCAAAATGAGACAGTCAAAACAGTCGTGACAATTTTCACGCTAAATAAGTCAATCGCATGTCCACCCTACTTGCATTTTTGCTGCTGTCCGCGCTGTTGGGCTTGCACTGAGCTCAGGGGAATGCGCCAAGTTGGTGGGCGAGCGCCGCGCTCGGGGTATACGCTGCAAAATGTTTTTGGAAAACACGCGCGAACGGTGTTTTGTAGCACTCGACCTTGAACAACGCGCGCCTTCCCCCAAAATTTTCAACGCATACCCGCTCACCCGTCGCCTGCATGGGTGGCTGGTTTGCTTATAAATACCGAATACCAACACCGCAAACCCGTGGTGCTGGGTTTTGTAGCTTTGCAGTCGCGTTGGCTGGTAGCTGTGCAGCTAACATACGCTCTGTGTACACGATGAATTTGCAATGCATTCACTATGCATTTCATAGCTGCTTGCGCATATTCCACGCTGGCTAGTGGCATATTTGAGCGCTAAAATTCGTCGAAATGGCTTCGCAGAGCTACCCACACCGCGTTGCGGGCTCCCGGTATTCGAGCTTCGGTATTCAAAGGCGAATCAGCCACACTTTGAAGGCTTTGGGGGAGGGGTGTGCTTAGACAAAATTTTTAGGAAGGCGCGCGTTGTTCAAGGTCGAGCGTTACAAGACGCAGTTCGCGCGTGTTTTCTAAAAACTTTTTGCAGCGCATACCCCGAGTCCAAAGCATGCCAACCAACTTAGCAAGCCAAATACCAGCGCAGAATATGCGCAAGCAGCTACTACATTTATAGCAAGCCGTTTATAAAAACTCAGCGCACAGGGTTTTCAATATGTCCGATGCCGTCAATTTCCACGCGCACCACATCGCCTGCTTTCAAGTATTTGGGCGGCTTGAAACCAATACCCACACCGACAGGCGTGCCGGTAGCGATAATGTCGCCAGGGTACAGGGTGATACCGGCTGACAAAGTTTCTATCAGCGTCGGAATGTTGAAAATCAGCTCCGTTGTGCGAGCGTTTTGGCGCAGCTCGCCGTTGACCAGGCAGCGCACTGCCGTGTTGGTGCCATCGCATTCATCGGCACTTACCAGCCACGGGCCCATGGGGCAAAAGGTGTCGAAAGACTTGCCCATGTGCCACTGTAAATGGCGGTTTTGCCAGTCGCGGGCGGTCACGTCGTTCACTATCGTGTAACCCCACACGTGCTTGAGCGCGTCTGCCACCTTGATGCCCTTGCCGCCCTTGCCTATCACCACGGCCAGTTCGGCCTCGTAGTCAATCGTCTCTGACACGCCCACTGGCATGTCGATAAAGTCTGTCGGGCCCACGACCGATTCAGGCACCTTGGTAAAAATAATGGGAACGGCAGGAATGTCGCCGCCCGCCTTGGCGCTGCTGTCAAACCCGCTTTTGGCAAACTCTTGCGCGTGGGCGTAATAGTTTTTGCCCACGCAAAAAATGTTGCGGCGCGGGCGAGGTAGGGGCGCTGTCAATTGCACGTCGGCCAAAGGCACGGCAGGTAACTGCGCAGGAAGTGCGTCGCCTCGAGCCAGCATTTCGACGATGGGCAATGCGCCCAAAGCAACCACATCGGCGGGCAAAACAAAGGGAGATACGGTTTGCTGGTCGGTGTTGACCAAGCCCACCATGGGTGTAATGTGAAGGCGAAATGCAGCAATTTTCATGGGGCTATCTTACGGGCTTTCATTTGTGTTTTGACGCCGGGTTTGTCCAAAAGTTTTGACAAATACAAGGGTAAAACCTTTTCGTTTTGCAAACGCCCAATGCTAGGATTAAACGATGCATCACGACCCACGAAGCTGCCAACTGCCAACCTCAAGTGCAGCCAGCTCGTTTTCACCGTTAACATAAATCATGCAAAGACGTTCGTTCCTGGGCACCCTTACCAGCCTGCTCATTGGCTCGCTGATAGCCAGCCCCCAGCTCGCACAGGCGCAAGCTGCCTGGCCCACCAAGGCCATCACCATGGTCGTGCCCTTCCCGCCCGGTGGTTTGGCAGATTTGGTAGCACGCCCCGTGGCCGAAGCCCTGTCGCGCGAATTGGGCCAGCCCGTGGTGATTGAAAACAAGGCCGGTGCTGGCGGCGGCATCGGCATGGCACAGGCTGCTAAAGCCAAGGCTGACGGCTACACGATGCTCATGGCACTGTCGTCGCTCACCGTCATCCCCGAGGCCGACGCCGTGCGTGGCTGCACACCCATGTTCAACCTGCCCGAACTGCGCCCGCCGGCCCGCTACACGGCAGACGCCAAAAAGCGCCCCGGTGCCATCAACTACGGCTCGTCAGGCAACTACGGCACCATGCATGTGCCCATGGAAATGTTGGCGCAAAACACGGGTACCCAAATGACCCACATCCCCTTCACGGGCGCTGGCCCCGCCGTAGTGGCGCTGCTGGGCGGGCAGATAGACACCGTGTCGTCCGGCCCGGCTACCGTGTTGCAGCACATCAAGGCAGCGGCGCTGGATGCGAAAGTGAAAGAGACCATTAGCAATGCGGGCAGCCCCATCCAGTACCTGGACGCAGCCAAGTTTGACAAGTACGTGCAGCAAGACGCCCGCAATATGGTGGACGTGGTGCGCCGCATTGGCAAACTCGAATAAGCCAGACCGAAACTATTTTTTGCAATACACGACTAGAGGCACCATGCGCACCATTACCCAATTTCAACATGCATTTAAGGCTGTAGCCAGCGTAAAATATGCGCGCGCAGCTCTGTTTTTAATAGCATGCAGCGCCACTGCACTGGCGCAAACCTACCCCACACGCCCGGTCAAAATCATTGTGCCTTTTGCCGCTGGCGGCCCGGCAGACAACTACGCGCGCTTTATGGCCACGCGTTTGCAAGACGCCCTGGGTCAGCCCTTTGTGGTGGACAACAAGCCCGGCGCCGGCTCGGTGATTGGCACAGATGTAGCCGCCAAATCGCCTGCCGACGGTTACACCCTGCTGCTGATGTCCAATGCGCACACCGTGAACGAAACGCTGATCCCCAATAAACCTTTTGCTTTGATGCGCGACTTTGTTGCCGTAGCACCCATCAACTATTCCGACCTGGTGCTGGTAGCCAACCCCAATGTACCCGACAAAAATCTGGCTGACTTGCTCAAGCGCGCCAAGGCGCAGCCCGGCAAGATCAACTACGCGTCCAGCGGGCCGGGCACGCCGTACCACATGGCGGGCGAACTCTTCAAAAGCATGGCGGGCGTGTACCTGGTGCACATTCCTTACCGTGGCAGTTCGGGTGCACGCACCGATGTGATTGGCGGCCAGGTGGACTTGATGTTTGACGCAGTGACGACGATGACCGAACAGATCAAGGCGGGCAAGGTACGCGCCATTGCCACCAGCGGCAAAACCCGCTCTGCCGTACTGCCCGATGTACCCACGCTGAACGAAGCCGGTGTGCCCGGCTATGAAGCCACCATCTGGCTGGGCCTGATGGCTCCCAAGGGCACGCCCAAGGCGGTGGTAGACCGCTTGAATGAGGCGGTGAGCAAGATTGCCAGCCAGCCCGACATCAAAACCGCATGGACGAAACAGGGTGCCGTGGCGATGGTGATGACACCTGAAGCCTTTGACAAATATGCACGCGACGACGTGGCCAAATGGGCCAAGGTCATCACCACGGCTGGCATCAAGGCAGACTAAACTTTTTCGCTATTTTTTCATGACACAACTACATATTTTGAGTGGCGGCGCGGCATTTGGCCTGGTTTCTAAACTCGAAGCGCGCTTTCAAACCGAGAGCGGTTTTAACATTGCAGGCACCTTCAACGCGGTGGGCGTTATGCGCGACCAGCTATTGGCAGGTGCGCCGTGCGACGTAGTCATCCTCACCGCTGCACTCATTGCACAACTAGAGGCCAGCGGCCATGTGGTGGCAGGCAGCGCGCGCGCTTTGGGCAGCGTAAAAACCGGCATAGCCGCGCGCAGTGGCGACGCGCAACCCGCCGTTGGCACACCAGATGAACTGAAAACCGCCTTGCTGAGCGCCACGGGTATTTACTTTCCTGACCCGGTCAAGGCCACGGCTGGCATCCACTTTATGAACGTGCTGAAGCAACTGGGTATTGACGGCCAGGTTGCCCAGCGCCTGCGCCCCTACCCCAACGGTGCCACCGCCATGGGCGAGATGGCCCAGTGTGGCGAGGCGGGCGTGATCGGCTGCACGCAGGTGACCGAGATTTTGTATACCCACAGCGTGACGCTGATTGCGCCACTGCCCAAGGCGTTTGAGCTGGCTACCGTGTACACCGCCGCAGTCAGCAGCCAGGCCGTGCATCCGCTATCTGCTGGCGCACTGGTCAAGCTGCTGGCCAGCCCCGAGGTTGCTGCCTTGCGCAGTGCGGGTGGGTTCGACGCTTAATTGGTTTTTGCGCCATCGGTAAACCACTTGCCTATCAGGGCACGTTCAGCGTCCGTCAGGCCCGTGGCATTGTTCATCGGCATCTGTTTGGTGACGATGACTTGCTGGTAAATGTTTTGCGCATGTTGCCTCACCCCTTCAGGTGAATCGAGCCGCACGTTCTTCATTTGCATCTGCGCGCCGTGGCACATGGTGCAACGTTGTTCCAGAATCTTTTGCAGCTCTGCGTAACTGTTTTGGGAGCTATTTTGGCCTGTAGCCAGCGTAGATGGTGCGTGAGCAGCTACTGAATTTGTAGCATCTGAAGTTACCAACTGTTGTGCAGGTTTCATCCAGACGATCACCGCTGCAATCACCACCACGCCCACCAGCGCCCACGGCAGCGGGTTACGCGCGCGGCCATGGTGCCAGCCGTGGCGCTGCACAAAGAACTGGCGAATCAGCGCGCCGCCCAGCATCATGAAGAACAGTACCAACCAGTTGTGCGCATGCTGGTACAAAAAGCTGTAGTGGTTGGACAGCATGGCAAACAGCACAGGCAGCGTAAAGTAGGTGTTGTGCACGCTGCGCTGCTTGCCGCGCTTGCCGTACAGTGCCAGCTCTTTGGCAGGCAGTTTGGTGCCCGTGGTCATGGCGGCCACTACTTTGCGTTGACCGGGAATGATCCAGAAAAACACGTTCGCACTCATCGCCGTAGCAATCGCCGCGCCTACCAGTAAGAAGGCTGCGCGGCCTGCGAACCATTGGCAGGCCAACCAGCTCATGAAAGCCACCACGCCGATCATGCAAATACCCACAATCAGTTCACCGTTTTTTCTAAAACCAAAAACCTGGCACACCAGGTCATACACCACCCAAAAAACAACCAAAAACGCCAGCGCCACGCTAATGGCAGCGCCGGGTTGCCAGTCCATCAGGCTTTTGTCGATCAGGTAGCTGCTGGCGTTGTACAGGTACAGCACGGTAAACAGCGCAAAGCCGCTCAGCCAGGTGCTGTAGCTTTCCCAGTAAAACCAATGCAGCTTGGTGTGGATTTTTTTGGGCGCCACCATGTACTTTTGCGGGTTGTAAAAACCTCCACCGTGCACCGCCCACATGGCGCCGTCTACGCCCTTTTCCTTCAAATCCGGCGACTCTGGCGGCACCAGGTTGTTATCCAAAAAGACAAAATAAAACGAAGAGCCGATCCATGCAATGGCGGTAATGACATGCACCCACCGCAGCAGCAGGTTGGCCCAGTCCAGCAAATATGCTTCCATGGGGTTAGATCCAATCTCGCTACTGCTCACCACTGCGGGCGCTGTGAACAGACTGGCCGCGAACTAAAAGCGATTGTTTGACAAACTGCTTTGGCTCCGCTGCGGCACAGGTAAAGTGTACCGAGTTTTATGGCTTGCTTCAAGTTCTTGCATGGAGCCTGTCGGGAATAAATAGGCAGACGGAACACTACCAGGTAGATGGCCTGAGGGGATTACCGTTTCTAAATTGCATCATTTAACCTGTCTCACTGTTTTTGGGTTTTGTTGACTCTCAAGCATCAAGCGCGTCTTCTCAAGTTCCTTTTGCAGCACTTCAGCATCAGGCAGCACCGTTTTGTAGTTCGCCGCCATGATCTTGTTGGGCAGTGCGTACCGTGCCAGTGCATGGCCTTTGTCTGCGCACAGAATCAAGCCGACGGGCGGGTTTTCGCCTTCCTGCGTCCAGTTCTCTTTGGCATAGTTGCAGTACATGTGCATCTGCCCTACATCGGCATGGGTCAGGCTGCTGAGCTTCAAGTCGATGATGACCAGGCAGCGCAAGCGGCGGTGAAAGAACAGCAGGTCAACACGATACCAGGTTTGGTCGATACGCAAGCGACGTTGCCGCCCTACAAACGTGAAGTCGCTACCCAGTTCAAGCAAAAAGTCTTCAAGGCGGTGAATCAGCGCGGCTTCAAGGTCAGATTCTGAATACTCGTCTTTAAGATTCAAAAACTCCAGTACGTAAGGGTCTTTGACGGCTTCGTCGGGCAACACCGCATCTTCTGGCTTTGCCACGGCACCCTTGGTGAGCATGGCGGCTTTGTTTTTGGACACGGCCGTGCGTTCGTAAAACTGGCCGCCAATTTGACGGTCAAGCTGGCGCACGCTCCAGCCGCCGCGCAGGGCTTCGGCTTCATAGAACGCTCTGGCAAGGGCGTCTTTGACCGATAGCAGCCGCACGTAGGCTGACCACGGTAGGGTGAAGGCTTGCGCTAAATCAGTGAGGCTCAATTTCCGAGACAGTGTCTTCGAAATTACCGTTGACCCTAGAGGCTTAGATTTCCGAGACAGCGTCTCGGAAATTGACTCAGTCGAATAGGCCAAGAAAAAACTGCGCATGTTCTCCAAGTTGTCGGCGCTAAACCCACGCCCAAACTGCTGCGTCAAATCTGCCGACAGTCGCTCCATCAACTGTTCGCCATACCCAGCGCGGCGCTTGCCTTTTTGCTCGGCCTCTACAATGCGGCGACCAATCTCCCAGTAGCTGGCGGTCATTAGCGCGTTGACATTGCGGGCGGCGGCCTGCCGTGCGGCATTGAGTAGTTCAACAATGCCACTGCGAACGTCTGTGTAGCCAGTGGGTACTGTGGGCGGTTTCTGAGCCACAACGCTGTGTTTGGATTTTTGTGGAGTGGCTTTGCTCATGGCTTATATCTTATGGCACAAGCGATGGATAGGCGAGCCAATGCTGGTTAGCTGGCGATCGTGCGCAACTGCATCAACTGCGCGGCCACACTTACGGCGATGACTTCTGGCTCTTTGCCTTGGACGCCTTGCAGGCCAATTGGGCAGGTCACGCGGGCGATCTCGTCATTTGAGAAGCCGCGCTCTTGCAGGCGATGGCGAAAGGTGGCCCACTTGGTTTTACTGCCAATCAGGCCGATAAAGCCCAGGTCATTCTTGGCGCGCAGTCGTTGCAGCGCGGCGATCACTACGTCCAAATCTTCTGCATGGCTAAAGCTCATGATCAGCAGGTGACTGCCTGCGGGCAAGTCTTGCACGGCGGCTTGCACCGGGCTGGAATGTTCTGCTGTGGTGTTGGCTGGAATGCCCACCGGAAAGATCTCGTCGCGGCTGTCTACCCACTGCACATCAACAGGCAGAGCACCCATCACGTTGACCAGTGCCTTGCCCACGTGCCCGCCACCAAACAACACTATTTTTAGCCTGTTTTGGCTGCTTGCCATCGTCAATACTGCGCGAGCAGCTTCTATTTTGATAGCATCGTTCGCTGCAATAAACACGAACCTGAGGTGCACCACACCACCGCAGCACTGCCCCAGTGACGGACCCAGCGGGTAGCGGCGCAACTCGTCGTTAACAGACAATTTTTGTTGCGCTGCGCTTGCTTGCGCGTCGAGCACATCACGCCCATGCGCAATCGCCTGAAACTCCAGGTTTCCTCCGCCGACAGTACCAGCCACATCGTCGGCAAATACCAGCATCCAGGCCCCCACTTCGCGTGGGCTGGAGCCTTCAAAGCTGTCTATGGTAACAAGGACAGCGCTCCGGTCTTGAAGGCAATCCAATGCTACGTTAGCTTCGGCATACAAGGAGACGCCCATGATTCGCTGGGACCTGGACGACTCGTGCAGCAACTGCAAACGGGTTACGCAGCAGTCACGCTCGCCTTCGCCCGCTCACACGCCATCAAAATCTTCTCTGGCGTAGCGGGCGCTGTCAAGTCAACACGGGCTTTGTGGTCAGCACTGGCGCTAACGGCATCGCGCAGGGCGAAGTAGGCAGACAGGGCCAGCATCAACGGTGGCTCGCCTACGGCTTTGCTTCTAAACGGCGTGGGCTTGACGTTTTGGCCGTCGAAGAAGCTGACCTTGAAATGCTCGGGAATGTCGCTGGCCACCGGGATTTTGTAGGTGCTGGGGCCGTGGGTGAGGAGCTTGCCTCTGCCCGAAAAGCTTGCTTTTTCACCCAAGCCCGATCCGTCTTTGGTTTTCTTGCCCTTTAAGTCCCACACGCATTCTTCCATGGTCAGCCAGCCCATGCCTTGCACGTAGGCACCTTCGATCTGGCCTAGGTCCACAGCGGGGTTGATGCTCTGGCCGGCGTCATGCACGATGTCCACGGCCTTGAGCCACCACTCGCCCGTGCGGGTGTCGATCTCTACTTCGGTCACGGCAGCGCCGTAGCAGTTGTAGTAGAAGGCCTTGCCTTGCAGGGTCATGAAGTCGTACTTGATGTCGGGCGTCATGTAAAAACCGGTGACGCTTAAACCCACGCGGTCTAGCCAGGCTTGCTTGACCAAGCTCTTCCAGTCTACGAATTTCTTGTCATTTGAAACAACATTTGGTGCTATAGCCAGCGTATTCATTGCGCAGCCAGCTTCGAATTTAATAGCAGATGGTTCACACGAGAGCATGCGGGCAGCCACCGCCGCCAGGCGCGCGCGCATCTGGTCGCAGGCGTTGTTGATAGCCGCGCCGTTGATGTCGGCTCCGCTGGAAGCAGCCGTGGCCGATGCGTTGGGCACCTTTTGCGTGTCGGTGCCCGTCACGCGCACATAGCGCACGGGAATGCCTAAACCGTCTGCCGCAACCTGCGCCATCTTGGTGTTCAGGCCTTGGCCCATTTCGGTACCGCCATGGTTGACACTGACCGAGCCATCCATAAAAATATTCAGCAGCGCGCCGCCCTGGTTGAGCATGGTGGCCGTAAAGCTGATGCCGAATTTTAGCGGCACCAGAGCCACTCCGCGCTTGCGGTATTTGCTATTTTTATTATAGCTGCTCACCCTTATCCTGCGCTGGCGATAGGCCGATTCGGCCTCTACCTGGTCAATCACCTTATCGGCAATAAAGTCTTCAATCACCTGGTTGTATTGCGTGGTCATGCTACCCGCGTCGCCACTCACCGCTGGGTCTTGGTACAGGTTGATCTTGCGCACATCCAGGGCGTCTTTGCCCACGTTCAGGGCAATTTCTTCTATCACTGTCTCAATACCAAACATGCCCTGCGGCCCACCGAAACCGCGAAACGCGGTGCCCGACTGGGTGTGCGTTTTGCAGCGGTGGCTCACTATGTGCAGGTGGGGCAGGTAGTAGCAGTTGTCGATATGCAGCACGGCGCGGTCGTTCACCGGGCCAGAAAAGTCGGTGCTGTAGCCGCAGCGGCTCGCCAACATGAAGTCTGCACCCAGGATGCGGCCGTCATCGTCAAAGCCCACGGTGTAGTCAATGCGAAAGTCGTGCCGTTTGCCGGTGATCATCATGTCGTCGTCGCGGTTCACACGCAGCTTGACAGGCTTTTGCAAATGGAACGCTGCGAGCGCGGCGGACTGCGAGAAGATGCTGGCGTTGCCTTCTTTACCGCCAAAAGCGCCACCCATGCGGCGGCAAATCACCTCTACATCAGCAGTGGTCAGGTTCAGCGCAGCAGCAGCTTCGCGCTGGTTGCCATCGGGGTGCTGGGTGCTCACGTACAAAGTCAGTTGTTTGTCCTCGCGCGGCACGGCGTAGGTAATCTGGCCTTCCAGATAAAACTGTTCTTGCTGGCCGCAATAGGTGCTACCCGTGATTTTGCGCGGCGCGTTGGCAATAGCCTCGGCAGGTTTGCCGCGCGTGATGCCTTTGGCGGGCATGATGAAACTCTGGGCGGCCAAGGCTTCTTCAATCGTCAGCAGCGCGGGCAGTTCTTTCACCAGCACTTTGGCGTTCTTGGCGGCTTCGCGTGCATACAGCATGTCGGTGGCCACGACCACGGCTACGCATTGGCCTAAAAATTCTACCTTGCCTGCAGCCAAAAATGGGTCGTCATGGATGATGGGGCCACAGTTGTTTTCACCGGGGATGTCTTTGGCGGTGAACACCGCCACCACGCCATGTTCTTTAAGCAATGCAGCGCGGTCAATGCCTTCGCCAATCAACTCGCCATGCGCCACGGGCGACATGACGATGGCTGCATACAACGTGCCGCGCAGCTCGGGAATGTCGTCGGTGTACACCGCTTCGCCCGTCACGTGCAGGTGCGCGGATTCGTGAACGATACCCTGGCCCTGCTGACCCGCTGTGTCGGTGTCTGGCAACAGTTCTTTGAGCGTGGTGGGAGCATTCATTACGCTGCCTCCTTCAATGTTTCGGTGGATTCTTCAACGAACTGCATCACCAGGTTGCGCGCAACCAGCGAGCGGTACGCCCAGGTGGCACGCAAGCCATCGCGTGCTGGGAAGCTAGCGGTAATGGCCGCGTCTATGTCAGACGCCTTTACGTCAACCGATGCCCTGCCTTCCAGCATCGCTTCAATTTTGGGAGCACGGCAAGGCGACGGTGCCATGCCGTTGTAGGCGACTTGTACGTTTTTGAGCTTGCCTGCAACCAGTTCATAGCGCATCGCGCACACCGTGGCCGATATGTCCTGGTCAAAGCGTTTGCTGATTTTGTGGGCCCGAAATTTCTCGTTGGGCAGGGGTTTGGGCAGTTCAATCGAGGTGATGAATTCGCCTGCTTGCAACACCGACTGCTTCATGCCGGTATAAAACTTGTCCAGCGCCACCTTGCGGGTTGTGTCGCCCTTGCGCAATGACAACACCGCGCCCAGTGCCATCAGGCAAGGCATGGTGTCGCCAATGGGAGAGCCATTGGCAATGTTGCCCGCCATGGTTGCGGTGGATCGGATGGGTGGTGAGCCAAAACGGCGGATGACTTCTGCAAAGTCGGGGTAGGCCTTGGTTACCAAAGTCTCTATCACCGACAGCGGCGTAGCCGCGCCAATGCTCCAGGCACTGGTTGTCTCTTTCACGGCTTTCAGTTCGGCCACATTGCCCAGGTAGACGATATGCTCGGGTCGCGTAAACTGCTTGTTCACCTGCAGGCCAATTTCGGTACTGCCTGCCAGCAGGGTGGCCTTTGGGTGTTTGTCCAGATACGCAGCCAATTCGTCCACCGTCGAAGGCGACACAAACTCGCTGCCTTTCTTGGTTCGCACCACGGGCTGCACAATGATTTGCCCGTCTAGGCCCACCATCGGCTCTTTGTCGCGCGCAATTTTTTTCAGCAGCGCTACATCGGCGCTATCGGCAATCTTCAACTCTGCCGCTGGGCGCTGGCAGGCCTTTATGGTCGCGTCAATAATCGGCTTGTATCCCGTGCAGCGGCACAGGTTGCCCGACAGCGCGTCGTTGATCTGGGCGCGGCTGGGGCAGGCGTTGGTTTGCACCAGGCCGGTCAGACTCATCACAATGCCCGGCGTGCAAAAGCCGCACTGAGAACCAAAGCAACTCACCATTTCTTGCTGGATCGGATGCAGCGTGCCGTCATGCTTTTTCAAACTTTCCACCGTCTTGATGGATTTACCGTCGAGCGACGGAAGCAACTGCATGCACGAATTGCTCGGCACATACTGAACACCGGTACCAGCAGCATTCAACTCGCCAATCAGCACCACACAGGCCCCGCAATCACCCTCGGCGCAGCCTTCTTTGGTGCCGGTGCGGTGCATTTCCTCGCGCAAATAGTCCAGCACCGTGGTGGTGCGGCGTTTGCCTTGGGCTTCAATGATTTTGCCGTCTAAAACGAAACGGACGGTATTGGTAACTTCTGACATGGTGGTGCGTGTAGGGGGTAAACAACTCTATTTTATTTTCAAATTACCGTTTTGCCATAGCACACAGCGAATAAGGGGTAATTTCTCATCAGCTTCCCCTGTACGTGGAATAGCTGTACGGCGTACACAGCAGGGGCACATGGTAATGCTGGTCGGCCTGCGCTATGCCAAAGTCCAACGGCACTATGTCTAAAAACGCAGGTTCGGGCAAGGTCACGCCTTTGGCGCGAAAGTACGCTGCCACCTCAAAACACAGGCGGTACTGGCCTGCGCGCAGGCTGGCGCTGTCGATCAAGACGCCGTCGGGGTTACGGCCATCGGCATTCAAGGTAAAGCGCTTGAGCAAGCTGGCCTGACCGTTGACAACCGTGTAAAGCGACACCGCCATACCCGCCGCCGGGCAGCCGTGCATCGTGTCCAGTACGTGGGTAGAAAGTCCCATACATCAAACTCCAAACCTTAAGCCAAATAAGTGCCAGTGTAGCGCTCCAGTGGATACAATTTCTTTACATTCAAGCTTTCAACCATGATCTACAACAGCACCGCCATTTACCCCCGCGACCTGGCAGGCTATGGCCGCAAAGTGCCGCATGCCGCATGGCCGGGAGGCGCACGCATCGCCGTGCAGTTTGTGCTCAACTTTGAGGAAGGCGGCGAAAACCATGTACTGCATGGCGACGCAGGCAGCGAGCAGTTTTTAAGCGAAATGTTCAGCCCCCCCAGTTTTGCCGCACGGCACATGACGATGGACGGCATTTACGAATATGGCTCGCGCGCGGGTGTGTGGCGCATCTTGCGCGAATTTGAAAAACGCAACTTGCCGCTCACCGTATTTGGCGTAAGCACGGCTTTGGAACGCAACCCCGATGTCACTGCTGCCTTTATGCAACTAGGCCACGAGATTGCCTGCCACGGCTACAAGTGGATCAGTTACCAAAATGTAGACGAAGCCACCGAGCGCGAACACATGCGCCTGGCAATGGAGGCGATTGCCAAGCTCACCGGATCAAGAGCGCTGGGGTGGTACACCGGCAGAGACAGCCCTAACACCCACCGCCTGGTGGCCGACTACGGCGGCTTTGCCTATGACAGCGACTACTACGGCGACGACCTGCCGTTTTGGATGCAGGTAAAAAAAACCGACGGCACAGACGCGCAACAGCTCATCGTGCCCTACACGCTGGACTGCAACGACATGCGCTTTGCGCTGCCCCAGGGCTATTCGCACGCTGACCCGTTTTACCAATACCTGAAAGACACTTTCGATGCACTGTACGCCGAAGGTGACCCGAACGGCCTGAACGCACCCAAGATGATGAGCGTTGGCATGCACTGCCGCCTGCTGGGGCGTCCTGGGCGCATTACGGCCTTGCAGCGGTTTTTGGACCATATTGGCCAACACGACAAGGTGTGGGTGGCCAAGCGTATCGACATTGCCCACCATTGGCGCACCACCCATCCGTTAAAGGCCGCCGCATGAGCTTTACCCTGGAGCAATTGAATGCGGCGTCTGCCGGTGATGCAGCGCTCATGCTGGACGGCCTGTACGAACATTCGCCCTGGATTGCCAACCAGACGCTCAGCCAACGGCCTTTTCGCTCGCTGGCCAGTTTGCAATATGCCATGACTGTGGTCCTGCAAAACGCTGGCCACAACGCCCAGCTGCAACTCATTCGCGCCCACCCCGAACTGGCTGGCAAGGCGATGGTGGACAGGTCGCTGACAACAGAATCTGCAAATGAGCAAAACCAGGCAGGCTTGACGCACTGCACCCCTGCGGAATTTGTCAAAATTCAAAGACTCAATGCGGACTACAAGGCCAAATTTGGCTGGCCCTTCATACTGGCGGTGCGCGGGCCGCGTGGCACGGGTTTGACCAAGCAGCAGATCATCGACAGCTTTGAACGCCGCCTGCATGGCCACCCCGACTTTGAACTACAAGAATGCCTGCGCAACATCCATCGCATTGCAGAAATTCGTTTAAAAGATAAATTTGGCGCAGCGCCTGCGTTGGGCAACACGCTGTGGGACTGGCATGAAAATCTGGCCCAGTACAGCGACCCAGGCTTTAAAGAGCAAGGCCTGCTTACCGTTACGTACCTGACTGACGCGCACCGTGCCTGCGCCGCACAGATTGCGCAGCAAATGCGCGACTGCGGCTTTGACAGCGTAAGCATTGACACGGTGGGTAATGTAGTAGGCCGCTATGAAAGTGATAGCTTGTCGCGCACTATTGGTGCTGGCAACAGCCCTAAAACACCTTCAAACGCCGCCAAAACCCTGCTCACGGGCAGCCATTACGACACGGTACGCAACGGCGGCAAGTATGACGGCCGTTTGGGAATTTTCACCCCCATGCTGTGCGTGCGCGAGCTCCATAAAACCAAGCGAAGGCTGCCTTTCGCCATTGAAGTCGTAGGTTTTGCTGAAGAAGAAGGCCAGCGCTACAAGGCGACTTTTCTGGGTTCTGGCGCGCTGGTCGGCCAGTTCAACCCTGCATGGCTGGCGCAACAAGATGCTGACGGAATAACCATGTTGACCGCATTACAGGTGGCAAATAGTGCCAATGCCAGCGTAAATAGTGCGCAAGCAGCTATTGAAACTATAGCAAAACTACAACGCAACACTGAAAACTATTTGGGCTTTGT
This sequence comes from Polaromonas sp., assembly GCA_043774625.1. Lineage (GTDB taxonomy): Bacteria > Pseudomonadota > Gammaproteobacteria > Burkholderiales > Burkholderiaceae_C > JAAFIP01. The sequence goes on along the minus strand of JAYVTG010000143.1, from coordinate 67,958 downwards.
AGAAGTGCATATCGAGCAAGGCCCGGTGCTGAACGAGCTGAATATTCCACTGGGCATTGTCACCAGCATTAACGGCAGCGTGCGTATGCAGTGCGAAATTATGGGCATGGCCAGCCACGCCGGCACCACGCCGATGAACCGCCGCCGCGACGCTGCGGCAGGATTGGCAGAATTTTCGCTATATATCGAACAACGCGCCGCGCATGACGGTGACAGCGTAGCCACTATCGGCATGCTGCACGTGCCCAATGGTTCGGTCAACGTCGTGCCAGGCCGCTGCCTGTTTAGCCTGGACCTGCGCGCGCCCACCGACGCGCAGCGGGATGCCCTGGTCTTTGACGTTCTGGCACAGCTGGAAGGTATTTGCGACAAGCGCGGCCTGCGCTTTACCACCGATGAAACCATGCGCGCGGCCGCTGCGCCCAGCAACGCCGCCTGGCAAGCGCGCTGGGAACACGCCGTTACGCAACTGGGTGTGCCCATTCACCGCATGCCCAGTGGCGCAGGGCACGATGCCATGAAGTTGCACGAAATCATGCCCCAGGCCATGCTATTTGTACGCGGCGAAAATTGCGGTGTCAGCCACAACCCGCTGGAGAGCACGCACAGCGACGACATGCAGTTGTGCATTGACGCTTTTCAGCACCTTTTAAACAATCTGGCCCAAGAGACTGTATGACCATCGACGAACAACTGGATGCGTGGATCGACGCGCATTTTGACGAAGAAGTGCGCTTTTTGCAGGCTCTGGTGCAAGTGCCTACCGACACGCCACCGGGCAACAACGCACCGCATGCCGAGCGCACTGCCAAGCTGCTGGCCGCCATGGACTTGACGGCTGAACAATACCCCGTGCCCGAACAAGAAGTCAAAGCCTACGGCATGGAATCCGTTACCAACCTGATCGTGCGCCGCAAGTATGGTGCAGGCAAAACGATTGCGCTGAACGCCCACGGCGACGTGGTGCCCCCCGGCGAGGGCTGGACCAAGCCGCCTTATGGCGCAGAAATAGAAGGCGGCAAGATGTATGGCCGCGCCACAGCGGTGAGCAAGAGCGACTTTGCCACCTTCACTTTTGCCACCCGTGCACTGGAGGCCGTGGCCAAGCCCACGCGCGGCAGTGTCGAACTGCACTTTACCTACGACGAAGAATTTGGTGGCGAACTGGGCCCTGGCTGGCTGCTCAAAAAGGGCTTAACCAAACCCGACCTGATGATTGCTGCCGGCTTTAGCTATCAGGTTATTACCGCGCACAACGGTTGCCTGCAGATGGAAGTGACCGTGCACGGCCAGATGGCGCACGCCGCCATACCCGACAGTGGCGTAGACGCGCTGCAGGGTGCCGTCAACATCTTGCACGCCCTGTACGCGCAAAACACGCTGTACAAACAAGTCACGTCCAAGGTGAAAGGCATTACCCACCCGTACCTGAATGTGGGCCGCATCGAAGGTGGCACCAACACCAATGTAGTGCCCGGCAAAGTCAGCTTCAAGCTGGACCGCCGCATGATTCCTGAAGAAAACTCGGCAGAAGTCGAGGCCACCATTCGCCAGGTGATTGAAGACGCCGCCGCCGTGTACCCCGGCATCACCATAGACATCAAACGCCTTTTAATGGCCCACAGCATGAAGCCCTTGGCGGGCAATAAGCCCTTGGTAGCTGCGCTGCAAAAGCACGGCAAGGCTGTTTTTGGAGAAGCCATTCCCGCCACGGGCACACCGCTGTACACCGACGTGCGCCTGTACTGCGAACACGGCATTCCCGGCGTGATCTACGGCGCAGGGCCGCGCACCGTGCTGGAAAGCCACGCCAAACGTGCCGACGAACGGCTGGAGCTGGAAGACCTGCGCCGCGCCACCAAGGTGATTGCGCGCAGCCTGCATGATCTGTTGAGCGTAAGTTGAGCGTAAACCCCGGCTGATTTCACTAAAAATATACACCAGTTAGAGGTAAAGGTCTAGCAGATAAAGGGTAAGCCATACTCGGGCCGCCCCTGCCAACAACGACAATAAACGGTTTGCCTTGGCACCGTATTTGCTTGATGTATTCATCACTCCTTTTTTAACTTCAACCTCTGGAACCCGTCATGAAAACCCGCAGCTTCATCCAACTTGCCGCACTGGCCGCTGCCAGCCTCGCTTTTGGCACCGCCTTCGCCCAAACCACACCCATCAAGTTTCAGTTGGACTGGCGCTTTGAAGGCCCGTCGGCCCTCTTTCTGACGCCTGTGGCCAAAGGCTATTTCAAAGATGCCAAGCTGGACGTCACCGTAGACGCTGGCAACGGCTCGGGTGGCGCGGTCACGCGCGTGGCATCGGGCACGTATGACATGGGTTTTGCCGACATTGCCGCGTTGATGGAATTTCACGCCAACAACCCCGACGCCCCCAACAAGCCCGTGGCCGTGATGATGGTCTACAACAACACGCCCGCGTCTGTCATGGCGCTTAAAAAATCCGGTATCAAAACCAGTGCCGATTTGAACGGCAAAAAACTCGGCGCCCCCGTGTTTGACGCAGGCCGTCGCAGCTTTCCGATTTTTGCCAAAGCCAACAAGATAGACGGCGTGCAGTGGACCAGCATGGACCCACCACTGCGCGAAACGATGCTGGCGCGCGGCGACGTGGACGCCATCACCGGCTTTACCTTCACCAGCCTGCTGAACTTGGAAGCGCGCGGCGTGAAAGCTGAGGACGTGACCGTCATTCCCTATGCGACCAACGGCGTCAAGCTGTACGGCAACGCCATCATTGCGTCGCCCAAGATGATCAAGGAGAACCCCGCTGCCGTGAAAGCGTTTTTACAGGCGTTTACCAAAGGTGCCAAAGACGTGATGGCGCAACCCGCAGCGGCCATTCAAGATGTGAAAGCGCGTGACGGCATCATCAACGTCGAGCTGGAAACCCGCCGCCTGCAACTGGCGATTGACACCGCCATCAACAGCCCCGACGCACGCGCCGAAGGTTTCGGCCAGGTGGTGCCCAGTCGCCTTTCGCTCATGGCATCGCAAGTGTCGGACGCTTTCAACACCAAGAGCCGCGTGAACGCCGACGCCGTGTGGAACGCCAGCTTTTTGCCCAGCAAGGCAGAATTGAACGTGCTGCCAGTCGCTGTGAAGAAGTAAAACCATGTCTGCCGCCTTTGTTGATTTTCAAAACGTCTGGCTCGCCTACAACGACGAATTGCTGGCGCAAAACAATTTTGCGGTAGAAGACATTTCACTCCAAGTCGGCACGGGTGAATTCATCGCCATCGTGGGGCCGTCGGGTTGCGGCAAGTCCACCTTCATGAAGCTCACTACGGGTTTGAAAATGCCCAGCAAGGGCAGCATCCAAATCAATGGCCAGCCAGTGACAGGCCCCTTGAAAATCAGTGGCATGGCGTTTCAGGCGCCGTCGCTGCTGCCCTGGCGCACCACGCTGGACAACGTGCTGCTGCCGCTGGAAATTGTGGAGCCGTACCGCAGCAACTTCAAGGCCAAGCGCGCCGAATATGAAGCGCGGGCCAGCAATCTCTTGCAGACCGTGGGCCTGGGCGGTTACGAGAAGAAGTTCCCGTGGCAACTCTCGGGCGGCATGCAGCAGCGCGCCAGCATTTGCCGTGCGCTGATCCATGAACCCAAAATGCTGTTGCTGGACGAGCCCTTTGGCGCGCTGGACGCGTTCACCCGCGAAGAGCTGTGGTGCATTTTGCGCGACCTGCATGCAGTGCAAAAATTCAACGTCATTTTGGTCACACACGATCTGCGCGAGTCCGTCTTTTTGGCCGACAAAGTGTATGTGATGAGCAAGTCTCCGGGCCGCTTTGTGGTGGAACGCCACATCGACCTGCCCCGCCCGCGCGAGCTGGAACTGACCTACACCAAGGAATTTAGCGACATCGTGTTTGAGCTGCGCGGGCACATTGGTGCTATTCGCAAAGCCAGCACCGCCTTGCCCCAATAAGAAGAAAGCGCCGCCATGAAACCCAAAGCTTTTGAACGCTGGTCGCCCCTGATTTTCTTTGTCGCGATCGTGCTCGTGTGGGAGCTGCTGTGCCGCATTTTCAACGTGAGCGAATTCATCTTCCCCAGCCCATCGCGCATTGCGGCCCAAGTTTGGGAATTTCGCGACACCATCGCGGGCCACGCTTGGCGCACCTTCTGGGTGACCATGGTGGGCTTTGGCATCGCGATTGTGGTGGGCGTGTTGCTCGGCTTTCTCATGGGCAGCTCGCGCCTGGCCTACACCGCCATGTATCCGCTGATGACGGGCTTTAACGCGCTGCCCAAAGCGGCCTTTGTGCCCATCTTGGTGGTGTGGTTCGGCATCGGCGTCGGTCCGGCCATTCTCACGGCCTTTCTCATCAGCTTTTTCCCCATCATGGTCAATATCGCCACGGGCCTGGCCACGCTGGAGCCCGAGCTGGAAGACGTGCTGCGCGTGTTGGGAGCCAAGCGCTGGGACGTGCTGGTCAAGGTCGGCATGCCGCGCTCCATGCCCTACTTTTTTGGCTCGCTCAAAGTGGCGATCACATTGGCATTTGTGGGCACCACGGTGTCAGAGATGACGGCTGCCAACGAAGGCATCGGCTACCTGCTGATCAGCGCAGGCTCGGCCATGCAAATGGGCCTGGCGTTTGGCGGCCTCGTCGTCGTGGGCGCGATGGCGATGGTGATGTATGAGCTGTTTGATTACGTAGAAAAGCACACCACCGCGTGGGCGCATCGCGGGTCGCAAAATACCTGAATTCTTAGCGCTGTATGTCCAGTATTCCACGCGAGCTGTATGTTCCGTGTTTCCCGTTCGGGCTGAGCTTGTCGAAGCCTCGTCGCCGGTAAGAGCGCCCGCCGCTACGGCACAGGGGCTGGGTGGTCGGAAATCACGTGTTGACCGCTTACTTATGCTATATATTTCATAGCTGGTTTTGACCTACCGCGTGAATCATATCCTCCACACTTCCAAGTAATCCATAAACCAGAAGAGTGCTGGACATGAAAACAACCAAGAGTGGCGAATCTACCTGTCCGGTGAAGACCAGTCGGACTTACTCGCTGATCTCAACGCCCTCCAATCATCCGGCGGATTTCCACGCTCCAGCATGCGCTGGAAGACGGCGTAGGGGTCTGATTTGCTACCGGTTGAACGTAGCGTGTTTTCATCGTTCACCCACGCGTAGATGATGATTTTGCTTTTGGAGTCGAACCTGAAAAACAGGCGGAAGCGGCGGCCGATTTTGGCGCGGCGCCAGTGCCTGAAGTCCGCGCCCATGGTGTTGCCTTGGCGGTATTCTTCACGGCTGGGGTCGCTGGGCACGGCCTGCCAAATCAGGTGCGACAGAGCGTCAAATAATTTGACGTTGGCATTAGACGCAAAACCTTTCGGGTCTTGACGCTGCGCGCGTGCCGCTGCAGATTCGAGTTTGCGTAGCTGGTCTATCAGGCATTCGTGAAACAGCAGCGTCCAGCCATTGCACTGCATCACAATGCCACGTCGCCCACAATGTCTGCATTCAAATCAACGGCGCGCTTGCTTGCAGCCAGCATGGACTTTGCCAGCTTGGCTGGCAGGTCGGTCAGGTGTTTGCCGCTTTGAATGTCCTGTTCGATCAAGGCCAACAAGCCAGTGATGGCGGGGTCTGCGTGCTGGTTGTCTTCCGCACGGCTAACCGTCACTTGCGCGCCCTGCCAGTCAAATGCAATCTTGCTGCCAGCGTCCAGCCCCAGCGCCTGCCGAATGGATTTGGGCAGCGTGACTTGCCCCTTGGATGTGAGTGTGGCGACTTCGTGAATGACGGTCATGGTGAAGCTCCAACAGTAAAAGTGAATAGCATAATTGTAAGGAATATTCCTTACTAAGTCAACCACCCAATGCAAGACTCGCGGCCCTGCGCACGCTGGACCGCAAGGTGACCAAGCTAGAGCGGCGAAGCAAGCCCTTCGACAAGCTCAGAACGAACGGAACAAAGAAAAAGCCGCGCTGGCAAACACCAGAGCGGCTTATTTGACACAGCAAGGGCCAAATTAGCCCATATGCAAACCACCGTTCAACGAGAAGTCTGCGCCCGTTGCGTAACCGCCCTCGTCCGACGCAATCCACGCAATGATGGACGCGATTTCTTCCGGTGTGCCCAAGCGCTTGGCGGGCACGCCTGCGACGATTTTCTCCAGCATGTCGGGGCGGATGGCTTTGACCATATCGGTACCGATGTAGCCGGGGCTGACCGTGTTCACCGTCACGCCTTTTGCGGCTACTTCTTGCGCCAGCGCCATGGTAAAGCCGTGCAAACCGGCCTTGGCGGTGGAATAGTTCACCTGGCCAAACTGGCCCTTTTGGCCGTTGACTGAACTGATGTTGACGATGCGGCCAAAGCCAGCGTCGATCATGCCTTCAATCACCTGCTTGGTCACGTTGAACATGCTGTCCAGGTTGGTAGAAATCACAGCGTCCCAGTCTGTCTTGGACATCTTGCGGAACTGGCCGTCGCGCGTAATACCTGCGTTGTTCACCAGTACACTGACCGCGCCGTGCTCGGCTTTGACTTTTTCGAACGCTGCAACCGTGCTGTCCCAGTCGCCCACATTGCCTACCGACGCATAGAAGGTGTAGCCCAGGGCTTTTTGCTCGCCGATCCATTTGTCGGCATCGCGCGTGGGGCCGCAACCGGCGATGACCTTGAAGCCGTCTTTATGCAGGCGCTGGCAAATGGCAGTGCCAATACCACCCATACCGCCAGTGACGTATGCTACTTTTTGACTCATGATATGTTCCTCTTTGGTTTTTGGCTAACTAACGATTTACTATTAATTTAATAGCTGCTTACGCATATTCCACGCTGGCAACTGGCATATTTAACCTATTTAACGCCTAAATTAGCGTTCCACACAGAGGGAAACCCCCATGCCGCCACCAATGCACAGCGCAGCCACGCCGCGTTTGGCATTGCGCCGCTGCATCTCGTGCAACAAGGTCACCAAAATGCGGCAGCCAGACGCGCCAATCGGGTGGCCAATCGCAATCGCGCCACCGTTCACGTTGACCTTGGCAGCGTCTATGCCCAGTTCTTTATTGACCGCGCAGGCCTGCGCTGCAAAGGCTTCGTTCAGTTCAAACAGATCTACGTCTGCCGCCTTCCAGCCTGCACGCTGTAGCGCCTTGCGGGTGGCGGGCACGGGGCCCATGCCCATGGTGGCCGGGTCTAGCCCGCTGGTGCCAAAGCTGACGATGCGCGCCAGCGGAGTCAAACCCAGCTCTTTTGCTTTGGCTGCGGACATGACGACGACGGCAGCAGCGCCATCGTTCAAGCCCGATGCGTTGCCCGCCGTCACGCTGCCGGCCTTGTCAAACGCGGGGCGCAAACCTGCCAGAGCTTCTGCATTGGTTTTTTTATTGATGAATTCGTCGCTGTTGAAAATAATCGCGTCGCCTTTTTTCTGTGGAATGACAACATCGACAATTTCGGCTTTGAATCTGCCTTCCGCCTGCGCGGCAGCGGCCTTGGTTTGCGAACCCAATGCCAATGCGTCTTGCTGATCGCGGCTGATGTCCTGGGCCTTGGCCACGTTTTCTGCCGTCACGCCCATGTGGTACTGGTTGTACACGTCCCACAGGCCGTCCACAATCATGGTGTCTTGCATTTTCCAGTCGCCCATGCGCTGGCCGTCGCGGCTACCCATCACCACGTGGGGCGATGCGCTCATATTTTCTTGACCACCCGCAACGACGATGTCGCTGTCACCCCAGGCCACGGCTTGGGCGGCGAGCATGACCGCCTTGAGCCCAGAGCCGCAGACGGCATTGATGGTGAGCGCGGGCGTTTCTTTGGCCACGCCCGCTTTCATCATCGCCTGGCGCGCGGGGTTTTGGCCACTGCCTGCGGTCAGCACCTGGCCCATGATGACTTCCCCGATTTGATCGGGGGTCAGCTTGGCTCTTTGAATAGCTTCTTTGATAACAATAGCGCCCAGCTCGGGGGCGGACACTTTGGCCAGGCTGCCGCCGAATTTGCCTACGGCGGTGCGAACGGCGGAAACGATAACGATGTCTTGCATTTTTAACTCCTGGTGGTTAGTTGGTTGATTTGATGTGGAATGGGGGGCAAAGAGAGGGGATTTTTTGAACGCGAAAGAAGAGAAAGTTACGCGAAAATCGCGAAAAAGAAATTCAAAAATAAAAACAAAAAAATTATGGGATTGAAATAGCAATTATCTGGAAAAAAAACTGCAAATTATTTTTGGTATTTTTTCGCGACTTTCGCGTAACTTTCTCTTCTTTCGCGTTCAAAAATCCCCCTGCTTTCGCGTTCAAAAATTCTGCCCCTCAAGCCTTAGCCTTCACATACCTCCCCGGCGCGGGCTCGATGGATTTGTATTTGGCTGAACCATAAGACTTAGGCGCAGCCACCAGCTTACCAGCCTGAGGTTTCAGCCACGCGCACCAGTCGTCCCACCAGCTACCGGGGACTTCTTTAGCGGTTTTTAGCCACTCACCTTGCGTTTTGGGGAAGGTATTTTCTTTGCCAACCCAGTGGCTGCGCTTCTTGGCAGCAGGCGGGTTAATAACGCCTGCAATGTGACCGCTGGCGCCCATCACAAAACGCTTTTTACCGGGCAGCAATTGCGTAGACGCGTACGCTCCGCCGATGGGCACGATGTGGTCTTCGCGGCTGCCGTAGATGTAGACGGGAATGTCGATCTTGCGCAGGTCAATTTTTTCGCCACAGACCGTGGCTTTGCCGGGTTTCATCAAATTGTTTTCCAGATACGTGTTGCGCAAATACCAGGTGAACATGGGGCCGGGCAGGTTGGTGGCGTCGCTGTTCCAGTACAGCAGGTCAAACGGCGGCGGGGTTTCGCCTTTCAGATAATTGCCCACTACGTAGTTCCACACCAGGTCGTTGGGGCGCAAAAAGCTGAAGGTGCTGGCCAGTTCCTGGCCTTTGAGCAGGCCGCCGTGGCCCATTTCGCGCTCGCGTTTTTGCACTGAGGCTTCGTCGATAAAGATGTCCAAAATGCCCGTGTCTGAAAAATCGAGCAAGGTGGTGAGCAAGGTGGCGCTGGCGACAGGCAAAACGTCTTTTGGTTTTTTACGTGCGGCCAATACGGCCAGCGCGGTGGTCAAAATCGTTCCACCTACGCAAAACCCTAGAGCATTTATCTGTTTTGAGCCCGTAATATCAGCGCAGGCAGCTATCGCTTTGATAGCGGCGTGTTCGATATAGTCGTCCCAAGTTTTGTCTTGCACCGACTCGTCTACATTGCGCCAGCTCAGCACAAAAGTGCGGTGACCCTGCGCAACCAAGTGGCGCACCAGGGAGTTGGCAGGCTGCAAATCCAGAATGTAATATTTGTTGATGCAGGGCGGCACGACAAGGTAAGGCCGCTCGAACACCTTGGCCGTGAGTGGCTTGTATTCGATGAGCTGGAACAAGTCGTTTTCAAACACCACAGCGCCTTCAGTCGTAGCAACGTTGCGACCCACTTCAAACTGGCTTTCGTCCGTCATCGACACATGGCCCTGGCGCAGGTCGTGCATCAGGTTGTGCATGCCTTTGGCAATGCTTTCGCCTTTGGTGTCCAGCGCTTTTTTCAAAGCCTCGGGGTTGAACGCCATGAAGTTGCTCGGTGCGCTGGCAGCCAAAAACTGCTCTACGGCAAAGCGCAATTTGGCTTTGGTTTTGGCATCGGCCTGCACGGCGTCGGCCATGGCCATATAGGTGCGGCCAGTCAGCAGGTATTGCTGCGCCGTGAAGCTGGCAACGGGGTTACTACTCCAGGCGTCGTTGCCAAAGCGGCGGTCGGGTACGCTGTGCGCTTGCAAACCCTGCGCCCACAGCGCTTGGGCTTCTTGCAGATAGGTTTGCTGGATGGCTTGTAGCTCGGCCGGGTCCCAGCTCAGGTCGGGCATGCCGGGTAAGGTCGGCAGGGGGGGCATGGCGGGCATGGGTGGCATCTGGCCAAAACCTGCAGGCATGGCAGGCATGCTGGCAAACATTTTCGCAAGGCTGGCAGGGTCGCTAAAAGCGCCGAAAGGGCCGCTGAAAGGCTTGCCATCGGGCGCGCCAGTAGGGACATGCGACCATTGCTTGGCCATGTCAGCCCAGATTGACTGAAAATCCATCTTTGTCTCCAAAATCTACGTCTCGTAGGACGCTATTATTTGCTATTGCACTTTAAACGAATACCCCAGTGTCTCAGATTGGTTGTTGCACTACAACAATTATTTGGGCATAAGCTCATACATACCCGCCCAACGACTCAACCAACCGCTCTATTCTTACCCACTATGTACCTTGTCGCAATAGCCTGGATCTATGTCGCCCTGATGATGGCTGTGGCCGAAGCCACCAATACCAATGGCACGGTGCTGGGCGGCGTTGTCACTTTTATTTTTTATGGCCTATTGCCCACCGCTTTGGTGATGTACCTGATGGGCACACCCATGCGGCGGCGGGCAGCCAAGGCGCGGGAACGTACAGAATGGGAAGTAATGCAGGCAAATCAGGCGCTAGCCGGCGCAGATAATGCGCGAACAGCTACTGAAAATATAGCAACCACTGAGTCAAACTCAGTCCAGCCAGATGCAGGCCGCCATGCGCCCGGTGCTGCCCAGGCGGGCAGCGTCGCGCCGGTGCGAAAAGAACTTTGACGGGTTGAGCACGGTGCACCATTGGGCGCTGCCGTCGTTGCCATAGATATGTGTGACACCCATAGCCGTGAGGCGGCTGCGCGCCAGGGCGCTGAGGTTAGCCAGGTACTTGCCGTCGTATTGCAGCGTGAAATGTTCTGCGTCTTGCGCACGCGCGTGCACAAAAGCATCGCGCACTTCGCCGCCCACTTCAAACGCCGTGGGGCCAATGCAGGGGCCCAGCCAGGCGATCACTGCATCGGCAACATTCAGCTTTGCATTTTTGCCATTTGCTATATTTTTGGTAGCTGCTTGCGCATATTCTACGCTGGCTAGTGGCATAAAACACTGGTAAGTTTGCTCCAAAACGCCGCCCACCAGCCCGCGCCAGCCTGCATGCGCCGCAGCCACCTGCGTGCCTGCGCGGTTGGTGAACAAAACCGGCAAGCAGTCTGCCACCATGACGGTGCAGGCCACCTTTTTTTGCGTGGTAAAGCAGGCATCTGCCTGCGTGCCGTCCAGCGTCAGCGCATCTAGTTGGGCAACGTTCACCCCGTGCACCTGCTGCAAAAACACAGGCCGCGCGCCCATAGTGGCCTGCACAATGGCCCGGTTCGTGCGCACCGAAGCCGGGTCGTCCTGCACATGGTCGCCCAGGTTCAGGCTGTCAAACGGCGGCTTGGACACACCGCCCGCACGGGTGCTGAAGACGGCGTGCACGTGGGCAGGTGCAGGCCATTGGGGGGTTAAAAAATCACTTGCTTGCATTCAATATGCCTGATGTCAGCGTGTAATATGCGTAAGCAGCTATTTTTTCTATAGCAATTACATTCAAGCCTAGGCCTCAAAGTCCGGGCAAGCCGACGGCTGGGCTTTTTGAAAAGCTTCGTGCTGCATGCAAGCGTCAAACGCGGCCATGGTGCGGGGCAGGCCTGCAAAGTCGCAGTCAAAGCGTTTGCCGTTGAAGATTTGCGGCACCAGGCAGCAGTCGGCCAGGGTAGGGGTGTTGCCATAGCAATAGGTGCTGGCAGGCAGTTGCGCAAGCTGGCGCTCAAAGCTTTCCAGGCCGTCGCGCACCCAGTGGCGGTACCAGGTGTTTTTCACATCGTCGGTCACCTGCATTTGCTTGGTCAAATACTTGAGCACGCGCAGGTTGTTGAGCGGGTGAATTTCGCAGGCAATGCTTTGCGCCAGTGCACGCACCCGTGCACGGCCCAACGCATCGGCGGGCAGCAGGGCGGGTGTGGGGTAGGTTTCGTCCAGGTATTCGATGATGGCCATGGACTGGCTGAGCCTGGCCTGTCCTGAGCCAGTCGAGGGGTCGGTTCCGGTGTCGAGCAAAGGCACCAGGGTGTCAGCAGACAAGGCCGCGTAGTCGGGCTTTTTATGATCCCCCTTGGCCAGATGCACGCTGATGTAGTCGTAAGGCAGGCCTTTGAGCGCAAGTGCAATGCGCACGCGAAACGAGGCCGAGGAGCGAAAGTAGTTGTACAGCTTCATATGGCGTAAGGATAACCCGGTTGGCTGTGCGGTGCGCTGATGCGCAGCTACTTACAGCCAGTTTGCAACTCTGGAAGGTGTATGGAAAATCCATAACTGCTATATTCTTAATAGCTGCTTGCGCATATCCCACACTGGTTTTTGGCATATTTTCTGGCGGATTAAATTATGGGTGGATTTGTTACAGAGCAGATACTTCTTTCTCCGTCACACGCGTCATCCAAGCCCTGAAGTGGTTATTTGCGGCGGGCACTGTTTGTACATAGTTTTGCATTGCCCAGACCAAAGTTTGACGATGTAAAACCAGATGATTGACATTGTCTGCATGCAATGCAAGCGCCTTCGCAATCAGGCCTCGTCTTACCGCGGGCTCGGTTTCTTGGCCTGCTGCGTCAATCAAGACATCCAGCGGCTTGTTGACAAATCGACCATAGTTATCAGCTCCCTTCCCGCTAATTGCGTCCAGCGAATGCATTAAAGGCTCCATTGTGGGTTGGGCATCTGTCTCCGCGCCGCCCCAGCCCAGCAAGAAAAAACTGGTTTCAAACTTTTCCAGCTTGGCAAAAAACTGCGCTTTGGGTATGGCATTGACACGCACGCGAATATTGATTTTGGCCAACATGGCGGCAATGCCTGTACATAGTGCAGCATCATTCACATACCGGTTGTTCGGGCAATCCAGTGTCACATCAAACCCGTTGGCGTAGCCTGCCTGCGCCAAGAGCTGTTTGGCCAATGCTAGATTAAATTCGGGCCTGCGTGCATCTAAATTCGCATCTGGGCACCCTAACGGCGAAGGTACCAGGCACCATGCCGGCACGCTCATGCCACGCATAATGTGTGTGCGCAAAGCCTGAATATCAATGGCATGCGCGACCGCGCGGCGCACAAAAGCCTGCTTAAAAGGGTTGCCTCCCGCTGCGTCCCCGTACATCAAATCTTTGCTCGCTTGGTCAAACCCTAAAAAAACCACACGATTTTCTGGACCTACCAGTAATTTGGTTCCAGTGGTGGTGCGCAGGCGCTCCTGGTCTTGTACCGGTGGGTCCAACACAATATCTACTTCCCCTTTTAGCAAAGCTGCCGTGCGGGTAGCTGGCAAACTAATTGGTAGATGCACTACTTCATTGACATTGCCGCTTACTTTGCCCCAATACCCTTCAAAACGGCGCAACACATTGCGCACATCGGGCACCCTTGCGGTAACTATATAAGGCCCGGTGCCATTGCTGTGGTTGGTGGCATAGGTTTCTTCATTCGCTTTGAAGACCTGAGGTCGCAACACCCGGTGTTGTGCAGACCATTTGCGGCTCATGATGAATACCGCATCCAGGTTTTCCAGAAGCACCGGGTTAAACTTTTCTTGTTTCAGCTCAATCGCGTGGTCGTCAATTATTCGCACCTTGCCCAAGGCCTTTGCATACTGTGCTACAGCACTTCTTTCGTCTTGAGCCCGCTCTATCGAAAAGAAAACATCATGAGCATCGAAAGCAGAGCCGTCGTGAAAGCGCACACCCTTGCGCAGATAAAACCGCCAAGTAGTAGCGTCCACCTGCTCCCAGCGTGTCGCCAATCCCGGCATCAGGTTTAGCTGCTCGTCTCGGGCAGTCAAGCGTTCATACACATGGGCGTTAAAACTATTCGTCAATGACTCATTTTGTGCATGGGGATCCAGGGTTAATATGTCGCTAGCCGTTGCCCAGCGAATCGTTTGACCGAATGCGTCGCAAACAAAAACACTGCTGATAAAGCACACAAGTGCCAGCCATCGTTGAAAATTCATGGGTTAAGTCTCGTTGTAATATTTTTAAAAAAAGCCATGTCGTCACAGCCCGTTGCCAAAAATCAAGCCTTAGCCAGCCCTGTGCTAGACCTTGATATTGTGCACAACACTGCGCAGTGGGCTGACAGCATTGTGCATAAATTTAATCGCCGCTGGGAAGCGGCCATGCTGACCCTGCTGTTGCAGCAGGCCGCTACTGGGCAAGTTGTACAGGCCAAAGAGTTGCACAGCTACCTAAAGACACTAGGACAAACAAAACCGCTCAACCGTGCCCAGCTATTGCGATTGCTGGGCGGCATACAAGCGTTTTTGCAGTTGCACCCCAGTTTGCCACTCAGCTTAAATCACCAACCGCGCAAAGCCAGCGTAGGCCCATGGCACATTCAAATGACCAGCCCCGTGGTGTGGCAAAGCACTGGCCAAGCAACTGCAAACTGGCCATACCCGCGTTTGCTGGCTACCCCCGCATGCGACGCTCAGGCATTGCTAGCACTGCTTAACCAATGGCTAGTTTGCGATGCTTTTGCGGTGTATGGCGACAACCTGGCGGGGTTGGAGGCACTGCCAGACGATAGCATTTTTACCATCAGCCCAGACGCACAAGCCCTGCTGCAACTGCGCCGCCTGCAACTGCTGCGCCGCAGCGGCCAATACGACGCTGCGCGTGCCGTAGCCGAAAAGCTGATAGATGAGCCCGCGCCACACCTTGACCCACGCCACCGCAGCTATGCCAGCCTTATGCTGCAGCGTATTGACTATGACGAAAACCCCGCTAGCACCTGGCCGCAACTGCTGGCCCACCCCAGCCCGCCCGCCAAGCTGCTAGCCCCATGCCCGCAAACTATGGGCGAATGGCACAACCTACAAGCCCTGGCCCTGCGGCGCAGCGCAATAGCCGCACAAAACAAGCAAGAACAGCAGCACCTGCATAGCCAGGCACTGCTGCATTTTGAAAGCGCGCTTTATATGGCGCTAAGCACACAGCATTGGGACAGGCTGCACGCTTACATGGACAACATCGCCTTCCATTTGCAAAAAATGTTGCCTCTTGGGCTTAGCGCTTTTACCCAGGTGCATGACTGGTTTGCATTGGCATTGGCAACTGCAGATAAATTGGACAGTGGGCATGACGATGCGTGGGATTTGATCTTTTTTGGCGAATTTTGGCTAGACCATGAAACCGAATTGCGCGCTATGGGTGTGGCTGCGGAGCACCGCAGTGCCCTGGCCGCAGGCAACTTGCACCCGCAACACGCTGCCTACTGGCTTCACAGTTTGCAGCGGCTAAGAGCGACAGGCAAACCCAGACAAATTGCAATTTGTCTGGTGTTGCATCTTCGCTGGGTTGGTAGAAATGCTATCGACCAGACAGCACTGGCGCGCCAAGCCCTCTTGCACTATTTGGAGGCAAATAAGAGCCTGACCCAGTCGTTAATTGACGAAGGGTATGGTGCCTGGCTACCCATGCAGGCAGGTTAAAAACGTACTTTGCATATCCCTGAGGCGCGGTGATGCAAGTGATGCAATGCAGGCGTGGCAATTAGTTACGATGTGCTTAAGTAAGTAACTACATGTTATTTGCTAAAGTTTTCTGTCCACACGTTAATTACCGAGAAAGAAAAATGAAGAAAAATTCGATTAGTCTCGCCATCAAGTTGGGGCGCAGTAAGGATGCGCCAGTGTTGCAGCCTGATGCATTCTCAAAATGCAAAACGGCTTTCAGCGCTTTGGCATATTCTGCAATTACTGCTGCTTTGTTGGCTTGTGGTGGAGGTGGTTCGACCACTACCCCTATGCCGACAAGCTCAAAGATCACGCTTGGAGGCACAGCCATTAAAGGCCCTATGGCAAACGCCAAAATCAGTGTTTACAAAACCACTGCAGATGGCAAGCAGGGTGACTTGCTCAATACTGTTGTGTCAGATGCCAACGGGAATTACAGTGTTGCGGTAGACGGATACAGCGGTGTGGTTCTTGTGGTAGCCAGCGTAGTGCCTGGTACGACGATGTACGACGAAGCCACGGCAGGCACCATCACACCAGTTGCAGGCTTTCAAATGCGTGCCAGCTTTGCTGTCGTAAGCGGGCAGTCGTATAGCGCTCAAATCAACCCATTTACCGATTTGGCTGTTACAAGTGCGTTGGCCACGGCGGGTGCACTTACCCCTGTTAACGTCGCACAGGCTAATAAAGACATGGCCGAAATACTGTCGTTCGACCCACTGACAACAGAAGCCACGTTTGACACAACCAGCAAAAAAGCGCCAACCAATGCGGCAGCGGCAGCCCTCACAGCCCTGTCAAAAATGGCACAAACGGGTGAACTGAGCTGCATTACAGGCGACCAGGCGGCAAAGGTTGCTTGTATCACCCAAGAGCTTTCTAAAAAGGGAACCCAAGACCCTACGGTTAAAGCAGCTTTGCAATCGACCATTGATGTGGTCGTGAACACGGCCAATCTGCCTGTGCTGAAAATCATGGTTCCGTCTGGTACGCCCGTGACACAGGCAACAGAGCTGGAACAAACAAAAGCCTTTATGGGCACACTACGTAGCAACGCCAAAGCACTGAACGCAACAGACTTTTCTTTGCAAACAGAATTGCAAGCAGTGGCTAATGACTTGAAGGGTCGCACAGCTCCGATCGCCAGTATCAATATGGATGTAATTAATATCACACGCAAGGGTGTGCAGCTTTGGAATGATGTGATTCTGGCTCAGACGGCAACATTCGTTGTAGGCAAAAATTTCTACGATGGCAGTGCATTTATCGGATCTTGTATATTCTTCAGTGATGCTGATCTATTAGTGCGGGCCACATCCAAAACAGATGCTCTATATGTTGGTTGCGGCACTGCAAGCAAGTATGTGCCGGCGATCAATGCTAACGGCGAGTACAAGCCTTGCACTGCAATAGATGAGTTGTGCTATTCCTATTGGAATATGCGAATAAGACTGCAAGCGGATGCGAACGATACAACGAAATTCACGGTGCATACGCGAACACGTGAAGATGCATACACAGCCAAAGCAATTATCTGGAGTTACTACACCTTTGCAACAACTACGTCGCCCACGTCTTTGACTACGTCCTTGCCTGTAGCTACATCTTCCATGCCTATTTATGCAACTGGTACAACCTGCCCTGCAGATGCATTCGGCTGCTATTCATACGTTACGTACAACCCTGCAAAACAAATACCCCACGGTGCAGCCTTCCCGGGTTATGCAGCGAGTTTGGTAGCAGTACGCGATGCCAACGGGCTGGTAACTTCGGTTGCCATAGCGGGAGAGCTCGCACCCCCTTTCACTGTTAGCAATGCTTCGGGTTATTATGATTTTGCGCTAATGAAATATGTTTACAAACCGTCTGTGGCGACACTTTTGGGCGACAAGCAAAACATTGCATTGTCAGCCGCTTTCACCACAAATGCGGGGCTGGACAAGCTGTCTGTTTCCGGCTTCATGGAGTTGATCAAAAATGCTGCGCTCGAAACACGTATTGAGCTGCTGGAAGGCTCCTATTTACAGGCTAAGCCTGACGGACTGGGTAGCTACAGTGCAAAAGATGGTAGCCAGGAAATGTTGCTCAAGCTTAAAGGCGGTTCTTTGGGCAGCACCATTTCTGGAGATCTGAAAATGAGTAGCTTCAAGGCAGACAAGTCTGGCACAAGCTACATCCCAACACTTATTTCATTTAACGGTGCGGTGCAACGCAATAACACCACCTTTTTCAACGGTGCACTCACTGTTGAGGCACTCAACTACGATGCGTTTGACGCTGTGGTGCTTAAGAGCGTAACGAACTTTCTAACCGCACGCGTCGGTTTTGTAGGCAAGGTGACTATTCCTACGCGCCCTGTGTTGAACGTGAGTTTGTCTGCAACCCACAAGGACACAGGCAGCAACGCAACCAGCTCCACGGCAGTGACGGGACAATATGCACAGGGTTCTATCACTATCAACGTAAACGGTACGGGTAATGCCACATCCAACAACATTAGCCTGGAGAGCACAGAGGGTATCAAGCTGGTAATGGACAAAGCACAAACCATCTACCCGCTGACCAAGGGCAGCGATTTGATGGGGGAGTATTCGACCGTTACCCGCAGGCTCACCTATTCAGACAGTAGTTACGAGCAGTATTAATGGTTTGACCTGTTGCAACAAGGTCAAAAATATCCGCGCGGGCTCTTTTGAAGAGCCCGCGCGGTTTGCATTTATTCAAATTTCACAGAGTTCGCTCAAAGGCTGTTATGTTCAAAAAAATTACTGCATCAATACTGTTCCTCACTCTTGCACTCGCGCATGCGCATTCGTCAGCACAGCAAGCAGAAAAACCGACCTACAAAACTGGAGATACCTGGGAGTGGGTCACAACCGATACACGGACTAAGCTTGCTGAGCCTCGTGCAAGCCGTACCGTTACAGAAATTAATGACGAAAACATGCGCCTGTCCAACCAGCCCGGAGTTGCGCCCACACTGGTTTGGACGTTAGATGGATTGCCTTTGTCTGATGCAGGGAGATCAACAAAAACTATCTACAAAACACCCTATCGTGCATGGCCACTGGAAGTCGGAAAAAAATGGACGGTGGAAATAGAGTGGGTGAGTGCGACTGGAAGCAATGGGAAAACCAAGCAAGATGCAGAGGTTGTAGCGCTTGAAGAAGTACAGGTGCCAGCAGGTAAATTTCTTGCCTACAAAATTGTGATGAAAGGGTTTTTCACTAATTTCACTAGAAGCAACTCTGGTCGGCAGAATCAGGTGCAGTGGTACTCCCCAGTAATGGGCGTGGCGGTCAAAACCACTTTTGAAGATGGGTTCACGTCAAATGAAACTGAACTTGTATCGACCAATAGATTACCGTAGCGCTTATCGTTGGCGATGCCTTACACCCAAGCTCACTAATTTTTGACTAATTGGCCTGCATTGCGCATGCGCCAGGTTGTGAATATCAATGAATATCCTCTGCTATTGCACATCGTTGCTATGCATCTTAGCTACGGCCTCAGTAGCTAACGCACAGCTTGTGCCTGAACCTGTTGCTGGTACGGTTACTGCAAGCGGGTGGGTGCTTGATTCGTTTGTGGATGAAGAGTCTGTCGGACACGGTTTGCCGGTTCTAGCGCTGGACAGGAAGGACTGGCCTGCTTACATAACAAAGCGCCCTGAGGTTGTTCGAGCCTACCGAAGTATCAATGCTGAAATCGGTGCGACGCATTCAACAGGTTGGCGCATAGCCGCAATTGCCCGCGCAGAGGCGGGGATTGCAGGTAATGCTGATGCGCTGTCATTTGCTGAACTGTTAACTACCAACACCGATCCTGTTGCAGCTCGTAAGTATCAATTACAAGCGCACGGTCAGTTATGGGTAGGCCAAGGCATCAAGCTAGGCCTGCCTTGGCTGAACTTGAATGAAACCAGCAATTGGCAATGGCAAGCTGATGTTCAATGGTTGCGCTTGAAAAATCTCAAAATAATTGAGTACGGTGGTCAGCTAGAAAATTTGGGCGCAGATATCTATGACTTTGATATACGCCGACTCCAGGCAAACCCGAACATACGAGCTCCATTTTTGCCACCCTCCGGGCAGTCCGGTACGGGAGCATCGGTGTCAATAGCCATGCAAGGACAGCCTCTGCCAGCGTGGAGAGTCCAGGTGCGCGCGGATGACCTGGTGTCCAGGCTTCAGTGGAAAAATTTGGCGACCGATGCAGCAATACTTAACTCGCGGGTCACCAGTCGCGCACCCGATGGAACATTAAATTATGCCCCTCTAATCAGAGGTCAAAACTCACTACAAACATACAATAAAAAAATGGATGTCCGTTGGCAAGCACAGATAGCATGGTCTGTGCTGGAGGATGCTGGCAATACGGGCGCGGTGACTTTGAGAGCCGATAGAAAGCTGGGCATTAATCAATGGTGGCTTGGCTGGGATACTGGTCGTAGTTTGCGAATCGTCCCGCGATGGAGCCTAGAGGCAGAGCCCAATCTGCGAGCTATGCGGTTTGGGTTAGCTTGGCGCGGCTGGAAAGCCGCTATTGCTACAGACGCAAAAGGCGTTGGCACGCACTACAGAAATGTACATTTGGGCTGGCAAGGTGCCCTCTAGCTTTTGAACCATTCTTTTGGCATCGCTACCGCCAACAGAAGAGATTAGATACGCAAGAAATCTTATGGCTTAGGGTAATTCCTTGGGGCAACTTAGACCATAGTTACTCTTCAACGCTGTTACGAATTAGCCCCCAATCTGGTAATTACCCCATCCCCACGCGGGCAGAATGCGGCTTAAAAAGCAATATTGAGTGCAACCGTTGGCGCTAGCCCAATGCCAGGTTTGTTGGTTTACAGTAGATGCACAGGGACATCGAATCTACTTCACTACTGGACAACCAAACAGCCAATATGCTACATTTTTCATAGCTGCTCGCGCATATTCCACGCTGGCAATCGGCCATAATCACCCATTATCTTGATTGAAACCATGCACCACCACCCTCTGCACCCAGACCGCGCCCAGCTGTACGCAGACATGGCACCCCACCACCTCACACCTCTGTGGGAAGTTCTGCACGCGCTGGTACCGCAGCAGCCCCACACGCCTTGCGTGCCTGCGCTGTGGCAGTACGACACCGTTCGCCCTTTTCTCATGCGCTCGGGTGCGGCCATTACGGCTGAAGAAGCGATTCGCCGTGTGCTGATTCTGGAAAATCCGGCCTTGCGTGGCCAAAGCTGCATCACCCAGTCGCTCTATGCTGGTTTGCAGCTGATATTACCCGGCGAGGTGGCGCCCAGCCACCGGCACACGCAAAGTGCGCTGCGCTTTATTGTTGAAGGTTCGGGCGCGTACACGGCGGTGGATGGCGAACGCACCACCATGCAGCCGGGCGACTTCATCATCACGCCGTCAATGGCTTGGCACGACCATGGGCATGACGGTAAAGACCCGATGGTCTGGCTTGACGGACTGGACATTCCCATGCTGCGTTTTTTTGACGCAGGCTTTGCGGAGAACGACTCGTCCAAGTCGCAACAGATCAAACGCCCAGAGGGTGCCAGCTTTGCCCAATATGGCCACAACATGGCTCCCGTGCGCAGCACTGCGCCCTATGGCCAAACCAGCCCCATCTTTAGCTACCCCTACGTCCGCACGCGTGAGGCGCTACATAATTTAGAGCACTCTGTGCCCGTGGACGGCTGGGATGGCGTGAAACTGCGTTACACCAACCCGTTGACCGGTGGCTACCCAATGCCCACGATGGCCACCTATATGCAACTGCTACCCAAAGGTTTTAGTGGCAAACCCTATCGCCAGACGGACGGCGTGGTGTTCAGCGTGGTGGAAGGTGTGGGCACTGCGTATGTGCAAACGCCCACAGGCACGCTAAGCTTTGCATTTGGGCCGCGTGACCATTTTGTGGTTCCGTCATGGCACGCAATGCGCCTGGAGTCCAGCGCGGGTTGTGTGTTGTTCAGTTATTCAGACCGCCCCGTGCACGACGCACTGGGCATTCATAAAGAAGAAAGGCTAGAAGCATGAGTTTCGTATTTACCCCCCCACCAGTCGTGAGCGTACCTGTTGTGGGCCGCAGCGAGCGGTTTCCCGTCAACCGCATTTACTGCGTAGGCCGCAACTACGAAGAACACGCCAAGGAAATGGGCTTTACAGGGCGCGAGCCACCCTTCTTTTTCTTGAAGCCTGCCAATGCCATTGTGGTGGTCAACACGGGCGAGACGGGCAGCATTCCCTACCCCAGCCTGACCAAAAATTTTCACCACGAAATTGAACTGGTAGCCGCCATTGGCACGGGTGGCAAAAACATCAAGGCCGCAGACGCTTTGAAGCACATCTTCGGCTACGCCGTGGGCCTGGACATGACGCGCCGAGACCTGCAAGGTGAGATGAAAAAGCAGGGTCGCCCCTGGTGCATTGGCAAGGCCTTTGACCATGCCGCACCGATTGGCCCCATTTACGAAGTAGCCAATGCGGGCGACATCCACCACGCCGAGCTGGCCCTGACCGTGAACGGTGCAAACCGCCAGCGCAGTAACGTGAGCAAACTGATCTGGAATATTGCAGAAACCATCGAACACCTGAGCGCCGCCTGGGAACTGCAACCGGGTGATTTGATTTATACCGGCACGCCAGAAGGTGTGAACGCCGTGGTGGCGGGTGATTTGATGGTGGGCAGCGTAGCGGGCATTGGCGAACTGCGTGTTAAAGTAGCTTGATTTTAGGATTTAGAAGTGAAAACAGGCTGTAGCCAGCGTATATATTGCGCAAGCAGCTATTTATTTCATAGCAAATACAAGGAGACAAGTGAGTGAAAGTACTAGAAAATCTGGCCAAATTCTGCGCCATTCTGGCTGGCGTGATGATGGTTTTTATCACCCTGCTCACCGTCGTTAGCATACTGGGGCGCGAGCTGGTTGGCAAACCCATTGTGGGTGACTTTGAACTCTCGGGCGCTGTTGCTGGCGCAGCCATTGCGCTGTTTCTGCCCTGGTGCCAGGCGCACCGTGGCAACATCATGGTGGACTTTTTCACCTCGGGTCTGTCTGAAAAAGCGCATGCTGTGATGGACCGTCTCGGCGCACTGTTACTGGCTATCGTGTTGGCACTGGTGGCGTGGCGCACCACAGTAGGCGGCATCAACGCTTACGACACCCATTCGGGCACCACCATTCTGGGCTTTCCAGACTGGGTGACCTATGCTTTTATGGTGCCGCCCCTGGTGTTGACAGCCGTGATCGGTTTCACGCAGGCTGCTGTGGGTTTTGGTGCTGATGAGCCCGAAGCCAACCCGGAGTTGTCAATATGAGCCCCATTGTCATTGCCTTGAGTATTTTTGGCCTCATGCTGTTGCTGATGGCCATACGCGTGCCCATTGCCATCACCATGTTTGTGGCAGGCGGTGCGGGCTATCTGGCGCAAGCTAATTGGGGGGCGCTGTCCAACTTTCTCAACAGCATGGCTTTTGCGCGCTTTGCCAGTTATGACCTGTCGGTCATTCCGCTGTTTATTTTGATGGGCCACTTTGCCACACAAGGCGGTATCAGCAAAGCCTTGTTCAATTTTGCGGCAAGCTTGATGGGTCGCTTCAAGGGTGGCCTGGCCATGGGCGCGGTGTTTGCCTGCGCAGCCTTTGGTGCCATTTGTGGCTCATCGGTCGCCACTGCAGCCACCATCACCAATGTGGCGTATGACGAAATGCGCAAGCACGGCTATTCGGGCCGCTTGACCACCGGCACCCTGGCTGCGGGCGGCACTCTGGGCATTTTGATTCCACCGTCTGTACCTTTGGTAATTTATGCGATCTTGACCGAACAAAACATTGCCAAACTGTTTGCAGCGGCCATGGTGCCCGGCATCATTGCCATGCTGGGTTACATGATCGCCATTGCCATCTACGTGCGCGTAGTGCCCGGCCATGCGCCCGAGCATGACAGTACAACCAAGCTGGACATCAAAAGCTCGCTGGGCGGCATTGGCCCGATTGCTGCTATTTTTGTACTGGTGTTTGGCGGCATCTACGGCGGTTTTTTCACCCCGACCGAGGGGGCGGCCGTAGGTGCATTTGCCACCTTCATCGCCTCGCTGCTCAAGGGTGAGATGACGATACAGAAGTTTAAAAACTGCTTTTACGCCACCGCAGAAAGCTCGGCCATGATCTTCATGATTTTTATGGGCGCAGATTTGATGAACGCGTCGCTGGCTCTCACACAGGTGCCCAACCAATTGGCGCAAGTGGTGGCATCGTGGGGCCTGAGCCCCGTGATGGTGGTCGCTGCCATCATGCTGTTTTATGTGGTGCTGGGCGCGGTGATGGACGAGCTGTCGATGATCTTGCTCACCATCCCGATCTTTTTTCCCATGGTGATGGGCCTGGACTTTGGCATGAGCAAGGAATACACCGCCATCTGGTTCGGCATCATGGTGCTCATGACCGTGGGTTTTGGCATGCTGGCACCGCCCGTGGGGCTGAATGTGTACGTCGTCAACGGCATGATCAAAGGCCGCGGCGAGCCTGTGCCCATTGCCGAGAGCTATCGCGGCGTCATGCCGTTTCTGATCAGCGATACGGTGCGCACCCTGCTGTTGTTGACCTTCCCCGGCATCTCGCTATGGCTCGTGAAATACATAACCTGAGGGTAAATCCGCAGGCCACTTTGGCCGCCCCATCGTTTATTGTTTGTTATCCTGATTCATCTTTTTCACTGGAGCTAATCCCATGTTAAAACGCCGCACTCTCCTTAAATCCACTGCAGCCGCTGCGCTGGCAACACCTGCTTTGGGCGCGCTGGCACAGCAAACCGTCACCCTCAAGTTTCACACCTTCATGTCGCCGCAGTCCAACGTGTGGCTGAACATGCACAAGGCCTGGATGGACAAGGTCGAAAAAGAATCGGGTGGCCGCATCAAATTTGAAGGCTATCCTGCCATGCAATTGGGCGGCACCCCTGTGCAACTGTATGACCAGGCCAAAGACGGCGTGGTGGACATCATCTGGACTTTGCCTGGCAACACTGCAGGGCGCTTCCCGCGCGTAGAAGTGTTTGAACTGCCCTTCATGATGACCAATGCCGAGGCCACATCCAAAGCCTATTGGGAATATGTGCAGACCTATGCTGCCGACGAGTTCAAGGACACACAGGTACTGGCACTGCAAGTGCATGGCCCGGGCGTGATCCACACTGAAAGCAAAGCCGTAAAATCTGTGGCCGACATGAAGGGCCTGAAAATGCGCGCCCCCACCCGCCAGGTGACCAAGCTGATGGGTGCGTTGGGCGCAACGCCTGTGGGCATGCCACTGCCTGGCATTCCCGATGCACTGAGCAAAGGCACCATCCAGGGTTGCGTCATTCCATGGGAAGTGGTGCCTTCTGTCAAAGTGCACGAGCTGACCAAGTTCCACGCCGAGTTTGACCCTGCAGGTGGCGCGCTGTATACCACCACCTTTGTCATGGCGATGAACAAGGCCAAGTACAACTCCCTACCACCCGATTTGAAGCAAATCATCGACAACAACTCCGGCATGGCTACCTCTGCCTGGCTTGGCAAAACGCAACAGGCCGGTGACGCAGCGGGTCGCAAGTCTGCCACAGACCGTGGCAACACCGTGTTCACCGTCAGTCCTGAAGAAGCACAGAACTTCCGCCGCACAGCACGCTCGATTGAGGTCGAGTGGGTGGAAGACATGAACAAGAAGGGATTTGATGGCCGCAAACTGCTGGACGGCGCACGCGCGCTGATCGAAAAGCACAGCAAGACGGCAGCGGTCCCCGCTGCACCAGCAGCCAAGGCACCCGCCAAAAAGGCTTAAACGGCGTCTCGTATCTCAATCAAAAAGCCCCGCCTTGCGGGGTTTTTTATCCGCCATTTTTTGCTTGCATCACGCAAATTCTGCTGGTATCGGTGTATTTTGTGGCTTGCGATTACACTGGCAAATATGTATCCACGTCCGCCCATAAAACACTGCAAAAACTGCGGTGCCCAGGTTGCTTATCGTCTGCCTGACGATGGCGACACCCGCCATCGCGCTGTCTGCCCCGCCTGCAACACCGTGCACTACGAAAACCCGCTCAACGTGGTGGGCACCATTCCCATGATGGGTGACCGGGTATTGCTGTGCAAACGCAACATCGAGCCGCGCAAGGGCTTTTGGACTCTACCCGCTGGCTTTATGGAATTGAACGAAACAACAGCCGAAGGTGCGCAGCGCGAGACGGATGAAGAAGCAGGCGCCCACATCGAGATGCAGGCCCTGTTCAGCGTTATCAATGTGCAGCGCGTAGGGCAAGTACATTTTTTCTATCGCGCCCGGTTGCTCAGCGATGTGTTTGACCCTGGGCACGAAACCATGGAGGCGCGTTTGTTTACCGAACAAGACATCCCCTGGGAAGAGATTGCCTTTCGCACCGTGCGCGACACTTTGCAGCGGTATTTTGCTGATACAAAGACCGGGCAGTTTGGTTTTCACCATTTCGACATTGGCTGAACCATGAAAAAAGCCCCGTATCTTGCGACACGGGGCTTTCAGAAACAGAGCGAAAAGACTTAAGCAGTTTCGCCGTACACAGTCACCGTAACTTCCACCAGCACATCGGTGTGCAAGGAAACGCTAACCTTGCTGTCGCCAACGATCTTGATCGGGCCTGTAGGCATGCGCACTTGAGATTTGGCAACCTTGAAGCCCATTTTGTCCAATTCAGCGGCAACGTCGTGGTTGGTCACAGAACCGAACAAACGGCCGTCAACACCGGCTTTTTGCGTCACTTTAACGACAGCACCAGCGAGCTTTTCGCCCAAGGCTTGGTTCTCTGCCAGCTTGGCAGCAGCCGCTTTTTCCAGATCGGCACGCTTAGCTTCAAACTCTGCCTTGGCAGAAGTTGTAGCACGCTTGGCGCGGCGTTGTGGGATCAGAAAGTTGCGTGCAAAGCCGTCTTTAACTTTCACGATATCGCCCAGATTACCTAGGTTCACGACTTTTTCTAAAAGAATGATTTGCATAGTGTGCTCCTTGGGGCTTAAACGCGGTGCTGGTCGCTGTACGGTGCCAGCGCGAGGAAACGCGCACGCTTGATAGCCGTGTTGAGCTGACGCTGGAAAATCGCGCGGGTGCCGGTCAGGCGCGCGGGAATGATTTTGCCGTTCTCGGCGATGAAGTCGCGCAGCACGTCTACGTCTTTGTAGTCGATCTCAATTACGCCAGTAACGGTGAAGCGGCAAAAGCGCTTGCGCTTGAACAGCAAATTTTGTGCGGGGCGCTTTGGGCGCTTGTCGGTTTTCTTGAAACGTGATGGTCCGGGCATGATGGACTCCTAAATTAAATATGGTTTACAGGTTCGAAAGACTGAATATGAAGCATTTGCCCCTTGCCGTTTTTCGTGTTGCTTAAAAAACCACTGAACTGGTGCTGACTGCCAAGTGGATGTGACCTGAGCGTTTCTGCTACCGGGCCTATCACCACTGCTTTGAGCTTGAGTTGCACTTTGCGCATTTGTCCAGCTTCTGCCTGTTCGGAGTCATGCTCCAGAATCAAGTCATTGGCCGGGATGCCTGCCGGTGTGGTTCGCGAGGCGCTTAGCTCTGCGATACGGGCAGTCAGTACAACTCGGTTCACCTCAGTTATGTTTTTTGAATTTACAACACGCTCAACGACCAAGCTTTTGGCTTAGTTGGCAAACTGTTCCTGCTGTGACTTGCGGGCTTCTTCGCGTTCTACTTGCTTCATCATTGCTGATGGGCCCGTGTCGGCAGCCTTGCGCAGCACGGTAAGGTGGCGCAGCACGGCATCGTTGAACTTGAATGCATGCTCGATCTCGGCCATGACTTCTTTGCTGGCCTCGATGTTCAGACACAGATAGTGGGCTTTGCTCAGTTTGTTGATCTGGTATGCCAACTGACGACGGCCCCAGTCTTCCTGACGATGAATCTTGCCGCCGCCGGCAGTGATCATGCCCTTGTAACGCTCCAGCATGGCTGGAACCTGCTCGCTTTGGTCCGGGTGGACCAGCAAGACGATCTCGTAATGACGCATAAATACTCCTTGTGGGTTAGGCCACCTCCGCGTCGAATGGAGTGTGGCAAGGTGGTGAAAAGCTTTCTATTATAGCTTTTTTAGGCTGTTTGGCCTTTATTTGACGGTTTGGCTGGACTATGCGACCGCTTTTTGAGCCAATTGACCCCTCGCCAGCCGAGCAAAACACCCACAATGGCGGCATAGACCAACACTTCGGTGAAATTGTTTTTGCCAGCCCGCATCCAGAAGAAATGCAAAATTCCCAGGCTCGCAATTACGTACACCAGCTTGTGCAGGGTCTGCCAGCGCTTGGCACCCAGGGATTTGATGGCGCGGTTGAACGAGGTGCCGGCTAAGGGCGTAAGTAACACCAGGCCCGAAAAGCCAACCAAAATAAAGGGCCGCTTGGCAATATCGGCCAATATGTCCGCCGCATCAAAACTCATGTCAAACCACGAATACGACAGCATGTGCAGCACCACATAAAAGTACACAAACAGTCCCAGCATGCGGCGAAAGCGCGCCAACTGCGGGGTGTTGGTGATGGTACGCAGGGGCGTGACTGCCAGCACGATGCACAAAAAGCGCAGTGTCCAGTCGCCAGTGGAACGGATCAAATATTCAGCCGGATTGGCTCCTAGCTGCGCGGGGTTGAGCAAAGCGCCGTAAAGCAGCCATGCAAATGGAATGAAGCAAATGGTGAAAAGCACTAGCTTTGCCGCTGGGTGCAGCAAAATTTTCTTATCTACTCTCATTTTTAAGGCGCTTAAAAAAGCCTCTTCAAGTCCATGCCCGCGTACATGGACGCGACTTGCGGCTCGTAGCCATTGAACATGAGTGTTTTGCGTTTTTTGGCGAACACACCGCCTTCTTCGCCAATGCGCCGCTCGCTCGCCTGGCTCCAGCGTGGGTGGTCTACGCCGGGGTTCACGTTGCTGTAAAAACCATATTCTTGTGCAGCTGCCTTGTTCCAGGCGGTACGCGGCTCTTTTTCTGTAAAGCGGATTTTGACAATCGACTTGCCTGATTTGAAACCGTATTTCCAGGGGACTACCAAGCGCACGGGTGCACCACTTTGGTTGGGCAACACCTCGCCATACATGCCAAAACTCAGCAGGGTCAGCGGGTTCATGGCCTCGTCCATGCGCAGACCTTCTACATACGGCCAGTCCAGCACACGAGAGCCTACAAACGGCATGGTCTTTGGGTCGGCCAGGGTATGAAATTCCACATACTTGGCATTGCCCAGTGGCTCCACTTTTTTAATCAGCTCAGCAAGCGAATAACCCACCCACGGAATCACCATGGACCAGCCTTCGACGCAGCGCAGACGGTAAATACGTTCTTCTTGTGCGCTGAGTTTGAGCAGGTCTTCCAGAGTGTATTTGGCGGGGTTTTTCACCAAACCTTCCACTTCCACAGTCCAGGGCTTAGTCATCAGCGTGTGGGCATTCTTGGCCGGGTCGGCCTTGTCGGTACCAAATTCGTAAAAATTGTTGTAGGTGCTGGCGTCTTTGTAGTCGGTGATTTTTTCCATCGTCACCGCGCCTGCTACGGCAGACTTGGCACCTGCCAAGGCTGGCAACTTGCCGCCCCCCGCTGCCGCCGCTGCGCGCGCATCGCGTGCGGCCCAGCCTGCCAACACGCTGCCCGCTGCGCCACCGGCCATGAGCTTGAGCATGTCACGGCGGCCTTCGTAGGCGTTACGCGAGGTAATTTCGCTGGATACCGCGTGATTGAAACCGTCTGCATTCGTTTTGATCAACATAAATAACTCCTGTGTACGGCAGTCGCGCTTGGGACGAAATTCTTACTGGCGCAAGGTACTGATGCCTATGCCAACTATACGAAACTCTGACGGTTTTAGATTTATAAGGTTCCGTAACTGTGCAAGCCGCTCAAGAACATGTTCACGCCCAAAAAGGCAAAGCTCGTCACACCCAGCCCCGCCAGCGCCCACCAGGCCGCCACGGTGCCGCGCAGGCCTTTCATCAGGCGCATATGCAACCAGGCCGCGTAGTTCAGCCAGACAATCAGCGCCCAGGTTTCTTTCGGGTCCCAGCTCCAGTAACCACCCCAGGCTTCTGCTGCCCACAACGCGCCCAGCACAGTGGCAATGGTAAAGAAGGCAAAGCCCACGGCGATGGACTTGTACATCACGTCGTCCAGAATTTCAAAGCTGGGCAAACGAGAAGCGATGCGCTGGCGACCCCACAAAATGCCGCCCATGATGAAGGCTGAAATGGCCAGGTACACCGCCCAATAACTGCCACCGGCCTCGGTAGTGGTTTTGCGAAACACCAGCGGCATAAAGCATAGCACAATACCGAGCAACCACAAAGGCGTGAGCTTGAACCAGCGCGTCTCGGTTGCCTGCTGCTTGATGAGGTAAGCAAAGGCCACCATCGCCGCCAGAGCGAAGGTGCCATAACCAATAAAGTTAGCAGGCACATGCAGTTTCATCCACCAGCTTTTAAGTGCAGGCACCAGGGGCTGGATTTCGCTGGCACCACGAACCAATGCATACCAGAGCAAAAAGCCCACTGCCGCGCTCACCACCAGCATGACAAAGGCACCCAGGCTACGGGTGTTGTACTGCTCTTCAAAATACAAGTAGAAAGTGGCGGTCATCCAACAAAACAGTACGAACACTTCGTACAAATTACTGACGGGAATGTGGCCCACGTCGGCCCCAATCAAATAACTTTCATACCAGCGCACCATGGTGCCAATAAGCGCCATCGTCACCGCCGCCCAGGCAATTTTGGAACCGATGGATTCCATGGCGTCACCCTGCTTTTTAGACACCACACCGAACCAGTAAAAAATAGTACTGATGAAAAACAGCACGCTCATCCACAAAATGGCAGACTGGCTAGACAAGAAATATTTAAGCCAAAACACTTTTTCGGCACGCCCCAAATCGCCTTGGTATGACGTAATGCCCAGCAAGGACATAACGCCGACTACCAGCATCAGGTTACGCAAAGGCCGCCAAAACCAGCCCAGCCAGATCATGGCGGGAACAACACCAACCAAGATGGCTTTTTCGTATCCATCCATGAACGCGCTGTAGCGAGTAAACGCAAAACCTGCGGACAATACGGTGATGAGGGCGAAGGCCCAGTCAGCCGCGCTGCGGTGACTAAAAAAGCCTTGCTTCAAGGTGATGGTTTTGGCACCTGCTAGTGCAGTTGCCTGTGCACTGGTTTTAGTGTTCAACGTATTGGTTGCGGTGTTCATACTTGCGCTCCTAATAGTTTGGATTTCAACAATTCAAATTCTTTGTCGCCGTCCATGGTTTTGCGGTTGGTAGACAAGGCCATGGTAGCGCTGCTGTTGCTATCGCTAGGGTTCGCCGTGATCCATATCCACAGCCGACGCTCGCGCACATACAGCATGGAAAAAACGCCGATGATGAGGAACAGGCAGCCGATATACACAATCCACTTGCCCGGTGCCCGCGCTACCTGAAACACACTGGCTTGCACTTGCGTAAAGTCTTTCAGCATGAAGGCCATGGGCGCGGGATAGAAAAAAGAGTCAGACAGCGCTAACACGGCTTGCGACATAAATGCCTGGGTGGCATCGTCAGCAGGCAACGGTGCCTGGCCAGCACGTTCGCGGCTAAGCTGCAGCAATTCGTATAAGCTGCCATTCAAAATGCGCACCAGCACTTCGCCTGCACGGCTGCGTTCGGCGGCAGGTACGCTGGTTTCCATAAAGTCAGAAACGGCTTGCAGACCAGCCACCTCTTTACCACCGATCTTTTCAGCCCCAGCAAATAAAACCAAGGCGCGTTGTGCGGACACGGTTAACTGTTGCGCCATCTCGGTCTTGCCGGGCTCAACTGATTTGGCTACGTAACGCTTCACGGCTTCAGTACGCGCCACCGGGTCTAGCAGTGCCAGGCGCATGCGTGCAAAGCCATCAATATTGCCTTTGTCGTCTGCAGGCACGCGCAAGTAGCTAAAAGACTCGTTTGGGTTGTTGCGCATGCCCAGCAAGAACATGGGTTGGCCCCCAGCGCTGCCATTGGTTTTATCCTCTGCGTCCAGCACCACGGGCAGCATGTAGTTGTGGTATTCACGTGCCTGGCCCGCGGCATCGCGTAATTTGTAGGTGATGCTGGGGCCAATGTTGCGCAGCTCTTTGCTAGTTTTGATCTTGGCACCAGCGCCCAGGGACTTGTCCAAAGATTCTTTGAAGGCCTGCTGCAAATCGACCTTGCGCACATCCACACCCGATGTGGACGCTGCGCCTTCTTTGCCAAAATTTTCGACATTGATCACGCGTAAGGCCGTGTATTCCAGTGTCATCTTGTCGGCGCTATTGCTCAGGCTGGACTGCCCGCCAATCGTGCCGTCCAACTCAAAAGCTTTAGCACCCGCAGACAGCGGCACCGCAGTCAGCTTGACGCTGGAGCCACCATCGTCAAAGCTGCTTTGGTAAATCTCGATGCCACGGTGCGAGGCGGGGTGGTTTACCTCTACGCGGGCAGGAATTTTCTCGCCCGTTTCCTTGTCGGTAATGATGATGTCGCTAGCAAAGAGTTTGGGCATGCCGGTGGAATAATGTTCGACGATGAATTTTTTCAGTTCAATCGAAAACGGCAAATCTTGAATCAACACGCCACCGGGGCGGTTGAGAATGGCGGTGGACGACGACGTGCCCTCACCCACCAGCAGGTTGCCTCTGAATGCGGGGTTGGACGCAGACAGGCGGTGCTGCGCAGGTACATCCGCAATCATGCCACCACCTGAA
This sequence comes from Polaromonas sp., assembly GCA_043774625.1. Lineage (GTDB taxonomy): Bacteria > Pseudomonadota > Gammaproteobacteria > Burkholderiales > Burkholderiaceae_C > JAAFIP01. Next base: position 35,776 of record JAYVTG010000143.1, on the reverse strand, counting down.
AAAATGGTTTTACCATCAAACCATTGCTGCATGCGAATGGCCAGGTCGCCGTCCAGCAAACCGCCAATACACACCAGCACGATGGCGCTGTGCGCGGCGATATAGCCCAGCTTGTTGGCGGCACCGGCTTTGGCAGCGATCATCACGCCCGCACCTGTACCCCTTGTGCCCCCCGTGCCTTCTACGCCATCGCGCGTTTGTACTTTTACCTTCCAGCCTGAGGCAACCAGGGTGTTACCCATACGTTGCGCGGCTGCTTCGGTAGATTCGGCCAACGCTGCATTGGCACGGTGCCCAAAGGCTTGCAAGCTCTGTTCACGAATGCCTTCTTTGTAAACCTTCAAATCGGCCAAAATTTTGGGCGTATTGCGCGTAATGCACAGGCTGGTGGAAATGACCAGAAACGCCAGGATCAACAAAAACCACCAGGCGCTGTACACCGTGAACAAGCTGAGAGAGCCAAACACGTCTGCCCAAAACGGGCCAAACTGGTTCACATAATTGGAAAGCGGCTCCGCCTGCTTAAGCACGGTGCCGATAACCGACGCAATGCAAATCACCGTCAACAGCGAGATGGAAAAGCGCATGGACGACAGCAGTTCCACCGCTGCACGCACTGCATGCGAAGGGGTTTTTACGCGCCAACCGTGGGTAGAAACTGACATAAGGCTATTGTCGCAAAGTGCATGAAAAAAAGGCAGGCCTCGTGTAGAAGACCCGCCTTTAGTGTAATTTGAAGCTTGAGGGTTGTAATGTTAGGGCTATCTGGCAGCGTTTAGTTCAAGCTGTAACTGAAATTCGACCTCAGCAACTGTGGCAAAAGCACACTTTGATTAACGCAACCCAGCCACGTAGTCTGCCACGGCCTTGATTTCGCGGTCGTTCATCTTGGCGGCTACGCCTGCCATCTGCACCGCATTGGCACGGCTGCCATCACGGTAAGCGTTCAAAGAACCCATCACATAGTCCGCATGCTGGCCTGCCAAACGGGGGTACTGAGCGGGAATGCCTGCGCCCGTAGGGCTGTGGCAGCCTGCGCAGGCGGCAATTTGGCGGTCGGCAATGCCGCCTTTGTAAATTTTCTCGCCCAATGCCACCAAGGCTTTGTCTTTGGCAAAACCTTGTTTGGCTTTTTGGCCAGCGGCCCAGTAGGCAATGTTGCGCATGTCTTCATCGCTCAAAACCGAAGCAAAACCGCCCATGATGGCGTTTTTGCGTTTGCCGGACTTGAACTCTTGTAACTGTTTAACCAAGTATTCAGGGTGCTGACCGGCCAGCTTGGGGTTGGCAGGGGTGCCAGAATTGCCGTCTGCGCCGTGGCAGGCTGAGCACACTGCGGCGAACTTTTCAGCGCCCTTGGCCAAATCGGGCTTGGCAGCCTGGGTTGGAGCCTCTTTGGCAGCGGGCACCGCATCGGCAGAAGCGGCCTTGGCGGGGGCTTCTGTATTGGCAAAAACAGGGGTTGCCACCAAAGCGGCTAGAAGTAAACTGGCAATAAATTTCATAACAATATTTTCAGGCTGGGAACAGACTTAAGCGCTCAATGAAACACACTTTGATGGCGAAACTCACCTATTTTACAATGCAAGCTGCGACCCTTGGCGCACTAGGACACTTTTGTCCTGTTGGCAGCCGCCCACCCGTGCCCCACCATGCCCCACCCTAGCCATAAAAAATCCACCAATCCCGGCCCGCGCAGCAAGGCCCGTTCCAGCATTTCGCTGGCCCAGCAGGGCAAACCCACCAGCGTGCCCAAGCCCGAAGCCGTGCTGACTGACGAACAAAAAAACGCCATTACCTGGCTGCACACGGCACGGTTTTTTACCACTGCCGCCCAGATGGTGCATTTACCTGCGCTAGATGTGCCCGAAATCGCCTTTGTAGGCCGGTCCAACGCTGGCAAATCGACCTGCATCAACACCATTACCCAGCAAAAACAGCTGGCTTACGCGTCTAAAACACCGGGCCGTACCCAACACATCAACCTGTTTGCCGTGGGCCGCCAGGGGGCGACAGACACCATGCTGGCCGATTTGCCCGGTTACGGGTACGCAGCCGTGCCCAAAGCTGCCAAGCTGCGCTGGCAGGAAGTGATGGCTAACTATTTAACCAGCCGCCCGAATCTGACCGCTGTGGTGCTGCTGTGCGACCCGCGCCTGGGGTTGACGGAATTGGACGAAATTTTGCTCAATGTCATCCGCCCACGAGTGCAAGACGGCTTGAAGTTTCTCATCTTGCTGACCAAGGCCGACAAGCTGAATAAAACCGAAGCCGCCAAGGCCCTGCAAATCGCCAAACTGAACGCGGGTGGCGGCGACGTGAAGCTGTTTTCGGCACTGAAACGCGTGGGCGTGGAGGACACGGCGATGCAGATTTGGAATTGGACGCAGGGGTATGTGAAAAAGCCGGCAGTGGATGCTCTACTGCCTAATATAGACTTGATGCCTAGTGACAAACAAAATCCTGACGATACATCTACCATTATTGCGTCCTAAAAAACATGAATCCGCCATTGCACCCTTTAGCCGAAGTTTTTGGTTTCCCTACGGACAACCATACAAAAAGGGCCGAACTCGGACGCAAAAATCAACTGTGCCCTTACAACAACAAAGTGCCAAATTGCACCAAAGAGAAAGCAAAGAATCCTCTAGGCGTTTGCAGCATTTTTCATAATGGTGCACCTGCAATCACATGCCCAGTTCGTTTCAGAGAAGATTGGATCATTACGGCAGACGCTGCCAGCTTCTTCTTTGAAGAGGGTGTTTCGTGGAGCTCGCTTACAGAAGTCCGCATAACCGACGCATACGATAAATCTGCTGGCAACATTGATGTGGTTCTGGTGGCCTACGACGCACAAGAAAGAATCGTCGACTTTGGCGCATTGGAAGTTCAAGCAGTCTATATTTCTGGGAACGTACGCGAACCGTTCGAGCACTAAATGGAGGCACCTAAAAAACGGGCTGAAATGGATTGGACAGATCAGCCAAACTACCCTCGTCCAGATTATTTGTCATCATCGCGCAAGCGACTGGCCCCGCAGTTGATGTTCAAGGGAGGCATCTTGAATTCGTGGGGTAAAAAATCTGCCGTTGCACTCAGCAAAGCATTTTTTGATACCTTGCCAAAACTCGCCACAGTACCCAAACACGAAGCATCCATTGCCTGGTTTATTTATGACCTTGTTCATAACGACTCCACCGGGCGTTATGAATTGACAAAGGTTGACGAGGTGTTTACCCAGTTTAACGAAACGCTGGTGCAGATCACCACAACCAAAGCTGGCCCGCTTGATAAATTTTTAAAACAGTTACAAGACAAGCTGGATGAGCAACTCGAAACAGCTCCAGTAAATAAACTTATCGACAACCCGATCTAAAGTTTGTCATGCAGCAAGAGTTTTTTGGTTTTCACGAAAATGCTCGCCGGGCACCGCAGGTACCTATCAATGTAGCCTCGGTGCCGCAACGTAGCCCTTTTCGTTACCCAGGTGGTAAGACTTGGTTTGTGCCTACATTTCGCAACTGGATGCAAAGTCTTCCCAGTCGCCCTGAAATTCTGATTGAGTCTTTTGCGGGTGGAGCAACCATCGGGCTAGCGGCAATTTGTGAGAATTTGGCTGATCATGCTGTTTTAGTAGAACTTGACCCCGATGTAGCTGCGGTATGGCAGATCGTCACCCGCGGAGATGCACCACTGCTTGCCGAAAAAATTCTCGCTTTTGATTTAACCTACGACAATGTCAAAGAAGCGCTGGCTCAGGAATCGAAGCACACATTAGATGTCGCGTTTAAAACCATACTGCGCAACCGCACCTTTCATGGCGGCATATTGGCTCCAGGTTCTGGATTGATCAAATCTGGAGAGGCGGGCAAAGGCATTTCTTCCCGCTCGTATCCAGAAACTTTAGCGAAACGGTTTGCAACACTGCATGTGGTACGCCATCGTTTGACTGTTTTATGTGCAGATGCTTTGCAATGCACCCGCGATTATCAAAAAGATACCCGTTGTGTGTTTTTTATTGACCCCCCCTATACCGCTGGCGGGAAAAAAGCAGGGAAAAGGCTTTATTCTTACTTTGATCTGGATCACGCGGCCTTGTTTGATTTTTGCAAAGACATTGCGGGTGATTTTTTAATGACCTATGACAACGCCAGCGAAGTGCATGCATTGGCTCAACAGCGCAAGTTTGCAACGCGACTTATTCCTATGAAAAGTACGCATCATGCTGAAATGACAGAGCTGGTCATAGGACGCGATTTGAAATGGCTATAACTACCCACCTGCAAACCCTGCCCCACGGCATCACACTCAGTGTGCGCGCCGCTGGCGAACGTGACCGCCCGGTGCTGGTTTTTTTGCACGGCTTCCCCGAAGGCGCGTTTGTCTGGGACGTGCTTTTAGAGCACTTTGCCAAAGCTGAAAACGGCGGTTACCGCTGCATTGCCCCCAATCTGCGCGGCTTTGAAAAGTCCAGTTCCCCCACAGACGTGTCCGCCTACCGCGCCAAGCACCTGGTGCAAGACATTGCGGCCCTGATTGCCATCGAATCGCCCAACGCCCCACTGGCTGCGCTGGTAGCCCACGACTGGGGCGGCGCGGTGGCCTGGAACCTGGCCAACCAGTTGCCGCACCTGGCCAGCAAGCTGGCCATCATCAATTCGCCCCACCCCGGCACCTTTTTGCGCGAGCTCAAAAACTCCCCCGATCAGCAAGCCGCCAGCGCATACATGAACTTTTTGATCCGCCCCGACGCCGAGCAACTGCTGGCCCAGGACGATTACCGCCGTTTGTGGGAATTTTTTACCGACTTTGCAGGCAAAAACGCCTCGCAATCGTGGCTGACCGATGCCGTCAAAGACCAGTACCGCAGCGTGTGGAACGGCCCCTTTAATGCCGAGCAGGCGGCGCTTGGTGCGGGCCTGAGGGGTGGTTGCAACTATTACCGTGCATCCCCCCTGCGCCCACCAACGCCCACCAACCCCGGCGCCGCAGCCATCGACCTGCCCCACGCCATGCTCACCGTCAACCTGCCTACCCTGGTGCTGTGGGCCATGAACGACATCGCCCTGCCGCCCGCGCTGATCGACGGCTTGGAAGACTATATCCCCCACATGGAACTGCACCGCATCCCCAACGCCACGCACTGGATCGTGCATGAGCAACCTGCTCTGGTAGCCGGTTATTTGCAGAAATTCTTGGATAAATAGGCTGTAGCCAGCGTGGAATATGCGCAAGCAGCTACTAAATTAATAGCAATTCTGACAAAACTCCATCCCCTTCGCGCCCGGATAACGCCTGAAACCATCCATGTCTTTGGCCAGAGTCTTCGTCGGTTTTATGCAACCCTTTTCAACGATACAACCGCGCCTATTTCACCCCACCGCCGTACACAACTCCACCAGTGCCCCGTCCGGGCAGCGCACGTAGGAGACGACTTGGCCCCAGGGTTTGGCTTCGGGCATACACATTTCTGTAGCGCCGCAGGACAGTGCGTGGGCATGGGCCTTTTCTACGGATTCGGTGATGAAGGCGACTTCCATACCCAAAGGTTGGGCGGACGCGCCAGCAGCGATAAAGCCTTGGGGAAAGTGCGACTGGCCCATGCCCAAAGAGGCAAAAGCCAATGTGGTTTCGCCCGTAGCCAGTTCGCCGTAGTCACCCGATTCATGCAAAAACCGGCGGGTGAAGCCGAATGCTTTTTCAAAAAACGCCAGCGATGCTGTCACATCGGGCACATAGACAATGGTGTAGCCAAATTTCATGTGCTTGCTCCTGGGTGTTGACCGGGTAGTTGCTTTCGCTACGCAGTGTACGCCCACCACGAGCGTGGTGGGTGCCCGTGATGTGCGGGCGGTCACAAGACCAAGTGCCCCAGGCAGGCCAAGTCGTCTTTAGCAAATAAATTTCATGCTTACCCGGCAGATTTTCACGCGCTGGCAAACAAGCAAGCGCTAGGATAGAGTCTGTAGCAAAAACCCAGAGACAAGCCACCATGACCGATCTATCCAAAATCACCTGTATTGAAGACCTGCGCGTGCTCGCCCAAAAGCGCGTGCCCAAGATGTTTTACGACTATGCCGACAGCGGCAGCTGGACCGAGGGCACCTACCGTGCAAACGAAAGTGACTTCCAGTCCATCAAGCTGCGCCAGCGTGTGGCGGTGAACATGGAAGGGCGCAGCACCCGCAGCACGATGATTGGGCAAGACGTGGCCATGCCGGTGGCGATTGCGCCTACAGGCATGACGGGCATGCAGCATGCCGATGGCGAAATTTTGGGTGCGCGTGCGGCCAAGGCTTTCGGTATTCCGTTCACGCTGTCAACCATGAGCATTTGCTCGATTGAAGATGTGGCTGCTGCCACTGACCGCCACCCCTTCATGTTTCAGTTGTACGTGCTGCGTGACCGCAAGTTCATCGAAAATTTGATTGACCGCGCCAAAGCTGCCAACTGCTCGGCGCTGCAGATCACGCTGGACCTGCAAATCCTCGGCCAGCGGCATAAAGACATCAAAAACGGTCTGTCGGCACCGCCCAAACTCACCCTTGCCAACATCATCAATATGGCAACCAAGCCCGCATGGTGCATGGGCATGCTGGGCACCAAACACCGCCAGTTTGGCAATATCGTGGGCCATGTGAAGGGGGTAGAAAACATGTCGTCCCTGTCGGCCTGGACCAGCCAGCAGTTTGACCCCACTCTGAGCTGGAACGATGTGGAATGGATCAAAAAACGCTGGGGTGGCAAGATCGTGCTCAAGGGTATTCAAGATGCAGAAGATGCGCGTTTGGCCGTGCAAAGCGGTGCGGATGCGCTCATCGTCTCCAACCACGGCGGCAGGCAGCTTGACGGCGCGCCATCGTCCATTACCGCCCTGCCCGCGATTGTGGACGCCGTTGGCAAGCACATTGAAGTGTGGATGGACGGTGGCATTCGCTCTGGGCAAGACGTGTTGAAGGCACGCGCACTGGGCGCGCAAGGCGTGATGATTGGCCGTGCCTGGTTGTACGCGCTAGGCGCGTTTGGGCAACCGGGCGTGACCAAGGCGCTGGAGATCATCCACAAAGAGCTGGACTTGACGATGGCTTTTTGTGGGCGCACAGACATCAACGCAGTCGACAAAAGTATTTTGCTGCCTGGCACCTTCCCCAACTGAACGGCGTAGCGCTAGGCTATCTGGTCAAACGAGGTGTCCACTTCGATGGGATCTGCGCTTAGCTCTGCAAACATCAGTTTTACATCGCTGCTGGCTGCGTTTTGCGCCAAGCGCTCTGCCTGGTTCATGGCATGCGAGGCTTCTGCCCCGCCTTGAGCAATGGTGACCACGGCCATGCCCAGCTCTGGCCTGTATTTATGGGGTCGCCCCACCACAGAACCCACCACCATGATGGACACCAAAGACTGGTAGGCTTTTTCGGCTGCCTTGCGAATGCGGTCCGGACTATTGACTGCTGTAATGGCCACCATATAACAGCGTGGGTGGTACAGGCCCACCACATTTCTAAAACCCACTGCCCGGCGCACCCGCGCAGTCAATATGGTTTGAATTTCCTGGTCTACTTCACGGCCTGCAGTCTCATGCAAGGCATACAGATTGGATACCCATATGGCCATCACCACACTGCTGCGATTCAGCCGCACAGCGCGCCAAATGGAATCGTCTACCTTGGCCACCAGTGCTGCCCCCGTGGGCAAGCCAGTCACAGGGTCGATGCTGAAACTGCCTTGTGCCAGTTTGCGCAGTTTTTGATACTCGCGGGTGCGTTCCGTGGTCAGGCCAAACACCATGAGGTAATACACCAAGGTAGCCGATGCGGTCATGACCCAAAACCACAAACCAATCTGGTACTGCAAAGTTTTGGCATACAAGCCGGCCACCATCACCGCCATAAAACCACAAGCCACGCACATGCGCATGGCCAGGCTGTCCCCCATGCTCGCACCGCGCAGCGCAATCATCACGCCCAGTACCACCATGACGGCGTATACCAGGCCTGAGACCGCCAAAATATCTTGCGGCTGGGCACTGGGCACCATCCAGGCCCAGGCCAGAAGGGCAATACCGCACACAAAGGCACCCGCAGACCCCCAGATCACACTACGGCGCACCAGCATGTCCTCACGCACAAGGCCTAACCAGTTGCCCAGCAAAAACAGCCCCAGCGCACTGGCCCATGGGCCTATAGCCACCTTCAGCGGCAACAAGGTATGCGGGTTTGGGATGTGTAGGATATATTCAGGCAAACCGCTCATCAGGGCAACGGCAAACCCAGTGACCAAAACAAACAGGGTGTTTTTGGCTGCATCGGTACTGCGGGTAGATACCCAGCTCAAAGTCGATGCCAATAGCGCCATGAGCAGGGCACCAACCATCGCAGACCATATAAAAAACTCTGATAATTCCATGTATAGCAGACGCATTGCCCATTTAGATATGGATGCATTCTACGCATCTGTGGAGTTGCTCCGTTATCCGCAGCTCAAGGGTTTACCAGTGGTCATTGGCGGTGGGCGCAGCAATATAGCTGCTGCGCTAGCAAAAATGCAGCAAGCAGAGCCGGGCATTACATGGGACGAGCTTGCACTGCAAGAAGCATTAAGCCTTATACCGATTGAAGCGTTTGCCCGCCTGGAAAGCTACACCGGGCGCGGTGTGATCACCACCGCAACGTATGCAGCCCGCCAGTTTGGTGTGGGATCGGCCATGGGGCTTATGAAAGCTGCCAAGCTGTGTCCGCAAGCTATTTTGTTGCCTGTGGATTTTGAGGAATACCGCAAATACTCGCGCATGTTCAAAAATATCATTCTGGAGATTGCGCCTGTCATGCAAGACAGAGGTGTGGACGAGGTGTATATTGACTTTAGCGAAGTGCCCGGTGGCCAGCGCGAAGGTGGGCGTACGCTGGCGCGGCTGCTACAGAAAAGTATTTTTGACGCAACGGGGCTTACCTGCTCGATTGGTGTTGCACCCAACAAGCTGCTCGCCAAAATGGCCAGCGAGTTCAACAAACCCAACGGTATCTCCATCATTTACATGGAGGATTTGCAAAGCAAAGTCTGGCCACTGCCTGTACGCAAGATCAATGGCATCGGCCCCAAGGCAGAAGAAAAACTGCATGCGCAAGGTATCAAGACCATCGGCGAGCTGGCTGCCATCGGCAAGTTTGACCTGATGGAGCGCTATGGCAAAAGCTATGGCGCGTGGATGCATGAGGCCGCCTGGGGCCGCGATGACAGCCCCATAGAAACCGAGAGCGAACCCGTCAGCATGAGCCGCGAGACGACTTTTGACCGCGACCTGCATGCCGCGCATGACAAGGCACAGTTGTCGGGCGTGTTTACGTCTTTGTGCGCATCACTCGCCAAGGACTTGCAGCGCAAGGGCTATATGGGTAAAACTATTGGTATCAAGCTGCGCTGGGGCAACTTCAAAATCGTCACGCGGGACATTACACTTGCGCAAGCCACGGACGATGCCAAGACGATTCGCCAGACCGCAGGCTTGTGTTTAAAACGCATAGATTTGTCGCAGCGATTTCGTCTTCTGGGGGTGCGGGTGGGCAAGCTAGAAAAGAAGATTTCAGAGGAAAATCAGGCTACTGCCAGCGTAGAATATGCGCAAGAAGCTATTAATAATATAGCAAACATCAAGTTACTGGATGCCACTACTGTTGAACATCCAGAATTGTTTTGAGGGTTTTCTTGGCGTTTAACTTGTCAGTTTTGTATGGCAATAACGAGGTGTTGAATACCTGCAACCTATGAGGCCGTGATGATCGCAGCCGCATGCAAAGCATGAAGATCAAAGTGCAGTCTGCAGCAACGCCCCCTTGAACAGCACCGGCCCAGTTGGCCCTGTTTCTTCGGCAACACCACCCTTGGGCTCCAGGCTGACAGCCAAAGTCGGCAAGGCTTTCACACGCGCATCATCTGCAGCTAAACGAATCACCTTGTCACCCGTCAACACACCCAAGGACTGCGGTTTTCCACCCGCTGGCAGCGCCCACAATTGCAAAGACTTGTCAGCCGCCTCCTGGTAACCGCTCACGCGCTGCAAGGTCATACGGTTCTTCGCAGTGTCTACTGTCACCAGTACCGAAGCTGCAGACTTGTCATCTGACAACACCGCCACATACTGCAGTTGTTGCGCCGCTTGCTGGGCTGCAGCCTGCGCTTGTTGAACGGCAAGCTGTGCCTGTTGTACTTGGCCTTGCGTGGTTTGCAATTTGGCGCTTACTTGACCCAGCTCACCCTTGAGCGTATTGCCATGCTGCAGACCCACCACGACAGCTGCCAGGGTAGCCACCGCACCAGCCAGGGCTGCGCCACGCCACAGCGCCACGGCCTTGCGTGCGTGCACCAGCAGTTGCTGCGCCAGGTTTTCGGTTTTGATGGCCGCCTTGGAGTTACGCAATGCTTCCATTTCCATCGTCAACACGTTTTCAATGCGCTTCCACACATTGGGGCTGGGCTGCATAGGCAGCGGCAATTCGATCATGGCGTGCATCCTCTCTTGCCACAGCAGCAGGCTGGTGCGCACGGTGGCGCTTTGACGGGCATAGGCTTCCAGTCGCCTGCGTGCACCGCCGCGCAAGGTGCCCAGTGCATAGCTGGCGGCCAGCTTATCCAGCAATTCGGGGTGTTGTCCTATATTCATGGCTGCCCCTTTACGCAAAACGCGCCATGCAATGGCGCAGCTGTTCCAGGCTGCGGCGAATCCAGGTTTTTACGGTTCCCAGCGGCAGCTTGAGTTGTTCAGCCAATTCGCCGTGGCTAAGGTCTTTAAAGTAGGCCAGGGTGAGCACCTGACGCGGTTGCGCTTCTATCTTGCGCAGGCATTCATGCAGCGCCCAGGCCTGTTCGCTGGCATCGCTTGCGTCCATAGGGTCAGGCGAATCACCTTGCAAGGTATCGCCAATCGTGTCGTCAATATCTGCGCCCGCCAGCGACTTTTCAGACGTTCGTTTACGCAAAAAGTCTAGTGCCCTGCTGCGCACTACCACCCCCATCCAGGCCATCGGCGGGCTGAGCGATACCTTGTAGTCACCTGCAATACGCCAGATATTCAAGTAAGCATCTTGCAGCACGTCTTCGGCATGGGTGGTGTTGCTCACCACACGCATGGCTACCGCATACAGCTTGGATGATGTCGCGTCATACAACGCACGCATGGCCACAGTGTCTTGCAGAGCCACACGCTCTATCAGCGCAATCAAATGGTCGTCTATGGATGGTGTGTTCATATGCATATTGTGATTCACTCGATTGTTTTGCGCCACGTCCTGCGCACATAAATGTTATCGCACTGTAGATACGCCGCAAATTCGCAGATGGATTCAAGGGTTTCCCGTTACACATTAATGTGAATCCATCTTTCCTGAAATCACGTAAACACCATGCGGACACACCGCACAACACTTTTTAATCATTTCTGGAGAATTTCATGCGATTTAAAAAACTAACAGCCTGCGTGCTAGCGGTATCCGCTGTGTGTGCAGCCGGTACCAGCCTGGCGTCCAGCCACCGCGAAGCACCGTTTATCACCACGTCACCCAAGGTCGATGGCACAGATTTTTATATGTTTCGCAGCTACGAAGGTGTGGCCGCCAACGGTACTGGTGGGCGCAGCGATTATGTGACCCTGATCGCCAACTATCAGCCTTTGCAAGGCCCTTACGGTGGCCCCAACTACTTTTCGATGGATCAGAACGCCTTGTATGAGATTCATATCGACAACAATGGAGACGCCAACGAAGACATTACTTTCCAATTTCGCTTCAACAACAAACTCAAGGATATTGCGCTGCCTATTGGCAACAAAACGGTGTCCATACCCCTAATTCAAGCTGGTGGTGTCAGTAACTTGAACGACGCCAACCTGAACCTGAACGAAACCTATTCGGTCAACATCGTGCGTGGTGACCGACGCAAAGGCACCAGCCAAGCCGTGACCAAGGCCACGGGCGGCGCCAGTTTTGAAAAACCCGTTGACTACATTGGCGTGAAAACTTTGGGTAACACCGCCGCCTATGCCGCCTATGCAGACAAGCACGTGCACAGCATCAAAATTCCGGGTTGCCCCGCAGGCAAAGATGTTGGCAAGGTTTTTGTAGGTCAGCGCCAGGAAGGTTTTGCTGTGAACCTGGGCCCCATTTTTGACCTGGTGAATGCGCCACTGGCAGTGATTACCAATCCAGCCAACATCAACGCAGCAGCAGCCAACTCGATTCAGGACAGCAACGTTACCTCGATCGCTCTGGAAGTGCATAAAGACTGTTTGACTGCGGGCACGGAGACAGTGATTGGCGGCTGGACGACGGCCAGCCTGCGCCAAGGTCGTTTACTGTCAGCCAAACCAGCCTCCGGCCACCAGACCACGGAGAAGGTAGGTGGCGCGTGGACCCAAGTCTCTCGTTTAGGAATGCCTCTAGTTAACGAAGTGGTGATTGGCCTGAAAGACAAAGACAAGTTCAACGCGTCCAAGCCTAACGGTGATAGTCAATTTTTGGACTACGTGACCAACCCCACACTACCTGTTTTGCTGGGCGTGGTGCTGGCCGGTAATGGGGCCGCCTTGGCTCCCACCAATCTGCCACGAACAGATTTGGCAACGGTGTTTTTAACGGGTATTACAGGTGTGAACAAGCCAGCCAATGTGGTCCCATCGGAAATGCTGCGTTTGAACACTGCTATTGCACCTGTACCGTTTGCCAGCCAGAACCGTCTGGGTATTGTGGGCAACGTGCTGGCCGCAGGCACTGACAATGCGGGCTACCCGAACGGCCGCCGTCCCAAAGATGACGTTGTGGATATTTCATTGGTAGCCGTCTTGGGTGGTTTGTGTATGGTCAATGGCACTACGGATGCGTTCAAGCTCAACAGTATTCCCAGCGTACCGGGCGTCACCTCGGCGTGCAATCCATCCAGCGTACCTGCAGCTGGTGCATCGCTGACCGTGCATGACGGTGTGGACCAAGCCGTAGTTCCATTCTTAAGCTCGTTCCCTTACTTGAACACGCCTTTGGCCGGTTCGCTGTAATTGAATCACTATAGGAGAACCGTGATGAAAGTTTTTAACTTAACGCGCTACGCCATTGCCATGGCAACAGTCACTACGATGCTCTCTGCCTGTGGAGACAGCAGCAACTTGACGCCTGTTGCAGGCACGGGTAATCCGCCGCCTGCATCTATCTTTGTCAATGGCACAGAAGTTCCCATCGCCGCGACTACAAGCTCAGCGGGAGCTACCGAGTTCATCAAAGGAATCGTGTCAGCTGGTGGCAGCGAAACTACCGACCCGTTGGTAGCTGGTGATGCCGTGCTAGCAATCAGCGAAACCGACGAGCCTGATCAAACGATCTAAGTGGCTTGTTTTCCCTTGGCATGCCGCCGTGCGTGCCAAGGGAATTTGATCAGCTTATTGAAAGTATTTATGCGCACCCCATATCAAATCTATTTGATTACAACATTAGTTTTTGCAAGCAGTCTTGGTGTGGCAGCACCTCAAGACTTCGCGCCTACAAACGATTCGATGGTGGTGGAAGTTTTGCCTGGTCGCGTCAAGCCTGTTGCCATCACCACCTTGACTACGCCCGAAGCGGCTGCGCAATCTGCCAAGCAACTGATTACCCTGGCACGCACGAACGCGGACCCGCGCTATCTGGGTCGCGCGCAAGCTGCATTAGCCCCATGGTGGGGTAAGAGCGACGCACCACCAACTCTGGCCATTTTGCAAGCAACCATCGAGCAAAGCCGCCACGAATTTTCTGCCGCTCGCACTACCCTGCAAGCCGCTCTCAAGCGTGACCCTTCCCAAGCTCAGGGCTGGCTTACCCTGGCCACCCTAGAACGTGTGGCCGCACAATACGGCGCAGCAGACGCTGCCTGCACTAGGGTGGCTAGCAGTGGCGCAGCGCTGTACGCAGCAGCTTGCCAACTTGAAACGGCGTCGTTGCAAGGCAGCTTTGCACTGGCACGCACGGGTTTTAGCCAATTGCAAAAGCAAACCAGTGACGCATCCACTAAAGCCTGGTTGTTGTCTTTACTGGCAGAAAGCGAGGAGCGCGCTGGCCTAGATGCTGCTGCACAAAAGGCGTACCAAACCAGCCTGCTGCTGGCGGACGATGGCTACACAGCGCTGGCACTGGCCGACTTGCTGCTGCGCACAGCGCAACCCGATGCTGCACTGAAGGTATTGGCAAAACAGACCAGTAGCGACTCGGTCATGGTGCGCCGCACTTATGCCTACAAGCAATTGGGTGATGCACGCTGGAATGCGCTGTGGACTGAATTGCGCGAACGCTTTAGCGCACTGGACGCTCGCGGTGATGACCCGCGCACGCATGCGCGTGAGCTGGCACTGGTTGCGCTGTGGCTAGAGGCTAACCCCGCCAAGGCCTGGACTGCGGCACAAACAAATCTGCAGATTCAAAAAGAACCACTGGACTGGTGGCTGGCACTGGGCAGTGCCGATGCTGCAGGCCGCAAAGACGATGTGGCTGCCATACAAAAACAATTGCAAAGCACCGGGCTGCGAGACGCACGGCTGGCACGCTGGGTACCCGCTACAAAATCATGAAGTATTCAATTTATACGTTCTGTGCAACGGTGGTGTGTAGCGTTAGCTTTTTCGCACCTGCATGGGCACACAAAGCCAGCGATGCGTATTTGAGCCTGAGTCCTTTAACAGCCAATACGGCAACTAACCAGGCAGCCGATAGGCCAGGCGCCATGCGTTTGCAATTGTCTTTGGCCGTGAAAGACCTGGACGCTGCAATTGACACATTGGATGCAGACGCTAACCGTAGCCTGACCTGGGGCGAAGTCAAAGCCGCTACACCAGACATTGTGGCATTTGTTAACCGAGGCGTAGCCTTGCGCTGTGCACGAGCAAACATTCCCCTGGACTGGCAATTTTCGTCTCTGGAGCAACGCAGTGACGGCGCTTATGTGCGACTGTCGAGTACGCTGGCTTGCGATGCCAGGTCTGCTCTGGCTATCGACTACCAGTTATTCAAAGACGTGGACACTACACACCGCCTGGTCATCAGTGGGCAAATGGATGGCCAGCCGATAGCTGCGGTGCTCGCGCCTGCAGGGCGGCCCCAACTGTCGCTGCGCAGCCATGCATCGGCAACAGCACCCACAGCGGCAAGCACAGACGAACGCCCACTGCCGCAAACTGGCCTCGCTACCCTGGCCCATTTTTTCCCAGAGGGCGTCCACCATATCGTCACTGGTTACGACCATCTGGCATTTTTATTGACGCTGCTATTGCCCATCATATTGTCTGCACGTAGTGGTTTCATCACCCTGTTGCGCACCGTCACAGGCTTCACCATCGGCCATTCTGCTACGCTGGCTGTGGCCAGTCTGGGCTGGATCAGTGCGTCACCCAACTGGGTAGAGCCTGCGATTGCCCTCACCATTGGCGTATCGGCTGTACTCAATCTGTACCCCGTCAAATGGGTGCGTGGAGATGTGTTGGCATTATGTTTCGGCCTCGTACACGGTCTGGGATTTTCTGGCGTGATGCTGGAAGCAGGCGTGACGGGCAGTTTGCTGTTTTGGGGACTGGCCGGGTTCAACCTGGGGGTAGAAGCGGGGCAATTGATGATGGTGCTGCTGTGGTGCGCTGCGCACTGGGTATTGGTCAGCTGGGTGCGCTGGTCGCATTACAACGCGGTAGTGGTGCGCGGTGGCTCGTATGCTCTGGTGGTGATGGCGGTGTACTGGATGGTGGAACGTTTGACATGATGCCCCACCCTCTGGAAAGATATCAAACTGCCTTCCAAAAAATATAGCCTGACTGGTAATTGACGATCTCTTTGACGCTGACCATGCCTGCATCGCAAGCCTTGGCCGGGGCCACACCGCCGCGAGTGTCTACCCGCTGGATGTAGCTCACACCCGCCATGGCACCGGCTCCCGTAGCGGGGTTGGCTTTGACCAATTGCAGAGGAATACTGCCCACTACAGCCGGTGCTACAGCCACTTGAGCACCCGTAATTTTCGAGCCGTCTGCGCTTTCCCAGGTGGCTGGTGGGCCATAGTACTTGCCGATTTGCTTGCCATCGCGCGCCATCAATTTGGCGTCTGGCCCGACAAATACCCATTCAAAACCGGCAGCGTCTTTTTTGGCTCGGCATTCGTAGGTGATGTGGCCAGAACCAACAGTTTCCAGCGCTACCTTATGCCCTGCGGGCACCTTCACAGCATCAGGCAAGCTGGTTTGCGTAAAGGCGGTCATGGTGGGGTTGCTGGCGCAGGCAGATAGGATGGCGACAGCACTGGCTGCCAAAGTAAAACGGATCATGGCGATTTCTCCAATAAATTGACGGTAGCGGGGCGGCATCTGCAAACTTGCTAGCAAACCAGAGCCACCCCACAGTGGTTACGACGTGATTTACTGTTTGGATTTACTTGTATTTATCAATTTGTAAAAACTTGAATCCAATTCAACCGAACTAACGTAATGCAGTCATAACCCACTTTTTTTAAATTTTTATGCAACTTCAACACGTTCTGGCAAAGCTACCCATCACCGCTTTGACCGTTACATCACTTTTAGCCTGTGGCTTAGCCCAGGCAGACACTGGCAAACTGCTGCTGACTGGCGGCGTAAGCAGCATAGATGGCGCGGCCGGTGGTGGTTTAACGCCCTGGGCTGTGATTGGCAGCAATGCCAGTGCGGGTGAGACAGGTGGCACGGTGCACCTTAGCCGCGCCACTACGCGCGACTACGGCTTGACCGCTTACGGCGCAGCCATAGGCGTTCATGACCGATACGAACTGTCCATTGCCCGTCAAGACTTGAACACGGGCATTACCGGCAGCGCTCTGGGCTTGCCCGGCTTGCATCTGCGCCAAACCATCATCGGTGGCAAAGTCAAACTGGCTGGCGATGCGGTGCTGGACAGCGACACCTGGATGCCACAGATAGCCGCAGGCGTGGAATTCAAATCACTGGACTCCAGCGGCCTGGATGGCACACTGAATGCACTAGGCGCCAAGAGGTCTGGCATGGACTTGTATGTCAACGCTACCAAACTCTTTCTCGCGCCAGGCATCCTGGTCAACGGCACCTTGCGCGCCACAAAAGCAAACCAGAACGGCTTGCTGGGCTTTGGTGCCACGCTGGGCGGAGCGAACAACAGCTACCGCTTGATGCCAGAAGTTTCCATCGCCAAACTGCTGACTAAAAACCTGGCTGTTGGCGCGGAATACCGTAAGATGCCCAACCATCTGCAAGTGGCTGGCAATGCAGCAGGCTTGAGCGATGGCTTGCGTGCGCAAGACTGGAAGGATGTTTTCATTGCTTGGGCACCGAATAAAAATATCTCGCTGACTCTCGCCTATGTAGACCTGGGAACCATCGTCCCAGCGACTACCGACAAGCGCCGCCAGACTGGCGTTTACCTGTCAGCACAAGCCGCTTTCTAAATGAGCCATTGCCCTATCTGGAAATCAATCATGAAAAAATTAACCCTCACCCTGCTCATCAGTGCCTCCAGCTTCTTCACCCACCACGCCCTAGCCGACGACGCCCTTTACCTGGCCTTGGGCCAAAAGACTGGTCTAGTCACCTTGATGGATGACTTTGTACCGCGCTTGCTGGCCGACCCGCGCATGAAACCATTCTTTGAAAAAACCAACCTGGTCAACTTCAAGCAGCAACTGGTAGATCAGGTCTGCCAAGTCAGCGGTGGCCCCTGCGTGTACAAAGGTGTAGACATGAAAACTGCACACAGCAATTTCGACATCACCAAAGGCAACTTCAACGCCTTGGTCGAGGTGCTGCAGCAAAGCATGGACGCACAAAAAATCCCGTTCAGTGCGCAAAACAAACTGCTGGCTGCGTTGGCACCTATGCACCGCGATGTCATTACGATTAAATAATTTTCACACCCAAGTCAACTAACAGAAATATTTTTATGCTCAGTAACACTACAAGATTCATAGCAGCTTACGCAATATTGACGCTGACATTAGGAATATTTAGCACTGTAAATGCAGGACAGGTCAGTGTAAGCGTGGTGGATAAAGACGGCAGGCCCACCGCCGATGCTATCGTCGTTTTGGTGCCATCCACCAAGTCGCAGCCTGCCAAGCCACTGTCCATGCAAGCGACTATCGTGCAAGAAAAAATGCAATTTGTACCTGCCCTCACCCTGGTTTCTGTCGGCGCCAAAGTCAAATTTATCAACAACGACCCCTGGGACCACCACGTGCGCGGCTCAGCTGCCGGTGCCGCCCAGTTTTCAGCTGCAGGCACAGCGGCCAGCAGTGGCGGTGGTTTTGAAATGCGGCTGGAAGGCAAGTCTGACGGCAAATCAGCGAAGTCATCCGAGATCACGCTAGACAAACCAGGTGCAGTGGGTGCCACCATACTAGGTTGCTTTTTGCATGGCTCCATGCGTGGCAACGTGTACGTGAGCGATTCACCCTGGGCGGCCAAAACCGGCACAGACGGTATGGCCACATTTGACGACGTGCCTGACGGTGCCGTCCAAGTCAAAGTCTGGCAAGCAGACCAGCTCATTGACCTGCCCGTGCAACAAGTCACCGTGACCAGCGCGCCACTCAAGCTCAAGTCACAACTGCAAGTGGTTCCACGCCGTGCGCGTAACGTTTTATAGAGCACCGTCTAATCAGCCAGTCTCGTCACCTTGTTTTACGGTCATTGGGTTTACAGCGTCACTGCACAAACTTTCATCAGCGCGTTACCATACAGGCATGCAAAATCTTACCTGCTTCAGCCTGAGCGAGACACACCATGTCGCGCATCTCACCCTCAACCGCTCCGAGGCCATGAACACCATGCATCCGCTGTTTTGGCGAGAGCTGGACGACGTGCTGAGCCACATCCACAAACAAGGCTCTGCCAGAGCCTTGGTGATCTCTAGCACCGGCAAACACTTTAGCGCGGGCATGTCGCTGGACACATTTAGCGGCGCTATTTTGATGGACGATCAAAGCCCCGAAGGCCGCGCGGCGATTTTTGATGCACTGACTGAGATGCAAGCCACGTTCACCAAGCTGGAGAGCCTGCGCATCCCGGTCATCGCGGCCATTCAGGGTGGTTGCATTGGTGGTGCGGTAGACATGGTGACCGCCTGTTGCGTACGCTACGCCACGGCCGACGCTTTCTTTTGCATTCAGGAAATCAATATCGGCATGGTGGCCGATGTGGGCACGCTGCAGCGGTTGCCCAAGCTGATACCGGAAGCTGTGGTGAAGGAATATGCCTACACCGGGCGGCGTATGCCCGCAAGCAAGGCCTTGGCGCATGGTTTGGTGAACGAGGTATTCGACACCCCGCAAGCCATGCTGGCCGCCGCCTTGCAGTGTGCCAACGAGATAGCCAGCAAGCCCCCCGTTGCGATCTGGGGCACCAAGCAAGCCATTCATTACACGCGCGACCACTCGACCGAAGATGCACTCAAGCAGATGGGTTGGCTGCAAGCCGCGATCTGGAGCAATGCGCATGTACAGGAGGCGGTGCTGGCGATGAAGGAAAAACGCAGCGCTGCCTTTCCTTCATTGTCAGAGTTGCATTATTTCAAGAAAAATGGCCTGTAGTCAGCGTAGATATTGCGCGAGCAGCTACTACTTTTGTAGCGTAATCTTGTTATTTCATGTTTTATCTCTATTCGTGAGTGTGTTGCTAATGGCAGGGGCTTGGTCTTGTACGCAGGGTGAGCGTATGCTCTTGCCCCTCATGTAGGAGTACCTAAAATCGGGTCAACAGCATACGCTCACCCTGCTGCAATGGTGGTTGGAGCGTCAAACGGTAGCAGCCTGGGGCTAGCGGAAATTCACCGTGGTGTACCATGCCCGTACACTCACCGGCAATTCCTGTAGACAACTTGTACGCCACGGATTAATGTCCAACCAGCCGCGTCGTGTATTGCGCACATAGACCGAGAGCTTGGCAGGCTTGTAACGCACCGTGATGCCGCGTAGATGCGCTCGACGCAACAGCCATACATTACTTTACATACACATACGTAGATTTACTGACTTAGTTAGAGTAACTAGCTTTTATGCTTAACAGTTACTTTAATGTTTTAAACAGCTGCATATGAATAATCAAAACTTCGTCAGAGGCCTGCTACTCATGGTGATTGCCTTGCTCTTTGGCCTTGGATCGTTGAATTACCCGATGGGTGAATTGCAAAGATCTGGTCCTGGCTTTTTCCCCATGGCAGTTAGTTGCTTTTTGTTTTTGATTGGTCTGATTATCGCAATACGTGCACGCTTTCTTGCACCAGAACCGATGAGCTACAACGTCAAGAATATTGCCATCATTTTACTCAGCTTGTGTGGATTTGCACTGCTGTCTGAGTACATCAACATGATTGTGGGCATCGTGTTCATGGTGTTTTGCTCAACTTTTGCCGGCACCTCGTACTCGGTAATACGTAATCTCAAAATTTCGTCAGGCTTGATTGCAATTGCCTTCGGTTTTCAATACTTTCTTGGCCTTAATCTACCTTTGATCTAATGGAAATACTACATAACCTCGCATTCGGTTTTGAGCATGCGCTGACCCTGCAGAACCTAATGTACTGCGCCATCGGTTGTGTGGTGGGTACGCTGGTGGGACTATTACCTGGCCTGGGGCCATTGTCGACCATCAGCTTGTTACTGCCCTTGACCTATTCTATTCCCACCAACGGCGCTATCATCATGTTGGCTGGTATCTATTACGGTGCACAGTACGGCGACAGTGTCAGCGCTATCACCATGAAGATCCCGCATGCGAGCAGTATTGTGGCTTGTATTGATGGCTACCAAATGACACTAAACGGTAAAACGGGGTTGGCTTTGTTTACCGCAGGCATCTCCAGCTTTATTGGCGGCACAGTAGCCATTGTGGTGTTATCTACTATGGCACCTGCCCTAGGGGAGGTTGGCTTCTTGTTTGGCCCCGCTGACTACTGCACTCTCATGTTGCTTGGCTTTTTTTGCGTTAGTGTGGTGTCTTCAGGTAATTTGCTCAGTGGCTTGGCAATGGCCATGGTAGGTGTTTTGCTGGGCATGGTCGGTACCGATGTGAACAGCGGTATGCAGAGATATGCGATGAATTTGCCCTTTTTGGCTGATGGTATTGGTTTGATTAGTATCGCATTGGGCTGCTTCGGCATCGCTGAGATTGTGAAAAATCTCGATAACAAAAACGTGCTGACGCCCTTCAATGGTAAAATCAATTTAATACCAACTTGGGTAGAATTTAAACGTATTATTCCTAGCGCATTGCGCGGTAGCGTGATTGGTTCGTTTCTGGGTATCTTACCAGGTGGTGGCCCGACCATTGCGCAGTTTGCCGCCTATGCCGTAGACAAACGTTTCAGCAAATACAAGGACGAGATTGGCAAAGGTGCTATTGAAGGCGTAGCAGGACAAGCAGCTGCTGATGAAGCTGCCGCGCGTACCAGCTTCATTCCGCTAATGGCTATCGGCATTCCTGAAAACCCCGTCATGGCTCTAATGTTGGCAGCTTTCATTGTCAAAGGGATTCAGCCTGGTCCTAACATGATCGCCAGCCACCCCGACATATTCTGGGGCTTGGTTGCCAGTATGTGGATAGGCAATTGTTTCTTGGTTATCCTGAACGTGCCATTGGTGCGTTACTGGCTATCAGTATTCAAAATTCCTTACACTGTTCTGTTTCCCGCGATTTTGTTTTTCTGCTGTATCGGTACCTACAGCATCAACAACAATTTGAATGACATCTTTATTACGGCTGTTTTTGGTTTGATGGGGTATTTGTTTCTGCGTTTGAAAATGGAGCCTGCCCCGCTGATGCTAGGCTTTATTTTGGGGCCTATGATGGAAGAGAACTTCAGACGTGCCATGCTACTTAGTCGCGGGTCGTTCAGCCCATTCGTCACACGCCCGATCAGCGCTACCTTGCTGGCCACAATTGTCGCAGTACTGATATGGCAACTCACGTCATTTGTCTTGACGGCACGCAAAGCGCGCATAGCGGGTGAAAAAACACCACCAAGCGTGCTTGGCGCTTTATCGGAGCATCTTCCCTCTTAAAGCGTTATGAATCGCGCGCACGACAATATGATATTTGGTCGAAATTGTAGCTTTTTTCTGCGTATATGTAGTTTTGGGTTGAGCACTTGACTGGTATGCACGTGGACATCGCTACAATGAAAGATGTGTGTTTTTAACCAACCTGGAGTGAGCTATGGGATTACTGAATGAAATCATTGGCGCTGTTGTGGCAGAGGAGGCCTTGGTCAAGCTTGACCCGGATGCAGGCTTCTTTAAGAAAGGCCTTGCAGCGATAGCAGGCTTTGAAGGTGAAAAGCTGTTGGAAGAAAAAATCGTCGAGCACGCTGACACTCAGCCCAAACCAAACACTTGAAGCGTTGCAGATTTATTCTGTATTACTCATTCACAAGAGCGCGTTGCGCTCTTTTTTACGCCAAAAACCGTTATCCTCAATGCGGCTTTCATCAAGTTGAGCTTGTCCACAGTTAAGTCCTATGGATAAACGTACGCTTTTGGCACACAACTCACTGACCCTACATCAAACTTCTGAACTACTGCCGCGCAGTCCGTATACTCATCGGCAATGCCTGAGGGTGGCTGGTACGCCACGGATTAATATCCAACCCGCCGCGCCGTGTATAGCGCGCATAGACCGACAGTTTGGCGGGTTTGCAGCGCGCCATGATGTCGCTGTAGATGCGCTCGACACATTGCTCGTGAAACTCGTTGTGGTTTCTAAAACTCACGATGTAGCGCAGCAAACCAGCCTGGTCGATTTGCGGGCCACTGTATTTGATTTGTACACTGCCCCAATCGGGCTGCCCGGTTACCAGACAATTGCTTTTGAGTAACTGGCTACACAGCACCTCATCCGCCGGCTTTTCGTCAAACGCAGCTGTCAGCAGCTCGGGGGCAGGCGTGTACTGGGTGCATTCGATGTCCAGACGGTCCAGGTTCGTGCCTTCCAGTTCGGCAATATGCTGGGTAGCAACACGCAATTGCGAATTACCTGCTATATTTTCAATAGCTGCTTGCGAAATATCTGTAAGCGTTACACCCACTTTTGTATCGTTACCCCAAGCGGCAGCACCTATGTCACGCGCCATGCGTTCGCGCACCTGGGCGAAGCTTTCAAAGCGGGTATTGTTAAAGCTATTCAGGTACAGCTTGAAGCTTTTGCTCTCCACAATGTTCGGCGTTTCGCACGGAACGGTGATGTGCGCCAAAGCCACTTGCGGTTTGCCGCGCGGAGTAAGCCAGCTCAGTTCATACGCCGTCCACAAGTCTGCTCCCATAAAAGGCAGCGGGTTCGTTACACCAATTTCGTCACGCTTGCTTTGCCTGGCAATAGGAAACAGCAGCGACGGGTCGTACTGGTCCACATACGCGCTGGCTTTGCCTAGCTGGGATTGTTCTGGGGTGTTTGCCATGTCTAGTTAAGGTTAAGCGGCTTTCAAGCCAGCAAAGAAAGGCAGCATGTGGGCCAGCACACGCTCTACCACACCGGGTGGCAAGTCGTGCCCCATGCCGTCTATGCTGGCCAGTTGTGCACCTGCAATACGCTGGGCCGTGTCTACACCACATGCGTGCGGCACCAGGGGGTCGGCTTTGCCGTGGATGACCAGAGTAGGACTTGTGATTTGCGCTAATTGTGCAGCGCGGCTCGCGTCTGCAGCAATGGCAACCATCTGGCGCGTGGTGCCCTCGGGGTGAAAACTGCGTTGCATTGCCAAAACAATACGCTCGCGCAGGGTGTGCGGGTCGGTAGGAAAGGCCGGGCTACCAATCACTCTGAACAAGTTGGCATAGTGCGTCACTACAGAATGTTCGTCAGTGCCTGCTGGGCGAGACAGCATGACACGCATGACCTCGCTTTGGGGTGCTGGCAGTCCAGGCGCACCACTGGTGCTCATGATGCTGGTCAAACTCAGCACACGTTGCGGCGCAGCCAGCGCCACGCGCTGCGCGATCATGCCGCCCATGGACGCACCGACGATGTGGGCACGGTCAACCTTCAAAGCATCCAGTACGCCAATGGCGTCTTGCGCCATGTCATGCAGCGTGTAAGGCGGTTTGATGGACATGCCCAACTTGTGCTTAAGCGCAGCCCACACCAGGTTGGGCGAGCCCAGATGGTCATAGTGCTCAGACAAACCGATGTCGCGGTTGTCCATGCGCACCACGCGGTAACCCGCATCGACCAAGGCTTGCACCATGGCTGGTGGCCAGGCGATAAGCTGCATGCCCAAGCCCATGATGAGGAACACGACAGGGCCTGAGCCACCGGTGTCTTCGACTTCAATCGAAATATTATTTGCTCTTATTTTCATAGCAGTTTACGCATATTCCAGGCTGACATTGCGGTGTTTTTATCCATAATTTACTCAAAACGTCGCTCGCGCAGCCACTTGGTGGCAATCCACTTTTCACCTGCAATCACGGGTGCGCCGCCATGCAAACTTTTGCTGGCTGGGTGCGCACGGTCGTAGCTGAAAAACACGGCGTTACCGCGCTTGGGTGCCACTTCCACTTGCGCGTCTGGAAAGGTGGTGCCTCCGCCTTTTTCAGGCTCGCTTAAATACATGATGATGGTGGCCACACGCTGGCCACCGCGTTTCAAAATCATCGATGTGCCAGGCTCGTCTGGGTCAAAATAATCGTAGTGCGGTTTATATTCAGCACCGGGGCGGTAGTGCAAAATTTGCAGGCCTTCGCCATTTTCTACAGGCCAGCTGGCCAATGCAGCCAGGCGCTTTTCCAGGCGCGCAACAACCTCGTTCTCATCACGGCGAAAGAACATGCCGTTGCTGGTGCGGTCAGCATTCAGCTCTTCTCCACCACTTTTGACGGCCACCGTCAACGACCGGGCCAGCCTGGGTTTGGCCGCTTCGATCAAGGCATCACATTCTTCGTCTGACAGCACATTGCCAAACACCACAATACGCGGATTTGCCACGACTGCCAGCACGGTAATGCGGCGATCAGGCAAGTCCAGATATAAAGGCGAGTCTTGCAGCGCGGGCGTTGGAACTGCCACGGCAGGCGGTAGCGTGGCCGCCAGTTGGGTAGCAGCCAGATGGTCACGCAACGTGGTTTCCAGTGCCTCAATGGCCACATCTTCGTTCCAACCAGACTCCAGCATCGACTTGAGCACGGCTTCGGCCTGCAGGCCCGCCTGCGCCTGCGCAATGATCCACTGTCGCAGATCGGGGGTAATGGGTTGGGTCATTAGTTCGTCCTCATACTTTTCTTCTAAACACCAGGCGGTCTGGTTCTGAAGCGGCGGCATGAAACGCGTAGCCGTCGCTTTTAAAAGATTCCAGTTTCTTGACCGTGGTGATGCGCTTTTCGATCGCATAGCGTGCCATCAAGCCGCGTGCGCGCTTGGCCATAAAGCTGATGACTTTATAGGTGTCGTTTTTGTATTCTTGAAACACGCATTCCACAACCCGCGCTTTCAGTGCCTTGCGGTCTACCGATTTGAAATATTCCTGGCTGGCAAGATTGATCACCACAGGTGTTTTGTCAGCCACCAGTTGATGGTTCACATAGTCGGCAATGTGCGTACCCCAAAATTTATACAGGTTACTGCCATGGGCATTGGCCAGGCGCGTACCCATCTCCAGCCGATACGGTTGCATCCAGTCCAAAGGCCGCAGCACGCCATACAAACCGCTGAGCATGCCAACATGCGTTTGCGCCCAGTCCAGGTCGTCAGCATTCAAGGTTTTGGCGTTCAAGCCGTCGTACACATCGCCATCAAAAGCCAATAGGGCCTGCTTGGAGTTTTTAATGGTGAATTTGGGCGACCATGCGGCATAGCGGGCCACGTTGAGTGCCGAGAGTGGGTCGCTCAAGTCCATCAGCGCAGCAATTTGCTGCGGGGACTGCGGCTTTAAAAGCGCAATCAATTCGCTAGACTGTTTGACAAATTGCGGCAGCGTGTGCGGCAGGTCTTTGGAAACCGGAGTTTCATAGTCCAGTGATTTGGCGGGGGAAAGTAAAAAAAGCATAAACGGTGTACTCTAGTAGCTGTATTTTCACCTGAAATCACGAGGCAGCTGTATGACACACTCTTCTCCTTTGTTTCTGCGTTCGTTTTTTCAGCGATGGGCCAGATGCGCGGCCTGCCTTGCCACCAGCGTAGCTTTGCTGGCAGCTTGGGTGCCTACAGCCCACGCCGAGTCCTTGGTAGCAGCAGACGCCAAGGCGGTGCGAGAGGTGATAGAAGCCCAACTGACCGCTTTTGCCAAAGACGACGCCGTGAAAGCCTTTTCTTTTGCAGCACCGAATATTCGCAAAAGTTTTGGCACAGCCATCAACTTCATGTCGATGGTGCGCAGCGGCTACCCCGTGGTCTATCGTCCCGCTTCGGTGACTTTTCTCAAGACTGAGGGTCAAGACAGGCAAGCCTTGCAGCGCGTGCAAATGAACGATGCCAATGGTGGCGCGTGGCTGGCCACCTACACACTAACCAAACAAAAGAACAATACCTGGCGCATTACGGGTTGTGTGCTGGCAGACAACAAAGGTGGCGTCGCTTAGTTGCCGCCTATGTAGTCCTTCGTGCCCCCGTCCACCCTTTGCTTTTGCTTTTGCCCTTGTGTTTGCACGAGCTGGGCCAACCAGTCGTCTATCAACGCCGTGTTGGTGATGGTTTTGAGTTGCAGGTAAGCAACTTCTGCTTCCGGGTAACGGCGGCGCAAAAAATTGAGCCATTGCTTAAGGCGACCTGCGCGCGCCTTGGGTTCTAACCGGGTACAGACGATGTGCCAAAAGTCGGCTATCAAGGGCACCAGCTGCAACCAGGTAATCCCTGCCTGAACCGGGTTGATTGCCGTCGCCCCGGGTCGGGTTTGCTGTTGCATCATCTGCTGCACCGCCAATGCCAGACCGGGGTCGGTCACTGCGCCCCGCCCCAGCATCAGCATCTGGCTACCCGACGCCAGCATGCAACGCCGCGCGTCTTCAACGTTCCATATTTCACCGTTGGCGATAACAGGTATTTTCACCACTGCACGAATGTCGGCAATCCGTTCCCAGTAAGCAGGCGGCTTATAGGCCTGCGCCTTGGTACGCGCATGCACCACCAGCTCGTCAGCACCACCTTCTTGAATAGCCAACGCGCATTCTTCTGCACGCGAATCATCCAGAAAGCCCAGCCGCATCTTGGCCGACACGGGCATGTGCGCGGGCACAGCGCGGCGCACTGCGGCGACGATGGTGGTTAATAGCTCTGGTGTTTGCAACAGCAGCGCACCACCACCGTGGCGGTTGACAACATTGGCAGGGCAGCCAAAGTTCAGATCGATGCCAGCGGGGCCAAGCGCAGCCAGGCGTGCGGCATTTTCAGCCAGACACACGGGGTCAGACCCGAGTAGCTGCGCACGCACCGGCACACCCGCAAACGTTTTGCCGCCATTCAGCAGCTCGGGCACGATGCGGATGAAGACTTTGTCGGGCAGCAGCTGGCCCGATATACGAATGAATTCGGATACGCATCTGTCAATGCCGCCTGCCCGCGTCAAAATATCACGCAGCACAAAGTCAAGTAGTCCTTCCATCGGGGCTAAAAGGATGGTCATTTGCTTTGGGTGCTCACCATGCTGCAATTATGCGTGCGTACCAGCCGGCCCCATGGCTGAGAAAAAAACAGGCTAGCGTAAATCTCCTGCCAGGCTGGCCAGAGTTTCCTCAGCAATCAGAGTATGCGACGGATAATTGGTATGGTCGCAGCCGAGCTTGACATCAGCGCCCGCCTTGAGTGCAGCCACCATCGCAGGCGTAAATTCAAAACGCATAAAGTGCACGGCAGATGTTTTTTCGTCGTTCGAACGTTCCAGGTCTTCGTCTGCAATCGCCATCACACGCGAATGGCCTTCCACCTCAACAAACATGCGGTGCTCGACCCCAATCAGGCGCGCCAGTTCGCGTTTGCGTTCATTCTCGTCAGGGTATTCAATCAGCATCGTCGCCTTCCAGTTGCTGCCCTCGGGCACCAGGGGGGCGTAGGCTTCTATCTCTTGCAGGATGCCTTCTTCTTCAAACACCTTTTCAATGCGCAGCATTTCCTGAATCTGGTAACGGATCGTGGTTTCGCTTTCAAACTGCAGGGAGACGTGCTCGCCCAAATGCACGCTGCGCAGCTTGCGGTGCGCAATGATCTCGTGCTTGTGTTCTTTGCGGTACTTGCTGTACGCTTCGAGCGACATGAGGTTGTCGGGGGTGATTTTTCCGGTAAGTTGCATGGTTTTTTCTCTTTTAAGAGACGGGGGGTTTGAACGCGAGGGATGGGGAGTTTGAACGCGAAAGTCGCAAAAGAAGAAAATTTAAAAATTGAACAACCTGCGTTTCAAGTTTTGCGAGTTTGACGAAAAATCAGAATATTGAAGACAAAAAATTTGGTATTCCTTTTGCGACTTTCGCGTAACTTTCGCGTCTTTCGCGTTCAAACTCTTAAATTTTCGGTATCCAGTTTTAACCCATCACACCAACCCATAAGCCTTACGCACCAAAGTCAACGGGTGCGCGAGTGTGGGGTTGCCCAATTCATTCACTTCAAGACCTTGCGCAATATGGTGGCCGCCCAAAGGGCAGTCGGAACTGATGTAGTCTGGCAGACCACCGTCACCATTGCCACTTCCCGGATGGTCGGCCATTTTCTTGAACAGGGGTTTGCCAATTTTCATGGCTTGCTGGTGATACGCTTTTTTCACGCCGAAGGTGCCCGCGTGCCCGGAGCATCGCTCATTGGTTTGCACATAGGTTTGCGGAATCATCTTCAGCATTTCTTCCGTCTTTTTGCCGATGTTTTGCACGCGGCCATGGCACGGAATCTGGTAACTGATTTTGCCCAAGGCTTGCGGAAATTCTGTTTGCAACAGGCCGTCGCGCTTGCGCGCCATCAGGTATTCAAACGGGTCCCACATGGCCGCTTTGACGGCTTGCACGTCAGGCTCATCAGGAAACATCAACGGAATTTCTTGTTTGAACATGAGGGTGCACGAAGGCACGGCGCTCAATATGGCGTAGCCATCTTTGGCGTACTTTGCCAGCACTGGAATGTTGGCGTTTTTACTTTTTTCTACCGACTTCAAATCCCCCAGTTCCAGCTTGGGCATGCCGCAGCACGACTCTTTGCTCACCAGTTCATAGGGGATGGCGTTGTAGTCTAAAATTTTCAGCAAATCGTGGCCAATGCCTGGCTCGTTGTAGTTGACGTAACAGGTGGAATAGACCACCACCTTGCCGGGAGTTTTTGCGCCGTTATTCACCACAGTAGCTTTGGCTTTGGGTGTACCTGAGCGAAACTTCTTCGTTGCCAGTTCTGGCAACCAGGCGTCTTTGTCTACGCCCATTAGCTTTTCCATCACCGCGCGCGCGGGTTTGGTTTTGTTGACCGCATTGGCCACTTGCACGACGATAGGAATGCCAGCAAACTGGCCGTGAACGTCGGTGCTGGCCAAGAACTTTTCGGCGGCTTTGACTTCGCCTTTTTCAAACTTGATGGCCTTGGCGCGCAGCATGGTGTGCGGAAAGTCTAGGTTAAAGGCATGTGGCGGTGTGTAAGGGCACTTGGTCATGTAGCACAGGTCGCACATGTAGCACTGGTCTACGACTTTCCAGTAGTCCTGCTTGTCTACGCCGTCTACTTCCATCGTCTTGCTGTTGTCCACCAGGTCAAACAGCGTGGGAAACGATCCACACAGGCTCACACAGCGGCGGCAACCGTGGCATATGTCAAAAATGCGTTCCAGCTCATGGAAGGTCTTTGCTTCGTCGTAATAGTCGGGGCCCTTCCAGTCGATAGCGTGACGGGTGGGGGGAGCAAGGTTACCTTCGGTGGCCATGGTTTTCGCTTTGTAAAAGTTAGTTAGCGTACTGTGGGAGTGGGAGAGTAGGGAGAGGGGAGTTTTTGAACTCAGAGGACGCGAAGGATTCGCAGAAGCCGCAAAAGAATACCTAAGAAACTTATTTTTTCTTATTTTTTCTTATTTTTTCTTATTTTGTATTCTTCTGCGATCTCTGCGAATCCTTCGCGTCCTCTGCGTTCAAAAGGTGTATTCAAAAACACCTTGAAAATCTCAAAGGGCCGAAGCCCTCTGGAATATCAATCCACCAGTTCAGCCAAAGCCTTGGCATAGCGGTTGGCGTGTGAACGCTCTGCCTTGGCCAGGGTTTCGAACCAATCAGCGACTTCGTCATGCTTCTCGTCACGGGCTGTTTTGGCCATGCCGGGGTACATGTCGGTGTACTCGTGCGTCTCGCCTGCTACTGCAGATGCCAGGTTTTGGCGGGTCGCGCCAAAGGGCATGCCGGTAGCTGGGTCGCCACACTGCTCTAGCCACTCCAGGTGGCCGTGCGCATGGCCGGTTTCACCTTCAGCGGTCGAGCGGAACAGGGCTGCCACGTCTGGCTGGCCTTCCACGTCGGCTTTGTTTGCAAAATAGAGGTAACGGCGGTTAGCCTGAGACTCACCTGCGAAGGCGGCTTTCAGGTTTTCTTCCGTCTTGGAGCCTTTGAGTGTTGCCATGATGGTTTTCCTATTGTTAATAAACGGTGATCACCTTGAGGTTTCAAGGAAGGTGTACCTTACACCATCAAAGGTGCCCGTCTAGTTGTTCAGATCAATGCCCGTTATTGAAGAAGGCTATTGATTGGCTTCAATTGATAACAATTCTCAATTGATTAGGTGGACGAGTTGAGGGAGATGCCCGAATGAACAGGCTGCCCGTTCGCATGCAACTTGATGATGCGTTTGCCAGGCTGGGCAATCAGCAAGGCGCTTTCGCATTTGTGCAGCACGCTTTCGGCCAGGCTGCCGCCCGACGGGATGGGCAAGATCACCACGCGCGAACGCACCTCTCTACCCGGCGAATAGGCAACCAGGCAACGCGCCAGCACCTGCGAAGCCAACTGATCCGCGCTGGCGCTGTCTGTATGCTCGGATGCAATAATGGCAAACGTTGTGTCGTTCAAACGCGCCAAAGTCTCGCCGGGTAACAAGCAGCTCACCAGGGAAGCCCCCAGCGTGAGTACGCCTTCTTCAAACTGTTCGCGCCCAATGTACTCGGCCAGCTCTGGCACACCTGCCAGCCGAACCAGAACAAAGACCGCATCGTTGCCCAGTGCCCGCAATTGCAAAATATGGTGCGCAAACTCTTTGTCAAAACCTTCGCGGTTTGGCAAACCAGTCAGTGCGTCTACAAAACGGTCTGCCCCCAGATCTTGCGTGCGCACAGTTTTGCCAAAACGATGGGTTCTATATAAACCATAAATCAGGCACAGGGTGCCCACCGCATAGCCCAGTGGGGCGACAGTGGTGATGTCTACGATTTCAATGGGAAACAGGTTATCAAGAGCTGTAGCGACGATGCAAAACGCATACATGCCAAGACACAGGCTCAGCCACATGCCGATGCGCTCGCCCCGGCGAACGGCTGTGACGCACACCCATGCAGCCCCCGACAGCACCGTGATGCTGAGTACCGCTGCACCAGTCACCCTCCATTGTGCTGGCACCATCAGTGACATGGCGCAGCCAATCACCAGCACCAAAATCCCTACAAAAATGCTCAGCCCCCACGAGAAGTTGTCTGTCGCACGCATGCCTAAAGATGTGGTGAACAGGGGCAGCATCACCGCCAGTAAAAACATCGTGGAGATCAGTTTGCTTTGGTCGCGCCAGTTGGGATAGGCGTCACCCCAGATAAACATGTCCCCATAGCCCTGGTAGGTGGCTACGGCAAAGGCGAACATCAATAATTGCACCGCCACCCAGTTGAATGCACTATTGCCAAAGGCACGCCAAGAGGCCACACACACCACCGCCATAGCCATCATAAAACCCATGATGAGACCATTAAGCAGGCCATGGTACAGGCGTTCATTGCGAAATACTATATCGGATTTGACCCACACCGGCCCCGTAAAGCGGCCCGCATGCCGTACTTGCAGCAATACGTCCACCGTGTTGCCTATGCCATTTAACTGCACCGCAGGGTGCTGATTGAGGAAAGGCCATTCCTTGAAGGGCACTCTGTCACCCATATGGGCGGTGTGCCATATGTTGTCTGCAAAACGGTAATGGACAAATACCTCGTCCAGCCGGGCCAGGGGGATTTCCAGCGTCCAGACAGGGTCTGTTTTTTCAAACTGCAAGCGGGTGCGCAGTAGCAACTCTTTGTCATGGCCCAGGTTGGCGACCATCTGGCCTGCGTTGCGCACAAACTGGTCTGCCGGCAGAGCCATGAGGGCGTCAACTGACAAGCCATGCGCTGCGGGCAACGTTGTTTCTTGCCAGTAAGGGCGAAGGTTGATTTTCTCCAAAGCGGCTGGGACGGTAAGCACACCCGCTGAAGACATCTGACCCACAACTGGCACTTGTGCTTGGGCAAAGAACGACAGGCACACCAAGCATAGCAAAGCCGCAGTGCGCAAGCTCATTTGCGAAAACTTCTCAAAGGCACATCCCATCATTTTTTGCATTGTTTTTTGTAATGTCTTGTAGCAACCATAACAGATTGCTAATTCACATTATCAATGCTTTACATGGTTTATTGAGCGTATCACCGATCCAATGCGCTCGATTAAAATTACGATTAGGTAAATGCGTTATGATTAGTGAAACTTTAGGAGCCTGGCCATGGGCACTGCTACCCTACCCCCACCCGCCAAAGTGCAGCAACTGCACCACTACGCTTACCGCGCCAAAGACGCAGAGGAAACCCGCGTTTTTTACGAAGACATTCTGGGTTTGCCGCTGTACCACATCATCCAGAGCGACATCGTGCCCAGCACGGGGGAATATTGCCCGTACACGCATTTCTTTTTTCGCCTGCAAGACGGCAGCTTTATCGCGTTTTTTGACTTGGGCGACGACGTGGCGGCCCTGCCCAGCCCCAATACACCCAAATGGGTCAACCACATATCGTTTCGGGTAGACACGGTGGCCGAGCTAGAAAACACCAAGGCACGCCTGCAGGCGCACGGCATCGAGGTGCTGGGCGTGACCGACCATCACATTTTCAAAAGCATTTACTTTTTCGACCCTAATGGCATTCGCCTGGAACTCACCGCGCAACTGGCTGACGCTTTTCAGATGCTGCAAGAAAGCAAGACGGCACATGCGCGGCTAGCCGAGTGGACGCAGCGCAAGGTGCAGTGGCGAAAAGACCGCGCTGCAGGCAAGGCAGACAAGCTCACACCGCAGCACAACGACCGGCCAGAACTGGTGCAGGCCCCGACCTGAGGAAACCTTGCTTACTATTAATTTAATAGCTGCTCGCGCATTATCCACGCTGGTTTTCAGCAGTTTTAACTACTAATTCTCACTATAAATGGCTGATTCAACATCTGCGGCCTACGCACAGACTACGCATACCAACGGGTACGAATTTAGCCAGGGCAGCGGCTATGTGCTGCCGCAATACGAAGCCGTGGTGCCGCAAGCAGTGCATACAGGCGCAGTCGAACACCACCGTATTTTGATCATCGGCGGCGGGCTCACGGGGCTCACCCTGGCCTGCAGCCTCGCGCAACTGGGCGTGCACGCCGTGCTGCTGGACGAAGACAACACCGTGGGCGTCAAGGGTGCGTCCAGCAGGGGCATTTGCTACACGCAAAAGTCGTTGGAGATTTTTGACAAACTGGGTATTTTTGAACGCATTCAAGCCAAAGGCGTGGAATGGAGCGTGGGCCGCACCTTTGCGGGCATAGACGAGGTGTACAGCTTCGATTTAAAAAAGCAGAACAATTTTTCGTTCAGCCAGCAACCGGCGTTTATCAATATCCAGCAGTTTTACAACGAAGGGTATCTGGTGGAACGGATCGAGGAATTGAACCAGAACGTTCGCACGGTGCCCAGCGACATGCCGAGCCAATTGGCATCTGGCAAAGAACGCGTAGCGGCGGATAAGGGCGTACACATTCGCTGGAACAACCGTGTTACGGCTTTTTCGCAAGAAAATAATATTGCTACGTTTACCATAGCTACTTGCGCAGGTAGTTATTGCGCTACAGCCGATTATGTGATTGACGCCACCGGCTCGCGCAGCCCTTTCAGAGGCTGGTTGAACGTGCAGGTCAAAGCTAAAAAGGGGGACGACCGCTGGTGCATTGCCGACGTGCGCTTTAACACCCAGCCGCCCACCGAGCGACACACCTGGATCGAAGCGCCCTTTAACGACAACCGCGCTGTGTGGCAGCACTTGATGGCCGACAAGGTGTGGCGCATTGACTACCAAATGCCACCCGACGCCGACCCAGCTTACATGAGCCGCGAAGACGTGGTGCGCGAGCGTTTGCAAAAACAGTTTGGCAAAGACGTGCAAGTCGACATCGTCTGGGTTGGCCCCTACGCCTACCGCAGCGAATGCGTGGACAACATGGTGCACCAGGCAGGCAAAAGCCAGGTTTTCTTGATGGGTGACAGCGCCAAGGTGGTCAGCCCCTTTGGCGCACGCGGCGGCAACACCGGCATTGCCGACGCCGACAACCTGGCCTGGAAGCTGGCCGCCGTGGTGCAAGGCCGCGCCACGCTCGCCCTGCTGGGCAGTTACCACGCAGAGCGCCACGAAGCCGCCACCGCCAATGTGCAAGTCACCCAACGCACCGCCCGCTTTTTGCGCCCTGCCGACGGTGTGGAACGGCTGTTTCGCAGCGCCACCCTTGACCTGGCCAAAAAATACCCTTTCGCCCGCGCCTTGGTCAACACCGGCCGCATGGCCGTGGCCAACCCATACAGCCTGTCCCCTCTGACCGACCCAAGCCTTCAGGCCAGCATCTCGGTACAAAACGTGGCCTTGCGCTGGGCAGACGGCAGCGCAGGTTGCCTGAACGACCTGCTGCGCTGGGCGCACGGCCACTGCCTGTTGCTGGTGTTTGGCAATACAGACCACCTGCCCGCCAGCCAGGTGAACAAGCTGCGCCAATTGGCCCAAGGCACGAGCGTGCATGTGGTGCAGGTGTGCAGCACCATAGCTGGCAGCAAGCACAACGAAAGTCAGCACCCACTACAGGTGCAAGTGCGTGAACAGGTAGTAGACACAGCACAACGCCTGTTACAGGCCTGTGCTTTTACTGACCCCACCGCCCCCACTGCCCCCGCCGGTGCCACGGCCAGCCTGCGCTGGGCCTTGCTGCGCCCCGACAGTTATCTGGCCGCACGCGGTCAGGGCATTGACGCGCGGCTGCTGCACACCCTGGCCCGCTGCGCCGGTGCACGCATGTCCAACACCTCCACAGAAGCCATTGCATGACAACCCCGATCGCTCCTACCGCTCCTACCGCTCCCACCGCAATCGTAGCGCTGGACAACCAGTTCAGCGATGCCGACGGCTTTTACGAAGCTTTGCTGGATGCACACCAAGATTTGGACAAAACCCAGTCTGACGCATTCAATGCCCGTTTGATTTTGGTACTGGCCAACCAGATTGGCGATCTGCAGATGCTGCGTGCATGCATTCACGCTGCGCGCTAGGTTTGCTATATTTTTAGTACCTGCTTGCGCACATTCTGCGCTGATTTCTGGAATTTTTTATCATTTTTCTGTTACTTTTTGGTCAATTCTAGCTATCTGTGTTTTGTTGCGCTGGCAGGCTTGGTTGGTGGGTTTTGGGGGAATGTGCCAACTTGGTGGGCAGGCTTTGGACCCAGTTGGTGGGCTGGCTTTGGACTCGGGGTATGCGCTGCAAAAAGTTTTTAGAAAACACGCGCGAACTGCGTTTTGTAGTACTCGACCTTGAACAACGCGCGCCTTCCTAAA
>JAYVTG010000142.1:0-19879 GCA_043774625.1 Polaromonas sp. | reverse complement strand
GCGCTTTGTTATTCACAATACACAAATCAATGTCGGAATTGGGCTTGGCTGTGCCATCGGCGCGTGAACCGAACAGCCACACCTCTTGGCCAGGCAGGTGTTGCTGCAAAATAGTTTGTACCATCTGTAGGTGGCGTGGCGCAAGGTCAATGTGCATAGCTGCATCTTAGCTGGCGGACAGCTTTTCAAGTTTGGCTAGCAACTGCGCCACATCCACCACAAAAAGCTTGGCACGGGCAAATGTTGCCTCAGCTACTGCATTGTCATATATGTGCGAGGTTTCGTTACGGGCATCGTAATGGGCGAACCAGCGCTCGGTATCGTTCAGTAATTGAAATTTTGCACCTTGCCTAAAGATGTCTTTCTTGCTCAGCAAGTCTGCTTCATTTACTTGAAAATAGGTTTTTAGCGCGCGCTGCAATAACTTCCAGCTCAAGTCCATCGTGATCTCAAAGCGCTGGATCACACCATCACGTGTGGTTAACAAATCAGGATGCACTGCTTGCTCTTCAAAGCCTTGCTGCAAGGCTGTTAAAGCTAAACGCAAAGCAGAAAAGTCGATGGAATACATGCGTTCATTGTAGTGCGCAGTCGTTTAGCTGTCACTCGCCTACATGTCGCCCCGCGTAGTCCCGCGCAAACTGGTAAGCCACGCGCCCGCTGCGTGATGCGCGTTCTAGTGACCAGACAAGGGATTCTGGTTTTGCCGCTTCAATCGCTTTCTCGGGCACGTTGAAGGAGCGCAACCATTGCGCAACGATGGTGAGGTATTCGTCCTGGCTGAAGGGATAGAAGCTGACCCACAGACCAAAGCGTTCGGACAGGGAGATTTTTTCTTCTACGCCTTCACCGGGGTGCACTTCGCCGTCTGCGGTGTGTGTGTAGGTGAGGTTTTCGCTCATGTATTCGGGCAACAGGTGGCGGCGGTTACTGGTGGCGTAGATGAGCAGGTTGGACGCGTTGGCAGCGACCGAGCCGTCCAGCACAGACTTGAGGGCTTTGTAGCTGCTTTCGCCATCGTCAAAACTCAGATCATCACAAAAGACGATGAATTTCTCGGCGCGGTCGGTCACGATATTGATGATGTCGGGCAGGTCTATCAAATCGGCTTTGTCTACCTCGATGAGGCGCAAACCTTGCGCGCTGTATTCATTCAGGCAGGCTTTGATGAGGGACGATTTGCCGGTGCCGCGCGCACCTGTCAGCAGCACGTTGTTGGCGGGCTGACCGCTGACAAATTGCAAAGTGTTGCGCTGTATTTTTTCTTTTTGTCCGTCTATTTCTTTGAGCTGACTTAAACGCATGTCGCCAACGTGGCGCACAGGCTCCAGATTGCCATGGCCCGAGGCGCGTTTGCGGTAACGCCAGGCGATGGCTTGGCTCCAGTCGGGAGCTGTCAAGGGTTGCGGCAGAACAGATTCAATACGCGCCAGCAGGCTCTCGGCGCGGGTGATCAAGGCTTCAAATTTTTCGTTCATGGAGATTTAATACCGAATACATTTTTGAACGCAGAGGACGCGAAGGTTTCGCAGAGGGCACAAAAAGGAATAAAAAATTGAATATGGATTCGTAAAAAAGAAATGGGGGGGGTATTTTTTCTTTAATTTTCTTACTTCTGCGTCCTCTGCGAAACCTTCGCGTCCTCTGCGTTCAAAAAATTCCCCTAATTCCTCAACCTAAACACTAACTCCGATAGTCAGCGTTGATCTTCACATAGTCGTAGCTAAAGTCACATGTCCACACGGTGTCCGTAGCGTCACCGCGCCCCAAGCCGACATACACACCGATTTCGCTTTGCTGCATCACGCGCGCTCCGTCGGCTTCCTGGTAGCTTACCAATCGGCCACCGTCTTGCACCACATGCACGTCGTCCAGGTGCAGGCTGATTTTGTTTTGATCCAGGTCGGCAATACCTGCATAACCCACTGCTGCCAGGATACGGCCCAGGTTGGGGTCGCTGGCAAAGAAGGCTGTTTTAACCAAGGGAGAATGCGCAATCGCGTAGGCTACCTTGCGACATTCGTCGCCAGTTTTACCGCCACTGACTTTGATGGTGATGAACTTGGTGGCACCTTCGCCATCGCGCACGATGGCTTGGGCCAGCAGGCGGGCGACATCCATCATGGCAGCTTTCAAGATGGCTCCATCGCCATTTTCCAGCGTTGTTATTGCGCCAGCAGCTACTTTATTGGTAGCAATCACGACAAAAGAATCGTTGGTTGATGTGTCGCCATCTACCGTCACGCGGTTAAACGACCCCTCGGCCAGATCGGTGGCCAATTGCTGCATCAGTGCTTGCGGCACTGTCGCGTCGGTGGCCATAAAGCCCAGCATGGTCGCCATATTGGGGCGGATCATGCCTGCACCCTTGCTGATGCCAGTGACGGTCACCGTCTCACCGCCCAACAGCACCTGCTTGCTGAAAGCCTTGGGCACGGTGTCGGTGGTCATGATGCCTTCTGCCGCACGCGCCCAATTGTCTTCTTTCGCGTCAGCCAGCGCGGCTGGGATGCCAGCCTCGATGCGATCAGCAGGCAACGGCTCCATGATCACGCCGGTGCTGAAAGGCAAAATTTGCTCTGGCAAGATATTGAGTTGGCGCGCCAATGCGGCGCAGGTGGCGCGTGCTCTGGCCATGCCGTCTTCGCCCGTACCTGCATTGGCGTTACCGGTGTTGATAAGCATGGCCCGAATTCCCAAACCATTGACGACCGCCTTTTGCAAATGGTCACGGCAGATTTGCACGGGAGCTGCGCAGTAGCGGTTTTGCGTGAACACGCCGCTTACCGATGCACTTTCGTCCAACAACACCACGCTCAAATCTTTGCGGTTGGCTTTGCGCACGCCCGCTTCGGTAACTCCAATTTTCAGACCGGTTACCGGATACAGGCCAGCGGGGTTGGGAGCTTGGAGGTTAACGGCCATGAGGCGATCCTGCAATGAATTTAGGAAGAAAAACTGCTATATGCCAGCGTGGAATATGCGCGAGCAGCTATGAAATTAATAGTATTCATAGCGACTCGCGTGTTAAATCATCAGGCCAGCTTGCCGTGGCAGAACTTGAATTTTTTGCCACTACCGCATGGGCAGGGGTCGTTGCGACCCACCCGCGCCATCTCTTGTGACGCGGCAAGGGCCGCTACCGCGCTGGCCGATGCCGTACGCTTGCCTGCGGTCTCTTCATCAATTCGCGTCTCCACAGCGCCGTCTTCAGTAGGCGCTGTATAGGTCACGTTGGAAATATTGTCGGCGCGGTCTTCCATGTCCGCCGTGGCTTGGTCCAGCTGCTCGTTACTTTGCACCTTGACCAGCATCAGGGTTTTGGTGACTTCGTTCTTTACCGAGTCGAGTAACTGGCCAAACAGTTCAAAGGCTTCGCGTTTGTATTCTTGCTTGGGCTGTTTTTGCGCGTAACCGCGCAAGTGAATGCCCTGTCGCAGGTAGTCCAGCGCACTCAAATGCTCGCGCCAATGCGTGTCGATGCTTTGCAGCAAAACAATGCGCTCAAACTGGGTGAAGTTGTCATGGCCCACCTGTTCCACCTTGGCGTCGAAGGCGGCATGCGCTGCTTGCAGTACCTTTTCCAGCACATCTTCGTCGGTGATGGCATCGGCTTTTTTGACCATGGTTTTTAGGTCAACATCCAGCTGCCAGTCATTGCGCAGCGCGTTTTCCAGCGCGGGAATGTCCCACTGCTCTTCCACCGTCTCGGGTGGCACGCAGGAATGCACCAAATCTGTAAAGCAGCCTTCACGCAGCGACTTGATCTGCGCGCTCAAGTCATTCGCGTCCAGAATGTCGTTGCGCTGCTGGTAAATCACCTTGCGCTGGTCATTGCTCACGTCATCGTATTCCAGCAATTGCTTGCGCATGTCAAAGTTACGCGCCTCCACCTTGCGTTGCGCACTTTCAATACTGCGGGTCACAATGCCCGCCTCAATCGCTTCGCCTTCAGGCATTTTCAGGCGATCCATGATGGATTTGACGCGGTCGCCTGCAAAAATACGCATCAGCGGGTCATCCAGGCTCAAGAAGAAGCGCGATGAACCTGGGTCACCCTGGCGGCCCGAGCGGCCACGTAGCTGGTTGTCGATACGGCGCGACTCGTGGCGCTCTGTCGCAATGATGCGCAGGCCGCCGTAAGACTTGACCTCTTCGTGGTCTTTGATCCATTGCACGCGCAGTTCTTGCGCGCGTTGTTGCTTGGCCGCTTCGTCCAAAGACTCGTCGGCCTCAACATCCACAACCGCTTTTTCTACGTTACCACCCAGCACGATGTCGGTGCCTCGGCCTGCCATGTTGGTGGCAATGGTGATCATCTTGGGGCGACCGGCTTGCGCCACGATGTCGGCTTCGCGCGCATGCTGCTTGGCATTCAATACCTGGTGTGGTAGTTTTTCTTTGTCCAGCAAGCCAGAGATCAATTCAGAATTTTCAATCGAGGTGGTGCCCACCAGCACGGGCTGACCACGTTCATGGCATTCACGAATATCCTGAATGGCTGCTGCATAACGCTCACCACTGGTTTTGTACACACGGTCTAGCGCATCGTCGCGCTTGCTCAGCTTGTTGGGTGGCAGCACCATGGTTTCCAGGCCATAGATTTCCTGGAATTCATATGCTTCGGTATCAGCGGTACCCGTCATACCAGCCAGTTTGGCGTACAAGCGAAAGTAGTTTTGGAATGTGATGGACGCGAGTGTTTGGTTTTCGGCCTGAATCTGCACGCCCTCTTTGGCTTCCACGGCCTGGTGCAAACCATCGCTCCAGCGGCGGCCC
Source organism: Polaromonas sp. (assembly GCA_043774625.1). Taxonomy (GTDB): domain Bacteria; phylum Pseudomonadota; class Gammaproteobacteria; order Burkholderiales; family Burkholderiaceae_C; genus JAAFIP01. The sequence continues at coordinate 15,100 of JAYVTG010000142.1, read as the reverse complement.
GTCATCAGGCGGCCAGTGAATTCGTCCACGATGGTGATTTCACCTTCCTGATTTACATAATGCTGGTCGCGGTGGTACAGGTGGTGGGCACGCAGAGCTGCTGTCAGGTGGTGCATGAGCGTGATATTGGCGGAGTCATACAGCGATGCACCTTCAGGAATCAGCCCCAGGCTGGACAAGATGCGCTCAGCGTTCTCATGGCCTTGCTCGGTCATGTGGATCTGGTGGCCTTTTTCGTCTACGGTAAAGTCGCCAGGTTTGGTAACGCCCTCGCCCGTGCGGGGGTCGGCTTCGCCTTCTTGCCGGGTTAGTAGCGGCACGACCTTGTTCAGGGCCAAATACACGTCGGTATGGTCTTCGGCCTGGCCGCTGATGATCAGAGGCGTGCGCGCTTCGTCGATCAAAATCGAGTCCACTTCATCGACGATGGCGTAGCTCAGACCGCGTTGCACACGGTCGGCGGTTTCATACACCATGTTGTCACGCAGGTAGTCAAAACCAAATTCGTTATTGGTGCCATAGGTGATATCGGCTTGGTAGGCGGCTTGCTTGTCTTCGCGCGGCATTTGCGGCAGGTTAATGCCTACGGTCATGCCCACAAAATTGTACAAACGGCCCATCCAGGTTGCGTCGCGTGATGCCAGGTAATCGTTCACCGTCACCACGTGCACGCCTTTGCACGACAGCGCATTCAAATACACGGCCAATGTCGCCGTCAACGTTTTACCTTCACCGGTGCGCATTTCAGCAATTTTGCCTTGGTGCAGGGCAACGGCACCTTGCATTTGCACGTCAAAGTGGCGCATCTTCATGACGCGCTTGGAGCCTTCGCGCACCACGGCAAACGCCTCGGGAAGCAAATCGTCCAACGTTTCGCCTTTGGCTACGCGGTCTTTAAATTCTTGTGTTTTGGCTTTGAGCTGCTCATCGCTCAACGAGGTCAGGCCGCTTTCCAGGGCATTGATTTGCTCGGTGATTTTGCGGTAGCTTTTGAGCAAGCGGTCGTTACGACTGCCGAAGAGTTTGGTGAGGAGATTGGTAGCCATTAATACAGCCCTGCCCTGTGCACCCAAAGGGGCACAGGGCAGGAGAATTCCTTTGCTTATGTCTGTTCTGAAGATAGGGCTAACTTACACCAAATCAAGCGGGTGCAGGTAAATGCATATCCCCGGGCTCAATTGGCAGGCATTGCGCGCCCATTTACAGATTTTACCGACTTGTGAGCGCTTTTACTGGCTTGGCTCAGACTCGGTTTTAAGCGCAATTTTGTTTCCACTGTTGCGCTGTGCCCTGGATTCTATTTTGCGCTCGGCCTTGGATTCAGTTTTACGTTTGGCTCTGGGTGTCAGGTCTGCCAGCATGGAAGGCAATTTTTCTCCTGCTGCCAAGAATTTTTGCGGGTCTTGCGGCACGCCTTGCACCAGCACCTCAAAGTGCAAATGCGGGCCCGTAGAACGCCCAGTGGTGCCTACAGCAGCGATTTTTTGCCCGCGCTTGACCAAGTCACCCTTTTTAACAAAAGTGGCCGACGCGTGGGCATAGCGCGTTACCAAATCATTACCGTGGTCAATTTCAATCATATTGCCATAGGCAGCATGGTATTCCTGCGTAACGACCACGCCGCCAGCCGCCGACAAAATCGGGGTGCCAGCTTCAGACTGAAAATCCAGCCCTGTATGCAAGGCGGTACGGCTATTGAAGGGGTCTATACGCCAACCAAAAGCAGAGCCTACATGGCTGCCCGGCACCGGCGCAGCCGTAGGAACCATCATGGTGCGCATTTTTTGGTCAAAAAGGCGCGACTCCACCACCGTGAGCAAGTCGGCTTTTTGGTTGCTGATAGCATCCAGATCTGCCAAAGTAGCTTGCAGTTCTTGCAAGCTCAATGGACGACCAGAAACCAGTGCACCTCCGCTGCCGGGTGTTGCTTTAGGGTCGGGCACAGGCAAACCGGCAAGCCCTGACACACGTTCTGTCAAAGACTCAAGTTGCACAATTTTGGCCTGCATTTCGCCAACCTTCTTGGCCATGGCATCCAGGTTTTCGCGCATGAAGCGGTCACGTTGGTCAAACTCGTCTTTCACCACCAGTTTGACCAAGCCGCCCACGACGGGCCAACCTTCGCGGGCACCTTTTAAAAATACCCAGTGGTACAGACCCAAGGCTACCAGCATCAAGGCCAAAGACAGCACCAATCCAGCGGCGACCAGCTTGGTGCCACTTAGATGTATGGGCCTGGTTTTTGCCATCCAGGCATCCGTAATAATCAAATGCATCCTACACTCCTGACATGGCTCAATCTACATCTCAAGCCCCAAGAAACTCCCCAGTTTCTACCCGTACCTATCCCAAGGCGATTCAGCCACGCAAAGCTACCTCTTTGCAGCAGGCCGTACAGCAGGCACCCACTTTGGCACGCCTGGCTGCGGCAGCGACTGACTCGCAATCTCGACTCAATTCCCTGAACCATTTATTGCCCAGCACTTTGCGTGCGGGTGTACTGGCCGGGCCTGTAGTAGAAGACCAGTGGTGCCTGCTAGCCGCGAACAACGCGGTAGCCGCCAAACTACGCCAGCTAAGCCCCGTGCTTTTGGCACATTTGCGCACGCAGGGTTGGCAGGTTACTGCCATTCGCATCAAAGTGCAAGCACGTTAACTGCGGGATGTGCCATAGTTTGCACACGGGTTGTAGCCATATGGCTTACTCTGGATGCAACTACTGACCAAGTTAATGGGGTTGGCCATGGTTGAAGATGGTGCCGCTTGTCGGAATCGAACTGACGACCTACCGCTTACAAGGCGGTTGCTCTACCAACTGAGCTAAAGCGGCGAACTGATCATTTTACTGCACCTGATGGGGCAGTTTGGGCAAAGACTGCTTATTTCACACGTTTCAATGCCGGACGCGAACCTGATGGTGGTTTGGGCGCATCATCGCCTTCACCGTTATGCTGAGAATTTTCACCATGACCATCATCTGCATGCACATCGGTAGTCGATGTCACCAACTGCACCACCTTGGGACTGTGGTTGTTCGCAGTATCAGAGGCAGGGTGGTCTGGCACAGCATGTGGACGGGACTCGTCAGACACCTCACCACAGGGTTGTACTGACTGCGGCACTGGAAAGGCCATGCCTTGGCCGTTTTCACGGGCATAGATAGCGATCACACGCTCAATAGGCACCATGATTTCACGGGCTTTACCGCCAAAGCGGGCTTTGAACTCAATAAATTCGTTGCCCAGCTTGAGTGAGCTTGTGGCATCCATGCTGACGTTAAGCACAATCTCGTTGTTCTTGACATACTCCATTGGCACCTGCACCGTCTCGTCCACATAGGCGGCGATGTACGGTGTGTAACCGTTGTCCGTACACCACTCGTACAGCGCGCGTATCAGATACGGGCGCGTAGAGTTGGGTGACGGGGTGATGCTCGAAACACTCATACCCATAGCATACACGCAGCCACGGAGCTTACTTGCGCATCACTTTCTCGGACGGTGTCAACGCCTCAATGTAGGCAGGACGAGAGAAGATACGTTCGGCGTATTTCAACAAAGGGGCAGCATTCTTGGACAGCTCAATGCCGTAAAAGTCCAGGCGCCAGAGCAGCGGGGCCAAGGCTACGTCCAGCATAGAGAAGTTGTCGCCCATGATGAATTTGTTTTTGAGGAACACGGGGGCCATTTGCGTGAGGCGATCACGAATATGGTTGCGGGCTTTTTCCAGCGTTTTTTCTGCGCCTTTGTTGGAGCGATTTTCCAGAATCGACACGTTGGCAAACAACTCTTTCTCAAAGTTGAGCAAGAACAGGCGCACGCGGGCACGGTCTACCGGGTCACCGGGCATGAGCTGTGGGTGCGGGAAGCGCTCGTCGATGTATTCGTTGATGATGTTCGATTCGTACAGAATCAAATCGCGCTCCACCAGAATAGGCACCTGGCCGTAGGGGTTCATCACATTGATATCTTCGGGCTTGTTGTACAAGTCCACATCGCGGATTTCAAAGTCCATGCCTTTTTCAAACAGCACAAAGCGGCAGCGGTGAGAGAAAGGGCAGGTAGTTCCCGAGTAAAGCACCATCATGGTAGAAGGCTCCTAAAAATTAAAAAGAGTGGAAGCCGCTGATTTCATATCAAACGGCCCCACTCGTGTGGTGTGAACGATGACGGAAGTCGTAAATCGCTTACTTGATGTCTTTCCAGAACGCTGCATTCAAGCGCCAGGTGATGAGTGTGAAGGCCAGTAGAAAAATCATGACCCACACACCCACGCGCAGGCGGGTGTTTTGCGCTGGCTCACCCATCCATTGCAAGTAGCTGACCAAATCGCCCACGGACTGGTCGTATTGCAGGGGGCTTAATGTACCGGGTTTCACAGAGTTCCAGCTCTTAAAGATTTCCACATCGTGGCCATGTTCTTTTTTGACTTCAAACACAGGCTTGCGTTCGCCTTGCAATTCCCACAACGGGTTAGGCATGCCGATGTTGGGGTAAGCCAGGTTGTTCCATCCCGTGGGCTTGGCGTCGTCGCGATAGTAGTTGCGCAGCAAGGTGTAGACGTAGTCTGCGCCCGTGCCACCGTGGCCCGAACGTGAACGGGTAATCAAGCTCAGGTCGGGTGGCAGACCGCCAAACCATTCCTTGGCTTGCTTGGGGTCAATGGACGCCTTCATGGTGTCGCCGACTTTGTCAGTGGCAAACAGCAGGTTGTCTTTAATCTGCTGCTCGGTCAAACCAATGTCTTTCAGGCGGTTGTAACGCATGTAGGCTGCGCTGTGGCAACTAAGGCAGTAGTTGACAAATATCTTGGCACCGTTTTGTAAGGCGGCCATGTCATTGGTTTTGTCGGGAGCCTTGTCCCAGGAAATGCCTTCGCTGTTTGCCCATGCAGTCGCCATGCTCAGGGCTGCCACCATACTCAGAATAATTTTTTTCATGTTCTAGTGCCTTGTCGATCAATGCGCAGTAAAGGTGACACGGTCTGGCACAGCCTTGGGCTCGCCGATCTTGCTCCACCAGGGCATGAGCAGGAAGAAACCAAAATAAAACAGCGTACCAAGCTGGCTCACGCGCTCACCCAGGGCGGACGGCGGCTGCACACCCAGATAACCCAAAATCAGAAAGTTGAGGACGAAAATACCGTACATGTATTTGTGCCAGTCTGGGCGATAGCGGATGGATTTGACCGGGCTGTTGTCCAGCCAGGGCAGGAAGAACAGAATGATGTTGGCACCGCCCATCACCAGCACGCCCCAGAACTTGGCGTCCAGGCCAGCCAGCGCTTTAATACCCGTGAAAGAAAAGGCACCAAACAATGCCAAAGCCACCACAACTGTAGCCACGACAGCCATCTTGATGATTTGAGGCAGCTGCGTCTTCAGGTACACCAGCACGGCGGTAATTACGGCGATTGCCGAGAGCGCCATCATCATTTCAGATGTAATCGCACGCAGCATCGAGTAAAACGGCGTGAAGTACCAGACGGGTGCAATGTGCGCAGGCGTTTTCAAAGGGTCAGCCGGAATGAAGTTGTTGTATTCCAGAAAGTAACCACCAAACTCGGGCGCAAAGAACACGATGGCCGTAAATACCATCAGGAACATGCTGACCATAAAAATGTCGTGCACCGTGTAGTACGGGTGGAAGGCGATGCCGTCCAGCGGAATGCCAGTTTTCGGGTCTTTGTTGGCCTTGATTTCAATGCCGTCGGGGTTGTTGGAGCCGACTTCATGCAGCGCAATAATATGCGCCGCCACCAAGCCCAGCAGTACCAGAGGCACTGCGATCACGTGGAAGCTGAAAAAGCGGTTCAGCGTAGCGTCGCCCACCACGTAGTCACCACGAATCAGCAACGCCAGGTCGGGGCCGACGAAAGGAATAGCCGCAAACAGGTTAACAATCACCTGCGCGCCCCAGTAGGACATTTGGCCCCAGGGCAGCAAATAGCCCATGAAGGCCTCGGCCATCAGGCACAGGAAAATCGCGCAACCAAAAATCCAGATCAGCTCGCGCGGCTTGCGGTAGCTGCCGTAGATGAGGCCACGGAACATGTGCAGGTACACCACCAGGAAGAACGCAGACGCGCCCGTGGAGTGCATGTAGCGCACCAGCCAGCCCCAGGGCACGTCGCGCATGATGTATTCGACTGATGCAAACGCCAGCGCTGCGTCTGGCTTGTAGTGCATGACCAGAAAAATGCCGGTAACAATCTGGATGACCAGCACCAGCAAGGACAGTGAGCCGAAAATGTACCAAAAATTAAGGTTTTTCGACGCGTAATACTCGCTCATGTGCTCTTTGAAGAGCTTGGACGCAGGAAAGCGGTTGTCAACCCAGTTGAGCAGCTTTTCGCCGCCATTGGCGTTGGGGGAAATTTCGGTGAATGCCATCGTGTGGTGCCTCAAATAAGCCCAGGAATGTGGGCTATCAAATGTCTCTGACTTGTAGATTTTAGAGTTTAGGCCTTGGCCTCGCCGATCAGCAATTTATTGTCACTGATGTAAACGTGGGGAGGAATTTCCAAATTGTCGGGTGCGGGTTTGTTTTTGTAGACGCGGCCTGCCAGGTCGAAGGTTGAACCGTGGCAAGGACACAAAAAGCCGCCGGCCCAGTCGTCGGGCAACGATGGCTGTGCACCCGTGGCAAATTTGTCGGATGGCGAGCAGCCCAGGTGGGAGCAAATACCCACAGCCACGAACACTTCAGGCTTGATGGAGCGTTGCTCGTTGCGCGTGCTTTCCATGGGCGTCAGCTCGTCTGGTTTGCGCTGAGACTCAGGGTCTGCCAATAGGGGCGTAATTTTTTTCAGGCTGGCCAGTTGCTCAGGCGAGCGGCGGATGATCCACACCGGCTTGCCACGCCACTCTATGGTCATTTTTTCGCCGACTTTGAGGGCGGAAATGTCGACTTCAACCGCTGCACCTGCGGCCTTGGCGCGTTCAGATGGGCTGAAACTGGTGACAAAAGGTACGGCTACGGCGGCGGCACCGCCTGCACCTGCAACGCAGGTGGCCAAAATCATATTACGCTTGCTATTATCCACACCACTATCGACGCTGTTCATGGAAATCCTTCAATTTTTCACACACTAGGGACAACCCGCAATTGTAGCCCACGCGCAGGGGCAAATTCAAGCCAGAGGCGGTGAACCAGACAGGAAGCGTCAAGACTGTGCCACAGGGCTGGCAAAAACGCTTTTTAGACTAAGCGCCACAGCTTTTGGCATGAGTTCACGTTAGCAAGTAAGCAAAAGTGACTATTTCGGCGCCTCACCACCACCAGCTTGACAATGTCCATCAAGTGACGATACTCCCGCACTAGGCGCAACACCTTTAACAACAGTCGCTCACGCCTGCGGCAACACAACAGGAGAAACTGTATGAGCATGGTGCAAGAGTTTAAAGACTTCGCCCTCAAGGGCAATGTGATGGACTTGGCTGTTGGTGTGATCATTGGCGGTGCATTCGGCAAGATTGTCGATTCGCTGGTCAAAGACATCATCATGCCGATTGTGGGTTTGATTATTGGCAATGTGGACTTTTCCAACCTGTTTGTGGTGTTGGGCAAGATACCGGCCGACTTTAAAGGTGCAATGACCTATGCCGACCTGACCAAGGCGGGCGTTAACGTGTTTGCGTACGGTAACTTCATTACCATCTTGGTCAACTTCCTGATCTTGGCAGCCATCATCTTCATCATGGTCAAGAAAATGAACAGCATGAAGAAAGCGGCCCCTCCGCCACCCCCAGCCGCTACACCAGAAGACATCGTCTTGCTGCGTGAGATTCGCGACAACCTGAAGCGTTGATCACCTTGCGAGCGCTACATTTTTTGTAGCTGCTCGCGCATACAGGACGCTGGCAAGCCGCATATTTCTTGAAAATATGCGGCTTTTTCACATCTGGCTCACGTCAGCGGCATGGCGCTCAAAATCTTGGCCTGGCGCACGGCTTCTGTCAGGCTGCTGGCGTCTGCAATGCCCTTGCCTGCAATGTCAAACGCCGTGCCATGGTCGGGGCTGGTACGCACTAGCGGCTGGCCTTGCGCGTTGTGCAGGCCCAGGGTGACATTAACGCCTTTTTCCACCCCCAGATATTTGACCGGAATCAGCCCCTGGTCGTGGTACATGGCCACCACCACGTCAAATTTGGCAAATCCGCGAGCCGTCATAAACACTGTGTCGGGCGCAAAAGCGCCCTGCGCGTCAATGCCCTGGGCACGGGCCGCCGCTATGGCGGGATTGATCGTCTCCAGCTCTTCCCGGCCAAACAGCCCGCCCTCGCCTGCGTGCGGGTTCAGCCCCGCCACGGCGATGCGGGGTGAGCGGCCCAGTATTTTGTGCAAACTGGCGTGGGTAATGCGCAAAGTTTGCAACACAGCGTCATAGCTCACCGCCGCCAATGCGTCTTTTAACGACATGTGAATGCTCACTAACACAGTGCGCAGCTCATCATTGGCCAGCATCATGCGCACGGGCACTTGGCTGGCGGGCTTGCCCAGGTGCGCCGCCGCCAGGGCCTGCAGCAGTTCGGTGTGACCTGGATACGGCACGCGCGCAGCGGCCCAGGCTTCTTTATGGATGGGTGCCGTGACCAGAGCAGCCACCTCGCCGCGCAAAGCGGCGAGGGTAGCCCAGGTCACGCAGGCAGCCGAGTATTTACCTGCAAAATCATTGGTTTGGCCATATGGAATATGCGTGAGCAGCTCTGAATTTAGTAGCGTTTTGCCGGTTGAAAGTGCTTCTGCGTCGGGCAAGGGCAGCACGGGAAGGCAGCGCGGCGGCACTTGCAATGCATCTTGGGCGGTTGCCAGCTCGGCTACAGGCAGCATGCCGCCAACCAAGGCGGCGGCGCGGCGCATCAGGGCTACGTCACCCACTACAAAACAGCCCTGTAGCAAAGCTGGCGCGTCCCGAAAGGCTTTGGCCACAATCTCAGGGCCAATGCCGGCCGGGTCACCGGGGGTGATGGCTATGGGCAGAATAGAAGAGGCAGCTTGCATCGGGGAAAGACCTGGCTGGGGGTACAAGCACTTATTTTTGCATGCGGGCTGGGCTTATTCGCCTTGGTTGGCGGGTATTCAGTAGAAATCTACACGATTTAACCGAAATTTCCTATTCGTCTGCCTGCCTCATGGGAAATCCCGGTTTAGTGTGTATGAACTGACATGCTACATATTTAATAGCTGCTTGCGCATATTCCGCGCTGGCTATGCCGGGTTTTCTATCTCAATAAAGCGGTGCGACAGCCCCAGCTGGCTTGCCACATGCGCAGCGACAGCGGGTGCGCCAAAACGCTCAGACGCGTGGTGGCCGCAGGCGATGTAGGCCACGCCCATTTCGCGGGCGTAATGGGCCTGGGGTTCAGAAATTTCACCCGTGATGAAAACGTCAGCCCCGGCGGCGATGGCGGCTTCAAAATAGCCTTGAGCACCGCCAGTGCACCACGCTACTTTTTTGATAGCTGCTTGCGCACTGTTTACGCTGGCTACTGGCCTTTTTAGTACTTTTTCTATGTGCTGGGCCAGTTCGGGCAGGCTGCGGCTGCCACCATCGGCAAACGTACCCAGCCAGCCCAGGTCTTGCTCGCCAAAGCGGCTGCCCACGCCTTCAAAAGCGGTCAAACCCAGTTGCACAGCCAGTTGCGCGTTATTGCCCAGCATGGGGTGCGCGTCCAGCGGCAGGTGGTAGGCGTACAGGTTGATGTCGTGCGCCAGCAGTTTTTGCAGGCGCTGCTTCATCCAGCCGGTCACGCGCCCGTCTTGCCCACGCCAGAACAGGCCGTGGTGCACAAAAATGGCGTCTGCCTGGGCGGCGATGGCTGCATCTATCAGGGCCAGAGATGCCGTAACACCGGAGACGATGTGCTGCACCTCGTCTTTGCCTTCGACCTGCAGCCCATTGGGGCCATAGTCCTTGAAGCGCTCGGGTTGCAGCAAAGCATCAAACGCCTGGGTAATGGTGGAACGGGTCGTCATGGTGAGGCAAGTATAGAGGAGGCGATGAACGCAAGCGACCCAACCTGGTGCACGGCTACGCCCAACGCCTGGCCAGCCAGTTCGCGCCTTGCGGGCAGGCCAACGCTACCCTGCCACCGATCCCGTATAACGCCCGATAAGCCTGGGTTAATCAATCAAAAACATGCCCTGGCGTTAACGCGGGCAGACGGTGCGACCCGCTGGCAACTGTACTAAAACCCAGTCCAGCAAAGCAGGCACTTCTTGCGAAGCTGCTCGTGCCATGGGGTACACACACCAATTGGCGTTGTAGGCACGGATGCGCTGCACACCATGGAGGTAGCTGCGCTGCTCGCCCGACGGCGACGCTTGCAGCAGCCACCAACGGTCTGCCGTGTTTAAAACTGTCCAGTTATCCACCAGTTTTTGGCCCGACTGCGCGCCGGTTTGCACGGTCAGCCAGGGCTGGCTTTGCGTGCTGCGTTGCACGCTGATGCTCTGCGTGGGGCCAAAAGGGTTCATGGCGCTGCGCACTTGCACGGTTTGCGTGTCTTGCGGCTTGGGATTTTTAAACGCTGCCACCGAAGGCAAAGCAGGCGTCCAAGGTGCTACCACCACGGGTGCCTGCAGGCCTTGCACTACCAGATGTAACTGCCGGTTTTGCACCGCCGCCGACTGTAAGGTGCCGCTGACACTGCTGTCCATGGGGGACGGCTCTATGCCCAGCACCCGCAACGCGCCTTGCGGCATTTGCGCCAGAGCGGCAGTGGACACGGCCAGCGCCAATGCACCCAGCGCGAAGAAAGAGGTAGCCTTGTTATGCATGGCCTATATTACCGCCGAAAACCGGGCAACGCGCCCGAGCGTATTTCGCGCAAGAGCTGGTCACTGGGCGGTTCTTCCTTTTCAAAGGTCTTGTCATGGTCGCGCATGGGGTTGGCGCGCTTCAAGGTGCTGACGGTGGGTGCATTGCTTGCCCCTGAATTGGCTCCGGCAAAGTTGCGGGCAAAAGGCAGCACGATATTGGCCCAGTCGTTATAGTCTCTCAAAACCAGGAAAGAGCCATCGCGGTTGAGATCCAATGGATAGGGTATTGCTTCAAGCAGACCCGTGAGGTTCCAGTCTGCATAGTCAGCCGCAGTGAGCGCACCACGGCCGATCAGACTCGATTCTGTGAGTGCAAGCTCATCCAACTGCGCACTCGAACCGTCGGAATAATCAATGATGAAGCTGGTGCCGCACGCTGAGTTACTCAGAAGGCATTGATTCCTGGGTGTTCTATTCAATCCATCGACATAGTATTTGTAACGGTCAGCAGCGCTTACCGTATTGACTGAGCCCGGCAAACCTGCAAGCTGGTACATGTAGTTCATGATGCTCAGGTAGTTGGGCTTGTAGTTGTTCGTCGACTCAAAGCCACCATGTTGCAGGCCCAGGTTGTGGCCGAACTCATGCATCAAGGTACTAGCTTGCATATTGTTCAAGATATTGGTGTTTTGAGCTGTGGTGGTGGAAAAGCCCCAGTGCCCCATGGTCAGCATCGAGTCATTTCCGATGATTTCCGCATACCCCGACGAGCCAGCCAAACCCGTTGTCAATTGCGAATTGGCAAACAAGTTGTAATGGGAAATTGGGCGACGGCGCACGTCAAAATTACTGTTTTTGTGTGCGTAAAAGTTGCTGCAACCAGTGAGCTGTGTCGCTGCTGTCGGCAGGGCACTGGGGAAGCTGGTGCAAGGCGCATAAGGAATTGAGCCTGCTGCATTGCCACCACCCAGGTTAAACAAAACCGGATTGAACGTTGCACTAAAGCGCGAACCAGCATCAATGTGCAAGCGAATATTCTTGGCAGCGAAGGCGTCCACCACTTTTTGCAACGCAACTTGCTGAGGTACCATGCCAGGGTCAACTGCCAGAGCGGCTGGGTCCATGTCCATGGCCTGAATTTCAAGAAAAATATCTCTGCCGCCCTGTCTTGCCCCCATGGCGTACAAATCAAGCCCCGCAAAGGTGCCTCCCAAAACTTTCGCTGAATCAGGAATGCCATCATTGTCACTATCGACCACGCCCACAGCGACATCGTTAGGGCCACCCGGCGTAGCAAAATTCACCACAGACCAGTCACCGGCTGCGTTGGTGTCGGTCATGCCGCTGGTGAGCAAACGCACGATTGATTTACCGATGGTTGTTGTGCCAGTAGGGATGGAAGGCACCGATGCGCCAGACCAAGCAGAAGTTGTCTTTGGAACAGTGGTGTCGAAACCAAAGCGCACAAAATCAGCCGTCGTGGCATCAGATGTGCGCACCAGCTCAATGAATCCGCTGCTGCTCCAGCTAGGGTACTTGGTGCCATTGGCAACATAGACCATCTTGGGGCCATTGGTCAGCAATGGATAGGTCTTGGCTGCCACGACTGCATAGCCCCCGGCAGCAATGCTCAGGCTGGGCAATGCAAAAGTGCTGGTAGACATGCTGGATGTCGATGTGTTGTATGCCGTACTGCTCAAGCTGTAACCCGACAGGTCTATAGTCGCCCCTGTGGGGTTGTACACCTCGAACCAAGTGCTGTCATTGGTATAGGCTCTGGTCGATACTTCAGATATTTTCAAACCGGTACTCGGTGTCGTGGACGTAGTACTCGGTGTCGTAGACGTAGTACTCGGTGTCGTGGACGTGGTGCTTGGCGTCGAGGTGTTTTGCGTGACTGCGGCAGAAGTCGGATCACCACCGCCTCCACCTCCACATGATGCTAGCATCATGGTTATTAAAAGTGCGCGGAGGGTTTGAAGTTTGGCGCTTCGCCCCGATATTAATCTAGGCACGTTGATGCTATTTCTGCAAAATGGTACTCAAGGTAACTTCTGTAATTCAATCTACGATTCACCCATGAAAAAAATCTGGCTCTTCTTTGCACAATGCGTGACTTTGTTCCTGGCTGGCTACTTTGTTGTGGCAACGTTGCAACCACAATGGCTCAACCGGCGTAGTGTTGTTACAAGTGACACGGTAGTACCCACGCTGCAGGCTAGCCCTAGCAACTCCGCCGTGGTGCCCGCTGGCAGCTTTCGGGTTGCAGCCCAAAAGGCCTCTGCCGCCGTGGTCAGCATCAGCACCAGCAAGGCGGCGCTGAAAAATCCGAATAGCAATGACCCCTGGTTCAAGTTTTTTTACGGTGACCGGAGCGAAGAACCGCAAACGGGCCTGGGCAGTGGCGTCATCGTCAGCCCCAGTGGTTACATTTTGACGAATAACCATGTGGTCGAGGGAGCGGACGAGATTGAAGTCATGCTGAACGATATGCGGCGCACCAAGGCCAAGGTGATAGGCACCGACCCTGACAGTGATTTGGCCATTTTAAAAATTGACATGGACAAACTGCCCGTCATCGTGCTGGGCAGCTCGGACGCGTTGCAAGTGGGCGACCAGGTGCTCGCCATCGGCAACCCATTCGGCGTGGGCCAAACGGTTACCAGTGGCATTGTGAGTGCGCTAGGGCGCAACCACTTGGGCATTAACACTTTTGAAAACTTTATCCAGACCGATGCTGCCATCAACCCCGGCAATTCTGGTGGCGCTTTGGTCGATGTAAACGGCAACTTGCTGGGTATCAACACGGCCATTTACTCGCGCAGCGGTGGCAGCATGGGCATTGGCTTTGCCATACCGGTGACCACGGCCAAACAGGTGATGGAAGGCATTGTCAAAGACGGCGTGGTGACGCGCGGTTGGATCGGTGTCGAGCCGCAAGAGTTGACACCAGAACTGGCAGAAACCTTCAATCTGAAGATGGGCAAAGACGCGCTGGCAGGCGTCATCATCACCGGCGTGCTGCAAAATGGCCCGGCTGCACAGGCAGGCATTAAACCCGGCGACGTGATAACCGCTGTGGCAACCAAGCCCGTGAGCAATGTGTCTGAATTACTGGGTAGCGTAGCGGCACTTAAACCCGGTGCGCCTGCCAAATTTGCGATTCGTCGCGCAGACAAGGCGCTGGAGTTGGAAGTATCTCCTGGCGTGCGACCCAAGGCGAAGCCGCAGCAGCGTCCGTAGTAAAACAAGGCGTTGAATTTTTAGCGCCGCTGATGCACAGCGGGATTCAGTGGCTGAATTTGGCAGCTCAAACCGAGCCTTCGCTTTTTTCTTCTGCTGTTTCAGCGGCCTTGGCGCTTTTGACGAGGTATTGCGACGCTAGGATACCTATCTCATACAAAAGACACATGGGTACCGCCAAGGCGAGTTGAGAGATGACGTCTGGCGGTGTGACGACGGCAGCCAGCACGAAGGCCACGACTATAAAGTAGCCGCGAAACTCTTTGAGTTTTTCAACCGTAACGATATTAAAGCGTGTAAGCAGTATCACGACGATGGGCACTTGAAAGGCCAGGCCAAAGGCGATGTAGAGGCTAAGAATGGACTCAACGTAGCTTGAAATATCAGGTGTGGCAGCGACCGCTGCGGGCGTAAATTTTTGAATGAACTGGAACATTTTGTCCAGCACGAAGAGTTGCACAAAGGCAATGCCGGTGTAGGCCAGCAGGCTGCCAAACAAAATGAGCGGCAATGCAAATTTTTTCTCGTGGCTGTACAGACCGGGCGCTACAAACATCCACATCTGGTACATCAACCAGGGCAATGACAACAGCACCGCGCCCATCAACAATACCTTGATAGGCACAAAAAACGGCGAGAACACATCGACCGCAATCAGCTTGGAGCCCGGCGGCATGTGGGCCATGATGGGCTGGGCGATCAGGTCGATCAAGCCTCCAGGGCCTGGGTAGATGGCCAAAATAATGCCCGCCACCACCAGGCCGTACACGCAGTACAGCAAACGGTCGCGTAGCTCCACCAGATGCGCGACAAAGGGCTGCTCGGTGCCTGCCAGCTCGTCTGCCTTTGCGTCATTGTTTTGGGGGTCTGCCATGGGGTGGTTGCTGATGGTGCGAATTAATTGTGTTCTGACCCCATTTAATTGGGTTGGTACACGGTCGCGTTAATTGAATTTCTGGGGGCGGTATTTGGCTACGCGGGCCGCGCCGGACAGCGCCTTGGTGCGCACACCGCTTTTGGCTTTGAACCACTGGGGCGTAGCGCCTATTTTGACGCGCCATTTTTTGGCAGGATGTTTGTAGCTGGGATAGTAA
>JAYVTG010000141.1:0-28043 GCA_043774625.1 Polaromonas sp. | reverse complement strand
TATTCCCCTCCCCCAACCCCCAGCCCAAAACAAACCACATACCGGAGCACAACACCATGGACTTTGACTATTCACCCCGCGTAAAACAACTCCAAGCGCAGTTGCTACAGTTTTTTGACGACCATATTTACCCCAACGAGAAGGCGTACCACGACGAGATTGAAGCCAACACGGCTGCTGGCAAACGCTGGACGCCTTTGCAAACGATTGAAAAGCTCAAACCCCTTGCCCAAAAGCAAGGTTTATGGAACCTGTGGTTGCCCAAAGACACGGCGCAGATTGCCGGTTTTGGCGGTGACCCGCTGTTTGGCGGCGCGGGCTTGACGAACCAAGAATACGCACCACTGGCCGAGATCATGGGTCGCGTAGTCTGGGCGTCTGAAGTGTTCAACTGCTCGGCGCCCGATACCGGCAACATGGAAACACTGGCCCGCTATGGGTCAGACGCCATCCGCAACCGCTGGCTCAAGCCTTTGCTGCGCGGCGAGATTCGCTCTGCCTTTGCCATGACCGAGCCCGATGTGGCATCGAGCGACGCTACTAATATCGCTACCCGTATTCAAAAAGATGGCAACGACTACGTCATCAATGGCCGCAAATGGTGGATATCGGGCGCAGGCGACCCGCGTTGCGCCGTCTACATCACCATGGGCAAGACCGACCCCGACGCACCCCGCCACAGCCAGCAAAGCATGGTCGTGGTGCCTGCGGATGCGCCTGGCATCAAGGTCGTGCGCCCGCTGACGGTGTTTGGTTATGACGACGCACCCCACGGCCATTGCGAGATGACCTTTACCAATGTGCGCGTGCCCGCAGACAGCATTTTGCTGGGCGAAGGCCGTGGCTTTGAAATCGCCCAGGGTCGCCTGGGCCCGGGGCGCGTTCACCACTGCATGCGTCTGGTCGGTTTGGCAGAACGCGCGCTAGAACTCATGTGCAAGCGCGCCAGCAGCCGCGTCGCCTTTGGCAAACCCATCGCCGCGCAAACCGTCACGCTGGAACGCATTGCCGAAGCGCGCTGCAAGATCGACATGAGCCGCCTGCTCACCTTAAAGACCGCTTGGCTGATGGACGTTGCTGGTAATAAAGTTGCCAAAAACGATATCGCCATGATCAAGGTGGTTGCCCCCAGCATGGCCTGCCAGGTGATTGACTGGGCCATGCAGGTACACGGCGGCGGTGGCATGTGCGATGATTTTCCGCTAGCCTATGCCTACACAGCGGCGCGCACGCTGCGCTACGCCGATGGCCCGGACGAAGTGCACCGCAACGCCATTGCCAAGCTGGAGCTTGGCAAATATGCGTTGGTAAAAACGGAAGTTGAGATGCCCATTACCAGGGGTTGACTTGGCAATCGTCCACTGTCGTGATAAGACTGGGGGACGTCGTTTGCTAATATTTTAATAGCTCCCCGCGCATATTCTGCGCTGGCTACAGCGTTAAATCGGTAGATAAATTAGACAAAGCCTGTTCGCAGGCAGCGGTAAACACGCTGACGGCATGCTCCAACGTGGGCTGGTCGTCTTGCGTGTATTGCATGCGCAAATAGGCTTTGCCGCGCAGCAACATCAAGATCTTGGGCGAGGCGGGATCCATATCGGGCCATGCCATGAGGCTGTTGACCAAGTCCTGGCTCACCCAGGCCATGGCGTTCTCTCGGCTGTTAGCCAAGATGGCGTAGTGGTTGACAAAAGACTTGCCCAAACCTTCCCAGCCCATTTCCTCGTAAATGGCCAGCCAGCGCATTTCTTCAGGCAGGCTGAGGTCAGCTACGGTCTGCAGTGTGTCGGTATAAAGTGCAAATGCGCGCTTGTCCAGGTCACTTTTCAGTTGCCGTGTCATGACCATCACCGCGACGTCGTTACGCACACCCAGCTCTGCGCGTGCGCGCAATTCTTCTCCCTGTATAAAGTCACGCGACGGGCGGCCACGCTCCATGCGCCAGGGTTTGCCGCCGATTTTTCCCTCCATCTGATAACCACGCCCGCCTTCGCGGTTGGAAAAGCTCAAGCCTTGTCCGCTGGCCCATTGCGACAGCTTGCTGGCACCCAAAATAGTGCTGTTGGCGACAGCATTGGTCGCAGCGTCTTTCGACTTGTTGCCTAAACCGAGCGCACTCTTCAATTTGCTAAACATGGATCTCAGATTTGGAATAAAGTAACAAACTGAAAGGTATCACACAATGATTGAAGTTTATTCTTGGCCTACGCCCAATGGGCACAAAGTCCACATCATGTTGGAAGAATGCAACCTGCCCTATCGGGCCGTTCCCGTCAATATTGGCAGTGGCGACCAGTTTCAGCCCGATTTTTTAAAAATCAGCCCGAATAACAAAATACCCGCCCTGGTAGACCCTAACGGGCCTGACGGCAAGCCAATATCTGTCTTTGAATCGGGCGCCATTTTGGTCTATTTAGCTGCCAAGACTGGCAAATTTATGCCCAAAACTGACCGTGCCAAATACGATGTGCTGCAATGGCTGATGTTTCAGATGGGTGGTGTGGGGCCCATGCTGGGGCAAAACCACCACTTTCGTATTTACGCGCCCGAAAAACTGCCCTATGCCATCGACCGTTACACCAACGAAGCCAAGCGCATTTACGGCGTGATTGACCGGCAGTTATCGGCCAACCGGTTCATCGCTGGCAAAGACTACAGCATTGCCGATATGGCCATCTACCCCTGGCTGCGCAACTGGAAAGCCCAAGGCATTGAGTTGACGGACTACCCGCATTTGAAGAAATGGTTTGACGGCCTAGAGACGCGCCCTGCCGTGCAGCGTGGTTGCCAGGTGCTGGCTGATTTGCGCAAACCGATTACAGGAGACAAAGAACGAGAAATACTTTTTGGCAAGACGCAATACCAAAAACGTTAAGGCAGGGGCGCTATGGTAAACGGCGCTAAGCCGAAAAGCATTTGCATCCCATGAAAAGCACAGGGTGCGCTGAAAAGCGGCGAAAATCGCGTTAAAATACATGCTTCGGAGTGTGGCGCAGTCTGGTAGCGCACCTGGTTTGGGACCAGGGGGTCCAAGGTTCGAATCCTTGTACTCCGACCAATTTTTTAACCAACTTCTCGCCTCGCAGGCCCTTTGTTCACAAAGTTCTAGCGGGGCGATTTTGTTTGTGGATTTGAAGATTTTTGACTGTCCGTAGCTCAGTTGGATAGAGCAACAGCCTTCTAAGCTGTGGGTCGGGGGTTCGATCCCCTCCGGGCAGGCCATTTACCTATCAAATATGGCTAATGCCAGCGTAGAATGTGCGCGAGCAGCTATTACTTTCATAGCATTGTCTTTCTCTTAACGTTCAACAGTAAAGCACATTCCATGGCAATCCAATGGTTCCCCGGTCACATGCATTTGACCAAAACCGCCATTGCGCAGCGCATCAGCGAGATAGATGTCGTCATCGAAATGCTGGACGCGCGCCTGCCCGCCAGCAGCGCCAACCCCATGCTGGCCGAACTGACGGCGGGCAAGCCCACGCTCAAAATTTTGAACAAGCAAGATTTGGCTGACCCTGCGCGCACTACCCAGTGGCTGGCGCATTACAACGCCCTGCCCAGCACCCGCGCCATCGCACTGGATGCGAGCGAAACCGCACCAGCCCGCGCCCTCATCGCCGCCAGCCGTGCGCTGGCCCCGTTGCGTGGTGGCATGGTCAAGCCACTGCGTGTGCTCATTTGTGGCATTCCCAACGTCGGCAAATCCACACTCATCAACACGCTCACAGGCAAACGCGCCACCAAAACGGGCGATGAACCCGGCATTACCAAGCTGGAGCAGCGCATAGCCCTGGCGGACGACTTCTATTTGTGGGACACCCCCGGCATGCTGTGGCCGCGCATCATTGTGGCCAAAAGCGGCTACAACCTGGCGGCCAGCGGCGGCATGGGCCGCAATGCATTTGACGAAGAAGAAGTGGCGCTGGAACTGCTGGACTATTTGATCCCTCACTACCCAGCTCTACTGCAAAAGCGTTACGCCATAGCGATCACGCCTGACATGAAAAGCGAAGATTTGCTTGCCGCCATCGGCAAAAAGCGCGGCGCCGTGCTGGGTGGTGGTCGCATCAACCTGCAAAAAGCTGCGGAAATCGTGATCTACGAATTTCGCCAAGGCGCACTGGGCCGCATCACGCTGGAAACGCCTGAAGAGTTTGCACAGTGGCTGGTGGTGGGACAAAAGCTGGATGCCGAACGCGCCGTAAAGAAAGAAAAAATCGAGACAGCGCGTTTGATCAAATACAAGAAGATTCCCAGGCCTCCCAAAGGCGTTTTGTAGGTTGATGCGGATTTTAGATGGTATTTAGCCCGTTTGCCAGCATGGAATATGCGCAAGCAGCTATATAAAGTATAGCAAATGGTTTAAGTCAAACCCAACAACCGAACCGCATTGCCCTTCAATATTCCTGGCATCACTTCGGGTTTGAAACCCGCTTCTTCAAAGTCTTTCATCCAGCGCTCAGGGGTGATAAGCGGGTAGTCTGAGCCAAACAGCACGCGGTCTTTCAAGAGCGTGTTGGCGTAGCGCACCAACTGTTTGGGAAAGTATTTGGGCGACTAGCCGCTCAAATCAATCCACACGTTCGGCTAGTGCGTTGCCACACTCAGCGCCTCGTCTTGCCACGGAAAACTCGGGTGCGCCATCACAATTTGCATGTCGGGAAAGCTGATGGCTACGTCGTCCAGGTGCATGGGGTTACTGTATTCCAGCCGCAAATTGCCACCGCAACGCATGCCGCTGCCAATGCCGCTGTGCCCGGTGTGAAAAATAGTCGGCAATTTGTGCGCATTGATCACTTCGTAGATCGGCCAGGCCATCTTGTCGTAAGGGTGGTAACCCTGCACGGTGGGGTGAAACTTGAAGCCGCGCACGCCCTCTTCTTTAATCAAGCGCTCGGCCTCGCGCGCACCCATCTTGGCTTAGTGCGGGTCGATGCTGCCAAAAGCCATCATCATATCGCTGTTCTCACGCGCAGCCTGGGCGAATTCTTCGGTGGGAATGCGGCGCTGGGTCAGCCTGAATTGAAGTCTAGCCACACATGTGCAACAGCGAGTAACTACGCTGTTATCTCAATAGAAAAAGGGCTTTAATTAGTTATTGAATATAATCTATTTTGGAAATTTTTGCAATGCAACTCTCTCATCCTGCATCACCTGATTTAAGCGAAATTTCGCTGGTCATGCAAGACGCTGTGGCTGTCATTACTTTGTGTCGCCCAGCCAAGCGCAATGCCATCAGTGACAACCTGGTATTGGCACTGGAGCATATTTTTACCCATTTGCCCAGCGCCACCCGCGCCGTGGTGTTGACGGGCGAAGGGGAGCACTTTTGCGCAGGACTGGACCTGAGCGAGATCAAAGGCCGCACGTCGGTCGAAGGTTTGATGCATTCACGCATTTGGCATCGCGTGTTTGACGCGATTGAGAAAGGCCCCGTGCCTGTGGTGGCCGCCATTCACGGAGCCTGTGTGGGCGGTGGCATGGAGTTGGCATCGAGTTGCCATATTCGTGTGGCTGACGAGTCTGCGTTTTTTGCCTTTCCCGAAGGTGCGCGTGGTATTTTTGTGGGCGGCGGCGGCTCGGTGCGGGCACCCAAACTCATTGGCGTGCACCGCATGCTAGACATGATGCTGACGGGCCGCGTGTACAAAGCGTTTGAAGCCGTGCCGGTCGGTTTTGCGCAATACCTGGTGCCGCAAGGCCAGGCGCTGGCCAAGGCGATGGAACTGGCCACACGCATTGCCACCAATGCCCCCATGACCAATTACGCCCTGCTGCAAGCCTTACCCCGCATTGCCGAACAGTCTGCAGACCACGGTTTGTTTACCGAGTCTTTGATGGCCTCCATCGTCGAAACCGCCCCCGAAGCCCAAGCGCGTGTGCGCGATTTTCTGGAAGGCCGCGCAGCAAAAGTCAAGGCTCAATAACACCATGTGCGCTGACAAATACCGCGATTTCAAATTTGGCGTGACCCGCGCCATAGTGCGCCAGTCTGGCAGCACGACCTATCTGCAAGCCGACCAGGCGCTTGAACCCTACCCCTTGCGCATGACCGACCAACTGGTCTATTGGGCGCAGGCCGCGCCCGAACGCACGGTATACGCTCGACGTGACGAGTCGCTGGGTGGCGACTGGAAGCACCACACATTCAAACAAGCCTTGGCCGCTGCCCGCAGCATCGGCCAAGCCTTGCTGGACCGTGGGCTGAACGCCGAACGGCCACTGGCCATACTCAGCGAGAACAGCCTGGAACACGCCATGCTGGCCTTGGGTGCCATGTATGCAGGCGTGCCTTTTTGCGCCGTCTCGCCCGCCTACAGTTTGGTAAGCCAAGACTTTGACAAGCTGCGCCATGTGTTCAATACCCTCACCCCAGGTTTGGTCTATGCCGCCGACTGGCAGCGCTATGGCCGCGCCATTGAAGCTGTGGTACCACCAGAAACAGAAGTTGCTACAAATTTAGTAGCTGCTCGCGCATATTCTACGCTGGCAACCACGGGTTTTGATGCTTTATTGCAGACCACAGCCACGCCCCAGGTCGATGCTGCCATGCGCGCCACCGGCCCCGACACCATCGTCAAGTTTCTGTTTACCAGCGGCTCCACCAAATTACCCAAAGCCGTTATCAACACCCAGCGCATGGTCTGCTCCAACCAGCAGCAAATGCGCCAGTCCATGCCCGCCATCACGCGGGAGCCGCTGGTACTGGTCGATTGGATGCCCTGGAACCACACGGCAGGTGGCAACCACAATTTTTTCATGGTCATTTACAACGGCGGCACGCTGTACATTGACGACGGCAAACCCACACCCGCCTTACTGCCACAAACGCTGCAAAACCTGCGCGAGGTCGCCCCCACCTGGTACTTCAACGTGCCGGTAGGCTTTGAGGCGATTGCCCATGCCATGAAGACCGACGCCCAGTTGCGGCGCAACTTTTTGTCCCGTGTGCACCAGCTTTTTTACGCAGGCGCGGCTTTGGCGCAACCCATTTGGGACAGCCTGTACGCCAGTGCCGAGCAAGAATTTGGCGAACGTGTGGTGATGACCGCTGGCCTGGGCATGACCGAGTCTGGCCCCTTTGGCCTGTTTGTCACCCAAATGAATTCCAAGGCCGGCGACCTGGGCCTGCCAGCACCTGGTTTAGATTTGAAACTCATGCCCATGGGTGACAAGGCGGAGATTCGTTACCGTGGCCCCAATATCACGCCCGGTTACTGGCGCAATCCCGCAGCAACGAAAGAAAGCTTTGACGAAGAAGGCTTTTTTTGTACCGGAGACGCGGTGCTGTGGATCGACGCAAACGACCCGCACCAAGGCCTGCGTTTTGATGGCCGGATTGCCGAAGACTTCAAGCTTGCCACGGGCACCTATGTCAGCGTGGGCCCGCTGCGCGGCAAGATCATCGCCGCTGGCGCGCCGTGGGTGCAAGACGTGGTCATCACTGGTTTGAACGAAAAAGAAGTGGGTGCGCTGATCATTCCGGCCCTCGGCCCAGCGCGCAAAGCAGCAGGTTTGCCCGACACGGCTACTATGAAAAATATAGCTGCTCACGCAGTAACGACGCTGGCATTAAAGAATTTACTAGATAAATTGGCCCACACGGCTACCGGTTCTGCCAGCCGCATTGCACGCGCCGTGGTCATCACCGAACCACCGAGTATTGACAAAGGCGAAATCACCGACAAAGGCTCCATCAACCAGCGGGCGGTGCTCAAAGAACGTGCTGCCTTGGTTGCCGCCTTGCACGACGGCACTGCGGCCCTTATCGTGACACCCGCAGGTTTTGCACCAAAGCCTTGAGCCGAATCTTTTTCGCACCTGCATCTCACTTGTTCTTACCACCCCGTTCTACGCTCACACTGACCATTCCATTCGTTGTTCACCAGGAGACACCATGGGCAACCGTCGTCAATTTATTCAAACCGGTGCAGCAGCAGCCACGCTTGGCTTGGGAGCCATGCCCGCTTTTGCCGCGTCGCGCCCCGAGTTGCTGCGCATCATTGTTGGCTTTCCGCCCGGTGGCACCACCGACGCGTTTGCGCGCCGCGTGGGCGAGAAGCTGCGCGGCGTCTATGCAGACAACGTAATCATCGACAACAAGCCAGACGCAGGTGGCCAGTTGGGCGTGCTCACACTCAAGTCTGCCCCCGCTGATGCTGCGCACATGCTGTACACACCAGTGTCCATGCTCACTATTTACCCGCACTCGTACTCCAAGCTCACCTACAAGCAGTCCGACGTCTCGCCCATCAGCATTGGGCATGCCACCGACCACGCATTTGCCGTTGGCTCTGTCGTACCGGCTACAGTCACCAACATCAAGCAGTTTGTGGAATGGGCGAAAGCCAACCCTGACAAAGCCAGCATTGGCAACCCCGGCGCTGGTTCCATGCCGCACTTGCTGGCGGGGCGCTTGGCTAGCCTGGCTAATTTCCAGATCACCAAAGTTCCCTTTGCGGGCTCTGGCCCCGGCATTCCACAAGTGCTGGGTGGGCAAATCGCGGGTATGTCTTCGCCTCTGGGCGACTGGATTCGGCACCTAAAAACAGGCCGCGTCCGCTTGCTGGCCACTTCTGGCCCGTCGCGCTTGCCGTTTACGCCTGATGTACCCACCTACAAAGAGCAAGGCTTTGACGAACTGGTGGTGCGTGAATGGTTTGGCTTCTTTATGCCCGCAGGTGCAACCCAGGCCGTGAAAGACCGCGCCTCTACCCTGCTGCGCGCCGCTCTGATTCAGCCCGATGTGGTGGCCGCCATGCAACCCCTGGCCGCCCATGTAGAACCCACCAGCATCAGCGAACACGAGCGCCGCCTCAAGGCCGACAGCGAGCTGGCGGGCAAACTGGTGCAGGCCCTGGGCTTTAGAGCCGACTCCTGAACGCAGCCCACTTCAGCTCCTCAGCCCGCTACTGCAAGTGGGCTGGGTTTCACCAACTATTCGCTCTAGCCTAATGTCGCCAAAGGTCACCATGAAGCACTTCTTTATGCCCCATGCCTCCTATGCCCTGCCAACTATGGGCATTTTGCTAGCCGCTGTGTTGTCTGCATGCGCTCATCGTCCTGATGGCTCTGGTTCGTCCGGCAGCAATACTCAAGGCCTTGGCGCAGCCCAGGGTGCAGCATTGCAAACCTGCGCGGCCCTAGTCGAACAATTCAAGTTTGACCAAACCAGTCTCAGCGCAGCGGCGCAAGTAGCCGCTGGCAGCTTGATGCTGGCTGGCCAACCCGTGGCGGCGCATTGTTTGGTCAAGGGCCACATGCACAAACGCACCGGCACTGACGGCAGGGCCTACGCAATTGGTTTTGAGATGCGTTTGCCCACGGCCTGGAACGGGCGCTTTTATTACCAGGGCAATGGCGGACTGGACGGCAATGTGCAACCCGCACTGGGTGCCACAGGCGGCGGGCCTTTGAGTGGCGCGCTGATGCAAGGCTTTGCGGTGATCAGCTCAGACGCAGGCTACACGGGCGCGCAAACCCCGTTTTTTGGTGCAGAACCGCAAGCACGGTTGGACTGTGGCTACCAGGCGGTGGGCAAGCTCACACCCACGGCCAAGACTTTGATCCAATCGGCTTATGGCAAAGGGCCAGACCGCTCTTACATCGGCGGCTGTTCTAACGGTGGCCGCCACGCCATGGTGGCTGCCGCCCGCTTCGGCGACCAGTACGACGGCTACCGCTTGCCAGAGTCTGCCCTGGAGCAGCTGTGGGGGGCGCAGCAATGGAGCCAACTGGCCACACCGGGTGCCACCATCCAGCACCCCCTGAACCCTAGCGCCACTCTGCCCGACCTGGCTACCGCCTTCACGGCGCAAGAACGCCAAACGGTTGCCAACGCTATTTTGGATAAGTGCGATGCGCTGGATGGCCTGAAAGACGGCGAGCGCAATGGCAGCTGCCTCACGGGCGCACAAATGCAGGAGATCCACAAAATAATGGGGCGTACAGGCTTTTCATTTGACCCTGGCATCGCAGGCAGTAACTGGGCGACGTGGAAATTTGTCAACTCTCTGGCGCTAGACCCGCTGTCGGTGGGCACGGTTTTTCGGCCTGAGTCCGGCCCTATCGCCCCATTGACCGCCAATATTGACGACTTACAGGCACAAATCAAGGCCAGCAACCAGATTCACAAAGAATCTGGCATGTCTTTGATGACTCCACCTGGTTTTGAGAACCCTACAAACCTTGCAGCTCTCAAGGCGCGCGGCGCAAAAATGGTGCTGTACCACGGGGTAAGCGACCCGATTTTTTCGTCCAATGACACCCAGCAATGGATGGGTAACCTGAGCCGCACTCAAAACGGCACAGCTGCCGACTTTGCCCGCTACTTTCCAGTCCCGGGCATGAACCATTGCCAGGGCGGCCCGGCCACCGACCAGTTTGACATGCTCTCGCCTTTGGTCAACTGGGTTGAACGCGGCATAGCGCCACAAGCCATTACAGCCAGCGCGCGTGGCGCAGGCAATGCTGGCGGTGTAAACGACGAGTTGCCCAAAGACTGGGCTGCCAACCGGTCACGTCCGCTGTGCGCTTTTCCAGCAGAAGCCACGTACAAAGGCTTTGGCGACAAAGAAGTAGCCAGCAATTTTGAATGCAAAACAAGAGCGTTTTAAACAGGTGCAATTCACATGTCCGCAAAGCCGCCCGCCATTGACAAAGTAGACACCAGCTACCTGCAAAGCCTGTTGGGCTACAACACGCGGCGCGCTACCTTGAGCATCATTGAGGTGTTTTTGCAGCGGATGGCGCCCTACAACTTGCGACCCGTAGATTTTTCGGTGCTGTCCGTCATTGCGCACAATCCGGGTGTCACGTCTCGCCAGTTATGCTCAACCCTGAACATTTTGCCGCCCAATTTTGTGGGGCTTTTGGGCAGCCTGGAAAAGCGCCAATTGGTGCAACGCAACCCGCACCCCAACGACAAGCGGGCCATCAGCCTGAGCCTGAGTGAAGCGGGCCGTTTGCTGATGCAGCAAGCCGAAGCCACGGCCAGCCAGCTTGAAATAGACGCCAGTTGCAACTTAAGCGCCGCCGAACGCAAAACCCTGATGCGTTTGCTACAAAAAATATACTCAGACTGACGCTTTGGAGCCCCAGGCAGGCCACAATTGCAGCAAAACAACGACAAAACAGGGGTAAGCCCCCATATTTAATGCGCAAGCAGCTATGAAACTTGTAGCGTTTTTTTGAAAATGCGTTATATTTGAGGCACTTACCCGAATAAGCTCTTTCATCACATCACTACATTTTTTAGGAGAAGCACCCCATGAGCGCTAAAGACAATGCCGCCGTTAATGCCTTATTTGACCTGCTGGAATCACGCTACGCCATGCGCGTGCTGTGGGCTTTGAAAGACGGTCACCCGCAAACCTTTCGCCTGTTACAAGACAGCGTGGGTGGCATTACCCCCAACACCCTGAACACCCGCCTCAAAGAGCTGCGCGCAGCCAACCTCGTGGGCCACGGTGACAACGGTTACATCGTCACCACTGCCGGTGCAGACCTGCTGCGCCGCATGAACGAAATGGGCAGCTTTGCCACCAAATGGGCCAGCAGCAAGGCCAAGAAGAAATAAATACCCAGCTAAAATCGTTTTTAGCTGATACAAAGCAGCCCGAGTGGCTGCTTTTTTTATGCTTAACTTCTGGATGACTGTTTGATGCAAGCACTTTAGATTTGTACACAGTTTTAACAAGAAAATAAGCCTATAGCCAGCGTAGAACATGCGTAAGCAGCTACTATTTTTATAGCATTTATCGTTTTCAAGAAAGCCCATCACCATGACCACCATCACCACTCCTTCAGGCCTGCAATACACCGACACCGACATTGGCGCGGGTGCCACCGCTACCGCTGGCCAGCAAGTATCGGTGCACTACACCGGCTGGCTGTTTAACGACGGCGTGCAAGGTGCCAAGTTTGACAGCAGCAAAGACCGTGGCGACCCGTTTGGTTTTAGCCTGGGCGCAGGCATGGTCATCAAAGGTTGGGACGAAGGCGTGGCCGGCATGCAAGTGGGCGGCAAGCGCACCCTCATCATTCCTGCAGCCCTAGGCTACGGTGCACGTGGTGCTGGCGGCGTGATTCCACCCAACGCCACTTTGAAATTTGACGTAGAACTGCTGGGCGTGCGCTAACTAGCCAACGCATTTCACATGCCCCGCAAAGCCCTGGACAGCTTGTTTGCAGCTGTCGTCTTCGCCATGGCCATTGCCGTGGTCAACGGTTTTGCGCGCTTTGCCTACGCTTTGCTTTTGCCCGTCATGCGGCAAGACTTGGGCTGGGACTATGCACTGTCGGGCTGGCTCAATACGGCCAATTCCATCGGCTACGGTGTGGGCGGTTTACTGGGTGCATTACTGGCCGCCCGCTACAAGCCCGCTTCACTTTTTATAGCAGGGTTGATAGCAACGACGCTGACATTGCTGCTGTGCGGCCTGACTTTGTCATTGCAGTGGATGCTGTTGTGGCGCTTTTTGGCAGGTGTAGGGTCTGCCTGGGTGTTTGCCTGCGGCGGTGCACTGGTAACCGTCTATTACCGCCACGACCCCGCCAAGGCATCTGCCGCCATTGCCGTGTATTACGCAGGCGGTGGCCTGGGCATTGCATTGGGCGGCCTGGTGTTGTACCCGGTGCTGGAGCGATTGGTAGGCTGGCAAACAGGCTGGATGATGCTGGGCTGTGTGGCTGCGCTGATGATGCTGTGGCCCGTGTATCTGGCCTGGCAGTCTTTGCGTAACGATGCAACAGAGCTGGCAAGTATCGCCACGCAGTCCCCGTCGCAAGACCCATCGCCTGTCAACACAACGCCAGTTCCACCCGTCCAGTGGAGCCGCTACAGCCTGATCGTCATGGCCTACATTCTCTTCGGCGTGGGCTACATCGTGTACATGACGTTTGTAATCGCCTGGCTTAAAAGCATGCAGATGGGCAATGCAGTCACTACCGCGCTGTGGGTGCTGATGGGCTTGGCCGCTATCGGCTCAGGCCGCATATGGCGGGGACCCATGTCGCGCTGGTGGCCCACCAAGACTTTCGCCGTCACGACCTTGTGCACCTGTGTGGGCAGTGCGCTGCCGCTACTCTCGCCCAGCTTGCCCATGCTGGTGTTGTCAGTACTACTGGTGGGAGGTTCGTTCTTCATGGTGCCAGGCTCCATCATGGCGCTGATTCGCGCCACCCTGCCCCAGTCTGTCTGGTCCAAAGCCATGAGCCTGTCTACCATGGCGTTTGCCGGTGGCCAGGCCGTGGGGCCAGTGGCAGCGGGTTGGCTAGCCGATATGGCAGGGCTGAATGCGGCCATGCTGGCAGGGGCAGCTACGCTTCTTTTGTCTGCAGTTTTGGCCAGTTTGCACAAAAAACCTGCGCACTAACTACCGCAATGGACGGTTCGATACACGCGCACAAAAAAGGCAATGATCAAAAATTCCTGCCGCACAGTAGAAAAAATTGAGATAAACACCCATAGCCAGCTAAAATACTGCGCAAGCAGCTAGCAAATTAATAGCAAAAGCTTTGCAACAGCATTCTCTTTGGTCAGTTGTAACAGCCAATCCAGATAGTTTTGCTACCTCCCCTTGAAATTCCCTGTCCATTCCCCATCTCCGGTGAGTCTGAAAACTTCGTCTTTTTGCCATGTCTGAACCACAAAAACCTGAACAAAATCAAGCACCTGGCATCAACGATGCGCCCGCTGCAGCCCCTGGTGCTGAAGAAGCTGCCCACCTAGCCAAGCAAGCCGCCGACCTGGGCGTGCCGTCTGATGCGTCTGCCGAAGAAATTGAAGCCGCCATAGCCGCTGCTGCCTTTGAAAAAGAATCTGCTGCCGACCCATTGACCGTGGCACTGGCCGAAGCCGCCACCCTCAAAGCCAAGGTGGCTGATCTGCAAGACCAGTACATTCGCGGCCAAGCCGAGGTACAAAATGCCCGCCGCCGTGCAGACGAAGACGTGGCCAAGGCGCGCAAATTTGCCCTCGAAAGCTTTGCCGAAAGCCTGCTACCCGTGGCTGACAGCCTGAGCGCAGGCCTGGCCATCAAAGACGCCAGCCCAGAGCAAATCCGCGAGGGTGCCGAAGCAACTTTGCGCCAGTTGACCGGTGCGCTGGAGCGCAACAAGGTGCTGGCCATTGACCCACCCGCTGGCGAAAAGTTTGACCCCAACAAGCACCAGGCCATCAGCATGGTGCCTTTGCCAGCCGATTCCACCCAAGAGGCCAACACCATCGTCAGCGTGCTGCAAAAAGGCTACACCATCGCTGATCGCGTCTTGCGGCCTGCCTTGGTTACTGTGGCGGCACCTAAGTAGTTTATTTAAGGCTTGGGGACTTAGAGAATTAGGGACTTAGGGACTTAGGGACTTACGCGAAAGGCGCGAAAATTACGCGAAAGTCGCAAAAAAGAGAAATTAAAAAAACTCTCAACCACTCTTTCAAACACTATTTTTCTGTTTATTTTTTGGTTTTCTTTTGCGATTTTCGCGTAATTTTCGCGCCTTTCGCGTAAGTCCCCTCGCAAATACCCCTTGAAAACCACCCCCTCACCCAAACATTCAACACATCCAACTTTTTAGATCGAACGGAGAACATCATGGGAAGAATTATCGGCATTGACCTGGGCACCACCAACAGTTGCGTAGCCATCATGGAAGGCAACACTACCAAGGTGATTGAGAACAGCGAGGGCGCACGCACTACGCCGTCCATCATCGCGTACCAGGAAGACGGCGAAGTGCTGGTCGGCGCAACTGCCAAACGCCAGGCCGTGACCAACCCGCGCAACACGCTGTACGCGGTCAAGCGCCTGATTGGCCGCCGCTTTGAAGAAAAAGAAGTGCAAAAAGACATCGCCATGATGCCCTTTAGCATTGTGAAAGCCGACAACGGTGATGCCTGGGTAGAAGTGCGTGGCAAGAAAATGGCGCCCCCGCAAGTCAGCGCCGACGTGCTGCGCAAGATGAAGAAAACCGCCGAAGACTATTTGGGCGAAGAAGTGACCGAAGCCGTCATTACCGTGCCTGCCTACTTCAACGACAGCCAGCGCCAAGCCACCAAAGACGCAGGTCGCATTGCCGGTCTGGACGTTAAGCGCATCATTAACGAACCCACCGCAGCCGCACTGGCTTTTGGCCTGGACAAAAACGAAAAAGGCGACCGCAAAATTGCCGTGTACGACTTGGGCGGCGGCACCTTTGACGTGTCCATCATCGAGATTGCCGACGTTGACGGTGAGAAGCAGTTTGAAGTGTTGTCCACCAACGGCGACACCTTTTTAGGTGGTGAAGACTTTGACCAGCGCATCATCGACTTCATCGTGTCCGAGTTCAAAAAAGACAGCGGCATTGACCTGTCCAAAGACGTGGTGGCCTTGCAGCGCCTGAAAGACAGTGCCGAAAAGGCCAAAATTGAACTGTCTAACAGCGTGCAGACCGAAGTCAACATCCCGTATATTGCGCACGACCCAGCGACTGGCCCCAAGCACCTCTTGGTCAAGCTGTCTCGCGCCAAGTTGGAAAGCCTGGTGGACGAACTGATCGAGCGCACCCTAGCACCGTGCCGCACCGCGATGAAAGACGCGGGTGTGAGCATGTCTGACATTCACGACGTGATCTTGGTTGGCGGTCAAACGCGTATGCCCAAGGTGCAAGAGAAGGTCAAGGAAATCTTTGGCAAGGAGCCACGCAAAGACGTGAACCCCGACGAAGCCGTGGCCGTGGGCGCTGCGATTCAGGGCCAGGTGCTCTCTGGTGATCGCAAGGACGTGCTGCTGCTGGACGTAACGCCGCTGTCTTTGGGTATCGAAACCCTGGGCGGCGTGATGACCAAGATGATCAAGAAAAACACGACCATCCCGACCAAGTTTGCACAAACCTTCTCTACTGCCGACGACAACCAGCCCGCGGTAACCATCAAGGTTTACCAGGGCGAACGCGAAATGGCCGTAGCCAACAAGGCGCTGGGCGACTTCAACCTGGAAGGCATTCCACCTGCAGCGCGCGGCACACCACAAATTGAAGTGTCTTTTGACATCGACGCGAACGGCATTTTGCATGTGGGCGCCAAAGACAAGGGCACTGGCAAAGAAAACAAGATCACCATCAAAGCCAATTCGGGTTTGACCGAAGCCGAGATCGAAAAAATGGTGAAAGACGCCGAGATCAATGCCGAAGACGACAAGAAAAAACTCGAACTCATCCAGGCCCGCAACACGGCCGACGCCCTGGTGCACAGCACCAAAAAGTCGATGACCGAATACGCCGACAAGCTGGACGCTGCCGACAAAGACAAAATTGAAGCCGGTTTGAAGGATTTGGAAGAAGCCCTGAAAGGCGAGGACAAAACCGCGATTGAGCAAAAACAAGCTGCGCTGGAACTGTCGGCACAAAAACTGGGCGAAAAGATGTATGCAGACATGCAGGCATCGCAAGCTGCTGCGGGCGCGGCAGGTGCTGCCCCTGGCGCAGAAGCAGGTGCTGGTGCAGGCGCTGCCGATGCGAAGGCTAAAGACGACAATGTGGTGGACGCAGAAGTGAAAGAAGTCAAAAAAGGCTAAACCCAGTCCGCTCAGGCCTCGCGCCGCGTTTGATTGATTGCAAAATCATCAACGCGGCGTTTGCACTCACACAAGACCTCCCATTTACACGCTACTCTTGCTAAACCACCATGGCTAAACGCGACTACTACGAATCTCTAGGTGTTCCTAAAAACGCTTCTGATGAAGAAATCAAAAAAGCCTATCGCAAGATGGCGATGAAATACCACCCGGACCGCAACCAGGGGGATGAGGCGAAGAAGGCAGAAGAAAAGTTCAAAGAGGTCAAAGAAGCCTACGAGATGTTGTCTGACGCGCAAAAGAAAGCGGCGTATGACCAGTACGGCCATGCGGGTGTAGACCCCAACCGCGGCGGTATGGGTGGCGGCGAAGGTTTTGGTGGCTTTTCTGAAGCGTTTGGCGATATTTTTGGCGACGTGTTTGGCGGTGGCCGCCGCCAGCAAAGCGGTGGGCGCCAGGTGTATCGCGGCAGCGACCTGAGCTACGCGATGGAAGTGACGCTGGAAGAAGCGGCCAACGGCAAAGACGCCGAGATTCGCATCCCCAGCTGGGACAACTGCACCACCTGCACCGGCAGCGGTGCCAAGCCGGGCACCAAGGCCATTACCTGCACGACGTGCCAGGGCCACGGCCAGGTGCAAATGCGTCAAGGCTTTTTTTCTGTGCAGCAAACCTGCCCGCAGTGCCGCGGCACCGGCAAGCTCATTCCTGAGCCCTGCGTGGCCTGCCATGGCGTGGGCAAAACCAAGAACAACAAAACGCTGGAAGTGAAAATCCCGGCGGGCATTGACGACGGCATGCGCATTCGCAGCAGTGGCAATGGCGAACCGGGCAGCAACGGCGGGCCTGCAGGCGACCTGTACATAGAAATTCGCTTGGCAAAGCACGAGATTTTTGAGCGCGACGGCGACGACCTGCACTGCCAGGTGCCGGTGAGCTTTACCACCGCAGCTTTAGGCGGCGAGATTGAAGTGCCCACGCTGGCTGGCAAAGCAGGCATCGACATTCCTGACGGCACGCAGCAGGGCAAAACCTTCCGCTTGCGCGGTAAAGGCATCAAGGGCGTGCGTAGCAGCTACCCCGGCGATTTGTACTGCCACATTGCGATTGAAACACCTGTGAAGCTGACCGAACACCAACGCAAGTTGCTCAAAGAGTTTGACGAGTCGATCCGCAAGGGCGGTGCCAAGCATTCGCCCAGTGGCGATAGCTGGACGGACAAGCTGAAGAATCTGTTTAGCTGATTACGGGTAAGCCAGCGCAGGATGCTACATTTTTAATAGCTGCTCGCGCATATTCTACGCTGGCATTAGCCCTATTTACCGTCTAACCTACAGCAAAACAGCCTTGATGGCCGGGTACCATACCTTGGCCAGTTTTTGCCAACCTTGGCTGTTGGGGTGGATCTCATTTAACCAGTCATTGCTGTCCCCGGTCGTCCCCGGCACTGCGGGTATGAGCGTGCCGTCCGTAGGCACAATGTGCACGCTGTCACGGCTCCAGGCCCAAGACGCAATCGTCATTTGCAGGTCGATGAAGATTTGGTCCGTGACACTAGGCCACAGTGCCTGCGGTATGGCGTTCTTGCTGTAGGCGTCGGCCAGCCAGGCGGCACCACCCGGCACAGCAGGCGCAAAACGCGCGGTGGGCACGTCGTAATTGTTCACAAAAATCGGAATGTTCACATACTGGCCACCTTGCACTACGTCATACAGTTTGCCAAAACCAGGGTCTACTTGGTTAGTGATTAGCGCGGCAACCGCGTTTTTTCGAATGCATTGGTCGCTGCTGGCAGGTGGCGCGGCATTGCGAAAATCGACCAGTAAACCCGTGCCGGGCTCAGGGTCGCGGGCAAGGTCGATGAAGTCGTTGCCACCCCCACTGAGCAAAATCGCATCAAACTTCCAGGCAAATTGCGTCGCCAGCCACAGACCAAATTCTCGGCTCGCGCAGCGCCCGATGTTGTCAATCGTGTCACCAAAATGCGAAACATTGATGAACAGCGCGTCGCCCTGCCCCTGCCTGTCAAATTCTCTGGCCAAACAAGGCAGCAGTGCAGGTGCAAACAGGCTGCTGCGGTCCATCCACGAGTCGCCTTCAACCAGAAAGCGGTATGTGAACTCCTGCGGAAAAAGCCCCTGCTGGTTGGTTAGGGCATCAAACTCACTACTGCTGACAACCAATGAAGCCATGGCCCCCCCCCTTGTTTGTAGTCGGTGCCAGTATCTTTGTTTTTCGCGGTATCAGCAAGCACCTGGTTTGCGCCAATGCATATCTGTTCTATTATCTAAACCATGGCTACTCAATCTGTTTTTGGCAATACGAAACAAGCTGCTTCATCATTCGAGCTGATGATTGCGCAAGCACGCGCCTGTAGCCTTTGTGCACATCATTTGCCATTGCCACCGCGCCCTATATTTCAGATAGACCCACGTGCCCGCATTTTGATCGCAGGCCAGGCACCTGGGCGCAAAGCGCATGAGAGCGGCATTCCTTTTCATGATCCAAGCGGCGACCGATTGCGCAAGTGGATGGGTATCGACAAAGAGGTGTTTTACGACGCCAGCCGCATTGCTATCTTGCCGATGGGTTTTTGTTTTCCGGGTACGGGCACGGCAGGCGATTTGCCGCCGAGGCCAGAATGCGCACCAACGTGGCGCGA
Organism: Polaromonas sp.; assembly: GCA_043774625.1. Lineage (GTDB taxonomy): Bacteria > Pseudomonadota > Gammaproteobacteria > Burkholderiales > Burkholderiaceae_C > JAAFIP01. Next base: position 8,825 of record JAYVTG010000141.1, on the reverse strand, counting down.
CAGGCTGTTGGCATGCATGCCGCATATTGAACTCACCCTCGTCATAGGCAGTTATGCGCAGGCCTGGCACTTAAAGCAGCAGGTTGGGCAGAGTGTGACCGACGTGGTGTCTGCCTGGAAAGCGCATTGGCCCACCGTAGTGCCCATGCCCCACCCCAGCCCACGCAACCAGCGTTGGTTAGTTCGCAACCCGTGGTTTGAGACCGACGTGTTACCCGCGCTACAGCAGCGCGTAAAAGACTTAATCTAGGGCGCTAGCCCGCGTCTACACTGCGCTAGTCAGCGTCCACATTGCGCAAGCTGCTACTAAAAGTATAGTACATATCGGCTCGCAAGCCTTAGCCTGCCAATCCGACGTACATTTCTTGCACGTCGTCGTGTTCGTCAATAGCGGCTAAAAATGCTTCCACTTCCGCCAAAGCATCCGCGCTCAGGCTGGCAGGGTTCACCGGGTTTTTGGGTTTGTAGCCTAACTTGACCGACAGCACGTTAAAGCCCTGCGCAGGCAGCGCACGGCTGACGGTGTCCAGGTCGGCAGGCTCGGTGATGAAGAGCGTGGTGCCCTCTTCTTCGCCCGGCTCCAGGTCTTGCGCTCCTGCTTCTATAGCGGCGGTATCAGCATCTGCGCCAGCTTGCAGGGGGGCCGCTTCGATCAAACCAACATGGTTAAAGTCCCACGACACTGAACCCGATGTGCCCAATTGCCCTTTGCGGAAAAGCACGCGCATCTCGGGTGCCGTCCGTTTAACGTTATCAGTCAGGCATTCGACCATCAGCGGCACCTGGTGGGGTGCAAAGCCTTCGTAAATGACGCGTTCAAAATGCACCGGCTCGTCCGTCAGGCCTGCGCCCTTTTTGATGGCCCGCTCCAGCGTTTCCTTGGGCATGGACACTTTACGCGCCTGCTCGACCACCAGTCGCAGGCGTGCGTTGGCAGCGGGGTCAGCGCCGTTACGTGCGGCCACCACGATTTCTTTGACCAGTTTGCCAAACAGTTTGCCTCTGGCATTGGCCGCCAGTTCTTTGCCTTTTGCTTTCCATTGCGCGCCCATATCCGTTCTTCCTTACATTGTTACGCTATATATTCAATAGCTGCTTGCGCATATTCTACGCTGGCAACCGCCTGTTTTATGCATATTTTCCAACATTCCAGCGACTCCAGGCGGCTTTGGCCGCTACCGCGTTGGGCACGGCGTTCAGCCTGGAATCCATTGATAATGATCATATGCCGACCACGACCATCCGCCAGCTCACCAAACCAGACTTGCCCGCTTACAAGGCCCTGCGCTACGAGGCGCTGCGCACGTCGCCCGAGGCGTTTACGTCTGACTACGCAATCGAGGTGCAAAAACCAGCCACTGCGTATGCACCGCGCCTTGGTGATACCATCAGCCTGACTACCAGTGTGCATTTTTTGTTGGGCGCTTTCGACAAAAAAGGCCAATTGCTGGGTTCTATCGCGCTGTAAGCCGAAGATCGGCTGTATGAACGCGCTGGTTTTACACCCTGGGGTTTGCTGCCGCGCGCCATTCTGGTGAATGGCCAGTATGTTGACAAATTGCACATGCGCCTGGATTTGGGCGCGAAAAGGCCAGGTGTCTGGGCAGCAAAAACTTGAGCAACGATAGAGTCAAAACGCTATGGTTTAAGGGGTTAGGGGGTGAAGACCCGGAGGCTTAAACCATCAATTTTGGAAAAATGTTTACCATTGCCCGTTAACAGGGTGAGTGAACGGCTTATGGCTGTGGCGGCTATCAGCGCGTCGGCAACCCGCAAGCTGTGGGGTAGTGCGTAAGCGTCTATCAGTTGGGCGGCCAAGGCGCTGGTGGCTTCGTCCAAAGGCTCGATGATGGCTTTGCATAGTTGCAATGCTTTTTTGAACTGTTTGAGTTCTGTTTTATTGCGGCAGCCTTGGGCTAATTCCATATACGTCACCACAGACATGCACAGGGGGTAGACAGTGCTCAAGACATTTACCGCGCCAGCATGCCCGCGCATGCTCCAGATCAGCACGTCAGAGTCGATCAGCATGGCCTAAAACCTGGCCTGGCGCTGCTGGCGTATGTAGTCTGTAGGGTTGGCCATGTCACTGCGACCCGCCCACATGCCTGCCAACAGTTTGATGCCTTTGGCTTGCAGCGCCTGGCTTGCAGCCAGCGCCTGGGTTTGCTGCGCAATAAACTGGTCTACCGCACTGCGTATAAGCTCACTTTTGCTGCAATCGTTTTGTTTGGCAAGGCGGTCCAGCTCCATCTGCTGCTCTTGGGTCAGGTAGATTTGGGTACGGCTGAAGGCTTGAAGTGATGTATGTTTAGAAAGCATGATGTATTGTATGCTTTCTTTCACAACCGCGCTACGCAGCCAACCCACAGCCCCGCAATATCAACGACACCACATGCTCGGTCGCCCTGGCGTGGTCGGCCTCTTCAAACCCACCTTGCCCCAGCACCGCGCGAATTTGCACGTCAAAGTCGGCGTAGGTTTGCGTGGCAGCCCAGATGGTGAAGAACAGATTGACGCTGTCCACTTGAGCCATGCGGCCTGCCGCTATCCAGCCGTCGATGACAGCGGCTTTCTCGGTCACCATCTCGCGCAGCGTGGTTTTTAACAAGTCGTTCAGCACGGGCGCGCCGTGTAGCAGTTCGTTGGCAAACACCTTGGATGCATGCGGGCGCTGCGCCGACATGCGCATTTTGTCGCGAATGTAGGATTCGAGCGCCGTGCGCGGGTCGGCTGCAAGGTGGATGGCATCTACCGGGGCCAGCCAGTCCCGCAGGGTGTGGTTGAGCACCGCGCGGTACAACACTTGTTTGTTGCCAAAGTAATAGTGCAGGTTTGCTTTGGGCAAACCTGCGGCTTGCGCAATCATGGCCATGGTGGCGCCGCCATAGCCTGCGCCTGCAAACACGCGCTCGGCGGCTTGCAAAATCACTGCTTCGTTGGCTTGGCGGGTTTGGCTTTTAGGGGATTCAGTAGCTATAACAGAAGACATTTCGTCCATTATTCAGCGTTATCAGGTTTGGAGGAATAGAAAACTTAACCAGATAGTCAGGTTATCACCATGCAACGAATATGCCAAATAATGCTTGCAGCTGACACCCCCTGAAAACCCTAGAATTACCCGTAATGAAAACCATCGACCAAATCGCCGCTGCCTTGCAGGGCTATGACCCCCATGCTTTGCCTGCGGACACCGTGAATGCGTTTTTGGCCGAGCTGGTGCAGCCGGTGACTGAAGTAGAAACCGTGGGCCTGTTTGTCGCCCTGGGCCGCGTGCTGGCTGAAGACGTGATTTCCCCCATCAGCGTGCCGCCGCACGACAACTCTGCCATGGACGGGTATGCGTTTCGAGGGGCTGAGCTGACTGGCCTGGGTGCCAGCAGGTTCAAAGTCGTCGGCACTGCGCTGGCGGGCAAGGCCTGGCAAGGCGCGGTGGGTGCGGGCGAATGCGTCAAAATCATGACCGGAGCCATCATGCCCGAGGGGCTGGACACGGTGGTGCCGCAAGAATTTGCATCCGTTCGCACTGAACCTGCCGCACTCTCTCAGCCTGTTTTGACAAGCGCGGCGGTGACTGTGATGGAGGTTCCTGCCAAGCTGCTGCAAACCGGCGACAACCGCCGCTTTAAAGGCGAAGACCTGATGCAAGGTGCGCCTGCACTATCAAAAGCTGAGCTGCTCACGCCCGCTGCGCTTGGCTTACTGGCCAGTTTGAATATTGCGCAGGTGCCCGTCTTGCGCAAACTCAAGGTAGCCTACTTTTCTACCGGCGACGAAGTTTTAAGCCTGGGCGACGCGCCACGCGAAGGCGCCATTTACGACAGCAACCGCTACACCGTGGTCGGCATGCTCACCCAACTGGGCATAGACGTGATCGACATGGGCGTGGTGCGCGACGACCCGGCCCTGCTCGAAGCTGCCTTTCGCAGCGCCGCAAGCCAAGCCGACGCCATCATCACCAGCGGCGGCGTGAGCGTGGGCGAGGCAGACTACACCAAGGCGATGATGAAAAAGCTGGGAGCTGGCGATGGTGCGTCGGGCAGCGGTGAGGCAGGTGACGCTGAATCTGGCGCTGAATCAGGTGCAGAGTCTGGTGGCGTTGCCTTCTGGAAGATCGCCATGCGCCCAGGCCGCCCCATGGCCGTTGGGCGCATTTTTGCAGCACATGTACCCGTTAAATCAGCCGATAGCCAGCGTGGAATATGCGCAAGCAGCTCCGAAATTAATAGCAAATCAAATTCTGCAAGCCCCAGTAAAAGCGCCATCCTCTTCGGCCTACCGGGCAACCCGGTCGCCGTCATGGTCACCATGCTCGCCTTTGTGCGCCCCGCCCTGTTGCGCATGATGGGTGCCAACCCCGTCAAATACGCAGGCACCCCGCTGTACCTGCGCGCCGCCAGCGCCGAGCCGCTGCGCAAAAAACCTGGCCGCACCGAATACCAGCGCGGCATCGTCACCCGCGCGCCAGACGGCTCCCTGAGCGTCAAAACCACCGGCAACCAAGGCTCGGGCGTCTTGTCCAGCATGGTGCAAGCCAACGGCCTCATCGTGCTGCACCATGCGCAGGGTAATGTGGCTGTGGGGGATTTGGTCGATGTCATGATGCTGGACGGGGTGTAAGGGGTAAGCCCGCCGCCCGGTAAAGCCCCTCTTAGCGCGTGTGGAATATGCGCAAGCATCTATTAATAGTCAGTCACAGAATAGTCCTAAAATGGGACTAAAATTCACCCCAATGCGCGTGATCACACTCTCCACACTCAAGAACTTTTGCGTAAAGCACAAAGATGCCGATCAACCACTGAGAGCCTGGTACGAAGAAGCCGTCAACGCGAGTTGGACGCAACCTACAGACATCAAGGCGCAATATGCAAACGCCAGTATTTTGAAAAATCGCCGCGTGGTTTTCAACATCAAAGGCAATGATTTTCGGTTAGTGGTGGCAATCTCGTACAAGTTGCAACTGGTTTTTATTAAATTTTTAGGCACCCACGCGCAATACGACAAAGTTGACGCAGACACTGTAGAAATGCAATGACCTTCAAGGAGCAAAGCAATGAACATTCAACCCATTCATGACAACAAAAGCTACCAAGCTACGCTAAAAGAAATCTCCAAATTGATGGAGCGAGACCCTGATCTAGGCACTCCTGCGGGCGACCGCCTAGACGTGCTGGCGACTTTGGTACAGGCCTACGAAGCCAAGCACTTTGCTATAGACCCGCCAGACCCGATTGAAGCCATCAAATTTCGAATGGAACAAAACGGCCTGTCGGTTAAAGACTTGGAGCCGATGATAGGCAAAAGCAACCGGGTTTATGAAGTGCTTAACCGCACCAGGCCCCTAACGCTGGCAATGATTCGACGCTTGCACGAGGGTTTGGGGATACCGGCTAATGTGCTGATTTCACATTGATGTCAGCTTGGTTCGGTGGGATGTTAGAAGTGGCTCGGTTCATTTGAACAGTATTTCCCGAAAGACTAGTGATACTGGTCAGATCAATCGAGCCACTTCTTTCTTGCCCATTGAAGCGTTGGGATACAACCTGCTTTGCAGCCTGTTGTTCACCGCCTCGTTGCGCACAAACACGATACCTCGCGCCATCAAATCTTGCGCATAGTCATGCGCACGGCGGTATTGCATGCCCAGATCTTTGGCTGTTTTGTAAATGCTCTGCCCTGGCTGCCGACTCACACAGCGCAAAAACTCTTTCTCCCCCTTGGGCAACTCATACCACCACAGATGCGGTCGCAAATTCACGCCTGCTTGTATGAGCTGGCTCCAAAGCAGGTCATATAGCGGAAAAAATCGCCCCAGTTCAGGCTGAATCTGCTGCGCCCGCGCTTTCAAGCGCGGCCAATCTGTGCAAAAGCCCACCTCACCATACAACGCTGCAAACTCCTTCGCGCTAAAGCCTTGCAGCGCCTGCGGCAAATAAGAACGATGCGCTTGGCTGATCTTCGCTTGCCAGTCAGCCAGCTCCACTGCGCGATCCCAATAGGCGCGTTTGACAATACTCGTCCAAAGTTGCTTCTTTTCACGCTGATTCATACCGCGCCGATCTCATTGAACATTGGTCAAGCCGCAGAAGGTACCAAAAAATCACGGCTAATCCTCTTCCCCAGCGTATTTACCCGGTCCAAAAACTGCGTCAAATACGCGTGCAGTCCGGTTGCCAAAATTTCGTCTATGCGGCCAAACTGCAAGTCTGCACGCAGTTTGCCTGCTACGCGCAAGGTTTCTGACGATTGCTCGTTGGCTACCAGGTTCAGGTTTTCTACTACGGCGTTCATGCAGGCGGCCAGCGAGCGCGGCATGTCGGGGCGCAGCATCAACAATTCGGCCACGCGCTGGGGTTGGATGACGTTGCGGTAGACCTTGCGGTAAATCTCAAAGCCCGAGACACTGCGCAAAATGGCGCTCCAATGGTAGAAGTCGTATTCCTGCGCCCCGTCCCCATCGACACCTGTAGCGCCATACAGGTCGGACTGCAGCGAGTGGAACTTGACATCGACCAAACGCGCGGTGTTGTCGGCGCGCTCGAGAAAGGTGCCCAAGCGCATGAAGTGCAGGGCGTCGTCGATCAGCATGGTGCCTACCGTCACGCCGCGTGATAAGTGGCTGCGAAATTTCACCCATTCAAAAAACTTGCTTGGGTCGGCTTCAAAGTCACCCGCCTTGATCATGCGTTTGATTTCTAGCCAGGTTTGGTTTTGCGTTTCCCACACTTCGGTGGTGAGTGTGCCGCGCACGGCACGGGCGTTTTCGCGGGCGGACTTGATGCAACTGACGATGGACGAGGGGTTGGACTCGTCTTTCACCATAAACTCCATCACCTCTTTGCCGTTGACGCTTGTGTGCCAGGCTTCGTACAGCGGCGTTAACTCGCTGATGGACAGCATGCCTCCCCATGCAATGGCGGCAGCAGCGCTAGATTGGGGCAAGAGCGATGTTTGGTAATTGATGTCGAGCATGCGGGCGGTGTTCTCGGCGCGCTCGGTGTAGCGAGACATCCAAAAGAGGTGGTCGGCGGTGCGGGACAGCATGTTATTTCTCCAGAATCCAGGTGTCCTTGGTGCCACCACCCTGGGACGAGTTGACCACCAGCGAACCGTCTTTCAGCGCCACGCGCGTCAACCCGCCGGGCACCATTTGCACGGTTTTGCCGCTCAGTACAAAGGGGCGCAGGTCGATGTGGCGCGGGGCTATGCCGCTTTCTACATAGGTGGGGCAGGTAGACAAGCTGAGGGTGGGTTGCGCGATGTAATTTGACGGGTTAGCCAGCAGCGCGCCTCGAAAGGCTGCTATCTCTTTGGTAGTAGACGCTGGGCCCACCAGCATGCCGTAGCCGCCAGCGCCGTGCACTTCTTTCACCACCAGGTCTTTCAAATTGTCCAGCGTGTATTGCAAATCGTCATTGTTGCGGCATAGGTAGGTGGGCACGTTGTTCAGGATGGGTTTTTCGCCCAAATAAAACTCGATCATTTGGGGCACATAGGGGTAGATGGATTTGTCGTCTGCCACACCCGTGCCCGGCGCGTTGCAGATCGTCACATGGCCTGCGCGGTAGGCATCGAGCAAACCTTTGCAGCCTAGTGTGCTGCCTGGGCGGTGCACGGCGGGGTCTAAAAAGTCGTCGTCCAGTCGGCGGTAAATCACATCGACCCGCTTGGGGCCCTGCGTGGTGCGCATGTACACAAAGCGGTCTTTTACAAACAGGTCTTGGCCTTCCACCAGCTCAATGCCCATTTGCTGCGCCAAAAACGCGTGTTCAAAATACGCGCTATTGTGCATGCCGGGGGTGAGCACGACCACAGTGGGTTCTGCCGTGGTCTCGGGGCTGACGCTGCGTAGCGTTTCCAATAGCAAGTCGGGGTAATGCGCCTGTGGGGCGACCTTGTTTTGCGCGAACAGGTCAGGGAAAAGCCGCATCATCATTTTGCGATTTTCCAGCATATAGCTCACACCGCTGGGCACACGCAGGTTGTCTTCCAGCACGTAGTATTCGCCATTGCCCTGAGCGTCTGGCGCGCGTACGATGTCAATGCCACAGATGTGGCTGTAAATATTGTTGGGCACGTCAACGCCCGCCATCTCTGGGCGAAACTGGGCATTGGTCAAAATTTGGTCTGCGGGAACGATGCCTGCTTTGATGATGTCCTGGCCGTGGTACACGTCGTGCACAAAGCGGTTGAGCGCGGTGACGCGCTGCACCAAGCCTTTTTCCATGCTCTGCCATTCGTGGGCGGGGATGATGCGGGGAATCAAATCGAACGGAATCAAGCGCTCGCTGCCAGCACCGTCTTCGTCTTTTTCGCCATAGACGGCGAAGGTGATGCCGACGCGTCTAAAAATTACCTCGGCTTCTTCGCGCCTGGCGCGCATCAGGTCAGGCGGCTGGCGGTTTAGCCACGCGTCGTAATTTTTGTAGTGTGGCCGCACGCTGGTCGATGTGGCGTGCATTTCGTCGTAATGGGCGGTGCTGGCGGGCATGATTTTCTCCTGACTACAGCATAGCAAGAATTGGGCCTGAAGTTTGCTGTTGAGACTTACTGTCGAGGCTTCGTCTTGTACGCAGGGTGAGCGTATGCTCTTGCCCCTCATGTAGGAGTACCTAAAATCGGGTCAACAGCATACGCTCACCCTGCTGCGATTGCCGTGAATATTCGGAAAGTCACAGCCTCAGGGGTTGCGGGTATTCGGTATTCAACCATTGCGCACCACCATGTTTGCGGCTGGCAGAGGCTTTCACGACTCCCGCGATTTATGCGTATGCCGCATCATGAGCGGGATCGTGAAAGCCTCTGCCAGCCAGCGACCCACACGG
>JAYVTG010000140.1:0-24082 GCA_043774625.1 Polaromonas sp. | reverse complement strand
GCTTTGATTTGGCCAGTATGGTGCCTCGTTTGTTGCATGCACTGGCTATAACCAAACCGCATCCGCTGCGTGTGTTGCGCATGTCTGAGGCAGGTCACTAATCAGGAAAGTTTTTTGCAGCGCATACCCCGCGTCCAAAGCCTGCCAACCAAGCGCGCTAAAACCCAAAGTCCACCAACCAATGTGAGTAGTCAAAGACCTCAAACTAACCAACCAACGTAGAGAATCAAAAGTCCCAAACCAACCAACGCAAAAAAGCAAAGACCCCCAGCCCTGTACAATCCAAACTGCTCCGGGGTGCAGCGCTGCTAATAGTGGTGACGTTGCTGAGATGGCAAAACCCAAACCCGTGAACTTGACTCGGTTCGTACCGACGTAAGAAGAGCTGCCAGGAAAACGCTTACCGCCTTCACAGGTTGGCAAGCCGCCTGCCACACCTTTCGGAGCACCCAAAGCAAAGCCCTAGGCTGCGCTTGTTACCCAAAGGATGGCCCCCTGATGAACGCTCCCGACAAACTGGCACAACTGCTCACCCTCACGCGCGAGCCTTTCCCTGCATCGCAAAAAGTATTCGAACCTGGCCTGCTGCACCAAGACCTGCGCGTGCCCATGCGCGAAGTCACGCTGTCCAACGGCGAAAGCGCCTGCCTGTACGACACATCGGGCCCTTACACCGACCCGAGTGCTGACATCAATGTGCGCAAGGGCCTGGCCAATTTGCGCAGTGCCTGGATAGACGCGCGCCAGGACACCGAAAGCTACGAAGGCCGCATTCGTCAGGCGCTGGACGACGGCCAGCGCCGCGCTGTGGATGCGAACGACCCCGAAGCCCACAGCATCAACGCTTTACGCGCCGAAGCTGCCGCATTGCAACGTACACCGCGCCGCGCCAAAGGCGGCATTGGCGGTGGTGGCAATGTGAGCCAAATGCACTACGCCAAACGCGGCATCATCACGCCCGAGATGGAATACATCGCCATCCGCGAAAACGGTCGCCTGGCCTGGGCCGAAGAATATTTGAGCGACACCGAGCGTAATCAGCGCCTGGCAGGCAATGCAATGGGCGCGAGCATTCCCAAAATCATCACGCCTGAATTTGTGCGTGACGAAGTGGCCCGTGGCCGCGCCATCATCCCTGCCAACATCAACCACCCTGAAGTAGAGCCGATGGTTATTGGCCGCAATTTTCGCGTCAAGATCAATGCCAACATTGGCAATTCGGCCGTCACGTCCAGCATTGAAGAAGAAGTAGAAAAGCTGGTGTGGGCGATTCGCTGGGGCGCAGACAACGTGATGGATTTGTCCACTGGCAAAAACATCCACACCACGCGCGACTGGATCATTCGCAACAGCCCCGTGCCCATTGGCACCGTGCCCATTTACCAGGCGCTGGAAAAGGTGGGCGGCGTGGCCGAAGACTTGACCTGGGAAATCTTTCGCGACACGCTGATTGAACAGGCCGAGCAAGGCGTGGACTACTTCACCATCCATGCGGGCATTCGTTTGCCGTTTATCCCCATGACGGCCAAGCGGCGCACCGGCATTGTGTCGCGCGGCGGCTCCATCATGGCCAAGTGGTGTATTTCGCACCACAAGGAAAGCTTTTTGTACGAGCATTTTGAAGACATTTGCGACATCATGAAGGCCTACGACGTGAGCTTCTCGCTGGGCGATGGCTTGCGCCCCGGTTCTGCGGCTGACGCAAACGACGAAGCGCAATTTGCCGAACTGCGCACGCTGGGTGAATTGACCAAAATTGCCTGGAAGCACGACGTGCAGACGATGATCGAAGGCCCCGGCCATGTGCCCATGCATTTGATTCAGGCCAATATGGACGAGCAATTGAAGCATTGCCACGAAGCCCCGTTCTACACATTAGGCCCCTTGACGATTGATATTGCACCAGGCTACGACCACATTGCCAGTGCCATTGGTGCCGCGATGATCGGCTGGATGGGCACGGCCATGCTGTGCTACGTGACACCCAAAGAACACCTGGGTTTGCCAGACCGTGACGACGTGAAGCAAGGCATCATTGCCTACAAAATTGCAGCGCATGCGGCAGACGTAGCCAAGGGCCACCCGAGCGCCCGAGCGCGTGACGAGGCACTGTCCAAGGCGCGTTTTGACTTTCGCTGGCAAGACCAGTTCAACCTGAGCCTGGACCCGGACACGGCGCGTGATTTTCACGATGAAACGCTGCCAGCGGACGGTGCCAAGGTAGCGCACTTTTGCTCGATGTGCGGCCCCAAGTTTTGTTCGATGAAGATCACACAGGAAGTGCGCGAATATGCAGACAAGCTGGGCGTAAGCGAGGCGGCTGCTTTGGCCGATGGCATGCAGGCCAAGTCGGATGAATTTCGCAAAAAGGGTGGCGAGATTTATATTCCGATTGCCAAGGCTTAACGCACGCGCAGGCTGTTGACTGTGGGTATGCATATTGGCATAGCAGGTGCGGGGCTGCTCGGGCGCTTGCTGGCGCTGCAATTGTCTGGCGCTGGGCACCGGGTGGAGGTGTTTGACCCTGCACCTGGTGCTACGCCGCCCGGGCATCCTGCAGCCACGCCTTACGCCGCAGGCTGGACGGCTGCGGGCATGCTTAGCCCTGTAGCCGAGCTGGAATGCGCCAATGCGCAGGTGTTTGCCTGGGGGCTGCGTTCGCTCGCGCTGTGGCCACAGATCATCGCTACCTTGCCCCAACCCGTCGCTTTTGCAGCACTGGGCAGCTTGCTGCTGGCGCACCGCACCGACGAAGGTGCGGCGCGCCGTGTGGTGGACTTGCTGGTGCACAAGGCACCCGCAGAATATGCGCCCCAGCGCTTGACGCCCGAACAATTGCGTACGCTGGAACCTTCTGTGCACGGCCCCGCACATGCCTGGCTGCTGCCGCAAGAAGCGCATATTCATACGGTGCAGGCGATGGCGAGCATGGCGGATGCTGCGACCCTGGCAGGTGCGCGCTGGCACTGGGGGCAGAGCGTGCAAGCGGTGTCTGCACACACGCTGTCTACTGCGCATGGCAAACATCAGTTTGACTGGGTGTTTGATGTGCGCGGCACGGGAGCCGATAACGCATACCGCATTCGCGGTGAAGCACTTGATAGCGTACGCCGCGTTCGTGGTGTCCGGGGCGAAATTTTCTGGCTGCATGCTCCTGGAGTCACGCTGCAACGCCCGCTGCGTTTGCTGCACCCGCGTCACCGCGTCTACCTGGTGCCGCGCCCTGGTAATGTCGTTGTGGTCGGTGCCAGCGAGATCGAAAGCGAAGACCGCTCGCCCGTCTCACTGCGCACCACGGTAGAGCTGCTGGCTGCCGCCCACAGCATCGTGCCCGAGCTTGCCGAGGCGCGGGTCATCCACTCTGAGGCCAATCTGCGTCCCGCTTTGCCCGACAACCTGCCCCTGTTGCACACTCAAAGCGGCATCACCCGCATCAACGGCTTGTTTCGCCACGGCTGGTTGCTGGCACCTGCGCTCGTGGAACTCGCTGTGGCCGAGTTATGCAACGCACCGCACTAAGAATTACCATGTCCAACGCTAGTCTATCTATTCACCCAACCGCTGTACTGCACGTCACGGTCAACGGCGATGTGTATGCACTGCCCGCAGGCAGCACGCTGGCAGACCTGATCACCCGCACCGGCCACCGCGCAGACGCATTGGCCAGCGCCATCAACGGCGAGTTTGTGCCGCGCACTGCACGTGCGACGCGCATGTTGGCAGACGGTGACGCCGTGTTTACCTTTCAAGCCATTACCGGAGGCTAGCGCCATGACTGCTGTAGATACTGCCGCTTTGAAAACCGACGCATCCCATGCGCTACGGATTGGCGATGTTGCATTGACCAGCCGCTTTTTTCTGGGCACTGCGCAGTACCCATCCCCCGCTGTGCTGCAACACGCTATTGCGGCATCAGGCAGCCAAGTCGTCACCGTGGGCCTCAAGCGTCAATTGGCACAAGGTGGTACGCCAGGCGATTTTTACAAACTCATCCAGGCCAGCGGCGCACGCCTCTTGCCCAACACCGCCGGTTGCCGCACTGCGCGCGAGGCCATTACGCTGGCACAAATGGCGCGCGAACTGTTTGGCACCCACTGGATCAAGCTGGAAGTAGTGGGCGACGAACACACCCTGCAGCCCGACCCGTTTGAACTGCTGGCGGCTGCGACTGCCCTGGTACGCGAGGGTTTTGAAGTTTTCCCCTACTGCATGGACGACCTCGTGAGTTGCCAGCGCCTGCTGGACGCGGGCTGTAAGATTTTGATGCCCTGGGGTGCGCCGATTGGTTCGGGTCAGGGTCTCAACAACCCCTGGGCGCTGCGCACGCTGCGCGAGCGTTTGCCGCAAGCGCTGCTGGTGGTAGACGCCGGCATTGGCTCGCCCGCGCATGCGGTGCAAGCGATGGAACTGGGTTTTGACGCCGTGCTGCTCAACTCTGCTGTGGCGCTGGCGCATGACCCGGTGACGATGGCCCGCGCCTTCAAACTGGGCATTGAAGCCGGGCGACTGGCGTATGAAGCGGGCATCATGGCCAAGCAAGACATGGCCGTAGCCACCACGCCGGTGACGGGGCAGCCTTTTGTGCTGTAGAACCATGTTTAACCATAAAAAGTGCCCGTTGCCATCGTGGAATATGCGCGGGCAGCTACTATTTTAATAGCATACAGATACTATGATGAACCATACAACCGTTTCCAAAAACCCAGCACCCAACGCCAACCACGCGCCCCCCATCGTCTGGACGGTCGCCGGATCAGACAGCGGCGGCGGCGCAGGTTTGCAAGCCGACCTGCGTGCGCTACAAGCTTTTGGTGTGCACGGTTGCACGGCAGTTGCCGCCATCACAGCACAAAATTCCACCGCCGTGCAACGCATAGAAGCCGTAAGTGCTGATTTGCTCGATGCACAGCTCAGCGCCCTGGCTGCCGACATGCCGCCCGCTGCCATCAAGACCGGCATGCTGGGCAGCGCAGACAATGCGCAGGTGTTAGCGCGCTATGTGGACAAACTGCGCCAAACCCATGCCCAGTTGCCCCTGGTGATCGACCCGGTTCTGCGCGCCTCCACCGGCGCTGCCCTGGCCAGCGATGCGTTGCTAGCAGCCTATCGACAAGACCTGCTACCCCGAGCCACTTTGATGACCCCCAACCGCCTGGAAGCCGCTGCCCTGCTGGGCTGCGCACCACTGGTGACACCCGCGCAGGTAGAAGCCGCCGCAGTGGCTCTGCAAGCGCTGGGTTGCGCCAGCGTCGTCATCACGGGGGGCGATGCAGCGGGTGAATGCAGCCAAGACTACGCCATCACCCCGCACGCCAGCGGCTGGCTCAGCTTGCCGCGTGTGGCTACCCGCCACAACCACGGCACTGGCTGCGTGTTTGCCGCCAGCGCAGCGGCAGCGCTGGCGTTGGGTTATGTCAGCATCGACGCCATCATTCTCGCCAAAATGGCTACGACCCACGCGCTACGGCATTCGTATGCGGCTGGAAGCGGCTCTGGACCTGCGCGACCAGCTACTGATTTTGCAGCACATATCGACAACCTGCCACACTTCAGCCTGCCTGGGCAGTTGGCAGACGCGCCGCCCGTCAAGTTTGCCGCACTCTCTGATGCCACGCTGGGTTTATATGCCGTAGTAGACAGTGCAGCCTGGGTGCAGCGCGTTATCAAGGCCGGTGTGCGCACCGTGCAACTGCGCATCAAAGATCCGCAACAGGTCAACTTGCGCGATGAAATCAGGCTAAGCATTGCAGCCGCCCGCGCTGCGCAAGTGCAATTATTCATCAACGATCATTGGCAAATCGCTATCGAAGAAGGCGCGTATGGCGTGCATTTGGGGCAAGAAGACCTGGCCATCGCTAACTTGCACGCCATTGCCAACGCTGGTGTGCGTCTGGGCATCAGCACCCACAGCTACTGGGAAGTGTGTCGGGCCAAGGCCGTGCAACCCAGCTACATTGCCTGCGGCCCGATTCATGCCACTGCCAGCAAAGACATGCCCTGGTTACCGCAGGGCAATGGCAACCTGGCCTATTGGAGCAGCGTGCTACCCACGCCCGTGGTGGGCATTGCAGGCATGAACGAAGAGCGCACGCAACAAGCCGCAGCCAGCGGTGCAGCGGGTGTGGCAGTCATCACGGCCATTACGGGCGCAGTTGACCCGCAAGAGCGCATTGCCACGTTGCAGGCTGCGTTTGCAGCCGGGCGTGCGGTGCAGACGACTGCTGATGCGCCAAAGTTGGCTCGGCCTACTTTGTAAGCTGCATTGCGCCCTGGGTAGAGTTAAAGGCAAAGCCCCACCCAATGTGCAAAACTTGAAGACTTGTTCGACACATCTTCGGCACAAGACAGCATTTGCGGCTAGACTCCCGCCAAATAGCCGGGAATCACCATGACTGAACCAACCCCCTCCAACGTCAACACTACTGCAAACACCGCTGTCTATGGCGCAGGCAAACTGTCTGTGCAAGCCGTGCGCAAACCCGTCAGCCTGCCGCGCCTGCACGAGATGCGCGAACGGGGCGAAAAAATCGCCATGCTCACCGCCTACGACGCCACCTTTGCCAGCGTGGCCGACGCAGCGGGTGTGGACTGCATCTTGGTAGGCGACTCGCTGGGCATGGTGTGCCAGGGCCTGCCCAGCACCACGGGTGTCACGCTGGAAACCATGCGCTACCACGTTGAGTCTGTCTCGCGCGGCCTGCACCGTACCAGCGGCACCGCCTGGTTGATTGGCGACCTGCCCTTTGGCAGCTACCAGGAAAGCAAAGAGCAAGCCCTGCGCAGCGCCGCCGTGTTGATGCAGGCGGGCGCGCACATGGTCAAGCTGGAAGGAGGCGGCTGGACGGCGGACGTGGTGCGCTTTTTGGTGGAGCGCGGCATACCCGTGTGCGCGCACCTGGGCCTGACGCCGCAAACCGTGCACGCACTGGGCGGTTACCGCGTGCAAGGCAAGGGTGAAGAAGCCGCCGCCACCATGCACCGCCACGCCCGCGAGCTGCAAGACGCTGGTGCAGCCATGCTAGTACTGGAGATGGTGCCGCAAGTGCTGGCCACGGCACTGACCCAAGAGCTGCCCACTTGCCACACCATTGGCATAGGCGCGGGCAACGGCTGCGCGGGCCAGGTGCTGGTGCTGCACGACATGCTGGGCATTAACCTGGGGAAAATGCCCAAGTTTGTACGCAACTTTATGGCAGATACGGGTGATGTGAAGGCCGCGTTTGAGGCCTATGTCAACGCGGTAAAGACTGGCGCGTTTCCAGACAACGCCTTGCATGCCTGGTAGGCTTGGTTTGGTAAGCTTTGTTTGTTTGGCGCAAGACTTTTTTGAGCGCGAAAGTCGCGAAAGAAGAGAAAATAATTTCTTGTTTTTAACCGTTTGCTCATGAAAATTTGCCACACTATTTCTGAACTGCGCGACGCTTTAGCTGGCAAGCGCAGTGCCTTTGTGCCCACCATGGGTAACTTGCATGCGGGCCATATGGCACTCGTCAACCGCGCCAATGCTAGCAAGCTAGACGGTAAAACCGACACCACCGTAGCCAGCATTTTCGTCAACCGCCTGCAATTTTTGCCGCACGAAGACTTTGACAAATACCCCCGCACCTGGGAGGGCGACTGCGCGCAACTGCAAGCCGCTGGCTGCGACGTGCTTTTTGCACCTGACGAAAAAACTTTGTACCCTGAACCGCAAACCTGCAAAGTGCACCCACTCGCCGCGCTGGCCGACATTTTGGAAGGGCAGTTTCGCCCCGGTTTTTTCGTGGGCGTTTGCACCGTGGTGATGAAGCTCTTTCAATGTGTGCAACCCCGTGTGGCCATCTTCGGCAAAAAAGACCACCAGCAAAACATGGTGCTGTGCCATATGGTGCGCCAGTTTGCCATGCCCATAGAAATGGTTGCAAGCGACACACACCGCGCCAGCAATGGCTTGGCGCTTAGCTCACGCAATGGCTTTTTAAGCCCTGAGCAATTGACCGAGGCCGTGCAATTGTCGCTGGCTCTCAAGACACTGATTGCACAAGTAAAAGCAGGCTGCACCGACTTTGCCACCATGGAGGCGCAAGCCACGCAAGCGCTGTCCGCACGCGGCTGGCAGCCCGACTATTTGACCCTGCGCCGTCAGGTTGATTTGCAAATACCCTCGGCAGGCGACGCAGCCACATCACTCGTGGCACTGGGCGCTGCCAAGCTGGGCACCACGCGTTTGATTGACAACTGGGAAGTTGTTTGACGCAGTTGATGGAGCGACGTGCATAGCGACGTGCATAGCGACATGCATAGCGACATGCATGAAACGACGTGCATGAAGCGACGACGCTAAGGCTGCGTCAGCCGTTCCAGCTTGCGCAAATACACCAAAGCCTGCTCGGTTGTGTCACCACACATCTCATGCGCGGGCCGCAGCGACGCGCACACCTCCGGGCGGCTGGGCAAGCCAAAAATCTTGCAGCGAAAATCCGCATCCAGCTGCACACAAGCCACCCCCGCCGGCTTGCCCTGCGGCATACCTGGAATGGGTGAACTGATAGACGGCGCAGTGCAGCAGGCTGCGCAGTGCGGGCGGCATTGCATGATGGTCGGGATATTAGTATGCTATGAATTTAGTAGCTGCTCGCGCATATTCTACGCTGGCAACAACCTATTTTAACCCTCTACAATCCACTCCATGCAGTCACATACTATTTCGCACGGAAGTCGTCTTACATCTTTCACTCAGTTCAAGTTGCTATTTTCAGCACTGTGTGCAGCGCTGCTCATCGGTTGCGCCACGGTGAATGAACCTGCTACACCCGTTGCAGACATGCAGACTACGATGCAACAGTTAGCCGCACGGCGCGGCGTTTGCGCTGTAGCTGTCGCCATTATCAAAAATCGTCAACTCGACTCAGTGAAAACCGCCTCAAGCTGCTCGCCTGCCACCGCATTGACTGTAGACAGTGTTTTTCAAGCTGCATCTCTGAGCAAACCAGTTTTTGCCTATGCCGTTTTGCAGTTGGTAGCGCAAGGCAAATTAGACCTTGATGCGCCTGTTCTTCACTATTTGCCGCAAGGCTATCTGCATGCCTCAAAGCCTTTTTTGCAGTCCTCTCCGACCGATCTGGTCAAAGACGCGCGGCTGCATGCTGTGACGGTACGCATGGCGCTCAACCATACGTCGGGTTTGCCCAACTGGGCCAATGGCCCGCTCACCTTTGACCTGAACCCTGGTAGCCAATGGCATTATTCGGGGGAAGGCTATGTGTTGCTACAGCGCGTGGTAGAAGCCGTCACCGGCTTGCCGTTAAACGAGTTGATGCGCGAACAGGTGTTCAAACCACTGGCAATGACCCATAGCGAGTACATCTGGACTCCACGCCTTGCAGAACAGTTTGTACCTGGAACAATCCGTAGCGGCACCGTACGGCAACCCTTTCACCTTATGGCACCGGTTGCAGCGTTCTCGCTGTACACCAGCGCGCAAGACTACGCAAAATTCTTGGTTGCTGTTTTGAATGACCCACACACCGTGGACAAAATCACCCAAGCTGCCGTCAGCGTAAATCCCGACTTGAACCTGAGCTGGGGATTGGGCTGGGGCATAGAACGCAGTGCCAACGACGCGTTCTTATGGCATTGGGGAAACAACCCCGGCTACCGCGCCTTCGTCATGGCATCCACACAAACCGGCGATGGTCTGGTGATGCTGACCAATAGCGACAAAGGGCTGACTTTGGCAGAACCGCTCACCCGCCAAGTTTTGCCAGGCAAGCACCCGGTTTTTCGCTTTCACATGCTCGGGCTTGATAGCTGGTTTTGCAGAGCGTTGGCGATGTGCTGACAGCCCGACATGCCAGTCTAGTTGCTGAATGATCGCATCAATTGCCTTACAATATTAAAATAGTAAGGAATTAACATGAGCGAATCGACCATCACCACCAAAGGCCAAACCACGGTGCCGCAGCCCATCCGCGAGGCTTTGCATAGCCAGCCCGGAACGCGCCTGCTGTGGAACCTGATGCCTGACGGCACCATCATCGTGCGCGCCAAGAACAAGTCCATTGTGGACATGGCAGGCATGGTCAAAGTGCCAAAGGGCAAAAAAGTGGCTATTGAAGACATGAACCCCTGGCACTGATGGCAGCGCTGGACACCAATGTGCTGGTGCGCTATCTGGTGGCAGATGACGCGCTACAGCTCGCTGCGGTTACCAGGCTGATAAAAGCCGCCTTGCGTGCTGGCGAAACGCTGTATGTGCCCATTACCGTGATGCTGGAACTGGAATGGGTGCTGCGGTCAAACTACAAGCTATCCAAGTCGCAAGTAAACGCCCATCTATCGGCCTTGATGTCTGCTGCCGAGTTGACTTTTGAGAACGAAGCCGCTGTGGAGATTGCACTGGGTTTGTACAAGAAGGCGGCTGCGGACTTTGCTGACTGCATGCATGTTGCTCTAGCGCACGTGGCGGGCGAAAGACCATTGTGGACGTTTGATAAAGTAGCTGCAAAAATAGACGGCGCAAGCCTGGTTAGAGCTTAGTGCTGATCTTTTAGACTCAGAACATTCAGAGAAATATATCTGTTGCAAGGAGACCACATGACCTGGTTGATTACCAAATACCTGCTCACCGCTGGCGTGGTAGTGCTGGTTTCTGAGACTGCCAAACGCAGCGACAAGCTGGGCGGCTTTATTGCTGCGCTGCCTTTGGTCACCGTGCTGGCGCTGATTTGGCTGTATGTAGAAAAGCAGCCCGTCGACAAGATTGCCAACCACGCCCGCTACACATTTTGGTACGTGGTGCCCACCTTGCCCATGTTTTTGGCCTTTCCAATCCTGCTGCCGCGTATCGGTTTTTGGCTCACCCTGCTGGCGGGCGTAGCTATTACGGTGGCGTGCTTCGCGTTGTTTGCATGGGCGCTCAGGCCGTTTGGAATTGAATTGATGCCTTGAAAATCAAGGCTCCTATGGGTGAACTGATGGATGGTGTAGTGCAGCAAGCCATGCAGTGCGGGCGGCATTGCATGGTGGTCAGGGTATTAGTACGCTATAAATTTAGTAGCTGCTCGCGCATATTCTACGCTGACATCCGGCGGTTTATTACCCGAATCTAACCTGAAATGGCCTGATGCCGCGTAAGTAACACAGCGGTGTCAATTGACAGTTTACATAATTTGTCATAACATACAAACATTATTGAAACAGGAATAAACCATGTCGATCCATACATTTTCTAGCCGAGACTTCACGCGCGATGTGTCCGCTGCCAAGCGGGCTGCCGTGGATGGCCCGGTGTTTATTACCGACCGTGGCAAACCCGCTTTTGCCTTGCTCAAAATCGACGACTACTACCGCATAGCCGGTGTGGCCGAACCCACGCTGCTGGACGTGATGGATGCCATAGCCGGTGGCGAGCACATCGAATTTGACCCACCGCGCCTGAACATTCAAACCCGCACTGCACAGTTTGAATAAGTTTGGCACCGCATGTTTATTCTGGACACCAATGTCATATCCGAACTGCGCTACGGCAAACCCCAACAGTCGCCCCAAGTGCGCATGTGGGCAGCAGCACAACCCGCCAGCAGACTGTTCATCTCGGCCATCACCATACTGGAACTAGAAAAAGGCATCTTGGCCCTGGAGCGCCGTACACCGCCCGAAGGCAGCGCACTGCGCGTGTGGCTAACCGGCGTGCACGCCGCCTTTGCTGGGCGCATAGTGCCATTCACCGACAACACCGCCACCGTGTGCGCAGCTCTGCATGTGCCCAACCCGCGATCAGAACGCGATGCGATGATTGCCGCCAGTGCGATTAAGCACGGTTTTAAAGTAGTGACGCGCAATGTAGCGGATTTTGAGCACACGGGAGTGAAGTTGGTAAATCCGTGGCTGACGGGTGCGGTACCGGACTAATCCATGTACGAATCGACAAGCTCGGGGTGAGCGGTCAATTCACGACCCCCACCTTCGTCAGCCCCGCCCTTTGCGCATTGGCCAAAAACGCTGCGACAAACGCATAAGGCGTATCGGCAGATGGTCGCAGGTGCACTTCGGGTTGATCAGGCTTGCCAGCAGATTGCGCAATACGCGCGCTCAGCGTAGCCACATCGGGCATGGACTCTTCGTTCCACTGCACAAAGCCCGCAGCGTTCATGCGCACGATAACGAGCTGGGGTTCTTCTTTGCTCACCTGGGCAGACGGCATATCCAGTTTGACGCTGTGCAGTTGCACGGGGATGGTGATGATGAGCATGACAATCAGCACCAGCATCACGTCGATCAGGGGCGTGGTGTTCATCTCGATCATGGGCTGGGCTTCGTTGCTATCGGTACCTTGGTTGCTACCCAGGTGCGGTGACAGATGGTTGGTGTAGAGCTTCATTTTTTACTTCCCGTTATCGGCAATTATTGACCCAAAGGTTTGTTAGCCTCGGGCACGGGCTCGGTGATCAGCCCCACGCGTGCAAAGCCGTAGCCTTGCGCGGTGTCGATGATCTGACCTACGAAGGCGTAGGGGGCGTTGGCGTCGGCGCGGATGTGCAGCTCGGGCTGCGGGCTGCGGCTGGCAACCTGGCTGATCATGGCAGACAGAGCCTCTATATTGGGGGCAAAGTTTTCGTTGAAGTAAAAATTGCCCACGCGGTCTACGCTGATGACGATGTATTCTCCGCTGGTGTCGCGCCGCTGGGCTGTTTCTATCGGCAAATTGAGCTGCACGGTGGCGCTGACCACCGGGATGGTGAGCAAAAAGATGATGAGCAGCACCAGCATCACGTCTACCAGGGGCGTGGTGTTGATCTCGGCCATCCAGCCGTCGTCGCTGTCGTCGTCGTAATGGTCTGTGTGGTTAAGCGAGAGTGCCATGGCTTACTTCTTTTCTTCGGGTTGCACGGGCGCGGCTAACAGCGCCATGTGCAGTTTGGAGCCAAAGCCGCGCATCGACTCTAGCGCGAGCTTGTTTTTGCGCAGCAACCAGTTGTAGCCAAACACGGCGGGCACGGCCACGGCCAGGCCAATGGCCGTCATGATGAGTGCCTCGCCCACAGGGCCGGCCACGCGGTCGATGGACGCCTGGCCGGAAGCGCCGATTTTGACAAGGGCGCTGTAGATGGCCCACACCGTGCCAAACAGGCCCACAAAGGGCGCGGTGGAGCCAATGGTAGCCAGCACCGACATGCCGCTTTGCATTTGCGTTTGCAGTTTGGACAGAGCCTGTTCAATGGCGCGGATAAGCCAGGTGTCGTAGTCCACACGTGGCTTAAGCAGGTTGAATTGTGCAGCGGCGTCTACACCTGCGGCGGCGACGTAGCGCAGCGGGTTTTCAGCGTCCAGCTTGCGCAGGTTGCTGGTGTAGTTGTACACCGTATCAAACGCGCCGTGGGCAGCCGCGCTGTGTGCCGTGTTGCGACGCAGTTCCAGCCACTTGCTGACCAGCACATACCAACTGCCAATCGACATGATCGCCAGCAACAGCAGGCAGAGTTTGGCGATCCAGTCGCCTTGCAGCCAGATGGCGGCCAGGCCGTAGGGGTTGGCTGCGCTGGTCGCTGCGGCAGCCGCAGTGGCTACCGCCGCCGCGCTGCCTTGCGCATGCGCGCTGGACACTATTAAGCAGGTAAAAGTGGCCAATGCCAGCGTGGATATTGCACAAGCAGCTACTCTTTTAGTAGCATGTAACGTGCGCCATGCAGGTGAAGGTGAGGTTGCCATGAAAGCTCCTGGTGAAACAAATGGGGTGGTCGTGGTGAATGTAGCGGGGGGTGGGGTGCGGGCTGAATGGGTCATTTGGGGCACTTGTCTTCAATGAGTCGTTTCAGAATCGGGCCGATAGCCAACAGGCCACTATAGCTGCCGTTGGGGCCCACTTTGAGGCAGTCCACCTCGCCCGCGTTTTCGATGCTGTCGGCAAAGGCGTCTCGCGGTTTGCGAGCCAGTTGTTTGTTGGCCATGTCTGCCAGGCTGGGTTGGGTGGCCAGCGGCGGGCGGTAGGGGTAGGCCGGCTGGTTGCGCGGCAGGCTGAGGTTGAGCGGCGCACGCGCGCCACTGGCTGCACTGGCTGCACTGGCAGAAGGGCCAGGAGTGCCTGCCACTGTGCCCAGCGGCGAGCCTGTTGCACCGGGCACGCCAGTAGCAGCGCCAGACGGCGCGCCCACTGCCGCCCCTGTGGCTGCGCCTGCACTGCCGCCTGCGGGCGCACCAAGCGTGCCCGCCAGGCCAGGGCTGGCGGTTGCCGGTGCGGGGGGCGCTGAGCGCGGGCTGGCCACGGGGTTGGCGGTGCTGGGTGTTGCGGGTGGGCTGGGGGCGACGAAGATGGGGGCGGGAGCTGCTGGAGGAGTTGGCGCTGGCGCAGGGGCTGGTGCGAGTACAGGCGCGGGCGCTGGTGTGGGAGCCGGGGCAGGTATTGGAGCAGGCGCTGGGGCGGGTGTTGGCACGGCCACAGCCACGGGCGCTGGCGTGGGAGCTGGCACTGGTGCTGGAGGCACCGGTAGTGGCGCTGGCGCAGGTGGCACCGGCGGTGGAGGAGGTGGTGGGGGCTGCACGGGAGGGGGCGGCGGCGGTATAGGCGACGGGGGCGCTGGCGGCACGGGTGCTGGCGCTGGTGCTGGCACAGGTACTGGCGCAGGTGGCACCGGCGGTGGCGGGGCTGGCGGTGGCGGGGCTGGCGGTGGCGAGGGCAGTTGCGCCACGGCAGGCTCCGCCGGTTTTTCCTCAGGCACCTCGTCGGGCTTGGGTGCGGCAACCACCGGCTCCTCACGCCTGAGAATAGCCGTTTGCACGGGTGGCGGCTCAGCGGGGCGTTTGCGGGTGGGCGCGCGCTGGCGCGACGGGCGAATGGGCGCGGCCTGCTGCGTAACTTGCAGCGGCGTGCTTTGCTGCGCCACCAGGGGCGGCAAACTCAGGCTTGCAGCAGTTCGGCGGGCGCGCTGCAGGCTGATGCCGCGCTGTGGCGGCGGGCTATTGACGTCGATAGAGGCGTTGTCACTGCTGGACGGCGCGCTGGAGCTAAAAATCTGCACTATCACCGCTTGCACGGCCTGCTGCACGGGCCAATACAGGTTCACCACCCACAAGAGCGCCAGGTGCAGCGCCACCACACCCAGCAGCACGGCGGGGCGTTTGCGCTCAGGGGGTGCGTCGGGGGTAAAAATGAACCTTAAAGTCACAGTTTTGATGTTCGCACAACCCGTACAATCTAGGGTTACTACCCATTATGTCCCACCGACCATGGCTTGCTGCTCTGTAAAGCTCAGCCAGCGATTCAAAGCGACCACCCTGTGACTGCACTTCTTAGCCCCCATCTCACCACTTTTCTCGGGGGCCGTGCGCTCTCTGCTTCCAAAACGCAACAACTGCTGGCACTTGCGCACAGCGTTGCACCGCAAGTCACTGCCGTGCATACGCAGTGGGTGCATTGGGTGTCTACTGCTGCCGCTTTAGATGACGCGCAGCAGAGCACGCTGCAAGCGCTGTTGACCTATGGTGAACCTGCTTCTTCCCACGTTCAAGGCGAGCTGATCATCGTCATGCCGCGTCTGGGCACCGTGTCGCCATGGGCCTCCAAGGCAACCGACATTGCACGCAACTGTGGGCTGCAGGTGGGCCGGGTTGAACGCGCCCTGCACTATGCGTTTGTGCTGAAAACGCCCTTGCTGGGCAAAGCGGCTTTGCAGCCCGAGCAGCAGGGCGCTCTGGCCGCCTTGTTGCACGACCGCATGACCGAGTCCGTGGCGTTTGACGCAGACGCACCGCGCGCACTGTTTGCCAGCGTGCAAGCCGCGTCCATGCGGCATGTGGATGTGTTGGGTTTGGGCCGCAAGGCTTTGGACGTTGCGAACAAAGAGTTTGGTTTGGCGCTGGCCGAAGACGAAATCGTCTATTTGCTCGACGCTTTTACGGGCCTACAACGCAACCCCACCGACGTTGAATTGATGATGTTTGCGCAGGCCAATTCCGAGCACTGCCGCCACAAGATTTTTAACGCGCAGTTCACCATTGACGGCGCCGTGCAAGACAAGAGTTTGTTTGGCATGATCCGCAACACGCACGCACTGGCACCGCAGCACACGGTCGTTGCGTATTCAGACAATGCATCGGTGATGGAAGGCTCTGTCATTGAGCGTTTTAACGCAAAAACTGCCAGTAGCCAGCGAGGAATATGCGCGAGCAGCTACGAAAAGCATAGCGTATTGATGCACGTGCTGATGAAAGTAGAAACCCACAACCACCCCACCGCCATCAGCCCCTTCCCCGGCGCATCCACCGGCGCAGGCGGCGAGATTCGCGACGAAGGCGCAACAGGCCGCGGGTCCAAACCCAAGGCAGGCTTGACCGGTTTTACCGTGTCAAATTTAAGCCAATTAAATAGGGTCAGAACACCATTAATTGACGATGCGACCACAGGAGAGCCACATAAAGGGGGTCTGACCCCATTTAATTTGACCCCATTTAATTTTCCGAACCACATGGCGCAGCCTTGGCAGATCATGACCGAAGGCCCGCTGGGCGGTGCGGCGTTCAACAACGAGTTTGGGCGGCCCAATTTGAATGGCTACTTTCGTGCGTTTGAACAAACCATTGCGGGGCAGACCTGGGGTTACCACAAGCCGATCATGATTGCGGGCGGCTTGGGCACGATTGACGCGGGTTTGACACACAAGATTGCATTTCCTGCGGGCAGTTTGCTGATTCAGCTGGGCGGCCCCGGCATGCGCATTGGCATGGGCGGCAGCGCGGCCAGCTCGATGGCGTCGGGCACCAATGCGGCAAGCCTGGATTTTGACTCGGTGCAGCGTGGCAACCCCGAGATCGAGCGGCGCGCGCAAGAGGTCATCAACCAGTGCTGGCAACTGGGCACGGCGAATCCTATTTTGGCGATTCACGACGTGGGCGCGGGCGGTTTGAGCAACGCCTTTCCTGAACTGGTGAACGACGCCGAGCGCGGTGCGCGTTTTGATTTGTCTGCCGTTCCGCTGGAAGAAAGCGGCCTGGCACCCAAAGAGATCTGGTGCAACGAAAGCCAGGAACGTTACGTGATGGCGATTGCGCCCGAGTCGCTAGAGCTGTTCAAAAGCTTTTGCGAGCGCGAGCGTTGCCCGGTTGCCGTGGTGGGTGTTACCACTGAAGAGCGCCACCTGACGGTGGCATCTAGCCCCGTTCGCCCCGAGCCAGTCGAAGGGTCCCCGCAGGCAGAGCCTAGCTCTGCCCAAACGCAGGTGGATGCTGCCGTCGATATGCCAATGAACGTGCTGTTGGGCAAAACGCCCAAGATGCACCGCGACGTGAAAACCGTTGCGCGCACTTTCAAACCTATCGACCTCACCAATGTAGACCTGGAAAAATGCATCATCAGCGTGCTGAGCCACCCCACCGTGGCCAGCAAGCGCTTTCTCATCACCATTGGTGACCGCACAGTGGGCGGCCTTACGCACCGCGACCAGATGGTCGGCCCCTGGCAAGTGCCGGTGGCCGATTGCGCGGTAACGCTGGCCGACTACGAGGGCTTCTGTGGCGAGGCCATGGCCATGGGCGAGCGCACGCCGCTGGCCATCTTCAACGCGCCCGCCTCGGGCCGCATGGCCGTGGCCGAGGCTATCACCAACCTGCTGGCCGCGCCCATCGAACTGCCGCGCGTCAAGCTGTCGGCCAACTGGATGGCCGCGTGCGGCGAGGCGGGCGAAGACGCCGCGCTGTACGCCACCGTGAAAGCCGTAGGCATGGAGCTGTGCCCGGCCTTGGGCATCAGCATTCCCGTGGGTAAAGACTCACTGTCGATGCGCACGCAGTGGACGGATGATGCAGGCACGCAGCACAAGGTTACGTCACCCGTGTCGCTCATCGTCACCGCGTTTGCCACATTGCACGATGTGCGGGGCACGTTCACGCCGCAACTCAATGCTACTGAAGTGGATACCACCCTCATCTTGATCGACCTGGGGCGCGGCAGCAAACGCATGGCAGGCAGCGTGCTGGCCCAGGTGCTGAACCAAGAGGGCCAGCAAGTGCCTGATTTGCACGATGCGCAAGACCTCATCCACCTGGTCAACGCCATCAACGCCCTGCGTGCACAGGGCAAAGTGATGGCCTACCACGACAAGAGCGACGGCGGCCTGATAGCCACCGTGTGCGAAATGGCCTTTGCAGGCAACGTGGGCGTTGCGCTGAATGTGGACATGCTGGTGACCGAAGGCGACGGCATCAGCGACAGCCGCATGGAACATGGTGACAGCAAAAACTGGAGCGGCCAAGTGAGCGCGCGGCGCGAAGAGCTGACCCTGCAAGCACTGTTCAACGAAGAGCTGGGTGTGGTGATTCAGGTGGCTACAGCCGAACGCAACCACGTGATGCAAACGCTGCGTGAGCATGGTTTAAGCAAGCACAGCCACTTCATCGGCAAGACCCGCCCCGCGTCTGCGCAGCTGGACGATGGCAAAGGCCAGATCACTATTTGGCGTGACACCAAAAAAGTGTTTGCAGCCCCACTGCAAGACCTGCACCAGGTGTGGGACAGCGTGAGCTGGAAGATAGCCCAAGGCCGAGACAACCCCGCGTGCGCAGACGCCGAACATGCGGCTATAGGTGACCTGCACAATCCTGGCCTGCATGTGCATTTGAACCAGAATTTGGAAGAAAAACTGGCTGTAGCCAGCGTAGATAATGCGCGAGCAGCTACTAAATCAATAGCGACTAATTCTGTTCGAGCTGAGCTTGTCGAAGCGGCTTCGACAAGCTCAGCAAAAACGGGCGCAAGTGCGGGCTTGTTACTTAGTCGCCCTAAAGTCGCCATCTTGCGCGAGCAAGGCGTCAACTCGCATGTGGAAATGGCCTATGCCTTTACCGAAGCGGGCTTTGAGGCATTCGACGTGCACATGACCGACCTGCAAACCGGCCGCGCCAAATTGACCGACTTTCAAGGCATGGTTGCCTGCGGGGGTTTTAGCTACGGCGACACCTTGGGCGCTGGCATCGGCTGGGCACGCAGCATCACCTTCAACGCACCATTGCGCGACCAGTTTGAAGCCTTTTTTGCCCACACCGACACCTTTGGCCTGGGCGTGTGCAATGGTTGCCAGATGTTTGCCGAGCTGGCCGACATCATTCCCGGTGCTGCCGCCTGGCCACGCTTTACGACCAACCAGAGTGAGCGCTTTGAAGCGCGCCTGAGCATGGTGGAAGTGGTGGACAGCCCCAGCATCTTCTTTGCTGGCATGCAGGGGAGCCGCCTGCCGATAGCCGTGGCCCACGGTGAAGGTTTTGCCAACTTCAGCCAGCGCGGCGATGCCAGCAAGGTCATTAGCGCGATGCGCTTTACCGACAACCACGGCGCAGCCACACAGGCCTACCCCTTCAACCCCAACGGCAGCCCAGGCGGCCTGACTGCGGTCACCACGCTTGATGGCAGATTCACCGCCATGATGCCCCACCCCGAACGCGTATTTCGCAACATCCAGTCCAGCTACACGCCCCTGGACAAAAACGCCCACAGCCCCTGGATGCAACTGTGGCGCAACGCGCGCGCCTGGATGAAGTAAAGCCATGTCCGTCAGCCTCTTAGCCCTCCTGGACGACATCGCCACGCTGCTGGACGATGTATCGGTGATGACCAAAGTGGCAGCGCAAAAAACTGCGGGTGTGCTGGGTGACGACCTGGCACTGAACGCGCAGCAGGTCGCTGGCGTGCAGGCCGAGCGCGAACTGCCCGTCGTCTGGGCGGTGGCCAAAGGTTCTTTTATCAACAAGCTGATTCTGGTACCTGCGGCACTGGCTACCAGTTATTTTGCGCCCTGGGCCATCACGCCGCTCTTGATGGTGGGCGGTGCGTATTTGTGTTTTGAGGGTTTTGAGAAAATCGCCCACAAACTGCTGCATAGCCAGGCTGAGGACGATGCCCACGCACGCGAAATCAGCCAGGTCATCGCCAACCCGGACATTGATCTGGTGGCTTATGAAAAAGACAAAATCAAAGGCGCTATTCGCACCGACTTTGTGCTGTCGGCAGAAATCATCGTCATAGCGCTGGGCACCGTGGCTGCGGCCAGCTTTGCCAACCAAGTCACTGTCATAGCCATAGTCGCATTGATGATGACCGTTGGCGTATACGGCGCGGTCGCCTGCATCGTCAAGCTGGACGACGCGGGTTTTTGGCTCTTGCGCAAGCGCACCCACACCGCACGCGCGCTGGGCCACAGTCTGCTGTGGCTGGCACCTCGCCTGATGAAAACGCTGGCCATCGTCGGCACGGCTGCCATGTTCATGGTGGGCGGTAGCATCTTGGTACACGGCTGGCCATGGTTGCACCATGCAATACAGGCATGGGTGGTTCACTGGGGTTGGCTACAAGGCGCAGGCGTATTGCTACTGGATGTAGTAGTAGGCGTAGCAGCAGGTGGGCTGTGTGTGGGTGTGTGGACACTGGTGCAAAAAATGTTGCCTGCTCCAAAAACAGTTGCCTAGCCAGCGCAGCACACTCAGCGCTTTACATGAACGTCCTTGTATCTTTGTGCCCATGAACCCCACGCCAGACTGCCAACGCTTTGACCGCCTGGACGCTCTGCGCGGCGCGGCTATTGTGTGGATGACGGTCTACCATTTTTTCTTTGACCTGAACCACTACCAATGGATTACGCAAAACTTTTATCGTGACCCGCTGTGGACCTGGCAGCGCACATTCATCGTCAGCCTGTTCTTGTTCTGCGCAGGCGCAGGCCAGGCCATCGCGCTGCACCAGGGCCAAACCTGGCAACGCTTTTGGCGGCGCTGGGCGCAGGTAGCCGCATGTGCGCTCCTGGTCTCCATCAGCTCGTATGCGGTGTTTCCCAAGAGCTTTATCTACTTTGGCGTGCTGCACGGCATTGCCGTCATGCTGATCATCGTGCGCCTCAGTGCGCACTGGGGTGCCTGGTTGTGGTTGGCAGGTGGATTGGCAATAGCTACTAAATTCATAGCTGCTTACGCAATATCCACGCTGGCATTTCTGCAATTTCTTAACCAAAAGCCCTTCAACTGGCTGGGCTTGACATCCACTAAACCTATCACCGAAGACTACGTACCCCTCGTCCCATGGCTAGGCGTGATGTGGTGGGGAATGGCCGCAGCGCAATGGCTGCTCAAAAACAAGCCTGCACTGTTGACTGGCAGCATTCCCGCTTCAACACGCAGGCTGGCATTTTTAGGCACCTGGAGCCTGATCTGGTACATGTTGCACCAACCAGTCATGGTGGGTGTTTTTGAGCTGATTGCGCGCTTGCGCTAACGCAGGCTTTAAGCCAGTACCGTGCGTTCCACCACGCGTTCATCACCCAAAACGATGAGCGCAAAGAGCAATTCATCCAGACTCTGTGCACGCGCTGTGCGCCGTGCCAAGAGCGGCGTGGCTTGCGGGTTGAGCACCACAAAGTCTGCATCGCACCCCACAGCCAAATTTCCCACCACGCCACCCAGGCCCAGCGCCTTGGCTGCACCTGCCGTGTGTTGCCACCACAGGTGCTGTGGGGCCAGCGTGATGGCTTGTTTAGCCGTGCCACCCGACAGGGCAGACGATCGCGCCACATAGTACGCTGCCAGCATGGTTTTGAACGGGCTGAACGATGTGCCACCGCCCACGTCACTGGCCAGGCCGTAGGGCATGCCCGCTGCATCGGCTTTGGCATAGTCAAAAAAACCACTGCCTAAAAACAGGTTACTGGTAGGGCACACTGCCGCTGCCGCGCCACTGTGGTGCAGCAAGGCGCGGTCTGCGTCGTCCAGATGGATGCAGTGGGCGTAGACGCTGCGTTGGCGCAGCAGGCCAAAGTCATCGTACACACCCAAATAGCTGCGCGATTGAGGGAAAAGTTCTGCCGCCCAGGCAATTTCCTGCGCGTTTTCTGCCACATGCGATTGCACCCACACTGTCGGGTGCTTGCGGGCCAGGTCGCCAGCGCCTGTGAGCTGCGCGGGCGAGCAGGCAGGTGCAAAGCGGGGCGTGATGGCATAACCGAGCTTGCCATGGTTATGCCATCGGGTAATCAGCGCTTCGGTGTCCAACAAAGACTGCTCCGTCTCGTCGCGCACGCCGTCAGGGCAGTTGCGGTCTTGCAAGCATTTGCCTGTGATGATGCGCATGCCGCTGGTTTGCGCAGCTTCAAACAATGCGTTGACCGATGCGACGTGCGAGGTAGCAAATGTGAGCGCAGTGCTGACCCCGTTACGTAGCAGTTCTGCTATAAAGAAAGTAGCTGTTTGCGCACTGTATTCGCTGGTTTCGAAGCGTTTTTCTTCTGGAAAAGTGTATTTGTCCAGCCAAGGCAGCAAGCTATCTGCGGGCGAGCCGATAACGTCAATCTGGGGGTAATGCACATGCATATCCACAAATCCGGGAGCGATGATTCTGCCAGCGAAGTGCTGCACCTGCACATGCGCCCACTCCGTTTCGAGCCTGCTGCGCAGACTGGCGAAATCACCTACCGCCACTACCTTGCCATCGTCACTCACCACCAGTAAGCCATCGGCGTCGTAAACGGCGCTGTGGTCTGGTGCAAAACGAAGAAGGGCGGCGCGGTAGGCTAGCATGGCCCTATTTTGCTATCTTTTCCACCACACCGGATACTAAAAAATTCATAAAACGCCTCTGCCATAGCGGTACGTAAGACTTGCCAATCAACAGAATCGATTCACCAGGTTTTCCAGGTACTCCTGGCGACCTGAAACGGGAGGCTCATCAATATTGCGTTGCAAGGCATGGTCAGCCACGGCATCCAGATTGGTTTTTCCATTCAATGCGTTCTGCGCCCAGTCAGCTTGCCAGCCTGCATAGCGGTCTTTGACAAAACCAGCAAACCGACCATCCACAATCAGCTTTTCGGCAATCAACAAAGCCCGAGCAGATACGTCTACACCACCAATGTGTGAATGGAACATATCCATCCCATCCAGTGACTGACGGCGGGCCTTGGCGTCAAAGTTCAAACCACCCGTGGTAAACCCGCCACCCTGCATGATGTAGTACATAGCCAGCGCAGTGTCGGGCACATTGTTTGGGAACTGGTCTGTATCCCAGCCGCATTGCATGTCACCCCGGTTCATGTCGATCGAGCCAAAAATACCCAACGCCTGGGCGGTAGCAATTTCATGTTCAAAACTATGGCCCGCCAGTGTGGCGTGGTTGGCTTCGATGTTGACTTTGACCTCTTTTTCCAGACCCCATTGCTGCAACATGCCAAACACGGTAGCCACGTCAAAATCGTATTGGTGCTTGGAAGGCTCGCGTGGTTTGGGTTCAATCAAAATATGCCCTTTCAGACCGATCTTGTGTTTGTATTCCACCACCATTTGCAAGAAGCGGCCAAATTGCTGACCTTCGTGGCGCAGATTGGTATTGAGCAAGGTTTCGTAGCCTTCACGGCCACCCCAGAGCACATAGTTTTCGCCACCCAGGGTTTTGGTGGCGTTCATGGCTTCACGCACCTGCAATGCAGCCAATGCAAAAATTTCAGGGTTGGGATTGGTTGCAGCACCCGACATAAAGCGGCGATGGCTAAAACCGTTTGCCGTACCCCAGAGCAATTTGATACCGGTGTCAGACTGCTTGCGACCCAGCACATCCACCATGGCCTTCAAATTGTTCACGCTGTCTTTGGGTGTTGCACCTTCTGGCGCAATGTCGCGGTCATGAAAGCAGTAGTAAGGTAAACCCAGCTTGCTGAAGAATTCAAACGCCACATCGGCCTTGGCACGCGCACCGTCCATCGGGTTAGCCATATGCTGCCAGGGGCGCTGCAAGGTGCCATCGTAGCCAAACGGATCAAAACCATTCCAGCAAAAGTTGTGCCAGTAGCACACCGCCATGCGCATCTGCTCTTTCATCGGTTTACCCAAAACCATGCGGTTTTCGTCATACCAGCGGTAGGCCAAAGGATTGTTGGACTCAGGGCCTTCGTACTTGATTTTGCCTACGTCTTTGAAAAATTCGCTCATGTGATGTACTCCTTTACATGAAAAGAATGATGGTCTAATTAATGTGCTATCGCCACTAGTGTCCCAACGTTGTAAACAGGCTTTGCTGATCGCATTGCTCGGGTTCACGTTCGGGCATTTGATTGTTCCCAAGCAGTATGTCGATCTGAGT
>JAYVTG010000139.1:0-2259 GCA_043774625.1 Polaromonas sp. | reverse complement strand
CGGGCGATAACGCTCTGCGTGGTGCCCATGCGCTGCGCGATTTCGCCTTGCGTTAAACCGGCGCGGCTACGGGCGGCAATGAGTTCGTGGGTCATACTGAATTCAGCACTTTGGGCTTCGTACTGTGCGCGGGCGGCTGGGTCGGCCAGTAGCTCGCGCTTAAAGTCTTTCAGGGTTTTCATGCTGCGGCCTCCAATCGTTTCAATGCGGTCTCTATGGTCTTGCGCGGCGTCGTTTGGGTCTTCTTGATGAAGACGTGCAACACCAGCAGGCGATGGCCTTGGGCGGCGGCATACACGGCGCGGGCGATGCCGTCGCGGCCCGTCATTCGCATTTCCCATAACTTGCCTTCAAGCGGTCGGATATGCGGCAGGCCCACGCGCTGCGGCCCGAATACTTCCAGCAGTTCCGCGATATGCACGAATCGCGCTTGCATATCCAGCGGGATAGTCTTGAGTTCAGCATCGGCCAGCGGGTGAAGGTTCACCGTCCAAGGCACAGCAATTATAGCTTTTTGGCTATGTTTTGCAATGTCGGATGTGTTGGTCCTTTTGGTCATGCGCGGCCCCTCAGTTCACCGCGCGTAGTTTGCCCGGCTCCACGGCGGCATCGAACACAATCCCGGCCTGCTCCAGAATGTGCGCCTCAATCTTTGCCAGAAACGGGCGCAAGGCATCGACACTGCGCGGGCGGTAGCCCTCAGCGGTTGCGCTCGGCTTGTGGCCCATCACTTGCGCGATTGCGCCAGCAGGGGCACCGGCAGCCTCCCCCAGCAGCGAAAACGAACGGCGCAGCCCGTGGATAGTCAGGCCATCAATCGCGGCGCTCTGTAGGGCTTTGGCGTGACTGGCGCGGGTGTCAGTAATCCGGCCCGATTTGCTGCTACTGGCGAACACATGGGCATTGATGCGGGGCAGCGTTGCCAGCAGTTGCGCCAGATACGGACTCAATGGAATCGTGCGGGTTGCGTCCACCTTGTCGGCAATGGTCAGCTTGCTCCACTGAAAATCCACGTTCGCCCACGTCAGCCCGGCCAATTCTTCTTTACGCGCACCGGTCAGCAGCATGGCCCGCAAGTAAACACTGGCGGTGCAGTTACTCAGTCGTTCCACGCCTGCCCACCAGCCAGTAACTTGGGCGGCTTCCAATGCGTCGGTGCGCTTGATGTTGGCGGGTAAATTTTCCAGAATGGCCGGGGCGCGGCCAGCTTCGCGGTTCACCAGCTTGCGGTACTCAGGACGAACGGCGCACCAGCGCAGGAAGCCGCGAAACATCATCAGGGCGCGGGCGGCTTGATGCTTGCTTGCCACGGCCTCACGCTCGAACCAGATTTGCAAGGCATCCTCGGTCACGTCGCTCAGCGCCAGCGCCATCAATGGAAACAATGGCCCCGGTCGCGTCAAACCCTGCCCTCTTTTTTTTGGTACGCCACCGGACGCGGCCATAGATTCAATGTCGGCGCGATAGCCCGGCTTCCATGCTTCTTTGCGCTTGGGGTGGCCTTCGCTCAAGTAGCGCGGCCATAGGTCGCCCACGGTCACGGCATGGGCGGCGGCAGCCACCAACTGAGCGGCCTTGTCGGCCTCTTGCTGGCGCTCCAACTCGCGCGGGTCGGTGCCACTGTCAACCAGCATTTTCAAGCCTTGGGCCTTTCGCCGTGCCTTTTCAATCGGCCAATCTGTCAGCGTGCCGATAGTTACCCGGATGGTTGCCCCGTTCAGGCGTGATTCAAAGACGTAGGTTTTGCGGCCCGTGGGGGTTGCCCGTAGCGCCAGCGTTGGCGTGTCGGTGTCCCATAGGAAGGCTTGGGGCTTGTCGGTCGGGCAGGTGAAAGCATCCACGCGGCCAGCGGTCAAACGAACCCGACTAATTTGCTTTTTCATGGCACCCCTTCAATCTGTAGGCAACTTGTAGGCGATTTGTAGGCAAATACGCTGTATATAACCGCATATTAATCAACGAGTAGGCAATGCGGCCATCCGGCTAAATTTCTGTAACTTGTTGATTTATATACAGTGTAGCGACAACAATCAACGATTGCAAACACTTATTTCTTATCATTTGTAATGAGAAGGTCGTTGGTTCGATTCATCTCTCCGGCACCAACAACACTCTGGGTTTTCTGCTATATATTTGGTATCAAGCCCTTTCTTTATTTCGGTCCACTGCCGTCCGGTCAATGAGCCCACGAAATGGAGCAGAGCCAATATTGGCGCGGCTTTGCGGGCGATTTTGTTTGGTGCCGATTTGAAATTTGAT
>JAYVTG010000138.1:0-48790 GCA_043774625.1 Polaromonas sp. | reverse complement strand
ATAAATCAACTACTTACATCAACCCCTGCGAATTTCAATCGGGATTTGGCGGCTAAACAGCTGCCTCTCCTGTGAAGAACGTTGGGACACTACTAATATGAAATAAATGGGAAATTTTGCAAATTCTGAAATAGACAATTACGACAGCCGCATTCTGCAAGAACTGCAACGCGATGCCCGCCTGTCGATGAGCGAACTGGGCCGCCGTGTGCACCTGAGCCAACCCGCAGTGACGGAACGTGTGCGCAAGCTGGAACTGGCAGGCGTGATTGAGGGTTACCGGGCCAAGGTCAATTACGCCGCGCTGGGCTACGGCATTCGCGCGCTGGTGCGGGTAGGGCGTGCAGAGTATGCCCGTGTGGTGAAGCTGATAGAGCAAACGCCAGAGGTGGTGAATGCGTTTAACGTTACCGGTGAAGATAGCTGGACGCTGGAGATTGCTGTGATTGATGTAGCGCATCTGGACGCGGTGGTAAGCAAGTTTTGCATCATGACCGAGACATCTACCAGCATTGTGCTGAACATGCCGCGTGAAAATTACCCGGTGTTGCCCGCCAGTCGGGACAGTATCAAGCCGGTTATCAAGAAGGTTACTGGGCGGTAATTGGTGTGTTTTCTAGCGAGTGGATACGTTATTTTGTAAGGGCTTGGCGAGGTGTTTG
Organism: Polaromonas sp.; assembly: GCA_043774625.1. Taxonomy (GTDB): domain Bacteria; phylum Pseudomonadota; class Gammaproteobacteria; order Burkholderiales; family Burkholderiaceae_C; genus JAAFIP01. The sequence continues at coordinate 48,128 of JAYVTG010000138.1, read as the reverse complement.
CGGTTTCGCTCCCGTGTGGGTCGCTGGCTGGCAGAGGCTTTCACGATCCCGCTCATGATGCGGCATACGCATAAATCGCGGGAGTCGCGAAAGCCTCTGCCAGCCGCAAACATGGTAGTTCGCGATGGTTGAATACCGAATACCCGCAACCCCTGAAGGTGTGACTACCGGAACGCCAACCCCAATCGCAGCAGGGTGAGCGTATGCTGTTGACCCGATTTTAGGTACTCCTACATGAGGGGCAATAGCATACGCTCACCCTGCGTACAAGAGCAAAAACTACGCGCTTAAAACGCTCACCCAGCGTACAAGAGCCACTCAGCGATCCCAGGCTCACCCTGCGTACAAGACAAACTTTCAGCCCGCAAGTTGACCCGCCAGCAACCGAGCCACGTGGATAGCCTCGCGCTGCGCACCATCGTGTATCTGGTGGCGGCAACTGGTGCCGTCGGCTACCACGATAGCATCTGGTTGATGGCGAACAGCGGGTAGCAAGCTTAGTTCGGCCATTTGCATCGACACCTCATAGTGATTGGCCTCGTAACCAAAGCTGCCTGCCATGCCGCAGCAACTGCTTTCGATCAATTCAGGCTGGGCACCGGGAATAAGTTTGATGACGTCGATGATGGGCGATACCGCATCAAAGGCTTTTTGGTGGCAGTGGCCGTGCAGCAAGATGGGTTGGGCTATGGGTTGGAGTTGGGTTTTGAGCTCATCGAGCTTGCCCGCTTTGTCCTCAGTGGCTAAAAACTCTTCGAGCAAAAACGCATGTTGTGCAACCAGTTTGGCGTCTGCGCCTAGACCTAGCTGCAAGGCTTCGTCGCGCAGGGTCAGCAGGCAGCTTGGTTCCAGGCCAACGATGGGGATACCTCTTTTAGCAAAGGGTAGCAACTCTTTAATCAGCTCGCACAATTTGTTGCGTGCCTCGTCCACCATGCCCGCAGCCAGGTGGGTGCGGCCACAGCACAAGTGGCGGTTACGGGTCTTTGTTGCGCCAACTGCTATAGTTTTGCTAGCTGCCCACGCAGTATAGCCGCTGGCCTTTAGCACTTTTGCTGCTGAAAAAGCGTTTTCAGATTCAAATATGCCGTTGAAGGTATCTACAAACAGCACCACCGGTTTGGCAGCGGCCAAGGTCTGCGCTCGCGTGGCGGTAAGCGCGGCTACCGCGCCCGGTTGGTTGAAGAATGTTTTACTTTGCCACTGGGGCAGGCTACGTTTGGCAGACAGCCCCAGCAGCTTTTCACTCAATGTGGCCAGGCCGGGGATGCGGTCGCGCAAATTGAGCACAGGTGCAAAGCGTGCACCCCAGTGCGCGTAGTCGGGCAGTTGGGCGATGAGTTTGTCTTTGAGGGTATAGCCGTTTTTGGTTTTGTAGTGGTGCAAAAACTCCACTTTCATCTTGGCCATGTCTACGCCGGTGGGGCAGTCGCGTTTGCAGCCTTTGCAGCCCACGCACAGGTCCATGGCATCAAACACAGCGTTGCTGGCTACACCGTCTGCGCCAAGCTGGCCGCTCAGGGCTAAACGCAAAGTGTTGGCACGGCCACGGGTCAGGTGCTTTTCGTCGCGTGTGACGCGGTAGCTTGGGCACATGGTGCCTGCGTCAAACTTGCGGCAGTGGCCGTTGTTGTTGCACATCTCAGCCGCTTTGGCAAAGCCTTCTGCCGGGTCACCGCCGCTGCCGGGGTGGGTGGTTTTCTCGGTCACCGGGTCGTTTTGCACGTTCCACGCGCTCCAGTCCAGCGCGGTGGTAAGGGGGATGACTTTGTACGCTGGCCCATAGCGCATCAGGCGCTGGTCGTCCATTTTGGGAATGGGCCGCGAGGGCGTGCTGACCATGCGGCCAGGGCACAGCAAGTTGGCCGGGTCCAGGTGCTGTTTGATGGCTTTGAAGGCATCGTTGATCTTCTCGCCAAACTGCCACTCAATCCATTCGCCACGGCACAGGCCGTCGCCATGCTCGCCGCTGTAGGCACCTTTGTATTGGCGTACCAGGGCGCTCGCTTCCTCGGCAATGGCGCGCATCTTCCTCGCGCCGTTTTCGTCGCCTTGCAGCCGCATATCCAAAATAGGCCGCACATGCAAGGTGCCTACGCTGGCGTGCGCGTACCAGGTGCCGCGCGAGCCGTGTTTGCGAAACACCTGGGTCAGCGCGTCGGTGTATTCGGCCAGATGCACCAGCGGCACGGCGCAGTCTTCAATAAAGCTCACGGGCTTGCCGTCGCCCTTCAGGCTCATCATGATGTTCAAACCCGCCTTGCGCACTTCCCACAGGTTTTTTTGCGCTGCGTCCTCCAGCATGTCTATCACCGTGCCGCGCAGGTTCAAGTCACCCACCATCTGTTTGAGTTGCTGTAGTTTGGGCAGCAAATCTTGCTTGTTGTTGCCTGCAAATTCCACCAAAAGAATGGCATCAGGCTGGCCCGAAACGGCAGTTTTGATGGTCGGTGCAAACACGGGGTTTTGCAGGCACAGGTCGATCATCGTGCGGTCAACCAGCTCTACCGCCGTGGGGCCCAGCTTGACTAGGTGCTGCGCCGCGTCCATGGCGGCGTAAAAGGTGGAGAAGTTGACGACGCCCAGCACCTTGGCCTTGGGCAGCTCGCTCAGCTTGAGGGTCAGCGACTCGGTCAAGCCCAGCGTGCCTTCGCTGCCGATGAACAGGTGCGCCAGGTTGACGCTGCCATCGGCCGTGTACGGTTTTTCGCTTTGGTTGTGAAAAATGTCCAGGTTGTAGCCTGCCACGCGGCGCATCACCTTGGGCCATTTTTCTTCTATTTCGGGGCGTAGCTGAGCGGCCAGTGCCTTCACATGGTTGCCCAATTGCAGAGCTAGTCCGCTACTTTTTTCGTAGCTGCCCGCGCATATTCTGTGCTGGCCTGGCAGCAATATGTCTGCTGCCAGCACGTTGTGCACCATATTGCCGTAAGCAATGGATCGGCTACCACACGAATTGTTACCCGCCATGCCGCCCAGCGTGGCCTGGGCGCTGGTTGACACGTCCACCGGGTACCACAGGCCATGCTTTTTAAGCTGCGCGTTCAGGTGGTCCAGCACGATGCCCGGCTGCACCTTGACCTCGCGTTTGTCTACTTGCAGGTCAATCACGTTGCGCACATGCTTGCTGTAGTCAATCACCAAGCCCGCGCCCACCGTTTGCCCGCACTGGCTGGTGCCGCCGCCGCGTGGCACGATGGGTACGCGTAGGTCGGTGCAAATGTGCAGCGCCGTGGCTACGTCTTCTACCGTGCGGGGCACAAAAGCCCCGATGGGCGTGACCTGGTAAATCGACGCGTCGGTGGCGTAGCGGCCACGGTCTGCAGGGGTGAACAAGGTTTCGCCTTGCGTCTCTTGCAACAGGCGCTGGGCCAGTTTGCCAGCCACTTCGTTGCTGGCTTTGGAGACAGCTTCAAAAGCCTGGCTGGGTGTGAATGCGGTTTCACGCGCAATGTGCAGGGGCAGGGGAGCGTTCATGGTGCTTCTATTTTTATAGCTGCTAAGTTAATACTGGCGCTGGCAATACGTTGGTTTAGGCACTTTTTAGGGTTGGGTGGGCTAACTGCAATTGCTCCAGCACCACGTCGCGTTTATGTTGCAGGTGCTCAACCAGCACCTTGCGCAGGCCGGCTGCGTCGCGCGCTACGAGTGCTTGCACCATCTGCTCATGCTCGTCCACAGCGCGTTGCCATTTGGCTTCGTCCTGGTTAGACCGAAAGCGCAGTGCCTGTAGCCTTGCGTTGACTTGCGTGTAAGCTGCCTCCAGCACAGGGTTGGCAGCTGCCCTGTTGATAGCGCGGTGAATTTGCGCGTTGAGCCGGTAGTAGTTGGACAGGTCGCGCCGCGCATGGGCGGCCAGCATTTCATAGTGCAAGGCTTTTATTTCGCTCAGCTGCGCATCGGTAATGCGTTGCGCTGCCAGCTCTCCCGACATGCCTTCCAGCCCGGCCATGACCTCAAAAGTATGGACCACATCTTGCTCGCTCAGGCTCACGGCTATGGCGCCACGGTTAGGCAGCAGCTCGACCAGGCCCTCGGCGGCCAGCATTTTGATGGCTTCGCGCAGAGGCGTGCGAGACACTTGCAGCTGTTCGCTCAGTTCCCGCTCGTTCAGCTTGGCTCCAGGGGCAATCTGGCCTTCTACCAGCATGTCGCGCAGGCGTTTTGCGACCTGGTGGTGCAGGGTGGCTTTGGGGATGGGGATGATGTCAGCGGTCATATTTGTATTTTGTATGCAAAATGTGGGTGTGTCAATTTGTCATTTCTGGTTTGACTTATTGGCCGGGTTTGCTTCGCCGTGCGTAGACCTGGGCTGGCGGTATCTGCTCTGGGTTGTGCTGCAAAAAATCTCCGAAAACACGCGCGAACCGTGTTGTGTAGCGCGCGACCTTGAACAACGCGCGCCTTTCTGCGATTTTTTCATCCCAACCCGTCGCAGCTACCGCATCAGGCTTGGTTGGCGCGTTGGAAGGGAAGAAATCCGTTGCCTGCTTACTATGTATTTAGTAGCTGCCCGCGCATAATCCACGCTGGCATATGGCAGTTTTATGCACTAAATCGCCCTTAATCGGCGCACGGGCTGTTAAAAACCCGCCGGCATCATGTGACAGTGTGGATTGTACCGATGAAAAATTCACAGAAAGGCGCGCGTTGTTCAAGCTTGCGCATTACAAGACGCAGTTCGCGCGTGTTTTGTAGTGAACTTTTTGCAGCGGTATGTCCACACTGAGTCCACCTCAGTCGAAGAAACCCCCAGCCATCCAAACCAATCCAATCGAAGAAAAGACTAGGGACACCACACATTGACAATCTAATTTTGTATGCAAAAATATCAACCATTCAGGAGAAAAAATGTCAGCGCTAAATTTTCACCCCACAGGCCGCCACTTTCTGCAAATCCCCGGCCCGTCCCCCGTGCCCGATCGCATTTTGAAGGCCATGGGCTACCCCACCATCGACCATCGCGGCCCCGAATTTGCCGCGCTGGGCCTGCAAGTGCTGGGCAAAATCAAACAGGTGTACCAAACCAAGGGGCCCGTCATCATTTACCCCGCATCGGGCACTGGCGCGTGGGAAGCCGCGTTGACCAATGTGTGCAGCCCCGGCGACCATGTGCTGATGTATGAAACCGGGCACTTTGCCTGGCTGTGGCAAAAGCTGGCTGCCAAACTGGGCTTGAACACCGAAGTCATCACCCTGCCTGGCACCTGCGCGCAAACCGGACTGCCCAATGGCTGGCGCAAGGGCGTGCAGGCTGATTTGATCGAAGCGCGTTTGAAGGCCGACACCGCCCACACCATCAAAGCCGTGTGCGTGGTGCATAACGAAACATCCACAGGCGCTACCAGCGATATTTCTGCTGTGCGCCGCGCCATGGACGCAGCCAAACACCCCGCCCTGCTGCTGGTAGACACCATCAGCGGCCTGGGTTCTGCCGCGTACAGCCACGAGGCCTGCGGTGCTGACGTGTCCATCAGCGGTAGCCAAAAAGGCATGATGCTGCCACCGGGCATAAGCTTTAACGCCTTGTCGCCCAAAGCGATTGAGGCCAGCAAAAAAGCCAGCTTGCCCAAGGCGTATTGGGACTGGGCCGAAATCATCGAGATGAACAAAACCGGCTACTGGCCCACCACGCCCAATACCAACTTGCTGTATGGCCTGAACGAAGCCTGCGACATGCTGCTGGCCCACGGGCTGGAGGTGGTATTTGCGCGCCACCAGCGCTGGGCACAGGGCGTGCGCGCAGCAGTGCGCGCCTGGGGTTTGGCCATTCAGTGTGACGATGCGGCGGTGTACTCCCCCGTGCTGACGGGCGTGGTCATGCCCCAGGGCGTAGATGCCGACGCGGTGCGCAAGATGATTTACGAGCGTTTTGATTGTTCGCTGGGCACAGGCCTGGGTAAAATCAAGGGTCGCATGTTCCGCATTGGCCACCTGGGCGACAGCAACGACCTGACCTTGATAGCCGCTTTGAGCGGCTGCGAGATGGGTTTGAAGCTGGCAGGCGTCAAGCTGCAAGGCAGTGGCGTGCAGGCCGCAATGGACTACTTTAGCGCGCATGCTGCACCAGTCGTGTTGCAAAAAGCAGCTTAGTCTGGACAAGCCACCTGCTATATAAATAGTAGCTGCTCGCGCATATTCTGCGCTGGCTTCTGGCATATTTTATAAACGGAGAATCACTATGCAACGCAGACATTTCATATCATCCACGCTTGGCAGCGCGGCTGTCTTGGCTGCACCGGTGTTACGTGCGCAAACGCTGCCCACGGGCACCATCAAAATCGTGGTGGGTTTTCCGCCCGGCGGCGGCACCGACGCGCTGGCCCGCGTGGTCGGGCAAAAATTGCAAACTATGTGGGGTAACCCTGTGGTGATAGACAACAAGGCTGGCGCGGCTGGTGTGATTGCGGCCGACTTTGTCAGCAAACAGGCACCTGATGGCAACACCTTGCTGATGGCCCACATCAACAGCCACGCACTGGGGCCTGCGCTCAATAGTGTGGGTGGAGGAATCAAGCTGGGTTACGACGCCACGCGCGACTTTGCGCCCATCAGCATGGTGGGCATAACGCCAAACTTGCTGATCTGTAATGCGGACCAGAAAGCCAAAACCGTGGCCGACCTGGTGGCGCTGTGCAAGGCCAACCCCGGCAAAATCAGTTTTGCCAGCGCGGGCGGCGGCTCGGCCCAGCACTTTGCACTGGAAATGTTCAAGCTGCGCGCCAAAGTGTTTGCGCTGCACATTCCCTACCGCGGCTCTGGCCCCGCGCTGACCGACTTGATTGGTGGCCAGATTAACTACTGCTTTGAAACCATGACCTCGGCCACGCCGCATGTCAAAAGTGGCAAAGCCATCGCCATCGCACAAACGCGCCTCAAGCGCGCCAAAGGCCACCCCAATGTGCCAACCATGGCAGAGTCTGGCTACCCGGGTTTTGAAGCCACCACATGGTACGGTCTGATGGGCCCTGGCAAAATGCCCCAGGCCATGGCCCAACGCATGAACGACGACGTAAACAAAGTGCTGGCCATGCCGGATGTGCAGGAGAAGATGGACCAATATGGTGCAGAAGACGGTGGTGGCAGCATACAAAAGTTCGCAGATTTCATCAAGAGCGAGCAAGAGAAATGGAAGGTAGTTGCCAAAGCAGCAAGCGTCAGAGTCGATGCATAATTGACTCTTGCAAGAACCCTCGGAGAAATAGGTTGAGAATCGGACAAATTCAAAAATTCTGGATCACGTTGGCCGGCTGTCTGGCTCTGTCTACTGGCCCGGCACTCGCACAAAATGGCACTATTCTTATTGGGCAAAGCGCTGATTATTCAGGCCCGCAGGCTGCGGCAGTCAAAGAAACCACATCAGGTGCCATCGCTTACTTCAACAAGATCAATGCCGAAGGCGGGGTGCGTGGCAAGAAGATTGTTTTGCGCAGCTTGGACGATGGTTTTGACCCGGCACGCTCAGTAGAAAACGTGAAGAAACTGGCCGAAGACAAAGCAATGACGGCCTTTATGCTAATGCGTGGCACCGCCAATGTGGAGGCGCTGCTAACTGTACTGCTCGAAGTCAAAATACCGCTGCTCGGCCCTGTGGGCGGATCGCAAAAACTGCACCAACCCGTCAACCGTTATTTGTTTAATTTGCGCACGCAAACCCAGACGGAGGCCTTCAAAGCGATTGGACAACTCGTGTCCCAGGGCTTGACCCAACTGGCCGTGGTGTATACCGACGACGCCTTTGGCAAGGATGCTGTGCTCGGCTTTGACCGCGCGATGGCCGAGCGTAACCTCAAACCGGTAGCGCGCCTGACGATTCCACGAGGTTCCGTAGACGTTGCGGCTGCGGTAGACCAGCTAGTCGCAACCAAGCCGCAAGCCACTATCGGCATTTGTATTGTCAAGGCCTGCGCGGCCTTGGTGAGTGCCATGCGCGCCAAAGACGTCAAAAGCCAGTTTCTGTCGCTGGCCAATACCAGTTCCAATACCTACATCAAAGAGCTGGGGGTAAATGCTCGCGGTGTGATCGTGACGCAGCTGTTTCCTTATCCGTTATCCCCGCTGATCCCGTTGGCTAAAGAACTGCGTCAGCTTGGTGCGAGTGCAAATTTCACACCGTCCTACTCCACAATGGAAGGCATGATCGCCGCCAAAGTCATGGTGGAGGCACTCAAGCGTGCCGGAGATAACCCAACACCTGAAAAAGTAGTTACGGCACTAGAGTCATTCCAAAGCTACGACTTTGGTGGCTTCAACCTCAACTTTGGCCCCGGCAACAGAACTGGATCAACATTTGTGGACTTGTCGATTATTGACAGGGACGGTAAATTTATTCGTTAACCGTGCCCAAGGGGCGTGCTGATCGCTTAAACCACGCGCAAGCTGTGTTGGCTGGTAAGAAAAATAAAGCTCTAAGGCCGCACTGCGCTCGCAAACCGATGCGCCAGCAAATCATCCAAGCCCACAAATTCCAGCGCCTTTTCATGCGTGCATTCCAGCACCACGGGTGGCGCAACACCTGCTGCCAGGGCTTCCTTCCAGCGGTTGGTGCACAGGCACCAGCGGTCGCCTGCAGATAGGCCAGCAAAGCGAAATTGTGGGCGCGGGGTCATCAGGTCATTGCCTTTTTGCAGCGAGAAGACCAAAAACTCCTGCGTCATGCGGGCGCAGATGAGGTGGGAGCCACCATCAGTTTCGTCGGTGTGGCAGCAACCGTCGCGCAGGTAGCCGGTCAGCGGATCGTAAGAGCAGGGCACCAGGGCGGTGCCTAATACGTTTTTCACCATTTCAAAGTACTCACAACGTCGCAGTGCTGAAATTTTACGGCTTGGCAACAGGTTTATTTTTGCTGTACTTGCAGCATCTTCATGGCCGATGTGAGCAGCGTGGCCACCTGGGTCATGTCGCTGGGCACCACCAGGGTGGTGGTGGCTTCGGCGGCTACCTTGCTGTAGGCCTCTATCGCTTTTTCTGCCACCTTCAGTTGCACGGCTTGTTCGCCGCCCGGTAGGCGAATGGCCGCTGCTACACGTTCAATAGCGCCTGCGGTAGCCTCTGCCACGGCGGTGATGGATGCAGCTTGACCCTGCGCGGCGTTGATAACGGCCTGCTTTTCGCCTTCTGATCGTGCAATAAAAGCCTCGCGCTCGCCAGTGGCGATGTTGATTTGTTCTTGCCTGCGGCCTTCAGAAGCGGCGATCAGGGCGCGCTTGCCACGCTCTGCCGTAATTTGCTGCTGCATGGCGTGCAAAATTTCTTTGGGTGGAATCAAGTCTTTGATCTCGTAACGCAGCACCTTCACACCCCAGTTGAGCGCGGCTTCGTCAATGGCGGCTACTACTTGCGCGTTGATAATTTCGCGTTCTTCAAAGGTTTTGTCCAGCTCTAATTTGCCAATCACACTGCGCAGCGATGTTTGCGCCAGTTGGCTGATGGCGACGATGTAGTTGCTCGAACCGTAGCTGGCTAGCTTGGCATCTGTCACCTGAAAATACAAAATGCCATCGACCTGCAGTTGCGTGTTGTCTCGCGTAATGCAAACCTGGCTGGCGATGTCGAGCGGAATTTCTTTCAGGCTGTGTTTATAGGCAACTTTGTCGATAAAGGGCATGACAAAGGTGAGGCCAGGTGTCAGCGTGTCGTGGTACTTGCCCAGGCGTTCGCGCACCCAGGCGTTTTGCTGGGGCACCACCTTGATGGTTTTGATGATGAAGACCACGATGGCCACGAAAAGGACGAATGCAATTTCCATTAAGTTTCTCCCAAAAATTAGACTAACTGTAGTGACGGCGCATCACGCAGGTTCAACCACCAAACGATTACCCGACATCGCCGTGACGCGGTAATTGCCCGCATGCTGGGTAGCTCCTGGCGCGGCCAGTACGGCCCAGTTGGCACCCCGGTAATTGACTTGCGCCGTGCCGTCATGCTTCCAGTGGCCCACATGCACGGTGGCACCAATGTCCTGGTTCACGTCAGTATTGGCGTTGGCAGTGACAGCAGGGGCGTTTTTCTTCTTCAAAAAGTGCCAGGCTGCGGTGGCAATCAAACCCACGATGGCGGCTGTGGCTATTTGTACCGTGGTGCTGCCCCCCGCATGCGCCACCAAGGCGCCAGCCACCATGCCCAAGGCGACCATCAGCAGGTATAAGGTGCCTGTCAGCAATTCGGCCACCACGGCGGCTCCTGCCAAAATCCACCAAAGCGTAGGCATTTCCATAACTGGCCTCCAATGTAAACACATGTATGCGATGCACCACATTTTGGGGCAAAACTGCGCTTTGGCAAGCGCAGAGACACAGAATATCCTTACACTTCGCATTCGCCCGGCAAACTAAGGATTTAGCCAGCCGGTGGCTCCACCTCTTCCACACTGGAACTGGCATGAAATTTCGCTTTCCCATCGTTATTATTGACGAAGACTTTCGCTCCGAAAACACGTCTGGTTTAGGCATTCGCGCATTGGCCACAGCCATTGAAGCCGAAGGTTTTGAAGTACTGGGTGTCACCAGCTACGGCGACCTGTCGCAGTTTGCGCAGCAACAATCGCGCGCCAGTGCGTTTATTTTGTCGATTGACGACGAAGAATTTTCCTCTGGCCCCGACGTTGACCCAGCCGTGGTCAACCTGCGCGCCTTCATCAACGAGGTGCGCCGTAAAAACGCCGACGTGCCGCTGTACATTTATGGCGAAACAAAAACCAGCCGCCATCTGCCCAACGACATCTTGCGCGAGCTGCACGGCTTTATCCACATGTTTGAAGACACGCCAGAGTTTGTGGCGCGCCATATTTTGCGCGAAGCCAAAAGCTACCTGGAAGGCGTGCAACCGCCGTTCTTCAAGGCCCTGCTGGACTACGCCGAAGACGGTTCGTACAGTTGGCATTGCCCCGGCCACTCGGGTGGGGTTGCTTTTTTAAAGAGCCCCATTGGCCAAATGTTTCACCAGTTTTTTGGCGAAAACATGCTGCGCGCCGACGTGTGCAACGCGGTAGAAGAACTGGGCCAGTTGCTCGACCATGACGGTGCGATTGGCGAATCTGAGAAAAACGCCGCCCGCATCTTCAACGCCGACCATTGCTTTTTTGTGACCAATGGCACGTCTACGTCCAACAAAATGGTGTGGCACCACACCGTGGCTCCAGGCGACGTGGTAGTAGTAGACCGCAACTGCCACAAATCCATCTTGCACGCCATTATCATGACCGGGGCGATTCCGGTTTTTATGAAGCCCACACGCAACCACTTTGGCATCATTGGGCCGATTCCCAAAAGTGAATTTAGCCCGGAGGCCATCAAGGCCAAAATTCGCGCCAACCCTTTGCTCAAACACATTGATGCAGATACGGTGAAACCGCGTGTGATGACGGTGACGCAATCTACCTACGATGGTGTGTTGTACAACACCGAAACCATCAAAGACATGCTGGACGGCTATGTTGACACACTGCATTTTGACGAAGCCTGGTTGCCGCATGCGGCCTTTCACCCGTTTTATAGTTCCTTCCATTCCATGGGCAAAAAGCGCCCCCGGCCTAAAGATGCGCTGGTATTTGCCACCCAGTCTACGCACAAATTGTTAGCCGGTATTAGCCAGGCCAGCCACGTGCTGGTGCAAGACGCGCAAAACCGCAAACTAGACAGGCATTTGTTCAACGAAGCGTATTTGATGCACACCAGCACCAGCCCGCAATACGCCATCATCGCCAGTTGCGATGTGGCCGCCGCCATGATGGAGCCGCCCGGCGGCACTGCTTTGGTGGAAGAAAGCATTATGGAAGCGATGGATTTTCGCCGTGCCATGCGCAAGGTGGACGCGGAATACGGCGAGGACTGGTGGTTCAAGGTCTGGGGGCCAGACAAATTATCAGAAGACGGCATTGATGCCAAAGAATGGCAGTTACGTGGCGAGGCCAAGCAGCATGCCATTGGCACCAAGGCCAAACCCAATTGGCACGGCTTTGGTAACCTGGCCGAAGGCTTCAACATGCTGGACCCGATCAAGTCCACCATCGTCACCCCTGGCCTGGACCTGCAAGGCAGGTTTGCCAAAACGGGCATTCCAGCGTCCATCGTCACCAAGTTTTTGGCCGAGCATGGCGTGATTGTGGAAAAGACCGGGCTGTACAGCTTCTTCATCATGTTCACCATTGGCATTACCAAGGGCCGCTGGAACACGCTGCTAACCGCGCTGCAGCAGTTTAAAGACGACTACGACCGCAACCACCCCATGTGGCGTATCTTGCCCGAGTTTGCCAAGGCCAACCCCAAATACGAGCGCATGGGCCTGCGCGACCTGTGCCAGTATGTGCACGATCTGTACGCCAAATTCGACATCGCACGTCTTACCACCGAGGTGTACCAAAGCGACCTGCAACCGGCCATGACCCCGTCAGACGCGTATGCCTACATCGCACACCGCAAGACTGAACGCGTGGGAATAGACAAGCTGGAAGGGCGCATTACCGTGGGCTTGGTAACGCCGTATCCACCGGGCATTCCACTCTTGATTCCGGGCGAGGTGTTCAACAAGAAGATCGTCGATTACTTGAAATTTGCACGCGCGTTTAACAAAGAATGCCCAGGTTTTGAGACCGATATTCACGGCCTGGTAGAAGAGACGGGTACGGACGGGGTGCGGCGGTATTATGCGGATTGTGTGAAGAATTGACGCGTTTCGTTAACTTTGTATGAAAGAAGTTAGCGCGAAAAATTTCGTGCGTGTAAAGCAATCAAGCTCCGACAATCGCAGGGCGCCAAAATACGCCGTTACAGCAAAACTTCCATTCCCTTACGCTCTGCCAAATCCAGTAGCTTGAGCGATGGCCCACTGGGGGACTTGTCTCCAGCCTCCCACTTCTTTACTGTAGATTCACTGGTATTAAGTAGCGCAGCAAAAACTGTTTGACTGATATTGAGCTTTTGCCTTAGCAGGCGGATACGACTCACGGTGAATGGCTTGATGGCTGCAGGCATGAGCGCGTCATAGGCCTTCATGCGGCGTGCGTCGATAAAGCCCATTGCGTGCAAGTCTTCTGCTGAATCGTGTGCGGCATCCAGAATACGGCTGTTCCTGGCCGTAGTTTTGAGTTTGGCGCTGCGCGTGGCTACTGGTAGATGATGGATTGCGTGTTGCATTTAGAGTACCTTGACTTCAATTAACCGGTTTAGGGTAACCGCGAGTGCGATGCTTTGTGGTGCAAGGGCCAACCAGTCGGCGCTGAGCATCTTCAGCGCAGCCAGCTCTTTGCTGGAAATATTGTCGCGCTCACCCTTGGTAAAGCCGACTAAAAATATCCAGACATTGCCAAAATTGGTAGCTAGCAGTGTGCGAGCGCCACCACTTTTACCCATGCCCGGCAGAGCAATGCGCTTTTTAACCACGCCACCACCTAAATCGGCATCAATCAGTCCACGCGTCATTTCCTCAACACCTGCGTATAAAACGGCATCTGTCAGCCCCACTTCGTTTGCCCATTTAGCAAAATGCTTGATTTTGTAGACTTTCATTAATAAGTTAAAGTATACCACTTAGTCCACCGATAACTCAGATTCGTCATGCTCGTACAAATTGTTGAAGCCATAGAACGCGCCACCATCGCCGCTGTATCGCCCAAGCTCGTAACGGAGCAGGACGGTTGGCTGTTAGCGTTTGATAACGGAAGCATTGGCCGCGCCAAAAGTGCAGTTCCACTGGAGCATGTGTCGGCAGATATGGGTGTGGTTGAGCGGATTGAAGCTACGTATGCGACACGGGATTTGCCAGCGATTTTCAGGTTGGCGACCAATGCTTGTTTTGATGATCTGCGAGCGGAGCTTGAGCGGCGAGGCTATTTGGCTGAAAAACCGACCTGGGTTCAAACCGCCACTGTTCAAGCCATGCGTCGGGTAACCAACCAATCCATCGCTGACGTAGCCGACACCCCTGGCACCGCCTGGACAGCCCTGTTTCTGGGCGAAGGCTTTGACCCTGTAGATGGAGCCAGCCGGGTCACAAGCCTTTCACGTTCCACCAGCAACGTTTACGCGAGTGTGCGCGAAGCAGGCAGCACGGTGGCGGGCGGTGCAGCGTCGTTCAGCCACGGCTGGGCCAGCGTGCATGGCATGCGCACCGCGCAAAGCCACCGTGGCCAAGGCTTGGCGGGCAGGGTGCTGGCCGGGTTAGCGCAGACGGCTATTGACCATGGTTATAGCCAAGTTTTTTTGCAGGTAGAAGCCAACAACCCGGCTGCGCAGGCGCTGTACAAGCGCGCAGGCTTTACCACGGCTTGGGTGTATGAATACTGGAGTAAAAGCGGCGTAAAACGCTGCTAGTCAGCGTAGATATTGCGTACGCAGCTACTAAAAATGTAGCGTGTAGCCGCTTGGCACTACACCAAAAATCAGGGAAGTTATTCCCCCGCCTCTGCAATCCCGCCCACCACATTGCTAAAACCACCGTCCACATAGGTAATCTCGGCGCTCACGCCGGCGGCCAGGTCGCTCAGCAAAAAAGCGGCTACGTTGCCAACGTCTTCAATCGTCACGTTGCGGCGGATGGGGGAGTTTTCAGAGACAGCGCTTAAAATTTTTCCAAAGCCTTTGATGCCGCTGGCTGCCAGGGTTTTGATCGGCCCAGCGCTGATACCGTTGACCCGCATGCCGCGTTTTTTGCTGCCCAGCGACTCGGCCAGGTAACGCACCGACGCTTCCAGCGACGCTTTGGCCAGACCCATGGTGTTGTAGTTGGGTACGACGCGCTCTGCGCCCAGGTAAGTGAGGGTGAGCAGGGCAGATTTGTCGTTCAGGTAAGGCAGCGCCGCCTTGGCCATACCGGGGAAGCTGTAGGCGCTGATGTCGTGCGCGATCTTGTAGGCGTCACGCGAAAGGCCATCCAAAAAGTCGCCAGCAATTGCCTCGCGCGGGGCAAAGCCAATGGCGTGTACAAAGCCGTCAAACGTGGGCCAGGTGGTGGACAGGTCGGTAAACATGTGCGCAATTTGCTCGTCACTGCCCACGTCACAGTCAAAAATCAGCTTGCTGTCAAAGTCGGCAGCAAATTCGGTAGTGCGGTCTTTAAAGCGCTCACCCACATAGCTAAAGGCCAGCTCAGCTCCTTGAGCGCGGCAAGACTTGGCAATGCCGTAGGCGATGGAACGGTTGCTCAGCACGCCGGTGATGAGCAGTTTTTTACCTGTTAAAAATCCCATGGAATCCTCATATTTTGTTAGGTTGTGCGAATTGTCGCATGCACTGGCACACCCTAGCTTGCGTGCGCAAACGAAACTAGATTGATCTAAAAAATCGCTGCCGAAAGACAAGCGTTACAAGCTAGGGGTAATGAGGTTGGTCCACTATCTATTTAACCTTTGCTTTCAAAATAGCACCCAGAGATTACGAATAAATTTTGGTGCTTCCTCCTAAAATAATTGTCATTCAGGGAGTTCACATGAAACATATTTTTCGCAAATGTATCGCTATCAGTTTATTTTTGTTAAGTTTTCAAGCAGGTGTCGTATTCGCTGCCGGAGAAAAAGACCACCCGCTGCTCAGCGGCATGCCGGGTTACAAAATTACCTACCGCCAAGATATTGGATTTGGTAGCGCGTTGGAGAACGAAAAAAATTATGAGTACTACTGTTCGTCTGCCGGAAAGGCGTGCACCAGTGCGAATCCAGGCTTTAACGATAAGGGACAGGCAATCATTGAAGGGAAGGTGACAATAATAAAATACCAAAGCGACAAACCCGCGGGTGCGCTAGCGATATTGAGAAACTATGAGAACGCGGTTAAGTCGTTGGGCGGACGCAGGGTAACCCAGGTTGTTGATACCTACTACAACAGCCAGCAAATATTTGAAGTGAATAAGAATGGGGCAAAAATCTGGATTTTTCTTGGCAATGACGGCAACGAACAGTACGACCTGTTGTTTGTTGAAGAAAAACCCATGCAACAAAGCGTCACTGCGGGGCAACTGGCCGAGTCGATTCAAAAAACCGGAATCGCTACGATCTATATCAACTTTGACAATAACAAGGCGGACTTAAAACCCGACGCCAAGCCCACTGTCGACGAGGTCGTGGCTTTGCTTAAGAAAGACAGTGCCTTGCGAATTTCTATAGATGGACACACCGATAACGTTGGGCAAGCACCAGCCAATAAAACATTGTCTGAAGCGCGTGCGCAAAGCGTGATGAAGGCGCTAGTGGCTAGCGGAATTGACACCAAACGCCTACAAGCCAAGGGTTTTGGCAGCGAGACACCCGTGGCCGATAACCGCAACGATGATGGCCGCGCAAAAAATCGCCGGGTAGAGCTGGTCAAGCAAAAGTAGCACTTGAGCAGTGCAATGGCTACATCAAAACCTGCAACACGTAAGTCTGCGACAGCGCAGTCAAGTCTCCGTCCAGCGTTTGGTTTTTTGATAAGCTTTGTGCTTATCGCTTGTGATAAAGGTGGAGCAGCAGGAAATGAGCCTGCTGCTGGGGGGTTGACCTACGAGGCCGTCACCGTCACCCGCCCTGAACCACCAGACGGACCATTCTTGTGGCCCAAGTTAGTTTATGACTTGTGTGTTGTCGTTGCGGAACTAAAGAAGCTTCCTGTCAAGCCATTTCCAAAAGTGCCTGCAGATTTTTATATGTCAAAGGAAACCGTCGTCACAGACGGGAAATCTTATTTGAAAAAGACAGAAGTCGGCTATGAATTTAGCCTGGAGAGGATGACTATGGAGAACGGCTGTGAAGCCACTTTTACCAAGGTGTCCGGCTACAACCTGCAACTGACCCATAAAGAAAAAGTCACAACTATTGACGTTGTAAACGGAGAGAAAACTGTTACTACTGAAGACATACCATCAGACCTCTTACCTTATCTTGAATCCAACAAGTCCAAAGACGGCACCCTATATACGGTGCCGAAAACGGTGAACAACATCAAATTGCTGTGCATGCCAAATTTGCTCCCCGGAACGACAATCGTCGACGGAATAGAGATATGCGTGTATGAAAATACTAAAGTATTAACTGACTTACAGGGCAGCCCAACGACTCTTTACTTGAGGATGACGCCCCCAACGATGACGCCGCAATACCCCTATGAGGTGATAACTAAGCCGCTTTCGGTGACGAAAAGAGCTGCAGGCGACGTCAACAGCTTTAACGTCGATGCTTATTTGCGATGATCAATTTGTAATTTATTCAAGTAGGCTTAAATGCAACTATCCACGCATTTGTTGCGCATTTTACTAGCGCTTTCCGTTTGCTGTGCACTCGTGGCGTGTGGAGGAGGTGGTGGCACATTAAGCACTGGAGCGACACCAGTCGAACCGGGGTCTACTAGCCCAACGGGTGCACCGCCTATTGAAGGTGCACCCTTGATTTTGTATACCGACATCACGTCTGGCCCCAACAGCGGTGGTGAAAACAACAAGGGCATTTACCTGTCGATTTTTGGTAAAAACTTTGGTTCATCTGGTCTGGGTACCAGCGTCAAAGTATTTATCAACGATGTGGAGGTTGACCACTACCGTTCGCTGGGTATCGCCAGGGCCCGACCAGATATCGGCAGGATTACAGTGCAAATTGGAGCCATAGGTAATCCTGCGTCTGGCGCCAAGCTGCCCATTAAGGTGGTGGTTGGCGGTGTTGTGTCCAACACAGACCTGTCTTTCACCGTGAATCCCGGCAATATCTATTTTGTTGACCCTGTCAATGGTGTCGATACCGCAACGACCAATACCGGTGGCGGTTTCAGTGATCCCTTTAAAACTGTGCAAAAGCCCGCAGGCTTGACGCTTGCTTTTGCCATCGTCCCAGCTTCCACCACGGGGGCCTGGGGGCGATTGCGTGCGGGAGATTTTGTGGTGATGCGGGGTGGCAGTTACGCCACCGTCGGCTCAGCCAACCAAATCAATGACGAAGGTTTCTTTGTCGATGCACTCAATAAGTCGGGTTGCCCGGTGGGCACTAATTGCCCAGAGGGTGGAGGTACCAGCTCTGGCCCGATTACGTTTATGGGCTACCCTGGAGAAACTGCATTCGTTGACCGTAGCAACTCGGGCACCGGCGTGTTTGGCGGAGGTTTTAGCTCGGCAGACTCAACACGCCAGCTACAAGGCAAGGGCGCATGGATCAATGTGACCAACCTCAAAATTGAATCCGGCTTTGCCGACGGTGCGGTCAACACACAAAGAGCCGAAGATAACCCGCTCGGCGCGAACTGGCGGGTGGTGAACAACGAAATGACTGGTTTTAGCTGCCTCAACATTACGCTTTGTCGGGGCGGCGCAATTGCCGGCTCGGGCGAGGGTAATTTTTGGGTGGGCAACTATGGGCACGACATTTACGATACGCCCGATGCCAATACGAGTCTTGAAAACCACGGTATTTATATCGGTGGCGGCGGTAGTTATGAGATTGCGTACAACGTGTTTGCCAATATCAAAGGCGGCAACGGTATTCAGGTGCAGGCTTTTTATAAAACGGTGATTCGCCTGGACATTCACCATAATGAAATCCGAGATATTGGCAAGCATGGCCTGAACTTTGTCGCAGGTACGGGTGCCAACACCGCAGTGTGGAACAACCTGATTTACAACACCGACTTTTCTGGCGTGCGCTTTAACGACGATGCGCTCAGCAACTTCAAGTTGTACAACAACACCTTCTACAACATCGGCATCTTGGGCAACCAAGCTTCGGGCACGATGTTAACCAATGACAGTACCGCGCAAACTGCGGGCATGTACGACATTCGAAACAACATATTTGTGGCGAATGTGAAGACCATTTACAACAACGGCAACGGCAATTACGCGTTCAAGGCATCTACCGTTAGCAACAACCTTTGGTACGGCGCTGGCCCAGCACCTGCTTTTGACCTAGCAGCCAAGTCAGTTGACCCCAACTTTATAACTGCTGGCAGCAACTTTCGCTTGGCCAGCGGTAGTTCCGCCATCAATGCCGGTTCAAGCCTTGTATCGGCCATCGTAAAAAATGATTTCGACATCACCCTAGCCAGACCCAAAGCCGGGGCCTTTGACATCGGCGCTTTTGAGCAGTGACCTGCCCTGGGGCGGTGTGCAGCTTCATTTGCCTTTAGCAACCCGCGCTAACAGCCTGCAAGGGTTTACCGGTTTTGCTATCGGTCACCACCAGATTGATCTGCCTGGGGTGGGTTTTGTCGGCTGGAAGGGTGCTGATTTTCAGTTTTTGCGCGCCGCTGTAATTACCCAGCGGCACAAACTGGCGCACCACAAAGTTGTTGGCCAAGGTTTCGCCTTTGTTCTCGCCAGCACTGACCTTGCTGACGTGGCCGTGCTCGGTGACGGTGAAATAGGCTGTCCACGCGGCTTGTGAGTCGGTGGGGGTGACGCTGGCTTCAAAACTGTCAGCGCCGACCTGAAGGATTTGCAACTGCGCGCGCGCTGGCTCGGCGCTTTGCAAAGACGCTTCATAACCGCGCACAGTGACACCGTTTTTGACCAGTTGCGGGGTGTAAATGCCGTCCAGCCGGTTGGCCGACGAGATTTGCTTTTGACGGATGGTGTGCGTGGGGGCGGCAAAAGGGTCTTTCCAGCCGATGTAGTCCCAGTAGTTGACGTGAAAGGCCTGGGCCACCACTTTGCCGTCTTGCTGGGCTTTTTTGAGGGTGCTGAGCCATTCGTCTGCCGGTGGGCAGGAACTGCAACCTTGGGACGTGTACAGCTCGATCACGGGTGTCAAGGTAGCAGTGGAACTGGCTGCGCAGGTGTTTTGAGCAGCAAAAACGTTCAATGCCAGCGTGGATATTGCGCAAGCAGCTATTAATTGTGTAGCAAGTCTATGGGGTGGAAAAATGCGTGACAGCATGGCTTGTCTCCGGGTGGTGAAAGGTGGTGCAAGGTGGTTACGCTTTAGTCAACCCGTTACCGGTTTTCTTACCATAAAGTGATTTTTGACTTGGGGCACGGATGGCTCACGTGTGGCACACTCCCGCGCTTGGAGTTTTGAAAACACACTATGCAAGCCATCGTTAACCAAATCGCCTTTGAGATCAAAGTAAAACCCGAGCAGGTGAGGGCGGCCGTAGACCTGCTGGACGGCGGGGCTACCGTGCCCTTTGTGGCGCGCTACCGCAAAGAGGCCACGGGCGGGCTGGACGATATTCAACTGCGCGAACTGGAATACCGGCTAACCTACCTGCGCGAGCTGGCCGAGCGGCGCGCGTCGGTCATCAAAAGCATTGACGAGCAAGGCAAGTTGACACCCGCGCTGCGCGCTGCCATTGAAGCCGCGCCCACCAAGCAAGAGCTGGAAGACATTTACCTACCGTTCAAGCAAAAACGCCGTACCAAGGGGCAAATAGCACGCGAAGTAGGTATGGAGCCGCTGGCGGACAAGCTGTTTGCTAACCCCACGCTAGACCCGTTGGCCGAGGCTGCGGCTTACACCCAGCCCGCCCAAGTGCTTGACGATGGCAAGCCGGGGGCAGACTTTTCCACCCCGCAGGCCGTGCTGGACGGTGTGCGCGACATTTTGAGTGAGCGCTGGGCAGAAGACGCGGCCCTGGTGCAAAGTCTGCGTGAATGGCTGTGGGCCGAAGGTTTGTTCAGCTCTAAACTGATTGCTGGCAAGGATGAGAATAACCCTGACGTAGCGAAATTTAGAGATTACTTTGACTACGACGAACCGATAGGCCGCGTGCCCTCGCACCGGGCTTTGGCTGTGTTCAGGGGGCGTTCGCTGGAGTTTTTGGATGCAAAACTGGTGGTGGCCAGCGTAGATAGTGCGCAAGCAGCTACTAAAAATGTAGCGAATACAGTTCACACCAGCTCGGGCAACTCCGCTCACCTAGGCTCAGGCAACTCCGTTCGCCCCGAGCTTGTCGAAGGGCTCGCAAAGACCACAGGGCCCGCGATCTCCCTGGCTGAAGCTCGCATTGCCCTGCATCTGGGCTGGAGCCATGCATCTCGCGCCAGTGACGATGTGATCCGCAAGTCCGTCGCCTGGACATGGAAGGTCAAGCTCAGTCTGAGCCTGGAACGCGACCTGTTCGCCCGCCTGCGCGAGTCGGCAGAAAAAGTCGCCATCAAGGTGTTTAGCGACAACCTGCGCGACCTGCTGCTGGCCGCGCCCGCAGGCCCCCGCGTGGTGATGGGGCTAGACCCTGGCATTCGCACCGGCGTGAAGGTGGCCGTGGTGGACGCGACCGGCAAACTGCTGGAGACCGCCACCATCTACCCCCACGAGCCGCGCAAAGACTGGGACGGATCGCTGCACACGCTGGGTTTGCTGTGCGAGAAGCATGGCGTGAATTTGATCGCCATTGGCAATGGAACGGCCAGCAGAGAGACAGACAAACTGGCTGCGGATGTGATCAAGCAGCAAGAAAAACGCAATGCCAGCTCCGTTCATCCTGAGCTCGTCGAAGGGGCGGCTAGGGCAGGCTCAGCCCGAACGGAGCCTGGAAGCGGCAAAATCACCAAAGTCGTCGTCAGCGAAGCAGGCGCCTCCGTCTACAGCGCCAGCGAGTACGCTTCGCAAGAAATGCCCGACGTGGACGTGAGCCTGCGCGGCGCGGCCAGCATTGCCCGCCGCTTGCAAGACCCGTTGGCCGAACTGGTGAAAATCGACCCCAAATCCATCGGCGTAGGTCAGTACCAACACGACGTGAGCCAAAGCGACCTGGCCCGCAGTCTGGAAGCCGTGGTGGAAGACTGCGTGAACTCGGTCGGCGTAGACCTGAACACGGCCAGCTCGCCGCTGCTCAGCCGTGTGTCGGGTTTGTCGGGCACGGTGGCCAAGTCGGTGGTGCGCTGGCGCGAGACGCATGGCGCTTTTGCCACCCGCCAGCAGTTGCTGGAGGTCAGCGGTCTGGGTGCAAAAACCTTTGAGCAATGCGCAGGTTTTTTACGCATTCGCGGCGGCAGCAACCCGCTGGACATGACCGGCGTGCACCCCGAAACCTATCCGGTGATTGAAAAGCTGCTCGCGCACGTCAAGCAGCCCATCGACCAGGTGATGGGGCGCCCAGACGTGTTGAAAGCCTTGAAACCCGAGCAATTTGCCAGCGTTCAGTTCGGCCCCATCACCGTCAAAGACATCTTCACCGAGCTGGAAAAGCCCGGCCGCGACCCCCGCCCCGACTTTGCCGTGGCCCGTTTTAACGACGGCGTGGAAGACATCAAAGACCTCATCGAAGGCATGATTTTGGAAGGCACCGTGAGCAACGTCGCTGCCTTTGGCGCGTTTGTAGACTTGGGCGTGCACCAAGACGGTTTGGTACACGTCAGCCAGTTGTCGCACAGGTTCACCCAAGACGCACGCGAGGTGGTTAAAACCGGGCAGATTGTGAAAGTAAAAGTGGTGGAAGTTGACGTGGCGCGCAAACGGATTGCGTTGACGATGAAACTGGACGCAGCGCCCATGCGCAAGGATGCGCCGCGCGATAACCGGTTTGAAGGTGCAAGTCGCGATCAAAGAGGGCAGCGAGACCAACGCGGTGGCGGCTACGCACAGCCACCGCGAGGCCCATCGGTGCAAGGGTCTGCAATGGCCGATGCGTTTTCTAAATTGCAAGGATTGCGCAAATAGTTCCGGGGTTTCGCGTCCTATAATCATTTCGGGTTTAGTAAATTTTCATTACCTGCAAAAACCAAAACTGCTTAAAGGGGAATTTCTTGCGCTTTACCAACATACTTGGCGGTCTATCAATTGCAATTGCTGCAACTGGGCTAGCCCCATCCGCATTGGCCGCAGCCTGCGACGACAACTTTACTTCTACAGGTAACTTTTTGAGTGGCAAGGTTTATAAAACGTTTGCCGAACTACCGACTGTCACCACTGACAGCGCATGGCAGGGCGCATACCTGTACACCGTGAAAGATGGTTGGAAAATTTTGCAATCGGACCAAGGGCTTGGCATCATTACCACGACCAATGCACAAAGCCAAAAAGTCGTACCGATGAACATTGCGGTAGAAAAATCGGGTGCTGGTTCAAAGATCTCCATGTCTTACACCACACCCATGGGTGTCACGTCGCCGGATGACGCAGTGAAAGCTCATTTTTGCAAGACGATAGCGGCGGCAGGCGCGGGTACGCAGTCTGCCGCACCAGCCGGGGCTGCACCTGTGCAACAGGGAAGCGCCGTATCGACTGCGCCAACGGCTCCAGTGCAAAGGCGCTACCCGAATACAGCAGCCATCACCCCAGAACAGCTGGCCAGAATTGGCGTTGAGTTGCCAAAAAACGCGACAGATCTTCGTACCAAAACCATGGTTGACGAAGCCTCGGCGACGATTCGCGACATGATTGAACGACTCTCTTGTATGCAAAATGCGAACAATGCGGCGTGGATGAACGCCACCATGGTGCCCGGCGCTGGTATGGGCTATTACTTTAGCGCACCGTTGCCACGCGCGCGGTACCACAATCAATCAGCATGCATGACGGTGACTCGCGTGCAGGGTTGGTCAAGCCCCGCCTTGAACGCTTTGAGCTTTGAGGTTGTTTACGTTGCAGACGATAGCGGCGAGTCCAGTAAAACCAGACATGAAATGATCAAGCAGCCGGACGGAACATGGCTGTTTTCATACCATCAATAAATCGAAAAAAATGAAAAAACTAATTCTATGGAGCTTGACTGGCTCAGCCCTCCTTGCGTTGAGTGCTTGTTTCTTCCCCGAAAAATTCGACTCTGACATCAAGATCGGCAAGGACGGCAGCTACTCGTTTCAGTACGACGGTGTGCTGACGTTTGTGATGGCACGCGCTGAGGAAGTCAACACCGGAAAGCTGTCAGCGAAGTTGGATGCCGACCTCAAAAAGATGGAGACTGAACTCAAAAAAGATGCCGCATTCAAGAGCGTGGAGTACGTGGGCAAGAGTCAGTACAAGGTGCGGTATGAAAAGTCTGGCACCCTGACCGATAAGCAATCATTCAAGTTTCCCGGTGATACCCCGATAGTGACCATTACCCGAAAAGGCAACCTGGTTGAAGTCAAGGGCATGAAGCTGGGGCCCAAAGAGTTGGAACAGCTCAAGCCGCTCAAGATGCAATTAGACGGCAAAATCAACCTGAAAACTTCGGGCGTGGTCTACGGCCACAACGCTACTTCTACGCCCACGCTTGGTTTCGGTTCCTATGGCTGGAAGCTCAAGGGCTTGGACGAACCTGCACCGCAGATGACCATCGAGATCAATTAGCGCGTTGCGGGTTGTGTAATTGAGGTACATTGCCCTTGGGTGCTTGCTAACTGCGGCGTCAAGGAGACGAATGGCAACTTTTTTCAAACAACTGGGTTCTAGCCTGGCTGACCATTGGCTGGCTCTGGTGCTCTTGGTTTTGGCTCTGTTGACGGGCCTGGGCATTGCTGTGTTTTTGATACCGCGTCAACTGGTCATAGCAGCCGGGCAGAGCGACCTGGACGAACCGCGCATTGTGCAATTGCTGATGGAAACCCTGGCAAAAGAGCGCGCCAGTGTGCGGCTAACCCCGCTGTGGACGAACGGATCCGCAGAGAGCGCCGAGGCCCTGGCCAGCGGCAAAGCAGACATTGCGGTGACCCGGTCAGACCTGGAACTGATGGCAGGCGCCACCAGCATTGCCAGTCTGCGCAAGTTTTACCCGGTGGTGTTTACCAACCCGGCATCGCGTATCAAAAAAGTGGTGGATTTGCGTGGCAAAAGGCTGGGCATTGGCGGCATTGGCGAGCAAAACGTCAAACTAGCCAAACAGGTGTTGTTGCATTGGGGGCTGAAAGAGGGCGATTACCAGATTGTTTTGCTCAAACGCGGCGAGCAGATAGAAAGCGCACGCCTGGGCAATATTGATGCGTTTTTTGCGGTATCGTCTGGGCGCGTCAGAACTACCAATGCCATTAGCGACAACGTGCGCAGGGCCTGGGGCAATAAAGTGGTGGTCATTACTTTTGACGATGCATCGGCGCTGGCAAAGAGTATTCGGGGGACAGAGTCGGCAGAAATTGCCAAGGGTTTTTATGGCGGCGAACCGGCCAAGCCGGACGAAGACACCGAAACCATTTCAGTGTCAAACCGCATGGTGGCCAGTGAAAAAGTAAGCCCACGCGATGCCGTCACGCTCACCAAAACGCTTTTGTCAGTGCGTGACAAACGCCAGGCTGACACGCCCGAAGTGCTGGCCGTGGAAGAGCCAGCGCGCAACGTGCCCACCTTGCCGGTACACCCCGGCACACTGCAACTGATAGAGGGCCAGTATCAGGACTTTTTTGACCGCTATATCAACCACATGTTTATTGCAGTGGCCTTGCTGGGTGGCCTGGGTTCCAGCATGACGGTGCTCAGCGCCCGTAAGCGCAGGGTCAGCCGCAATCAGTCGGTAGACGATTTGCATTACCTGCTGGGTTTGAGTGACACGATTGTACAAAATGACGACCCGGAGCAGGCGCAAAAGCATCTGCAAGAAGTAGACCACATCTTGCGGCGTACCCTGATCGCCTGTGCCAGCGGGCACGTGACATCGGGCACGCTGACGGCGATCCAGTCCGCCGTTAACCGTTGCCACCGGGCTGCTGACCTGAAGGTGGCCTATGGCGGTGCAGCAGCCAAGCCAGCCACAGCCCTATAAACGCCACGCTCGCTACAAACACCGCGCCACCTGGCCAGCCCATGGCCTGATAGGCCGCAGCAAACACGGGCGTGCCTGCAAAAGAACCTACATTGCCAAACTGCGCGATAGCGCCGTAGGCCAGGGCGGCGCGCGCAGGCGTGGGCGCAACGCTGGGCACGTTAGCAAAAACAAAACCTGGAATAAGACCAAAGCCCGCCATCAGGCAGGCGATGGAGGCGATAAGCCATGGTTCCACTGGTTGCATCGCAAAGACACCCACTGCACTCAAAGCCACGGCAACAAAGGCCGTACCCAGGCCTGCCAACACCCTCACGCCACGGCGCACCAGCCAGCCCGCAAACAGGGTAAAGCCCAAGGTGATGAAAGACACCGCTGCCAAAAAACTACCCGTTCGGGCAAGGCTCCAGTGCTGCGCGTCGTTAAGAAAGCGCCCCAAAAAAGTCAGCACCGCCAAAAACAGGCACGCATAGGCACAAAAGCACAGCGCCAGCAGCAAGGGCGCGCCACTGTGGTAAACGGCAGCATGCGTGGCCACAATGTCGCGCAGCGTGGGCAGCGCCTTGCGTGTGTCTTTGTGGTGCGACCGGCCAAGCGCCAGCGCCACCAACACCCCCACCACACACAACAGCGCCGCATGGCTTTGCATCAACCCGCGCCAGCCTGCAGCGCCCACCACGGCAGGTGCCACCGCACTGGTGATGGCAAAGCCCACACCAAAAAAGCAACCCCAAATAGAGAGCACGATGGGCCGGTCACGCTGCGACGCGTGCGCAGACATGAGCGCAGGGGCGCACACCACAATCAGCAAATGCGAAAAGCCTTCTAAAACCCGGCTGAATAAAAACACCGGACCATTGGGCGCGAACGACCCTGCTATAGCCACCGCCGCGCCGCCAAATAACGCCAACAGCAGCCCGCGCTTTAAACCGATGGCGGCCACCAAGGCGCCTGCCGAAATGGCAAAAATCACCCCCACAATGCCGATCATCGACACCGCCAGGCCGGCGCTCACCAAGCTGAGTGCAAACTCCTGCGCTACCACGTCCATCACCGGCGACAGCTTGGCAAATTGCATGGCACCCGCCAGGCCGGCAAGAAACAGTGCAAAGACGGCGAACCAGTCGGTGCCTGGGTGCAGGGCAAGAGACGGTTGTGAAGACAATGGATTTGACTTTCTGGCTGGCAGCTTGGGGTGGGGCGCTGCGCTACTTAGGGTACGCAATGGACTGTAATCTCGCATGATACTGTGTTAGCCGAAGACATGTCAAAATGGCAGGTGCTACTAAATAAATAGCTGCTTGCGCATACACTACGGGGGCAGTGGGCTGAATTTTTTGGCTGGCTTTGGACTCGGGGTGTGCGCTGCAAAAAAGTTTTTGGAAAACACGCGCGAACGCTGTTTTGTAATTCTCGACCTTGAACAACGCGCGCCTTCCCAAAAATTTTTCATCGCACACCCGCTCCCGCAAAGCTTGCAAGCGCGGTGGGAATGCTTTTGAATACCAAATACCAAATACCAACGACCCGATAGCACCCGCAGAACCGAGCTGATCAGCAGGGACTATCTCGATAGAATCAGAACATGCAAACACTTACCAAGCTGCTGACATGACGTTGTGTACCCAAACTGTCGCCCGCTTTATGTCGCCCACCGAGGCGTATTTGCTGCAGTCCTGTCTGCAAGCAGGTGGTGTAAACGCCTTGGTATTGGACGCGAATCTGGTGCAAACGCATGGCTTGCTGGCCGGTGCCGTGGGCGGCGTGCGGGTGTGTGTAGCAACGCAGGACGAGCAAGAAGCCTTGCAGATCATGGATGCCTTGCATCGGGGTGAATTTGCGATTGATGAGAACTTTGACGGCGATGCAACCTTGAATGCAGACACCTAGCAAGCAGGCTCAGGCTTGCGCAGCATGCAGATAAAGCAGGTCGTGCGGATTCATTTGCTATATTTATAATAGCTGCTCGCGCATATTCCACGCTGGCAATGGGCTATTTTTACTGAAAAATGGCTAAAATACCTGCATGAACGCATTGAACATCTACGCAGGCCCTGGAGCGCTTAATCATTTGCAGAAAAACGGCTTGCAAGCCAGTGACGTGCGCGTGATACCCGGTGCCGCAGGCGGCCCCAAGGGGTTGATTTTGGGGCCGATGGATCGCTTTATCTTTGGGCAATGGCTGGCAAACAGCCAGCAAGAGGTGCATTTGGTAGGCGCGAGCATTGGCGCGTGGCGGCTGGCTACGGCTTGCTTGCGCGATGCAGTTACTGCCTTTGAACGCCTGGAGCACGATTACATTCAGCAAAACTACGACCTAGAGCCTGGACGCAACTTTCCATCGCCTATTGAGGTGAGCCGCAAGTTTGGCGAGTCGCTGACAGACTTTTACAGCGGGCGAGTAGGGCAGGTGGTAGAGCACCCGCGCTATAAGCTGCATATCGTTACCTCGCGCGGGCGGCATGTGTTGCGGCGCGAGAACAAGCTAGCCACGCCCCTGGGTTATGCGGGTGCATTTTTTACCAATGCGGTGCGGCGCAAGGCCATGGGTGCCTGGCTGGAGCGGGTGGTGTTTTCTGCATCTGCCACACCAGGTTCAGCCGCCAGTGCGGCGCTGCCGTTTGGCACCCAGGACTACCGCACCCGCCAGGTGCATTTGACTTCAGATAACTTTGCACCGGCGCTGCAAGCCAGTTGCTCGATTCCCTTCGTGCTCAACGCCGTGCACGACATTGCGGGCGCGCCGCGCGGTGCGTATTGGGACGGTGGCATTACCGACTACCACCTGCATTTGAATTACTCGGCAGGTGACGGCATTGTGCTGTACCCGCATTTTCAAAAAGCGGTGGTGCCCGGTTGGCTGGACAAGTCGCTCAAATGGCGGCACGGCTCTACGCATTTTCTGGACCGCATGGTAGTGATAGCGCCCAGCCCTGAGTGGATTGCCAAGCTGCCCCGAGCCAAGCTGCCCGACAGAAACGATTTCGCCCACCATGGCCGCGACCTGGCTGGCCGCGTGGCGCAATGGTCAGCGTGTGTCAGCGCGGCGCAGCAGTTGGCTGATGAGTTTGCTGCTTGGTTGGAGAGGCCGGATATGGCGGTGGTACAGGCTTTGTAGGTGGTTTGCTCGCTTAGAGAGAATTTGCCAGCTTGATGGGCTCACTGGGGGAACACGCCAAGTTTCTGAGTGGGTGTCGCGCGCAGAGGAATACGCCTGCTTGGTGGGCTAGCGCCGCGCTCGGGGTATGCGCTGCAAAATGTTTTTAGAAAACACGCGCGAACTGCGTCTTGTAGCAATCGACCTTGAACAACGCGCGCCTTTCTAAAAAATTTTCATCGCACACCCACTCACCCGTCGCCTGCATAGTTGGCTGGTTTGCCTTTGAATACCGCAATACCGAAAAACCCGTGGGGCTTGGGTTTTGTAGCATTTCCGTTTTTTAAGCACTATGCATTTCATAGCTGCTCGCGCATATTCCACGCTGGCTACTGGCATATTTATGCGCATAAACCTGTCAAGACTGTTCCCAAGCGTTGCCAAAGTCGAATTGCGGGCTCCGGGTCTTCCGTATTTGGTCTTCAAAGACGCACCGACGATTCCTGAAAGCTTTGGGGGAGCGGGTGTGCGATGAAAATTTTTTGGGAAGGCGCGCGTTGTTCAAGGTCGAGCGTTACAAAACACCGTTCGCGCGTGATTTCCAAAAACATTTTGCAGCGCATACCCCGAGTCCAAAGCATGCCAACCAACTTGGCGTATTTCCCCAATAGCCCAAAGCCCGCCCACCAGGCAAGATCACAGCTAGCCAACCAAGTCAGCACCATTCAACGTCGAAAATCTAGCCGTTACATCGACAGCTCAAGTATCGCCTTGTATTCATCCGCAGTAGCAATGCGCGGATTGGTTTTGTGGCAATGGTCGGCCAGGGCGCCGGTGATGATTTTGTTGAACCAATCGCTTTGAACACCCAAAGCCGCCAAGCCAGTGGGCAAGCCAAGCCGCATATTCATCTCTTTCAAAGCGGCTGCGACATCGCTACCCGACTGCAAACCCATGGCCTGCGCCATGCGGCTCAGGCGGTCTTCTTTCACCATGCTGTCCATACTCGAATTAAAGTTCACCACAGCGGGCAAAAACATCGCGTTCAAGGTGCCGTGGTGCAGGCGCGGGTTGACGCCGCCCAGGCTGTGACTGAGCGAATGCACACAACCCAGGCCCTTTTGAAACGCCATGGCCCCTTGCATGGACGCGCTCATCAAATGAAAGCGTGCTTCCCGGTCTGCACCGTTTTGGGTTGCGCGCTCGATGTGCGCCCAACCACGGCGCAAGCCGTCCAGGGCAATGCCGTCGGCGGGCGGGTTAAAGGCAGCAGACATAAAGGTTTCCATGCAATGCGCAATGGCGTCCATACCCGTGGCAGCCGTTAGCAGGGGTGGCAGACCCAGTGTTAATTCTGGGTCGCAAATAGCTGTTTTGGGCACCAGGTGCCATGAATGAAAACCCAGCTTGCGACCACCATCCACAATGATGATGGCCCCGCGTGCGACCTCGCTGCCCGTGCCGCTGGTGGTTGGCACCGCAATGATGGGGCACACCGAGTCGGTAATTTTTGCTGAGCCGCCTTCGATGGTGGCATAG
The DNA here is from genome assembly GCA_043774625.1 of Polaromonas sp. GTDB lineage: Bacteria > Pseudomonadota > Gammaproteobacteria > Burkholderiales > Burkholderiaceae_C > JAAFIP01. The sequence goes on along the minus strand of JAYVTG010000138.1, from coordinate 17,927 downwards.
GTGGTAAGCGGGCCTTCGTGCGTGGCGGCTATGGCAATACCCTTGGCGCAGTCGATGGCTGAACCGCCGCCCACCGCCACCAAACCGTCGCAGTGTCCTGCTTTGTAGGCGGCTACGCCTGCGCGTACAGCAGCTTCGGTGGGGTTGGAGGGGGTTTGGTCGAATACGCTGGCCTTGATCGTGCCCAGCGCAGCTAGCGCCTTGTCCACAATGCCTGCGGCCTTCACACCTGCGTCGGTGACGATCAAAGGACGCGTCATGCCCACGCGTTCGCATTCGCTTTTGAGCAGTTGCACACTGCCGTAGTCAAACTGAATTTGGGTGACGTAGTAAATAAAAGCCATGGTGCAAGCGCCTTGAATAAAATGGGAGCAATGTGAAAAGCGGTACGATGTTTAACTGACTTTAACGCTTTTTTCGCGACCATCGTCCTCGCCATCTGCCCACCATGTACCAACCAAACCGATAGAACTTATAAACCTATGCAAAGAGATATTTTCCGATTCTTTCACCGCCTGCGCGTGCGCTGGGTGGAGGTGGACATGCAAAAAATTGTGTTCAACGGCCATTACCTCATGTACTTTGACACTGCGATGGCCGACTACTGGCGCGCCCTGGCTATTCCTTACGAAGACACCATGCACCAACTGGGCGGCGACTTGTATGTGAAGAAGGCCAGCATTGAATACTTTGCGTCTGCGCGTTACGACGACTCGTTGGATGTGGGGCTGCAATGCGTCAAGGTGGGCAATTCGTCGATTGTCTTTCACGGCGGAATTTTCGCTGGCGACAAGCTCTTGGTCACGTGCGAACTGGTGTATGTGTATGCCGACCCCGCGACACAGACCTCGCGCCCCGTGCCGCAGGCCCTGCGCGACTTGTTCACGGCTTTTGAAGCGGGTGAGCCCATGACTCAAGTCAAGCTGGGTGACTGGCAAACGCTGGGGGCTGACGCCAGCAAGCTGCGCAAAGGGGTGTTTGTGCACGAGCAAGGCATTGCAGAAAACGAAGAATGGGACGCTGCTGACGCTACCGCCATGCATGCGGTGGTCTACAACCGCTTGCATCAGCCGCTGGCCACGGGCCGCTTGCTGGTAGCCGCGCCCCAGGTGGCCAAAATTGGCCGTATGGCCGTGCACCGGGTAATGCGCGGCAGCGGGCAAGGGCGCAACCTGCTGCACGCCTTGATGCAACGTGCCCAAGAGCGTGGCGACACCCAGGTGCGCCTGCAAGCCCAGCGTAGCGCTGCCGCTTTTTATGCCAAAGCGGGCTTTAGTGAGGTAGGCGAGCCGTATGACGAGGTGGGCATACCGCATATCGACATGGTCAAAGCGCTTGCAGAGTAATACTTCATAGCGCTTCAAAACGGGCAAGCGCTTAAACCAGCGACAATAGCAGGTTAAACCTCTTTTTTTCACGGGCTGCGCGCTTGCTATGGTGTCGCTACCCTCATGTTGTTTGTATGGCCAAGAAAAAATCTGCTAATTCATCCAAAGCTGCGCGCTCAGAGTCCAACACCACGTCCTTGAATGCGGCTGCTCAGGCAGTGGCGCAAGGCCGAACGGTGGGCGATGCGCCTGCAGCTAAACCGGCTGCAAAACCTGTAAGCCAGGCCAGCCTGCCAGCCCTGCCGCTAGAGCTGGGCCGGGGCGACTGGACAGCCATCATTCTGGCTTTGATGATGTTTTTTACCCCCACGCTGGGCGTGCCTAACGAGCTGATGCTGCAAGACACGCTCAAGTCCATCATTGTATCTTTCATGAGTCTGAGTGCTTTGTTGCTGGTGTTTTGGTCGCAGCTAAAACGGCGCGAAGCGTTTCGTTGGCATGCGGTGATGTGGATACCGCTGGCCCTGTGTGCTTACGCGCTGGGCAGCATGGTGTGGTCGCATACCTTTTTGGCGGGTGTAGAGGCCATCCGCTGGTTTATTTTTGCCGTTGTTGTGTGGCTGGTGCTAAGCAGTGTGAACCGTGAACGCTTTCCCATGCTGGCCTGGGGCATACATATGGGCGCCTTGGGTGTGGCTCTGCTGGGCGCAGCGCAGTTCTGGTTTGATGTGAAGATGATTCCGCAAGGTCCCAACCCTGCGGCTACCTTTGTCAACCGCAACTTTGCGGCTGAGTTTATGGTGTGTACGCTGCCGTTTAGCGCCTACCTCATTTTTACCGAAAGACGTAACGCCGCGCTGGCTTTCCTGGCCGCAACATCGGGCTTGCACCTGGTGTATTTGATGATGTGTGGAACCCGATCAGCGTTGATTGCGGCTGCTTTCGCGGCCTTCTTTGTCACCATCATGGCTGTGCACTTTCGTAAAAAGTTCAGCTTTGGCGTGTGGCGCAGCGAACAGCGGATGGTTGTCTTGGGTGTCTTGCTGTTCTCTATCGTGGGTTTGGGGCTTATCAAGTCGGGCAACTCGGGGGCTGAATTCAAAGATGTGAATGCCTTTCAGCGCGGTTTTGCGCGTGCGGCATCCATCAATACCACCGACGGAACATTGGGTGTTCGTATGGTGATGTGGAAGGCCACCGCCACCATGATTCAAAAGCGTCCTCTGTCTGGCGTGGGCGCGGGCGCGTGGGAGGTAGACATCCCGCTGTACCAGGCCGAAGGCTCGCAGCTGGAAACCGACTACTACGTGCACAACGAAATTTTGCAACTGCTGGGCGAATATGGTTTGCTGGGCTGGATCGTATTGCTTGGCTTGATGGCCTACTGCCTGACGGCCGCCTGGCGAACCTTTGCCAACCTCACACAAGAGGGCGTGAGCGAAGGGCCGATTCGCATGGTGGCACTGACCAGCCTGCTGGCTTTTATGGTGGTGTCCAATATTGGTTTTCCGTGGCGGCTGGCAGCTACCGGGGCGATGTTTGCGATCTGCCTGGGCTTGTTGGCGGCTTCTGATGCGCGGCTGGGCCTGCGCGGCTTTTTCTCTACTGCCCGGTTGCCCTGGAGCCCTGTCAAGTCGCAAGTCGGTGCGATAGCCGTCATCATGTGTCTGGCTTTAACCGCTTACATCACCCAGCAAGCGTCAGAAGCCGAGAGCAAAATTGTCAACGCCGTAAAGCTTGCTTTGTCGATCTCGCAGTCGGGCGACCCCAACAACCCAAAAAACGACAGAACCAAAAAGCAGATGATGCAGATGCTGCGCGAAGGCGTCGCCATTACCCCGCATTACCGCAAAATCACCCCGATGGTGGGCGACGAGCTGGCCAAGTGGGGTGACTGGACGAACGCGGTGTGGGTGTGGGAGTCGGTGGTCAGCTCGCGGCCTTATGTGGTGGCGATGATGAGCAACATTGCGCGTGGCTATATGGCTGCCAACAACTTCCCCAAAGCCACGGAGTTTTTGGAGCGTTGCAAGAAAATCCAGCCCAAGGCGGTCAGCGTGCGCTCTTTGGAGGTGATTTTGCTGAGCCGTTCGGGCAAAGAGGTCGAAGCGTTCAAGTTAGCCAAACAAGCCTTGGCAGAGAACACTGTAGATACCGATATGCTCAATGCGGGCTATGTATTGGGCATGCGCTCCAGCGACTTTGCGTTTGCCATTCAGGCGCAGCAAAAGCTCAACGACATACAGCCAGGCCAAAAGGTGGATGGTTTGCTGAAAATTGGCGGCATTTACGCCAATTACCTCAAAGACGAAGCCAAGGCCACAGAAACCTACAAGGCGGCGCTGGACGCTTCTGGCAAGGCGCCCGGCGTGCTGGCGCAAATACCGCAGCCTTACCAGGCCAAGATGTAACTGGCGCTGCCAGCCGTTTGTCCATGCGGGTGGGTGGTTTCTTGCAAATGCAAACTGCCCGCAGCGTCTAGCACCGCCACCAGGCTTGCGCGCGTGCCGTAGTGCGGCGCGTCAGCCGGGTAGCGCACAAAAACGCTGGACAGGGCGGTCTCCCTGTCTAGTCCGACCCCCGTATGTGGCAAATCCTGGGGCGGCGCTGCACGGTGGTCTTGTAGGGCGGTGTGCAGTTGCTGCTGCAAACTGTGCAAGCTTGGTTGGCCTTGCAAGCCGCTGGCCATCACCGCCTTTAATTTTTGCGTTTTGGGCCACGGCGTGTCCAGCGCTGCGTTGGACAGCCCCACTATGCTGTGCCAATGGATGGAACGCGGCAGAGCGTTTGCTATTGAATTAGTAGCTGCTTGCGCATATCCGGCGCTGACATTCATGGTTTTTTCTTGTTTATTGCTAATGTAGAGGCAGGTTTTGGCATGCCAGTCGCCAACAATCAGGTTAAAGCCTGCGTAGGCCTGTGCTTCTACCCCGCTGGCCCAGGCGGCAGCGCCCTGCTGGCTGGTTAGCCACGCCACGGGCAGTTCGCCACGGCTGCGCAGCTTGCCTGGCGAAAGCTTATCTGACGGCGGCTCGTCCATCGGTGCCCGCACATTGGTTAAACAGGCAAAGCGGCCACCGGGCGTAAAGCCCATCCAGGTGCCACCGTCGCGCAGGTCGCGCCCGCCCACAATGGTGTGGCCCTGGCTGGTTTGCCAGGCAGACAGGGGCAGGGTGGGGCGGTCATAAAACTCGTCGCGGTTGGCGGCCAGCACCAACGGGTAGTCAGGGTGGGCACCCCAGGCCAGGCTGATCAGGCACATGGGTACGGGACTCGCCTGGAACTTAAATATCCGCCAGCAGGGCGTAAGGCAGGGCCTGCAAAGCCAGTGCAGGCCCCGTGGCGCTACCCAGGTGCACACTGCCAGCCTGGCTGGCCGCCACTTGCATAGACACTATGCCAGCAAAGCGGGTGTCCGAATCTGGCACTGGCGCGCCAGCCGCTACCGTGCCGCAGGGCTGGTCAGCGTCAGCACTGTTAAAAACCTCTGCCCCCACGGCCAAGGGCACATCGGCGTGCACCACAAAGGCCCGCCGCTTCAAACTGCCGCGAAACTGGCTGCGCGCCACCACTTCCTGGCCGGGGTAGCAGCCTTTTTTGAAGTTCACCCCGCCGACAGATTCGTAATTGAGCATTTGCGGCACAAAGGCGTCTGCCACCGGCGCTGTGATGCGGGCGATGCCAGAGGTTACTTCCAGGTACTGCCACTGCGCCAGGGCTTGCTGGTCGGGCTTTGCACCCCCCAGGTCGGCCGGTTGGCTGCCCAGCGGCACCAGTTGCAAGGCACGCGGCAGCGCAGCACCGCCGTGGTAACCGGGCGGTAGCGCGACGGTGACCTGCGCATCATTTCTGGAAACAAATAACCCAGAAGCCAGCGTGGAATGTGCGCGAGCAGCTACTGAATGCATAGCATCCGGCACGGCGTCTCCGGCCAATCCGCGCAGCTCAAAAGCCTGCGTAGCGTCCGTTAATTTGCACTGGGCGCGCAGCACAAACATCTGCAGGCGTTTGAGTGTGGCTGGCAAAACGTCGGCACTGCACAGCAGCAAAATGTCGTCAGACGTATTTTTGACAACGATAAAACTGGCCAGCATGCGCCCCTTGGCCGAGCACCAGGCTGCCAGCCGCGCCTCGCTCACACCCATCAGCGCCACGTCCTGGGTCAGTTGGCCTTGCAAAAACTTGACCGTGTCGATGCCCTGCGCGCGGATGATGCCCCAAGCCACGTAGCCAGGTACAAAATCCGCTGGCTCAGCCGCCAAACTGTTCAAAATCGTGTCTATTCTCATGTAAGCATTATCGCGCCCCGGTATCATCCATACTTCTGTACTGAATATGCCCCCCATCCCGTGATTCTTAAGCATTCAGCCGCACGCGGTTTTTTCCTCGTCAAATTCTTGCTCGCGCTCAGCCTATGTGCTGGCTTGCTACTGACCGCTGGCTGGTGGTGGCAGCGCCAGCCGCTGGCGCTGCCTGCGGGGGCAGAATCGGTAGACATCGTCGTGCCGCAAGGAGCCACGGTGCGCAGCGTAGCGCAATCGGTGCTGGACGCAGGCGTGCGCGTGCAGCCCGATCTGCTGTCGTGGTACTTTCGCGCTTCTGGCAAGGCGGGCAAGATCAAGGCAGGCAGCTACGAGCTGATGGCGGGTGACACGCCGCAAATCTTGCTGGCCAAGCTGTTTGAAGGCAAGCAAAGCCTGCGCAGCGTGACCGTGGTAGAAGGATGGAATATTCGCCAGGTGCGCGACGCAGTAGCCAAGGCCGAATTTCTCAAACCCAGCACCCAGGCCATGAGCGATGCGCAACTGATGGCCGCCTTGGGCAAACCCGGCGTGCACCCCGAGGGCCGTTTTTACCCCGACACCTACAGCTACGCCAAAGGCAGCAGTGACCTGGCCGTGCTGCAACTGGCTGCCAGGGCCATGGACAAGCAGCTGGCCACTGCCTGGGATGCCCGCAGCAGCGAATTGCTGCTCAAAAACCCAGACCAAGCGCTCATTTTGGCCAGCATTATCGAAAAAGAAACCGGCGCCAGCGCAGACCGGCCCGAGATTGGCGGCGTGTTCAACAACCGCCTGCGCATCGGCATGCGCCTGCAAACCGACCCTACCGTGATTTACGGCATGGGCGAAGCCTATAAAGGCAAAATTTACAAAAGCAGCCTGGAAACCGACACCCCCTACAACACCTACACCCGCAGCGGCCTGCCGCCCACACCCATTGCCATGCCCGGCAAGGCCGCCTTGCTGGCTGCCACGCAACCGGCCAGCACCAAAGCCCTGTACTTTGTGGCGCGCGGCGACGGCAGCAGCGAATTTAGCGCCACGCTGGACGCGCATAACCGGGCAGTGAACAAATACATTCGGGGGCAGTAGCCATAGGTCGGCTATCACACACTGTAATTTTCCATGACACACAAAGGCATTTTCATCAGCTTTGAGGGCATCGACGGCGCAGGCAAATCTAGCCATATCGACACTTTAGCTGATGCTTTCACAGCGCAGGGCAGAGCCGTAGTGCGCACGCGCGAGCCTGGCGGCACGCCGCTGGCTGAAAAGCTGCGCGAAATCATCTTGCACGACAGCATGGACGCGCTGACCGAGGCCCTGCTGGTCTTTGCCGCCCGGCGCGACCACATCGTCCAGGTCATCGTGCCTGCGTTGGCACGCGGTGACGTGGTTTTGTGCGACCGCTTTACCGATGCCAGCTTTGCCTACCAAGGGGCAGGGCGCGGTTTTAGCTTGCAAACGCTATCTTTTTTAGAGCAGCTTGCGCAGGATACACGCTGGCAACAGGGTGAAAATGCCACCCAACCCGCTTTTGATAGCCATGACACGGCCCCTGCGCGCGGCGACCTGTTGCAACCCAACCTCACCATCTGGTTTGACGTGCCCCCCGCCATCGCCGCCCAGCGCCTGGCCGCAGCCCGTAGCCCCGATAAGTTTGAATCGCAATCCCAGGAATTTTTTGAACGCGTAGTCACCGGCTACGCCGCCCGCGCCGCCGCAGACCCGCTACGCTTTGCACGCATCAACGGCAATCAAGCTTTGAACGCAGTGCGCGCAGACGTGCTGGCCAGCCTGCAGGCCAAAGGTTTCTTGCTACAAAAAAAATAGCCTCTCGCGTAATATCGGCGGAGGAAGCCGAAAGAATTATTCCGCAGCAAAGTCTTCATCAACAAGAGCTGCAATTTGCAGCTCTGGCCTATCTTGATGACATACCGAAGAGATCCTGGCGTTTAGTCAATAGGTTTTACGTTTTGTATCGCATTGCGCATCTAATGCCCATAAAGAATGTAACGCTCAAGCTAAGATATTCACAAATTAAACCAAAGGTGCGGAGATGACAACAAGAGTCGGTTATTACATTCAAACATGTTCTAAACAGATCACTTACCGAATCGAAGGAGCTTGGTCAAGTATTCTCATCCGAATACCTGTTCTCACTGCCATCACGATGCTACTGATGGCTCTTTGCTCCCCAGTTCATGCACTCAACGATAAGGTTGGCTTTGACATTGAGCGATCGTGGGTGGCTACAGTCGTTGATTACTGCGCACCAAACAATGGTGATGGTGTATTGGACTATGTGTACGGTTCAAGTGCACAAGCTGCATCCAATGCCGCTATGGCTTTTATGAACAATAGTCTGGTATGCGCATATCACCCACCTGCGGAGGGGCCTTTCTGCGGCCCAGGGGTACTAGACACGGTAGGATTTGCGCCTGTATCTGGCACCGATTATTACTACTGGGGTGCTACGGGTTACCAGACTGGAGCCAAGTATGTTCGAAACGGAGATCTTGGTTTCATTCTAGTCTGTGATGCCGGTATTAGAGGCTCGATAAGCGTAGGAAACTTTCTTGGTCTGAACTCCTACAACAGAACTTGCAAGCCAAACAGTGTTATAGATACTAACCAGACAGGCTGCCGTTGCAACGTAGGCTTTTTTACAGAAAACGAGAAGTGCGTCCCCATCAAGCCCGTAGACACGAACTCGTGCCAACGCAGTGACTCTGGTTTTAGCACAGGCTTCCCGATCATCCCCGCTACCGGAGAAAAACAGCTTTATGAAACTGACTACACAGACACTGGCTCGCACCCGCTGAGCATTCAACGTACCTACCGCAGCCAATTGCTGGGTAATCAGGCCAACTTGGGCAATGCTTGGCTGTACAGCCCAGGTGCCTCATTAGTGGTGACCGCAGGATCAGTCACCGTGACGATAACTCTAGGATCGGGCAATGTGCGCACTTTCTCCCGCGTTTCCAGCGCTGGGGGGGCTACACAGACGGGAGTGTGGACATCGGGCACCGTGGACACAGACCAGTTGAACGAAAACATCGGCGGCTTTGCCTACCGCAGTGCCAGCGACGACAGCGTCTACCAGTTTGACACCAATGGAAAACTACAGACCCAGACACAGCGCAATGGTTGGATCATGACTTACACCTACAACGGGGCGAACCAGCTCAGCCAAATCCGCAACCAGTTTGGCCGTAGTTTGCAGTTGGCCTACAACCCTGGGGGCCAGCTATCGCAAGTTACCACACCCGATAACATGATCATCGGTTATGAATATGACAGCAATGCTCGCCTATCGGTCGTTCGCTACCCTGGCACTGTGAGCAAAACGTATCTCTATGAGGACGCAAGCCATACATTCGCGCTGACCGGCGTGGTCGATGAAAACAACGCGCGTCTGGCTACCTATAGCTACGAATCTACAGGCCGCGCCATAGATACCCAACACGCGGCGGGAGCAAACCACTTTCAGATCAGCTATCCGCTGACGAGTGACTCCCCAGCACAAATCACTGACCCACTGGGCACGGCGCGTTACTATAACTACAGACTCAGCTCCAACCAACTTGCCGTCACCAGCGCCGACAAACCAGCCGCAACTAGCGGCAACGACGCCGCAAGCCGCGTTCAAAACGCCCAGGGCTTGATCGACAGCAGCACCGATTTTGCGGGCTTTATCACCAAAACCACGTGGGACACGGCCCGCCGCCTGCCCACGTCCACCACCCGCGCCGCTGGCCGCCCGGAGGCGCAAACCACCAGTACAGTGTGGCACCCCAGCTTCAGGCTGCCGGTGCAAATCACCGAGCAGGGTAAAACTACGGCATTTACCTACGATGCCGTAGGCAACAAACTCAGTCAAACCGAGACGGACACCACGGGTGGCCCCAGCAATGGCCAGGGTCGCACCTGGGCCTGGGCCTATAACGCCACACCACCGTTCACTGGCCTGGCTGCCACCAGCACCGACCCGCGCGGCAAGGTCACGTCTTACACCTATGACAGCGCTGGCAATATGGCCAGCAGCGCCAACCCGCTGGGCCATGTCAGCAGCTACCTGTACGACGGCGCAGGCCGCGTTACCCGCGCCACCGAACCCAATGGCTTGCAAACCACCATGGCCTATGACCTGCGGGGCCGCCAGACGCAGACGGTGCGCGGCAGCAATCTGGCCGCTGCATTGCAGCAAAAAACCAGCTACACCTACACGCTCCCGGGCCAGGTTGCCAGCGCCACCATGCCCAACGGCTACCAGGTCACCTACAGCTACGACGCCGCCCAACGGTTAACGGGCGCGCTAGACAGCCGGGGCAACCGCATCAGCTATACGCTAGACGGCATGGGCAACCGCACCCGCGAAGAAGTTAAAGACGCTAGCGGCACCATAGCCTTGGCCACCATCCGCGTCATCAACAGCTTAAACCGCGTCTCTGCCATTCAAGGCAGTGCAGGGCAAACCACGCAGATCGGCTTTGATGCCAACGCCGAACCCGTGCAAAGCACCGACCCGCTGCTGCAAACCACCCGCCAAACGCTAGACGCACTGCGCCGCCCTGTATCGACACAGTTGCCTGACGGCAACGTGGCCACCACGAGTTATAACCAGCTCAACCAAATCACCCAAGCCGTTGACCCCAAGGCCGTAGCCACCGTTTACGTCAAAAACGCCTGGGGCGAAGTGCTGCGCGAGACCAGCCCCGACAGCGGCAGCACCAGCACCACCCGCGACGCAAGCGGCAACGTGCTGACCAGTACCGACGCGCGCGGCAACACCAGCCTGTACCAATACGACAACGCGGGCCGCATCAGCCAAGTCACCCAGGCCGACGGTAAATTGCAACTGTTTGTGTACGACAGCAGCGGCGCAGCAACCACCACGGGCACCCAAACCGGCACCCTGCGCCAGGTGCAAGACCCCAGCGGCACCACCACCTATGAGCGCGACCCCTTTGGCCGCATCACCAAAAAGACCCAGGTGGTGCTAGACAACCCCACCGCGCCCACCAGCCTCATCACCCAGTACAGCTACACCCAGGCGGGCGACCTAGCCAGCATCCGCTACCCCAGCGGCCTGCTGGTCAGCTACAGCCGCAACGCCAGCGGCCAAATTACCGGCCTGCAAACCAAGGCAGGCACCGCCGCCAGCGTGCCCACCTACAACTTCATCACTGGCATCACCTACAGCGCCTTGCAACAACCCCTGGCCTGGCAGTGGACGGGCATGGGCAGCACCAACACCGCCGCCATCAGCAGCGCCAGCCGCAGCTTTGATGCCGATGGCCGCATGAGCGCCAACCAACTGGCCAGCTACACCTATGACGCAGCCAGCCGCATCACCAGCATCACCCAAAACCTGCTGGCCCAGCGCACCGTGGTCATCGGCACCGTTGCCACCACCCAAAACTACACCACCCCCGTCACCTGGCAAGTAGGCTACGACAACCGAGACCGGGTCACCAGCTTTACCCGGGTAGATGCAGGCAACAGCAGCGGCGAAGCCGCCAGCTACACCTACGACCCCAACAGCAACCGCCTAAGCGCCATTAGCCAAACCACCACCGACACCAACAAAGACGGCCTGTTTGGGCTAAACGAGATCCGCAAGAACACCGCCCAAGCCCTGACCATAGGCACGGGCAGCAACCAACTGCTGGGCTACACCCAAGTGCTGACCAGCGTGACCGGCACAAAGACCAATAGCACCGTCAATTCAGCCGTCAACTACAGCCTAGACGCCGCAGGCAAGCTGACTGGCGACGGCCTGCGCAGCTTTGCCTACGACAGCACCAACCGCCTGTCCACCGTCACCCTGGGCAGCACCTTTGTAGGCACCGACACCATCGCAGGCAATGAACTGGCCAGCCACAGCTATCTGCACAATGCCTGGGGCCAACGCGTCTTTAAGTCTGAGCCGCGCACCACACTCAACCCACCCAACAGCGCCACCTTAAGCCCTGACTTCGTCACCTGGCTAAAAAACAACTTCAGTTGGCTTTGGGCTACCGCCCAGACCAATGCGACTTTGGGCGACAGTTACCTGTACGGCGAAGCCAGTGCAGGTCTGCCGAGCTGGGCCTTGCTCGGTGAATACGGCAATGGCGGCCTCAGCAGCACAGGGCGCACGGAATACATCTGGCTGCCCACCGAAGACGGCTCTGCCATCCCCGTAGGCATGTACCGAGCCGCCAAGTTCTACGCCATTCATACCGACCACCTGGGCACGCCCAGGCTGATGACAGACAACACGAATCAGCCGGTGTGGCAATGGGCTTATTCTGCATTTGGGGACAATGCCCCCAGCGGCATCCTGAAACCCACCACCGCAGCGGGCAGTGCTTATTTGAGCTTGCCACCGACTACAGGCAGTGGCACCACAACGGCTACCCTGCTGGCGCAAAGTGCGCCGGGGCAGGTGTTTAACTTTAGATTCCCTGGGCAGTACAGTGACTCGGAGACGGGGTTGTTTTACAACTACTTCAGGAATTACCGACCTGGTATGGGCTCGTATGACCAGATGGATCCGATTGGTTTGGCGGGGGGATGGAATCGGCGGGGGTATGTGGGGGGAAATCCGCTGAGCTACACGGATCCGATGGGCTTGCAATCGGTAGGTCCAAGAGGTATACCGATGCCAGGCCCTGCGCCTGGTGCTGGTGCTGGTAGTCGTGGTGGGTATGACCCGAGAACAGACACCTATACGCCGTCAAGCCCAGGGTTGACTTTGCCCAAATGGTTGACTCCAAAAAGCGCACTTGATCGCTGCGAAGCGGCGTGCGAAGCTCAATACGATCGCGATATGGATGAGTGCCGTTCTTACTCAGCCATGACCGGTGAAAAGTACACGTTCGTTGCGTGCAAGCGCAGTGCCGAGAGGCGGCTATCGCAGTGCACTGTCGATTGCGCAAAAGATTGCAAGTAGGAGCAACATGATTCGCGACATCATCATTCATTACGACGAAGCGGCCGGCAAGATCGTGTGTTCCACGGTGGATCATGCCTTGACCGCTCCGCTGCTTGCGAAGGCATTCCCACTGGAAACGGATGTTGAGCAATTCAAGCTGAAAGGCCCGGACGAAGCCGAGAGATCTTTCGGTGCCGGGGTGTTTGCGTTGCTGGACTTGGGGGCAACGCAAAAGCTCGGAATTCGAGACTACCGTGCGGATACTGCCAAGTGGGAAGCTGAAATTACCAGTGAGTTGCAGCAGAAATCAGGCGCCGGTGATGCCGCTGCGCAGTTTCAACTGGCGATGGAATTGATTACACAAGGGCTGCGCGCGAAGTCGAAGAAAAAAATGAGGGAAGCGGACGCACTGTTGCGAAAAGCGGCCGATGCTGGGTGTGCTGAGGCTGTTGAATATCTCGCTGATCTTTGGCCAGCCTTGAAGGCGCGATCAGAGCAGGGCTACAAGTAACTCAATAAAAAGCATTCCGCCAACCCCTTAGCCGCTTAGGCATCATCAATCAATTGCAGTGTAAATAGGGTCAACACAGTTGCTCCACACTCATCAAATCGCTACACAATCAATAGCTGCTCGCGCATATCCCGTAACGTCTACAACCAGATTTTTCATTGAAAACGGCTAAGCTATGCCAAGTGAGTTCTTGTGTCTACAATGAGGTCATGAAACCCCGTGAGAGGACAAGAGGATGGCGACGATAAACGCGACTGCCCGAGGAGAAAACCAGATGGTTGGAAAGGGCCGTGGCCTCCTAAACCTAAAAACTATTGCGATTGAGAATAATCATAAAGAAAATCCTCAATATTCAAATTCAAAATGTAAAAACCCCTAGTGTTGAAGAGCATATAGAGGGGTTCTTGCATATCGTTTACGCATTGTTTCCAGAAAAATCTCTACGCTTATCCATAGATTTTTCTTATGTCGAGGATTACTGTAACATTTCGATTGACTCAGCTAACTGCGCTGCATTTTTTTCAACTTTACTGAAAATTTATGATCTTGAAATCAATACAGATTTAGACTGGATTCGACAAAATTGGATCGTTGTCATACAAGGACAGCACGGCTGGGATGACTATCTTTTATTGGCACATTTCGATAAATCAGTAAGAACTGAAAAACTGAGCTAAATGCATGTCGCGACTATCCGTGGTATCGAAGATGAAGTTCGAGCCCTATTGAAAGGTGGTGCAGACGTCAACGCAAAAGGTGACATGCGTGAGCCTTGAGAAACTTAAAGATGCATATGCGCTATTGCGACAGTTCAAAGAGGGACGCATATCGGTTGGGACAGAAATAAATGATGAGCAGATTGAGTTATTTCGTTTGCTCTGCGCAGATCTTGTACCCACCGAGGAATTTTCAGTCGAACAGCTCGAACGTTTAATCGTTAAAGTTGCTACTGCTGACAGTACCTGGAATCAAAAGACGCAATTGACGATCAGTACTTTCTATGCATTGCAAGAGGCGGGTAAAACAAAAGAGGCAACGGTCAAGGTTAGCGAATTCGTTGCTGAATGCCCGTCAGTTTGGTATTGCAATATTGTTGAATCACTTTAATCACTACAAAATGCATAGCTGCTCGCGCAATATCCACGCTGGCATTGGCCATATTAGCGTCTCAAAAACCGCAATATCGCGTGCCTGCACACGCAGTCGCACCAATACCCGCTACCCCACCACCGACACCAACAAAGACGGCCTGTTTGGCAGCAACGAGATCCGCAAGAACACCGCCCAAGCCCTGACCATAGGCACAGGCAGCAACCAACTGCTGGGCTTTACCCAGGTGCTGACCAGCGTCACCGGCACCAAGACCAATAGCACCGTGAGCAGCGCCGTTAACTACAGCCTGGACGCCGCAGGCAACCTCACCAGCGACGGCCTGCGCAGCTTTGCCTACGACAGCACCAACCGCCTGTCCACCGTCACCCTGGGCAGCACCTTTGTAGGTACCGACACCATTGCAGGCAATGAACTGGCTAGCCACAGCTATCTGCACAATGCTTGGGGCCAGCGGGTGTTTAAGAGTGAAGCGCGCACCCAGCTGAACCCACCCAACAGCGCCACCTTGAGCCCCGACTTTGTGACCTGGCTTAAAAACAACTTCAGCTGGCTGTGGGCCACCGCGCAGACCAATGCGACTTTGGGCGACAGTTACCTGTACGGGGAACCGAGTGCGGGTCTGCCTAGCTGGGCACTCTTGGGTGAATACGGCAATGGCGGTACCAGCAGCACCGGCAGGACGGAATACCTCTGGCTGCCGACCGAAGACGGTTCTGCAATCCCCGTAGGCATGGTCAGAGCCAGTAAGTACTACGCCATTCACACCGACCACTTGGACACGCCACGCCTGATGACGGACAACACGAATGCACCCGTCTGGCAATGGGCCTACAGTGCGTTTGGGGACAATGCACCCACGGGGATTCTGAAACCCACCACAGCAGCGGGCAGTGCCTATTTGAGCCTGCCGCCGACTGCAGGTAGTGGGACGACGACGGCCACCCTACTGGCGCAAAGTGCGCCGGGGCAGGTGTTTAACTTCAGATACTCTGGGCAGTATGCAGACAGTGAGACAGGGTTGTTTTATAACTACTTTAGGAATTACCGATCAGGCATGGGGTCGTATGACCAGATGGTGTCTGCGCCGATTGAATATTGACCATGAGTGCCGATTGAAATCTGACCAGGGAGCGAAGGCTCAGTGTTTGATGCTGAGCTGTGGATAAGTATATAGGTTTGGTGCTTGAGTTCTCCTCGTTATCGATTAACCGCTGCGCGTGTCAAGGTGCGTAGGGCGTAGCCCGAAGCACCTTGACACGCGCAGCGCGCCTTCAAATTTGCTCCTCCGCCGTTGCCGTTTGCACAGACGGCGCGCCTCTCTTTGCCAACTCACGCGCCTTGATGCGCCCCTTGTTCTGTTTGGAACTGTGGCGAAAGCGGTAAGACTCATTGCCTGTTTCCACAATATGGCAGTGGTGCGTGAGCCGATCAAGCAAGGCTGTCGTCATCTTGGCATCGCCAAAGACGCTGGACCATTCTGTAAAGCTCAGGTTGGTGGTGATCAGCACGCTGGTGTGCTCGTATAGCTTGGAGAGCAAGTGAAACAGCAAAGCACCACCGGCTTGGCTAAATGGCAAATAGCCCAACTCGTCCAGAATCACCAGATCCATACGCAGCAAACTCAGCGCAATGCGCCCCGCCTTGCCTTGCGCCTTCTCTTGCTCCAAGGCGTTGACCAAATCCACCGTGGAGTAGAAACGTACCCGCTTGGCGTGGCCTGTGATACCCGCCACGCCAAGGGCTGTCGCCAGATGTGTCTTGCCTGTGCCTGGCCCACCAATGAGTACCACGTTGTGCGCAGCCTCGCTAAACGACATATCCGCCAATTGGCTGACCAAGGCTTGATCGACGGGTGAGGCCTGGAAGTTAAACCCTGCCAGATCTCGATGCACAGGAAAGCGTGCCGAGCTCAGTTGATGCGCCACCGAACGGGTGGCACGATCAACACTCTCGGCGTGCAGCAAATGCGCCATCAGCCAGTGCGAGGCTTCGCGTGTGGAGGCATTGCCTTGCGTTTGCTGTTCTGTCCATGCTTGCGCCATACCGTACAGCCGCAGCGCTTTAAGCGAGCTGGCGATGGATGGTGTGGTGTCTTTAGCGGTATTTCGATTGGCATCACTCATGGTGCGCTCCTTGATCGACACGCTGGGCTGCGGCATCTGGGCTGCGCAAGTCGTCATAGCGTCCAGTATCCGCCCTAGGCGGCTCTAGCAGTGCCAGTGCGCTGCACGCCAGGGGCGGTGCTGGATGGCTCCCGAGCCGCGCCAATACATTCAAGACATGCTCGCTGCTGACTTGCCCACTGGGCGTAGCCGCCTCCAGCACCAATTGCACCGCAACGAGCAAGGCGGCCAAGCCTGCTTTAGGCACAGCCGCCAGTACCTGCGCCATGACGCGATCACCGCCCGCGTCGCGCATGAGTGCGGCTCTCAATTGCAGCAGCGGCTCGGGCATGTCCAGAAACGGCGCGCCGTTGCGCAACGCTCCTGGCTTTCTTTGCACCAGCTCAATGTAGTGCTGCCAGTCGTAGGCGGTTTGTCCCCGGTAGAACAATCGATCGTGGCTGGCCACAATCGCATCGCCCGCCACCACGTCGACTCGGTAGGGATACAAGCGGACGCTGACCATCTGCCCCGCCCATTCGCAAGGCACGCTGTAGCGGTTGCGGGCTACGGCCACCAAACAGGTGCTACTGACTCGCACGACGCTTTGTACGTAACCGTCAAAGATTTCGGGCATGGGCATGAGGTGGGCGCGTTCAAGCTCCAGCACTTCAGCGACACTGAACTGGCGATGCTCAGGGTGGCGGATGTCTGACCACAGGCTGGTGCAGCGCTCGCCCAGCCAGGCGTTGAGTTCAGCAAAGCTGGCAAAGCGCATTTGGCCTGCCTCTTGCCAAATGCGCCTCCTGCTGTCTTGCACGTTCTTCTCCACCACGCCTTTCTCCCAGCCCGAGGCCACGTTGCAAAAGTCAGCATCAAACAGGTAGTGGCTGCACATGGCAGCAAAGCGGGCGTTGACGCTGCGGCCTTGGCCACGATGTACTTTGTCGACTGCGGTCTTCATGTTGTCGTATACCCCTCGCCTAGCCACCCCGCCCAATGCTGCAAAGCTGCGGGTGTGCGCATCAAACAGCATCTCGTGCCCTTGGCTGGGGTAGGCCACCAGCCAGAAGGCGCGGCTGGCGCATAGCTTCGTGTGTGCCACTTGCATGCGGTGGTACACGCCGCCGATGAGTAGCCCTTCTTCGCTCCAGTCAAACTGGAAGGCCTCGCCCAGCTCAAAGGCAAGCGGTACAAAGGCTTTGGCCTGTGTCTGCCCTAAGCCTGCACGCCACGCGCGGATGAAATCCGTTACTCGGCTGTAGCCGCCTGTGTAGCCTTGTGCCTGGATTTGCTCGAACAGCGCTTTGCCCGTTCTGCGTGCGTCTTTGGGTCGAAATGCATCAGCTTTCAAGCAGTTTGCCAGCGTGGCTTCATAGGCACCGAGCTTGCCTCTCTTGTGGGCTTGCCGTCTGTAGCGCGGCTCTTTGACGGGATCTGCTTTGAGCCAGACTTTGATGGTGTTACGTGCCAGGCCTGTGCGCCTGGCAATTTCACTGATTGAATAATGGTCGCGCAGCCGCATGCGCCTGACCTTGCCCAGTATGTCCATGGTGATCACTCTCATATCTCCCTGCTGAAAAATTCAGCAGGACTATTGAAACACCCTGGTCAATTTTGGGTCGGCATAGCCCTCTTTAGATGGTCAATTTTGCGTCGGCGACAACA
>JAYVTG010000137.1:0-16321 GCA_043774625.1 Polaromonas sp. | reverse complement strand
TAGTGCGCAACGGTTGAATACCCACAGCTTCTGAGGTCGTGACCGTCCGAATATTCACCATCCACGCAGCAGGGTGAGCGTATGCTGTTGACCCGATTTCAGGTACTCCTACATGAGGGGCTGTAGCATACGCTCATCCAGCGTACAAGAATAGTACCCTCGCATCATGCTCTTGGCACTTTACTCCACCGCCTTGACCATGTCTTCTACTACTTTCTTCGCATCGCCAAACACCATCATGGTTTTGTCCATGTAGAAGAGTTCGTTGTCCAGGCCCGCATAGCCTGCCGCCATGGAGCGTTTGTTGACGATGATGGTTTTGGCCTTGTACGCTTCCAAAATAGGCATGCCGTAAATGGCACTGCCTTTTATCATGGCGGCGGGGTTCACCACGTCGTTGGCACCCAGAATAATCGCCACATCGACCTGGCCAAATTCGCCGTTGATGTCTTCCATCTCGTGCACCTGGTCGTAGGGCACTTCGGCCTCGGCCAGCAGCACGTTCATGTGGCCGGGCATGCGCCCAGCAACGGGGTGAATGGCGTATTTGACGTTGATGCCTTTTTCGGTCAGCTTGGCAGCCAGTTCTTTCACGGCGTGCTGCGCGCGCGCCACAGCCAGGCCGTAGCCGGGGACGATCACCACGGTTTCGGCATTGCTCAGCACAAAGGCGGCGTCATCCGCGCTGCCACTTTTCACAGCACGCTGAACGGCTCCACCGGCCACAGCCGTCGTGGCCGCGCCACCAAAACCACCCAAAATCACGTTGAAGAAACTGCGGTTCATGGCCTTGCACATGATGTACGAGAGGATCGCGCCTGACGAGCCGACCAGCGAACCGGCGATGATCAACATGCTGTTGTTCAAGCTAAAACCAATGCCTGCAGCCGCCCAGCCCGAATAGCTGTTCAGCATCGACACCACCACCGGCATGTCCGCACCGCCAATCGGGATGATGATGAGCACGCCCATCACAAACGCAATGGCCAGCATGGCGTAAAAAGCGCCCCAGCTTCCGGTAAACGTGAAAATCAAACCCAGGCTCAGCATGGCTAGGCCCAGCGCCAGGTTGAGTATGTGCTGCCCCTTGAACTGCACCGGCGCGCCTTGAAACAAACGAAACTTGTATTTGCCCGACAGCTTGCCAAACGCAATCACCGACCCACTAAAGGTAATGGCACCAATAGCCGCGCCCAAGAACAATTCGAGCCGGTTGCCCGCAGGAATTTCCATGCCCTTGGCCACAATGCCAAACGCATAGGGCTCGGCCACAGCGGCGATCGCAATAAACACCGCCGCCAAACCAATCATGCTGTGAAAAAACGCCACCAGCTCGGGCATCTGCGTCATCTCCACCGTCTTGGCACGGTACGCACCATAGCCGCCACCAACGACCAAGCCCAGCAGCACATAAGCTAGGCCGCCCAGTTGACCGCCCGCCAGTTTAACGATGAGCGCAATGGTGGTGCACGCCGCAATCGCCATGCCGACCATGCCAAACATGTTGCCGCGTAGTGAGGTGGTGGGATGGCTCAAGCCTTTGAGCGCCTGGATGAAGAAAACGCTGGCTACCAGATACAACAGAGTGACAAGGTTCATGCTCATTTGGCCGCTCCCTTGTTAGCCGAAGCATCCGCAACCGCCATCTTCTTGTCCTTCTTCCTGAACATTTCCAGCATGCGCCGGGTGACCAGAAAACCGCCAAAAATATTGACCGCTGCCAGCGCCACGGCCAGCACGCCCATGGTTTTGCCCAGACCGGTTTCAGTCAGAGCAGCAGCCAGCATGGCACCCACAACCACAATGGCAGAAATCGCATTCGTCACCGCCATCAGCGGCGTGTGCAAGGCAGGCGTGACCGTCCACACCACGTGGTAACCCACATAAATGGCCAGCACGAAGATGATGAGGTTGAGGATGGTGGGGGAAACGATGTCCATAATTTTTTCTCTTTATTTTCTTTTGACTTCACCGGCTTGCGTCATCAAGCAAGCGGCCACAATGTCGTCTTCCATATCCACCTTGATGCTGCCTTCTTTGGGCAGCACCAGTTTTAAGAAGTCGAGAACGTTGCGGGCGTACAGGGCAGAGGCGTCTGCCGCAACCAAAGCAGGCAAATTGGTTTCGCCCACAATCGTCACGCCGTGTTTGACCACGGTTTTGTCGGCCTCGCTCAAGGGGCAGTTGCCGCCCCCGTTTGGGCCTTTGCCTGCAGCAATGTCCACAATGACTGAGCCGGGCTTCATGGACTTGACCATGTCTTCGGTGATGAGTGTGGGGGCGGCGCGACCGGGGATGAGGGCGGTGGAGATGACGATGTCGGCCAAGGCTACGCGCTTAGCCACTTCAACCGCCTGGCGCGCCAGCCAGCTGGGCGGCATGGGTTTGGCGTAACCGCCTACGCCCACGGCGGCTTCTTTTTCTTCGTCGGTGTCATACGACACGTCGATAAACTTGCCGCCCAAAGATTCGATCTGCTCTTTCACACTGGGCCTGACGTCTGACGCTTCAATCACCGCGCCCAAACGCTTGGCCGTAGCAATCGCCTGCAAGCCCGCCACACCCACACCCAAAATGACGACACGTGCAGCTTTCACCGTGCCCGCCGCCGTCATCAGCATAGGGAAAAAGCGCTGGTACTTGTCTGCCGCCATCATCAAGGCTTTGTAACCCGCAATGTTGGCCTGCGACGATAAAACGTCCATGCTCTGGGCGCGCGTGGTGCGCGGCGCGGCTTCCAGCGCAAAGCCGGTCACTCCAGCCGTAGCCAACTGTTGCAGGCCCGCAGCATCAAACGGGTTGAGCATGCCAACCAGGGTAGAACCGCTCTTCAAATGCGGCAATTCAGCGGTGCAAGGTGATCGCACCTTGAGCACCAGCTCACACCCATAAGCATCCGCCGCATCGGTCATCTGCGCGCCTGCTGCAGCGTAAGCCGCGTCCGTCACGCTGGCAGCCACACCCGCGCCCGACTGAATGTGCAAGCTATGCCCTTGGGCGATGAGTTTTTTAGCCGTTTCGGGGGTCACCGCCACCCGTGTTTCTCCCGCCAGTATTTCGGCAGGTACGCCAATTCTCATGCATGTCTCCTCGTGCAAATGTTATTGACGGCTAGCTTACCCGACTTTGTGTGCATCACACAAGCTCTAGCACCCTTGATCGGGCAAGTTTGGAATAAGCTCTCTGTCTATTTGCATAATCAAGCCATGAACATCCCGCTACCCCTAGAGCGCTGGAAACCCAGCGTGACCGTCGCCGCCATTATCGAGCAAGGCGGACGCTTTTTGCTGCTGGAAGAGTACACGGCAGATGGCCTGCGCCTGAACAACCCGGCGGGGCATCTGGACCCCGGCGAGAGCCTGCAAACAGCTTGCGTGCGAGAGGCTTTGGAGGAGACCGCCCGCGTTTTCACGCCCACGGCCCTGGTGGGCGTGTATCTGTCGCGTTTTGTTCGGCCTGCGCGCGCTGGGCACGCTGCGCAAGACGTGACGTATCTGCGCTTTGCTTTTTGCGGCGCGGTGGGCGAAGAAATTGCGGGGCGCGGTTATGACGATGGCATTGTGCGCACCCTGTGGATGACGCCAGACGAGGTGCGCGCCAGCCAAGAGCGCCACCGCAGCCCGCTGGTGCTGCAATGCATGGAAGATTATTTAGCAGGCAAGCGCTTGCCGCTGGATGCGGTGTATACGCACACTGCTGTATTAGACCAATAATGCTATTATATTAATAGCTGTTTGCGCATATTCCACGCTGGCATTCGGCGGTTTTAGTCAGTAAATCATTGTTTTCTGGTTCATTCTTGCTCTCTGGGTGCTTTGGGGCGTTAGTGAACTTGGTTGGCATTGGGCGAGCTTGGTTGGCGGGTTGTGAGGTTTTGGCTTGCTCAGTTGGTTGGCAGGCTGTGGGTTTAGGGCTGACTTGGTTGGCAGGCTTTGGACTCGGGGTAAGCGCTGCAAAAATTTTTCATCACCTACCCGCTCCCCCAAAGCTTGCAAGGATGGTTGATCAACCTTTGAATAGCAAATACCGAAATCCGAATACCAAAACCGCAGACTGGATACCGAGAAGCGAGAGCCGAGAACAGGATGCCGAGAGCACAAACCCGTGACGCGGGTAGGTAACGTTACCGAACTGCTTGGACAGATTTTAGTACTAAAATATGCCGATTGTCAGCGTGGAATATGCGCGAGCAGCTATGAAATGCATAGTGCGCATCTCGTGCGTACATCGTGAACGCAGAGTGCATACAAGACTGCACAGCCAGCCGCCAGCCGCTACCAGACGCCTGCCAATCCGGCTATAAAGCTACAAAAATCCAGTACCACGGGTTTGCGGTATCCGGTATTCACGGCAATTCAGCCTGCCATGCAGGCGACGGGTGAGCGGGCATGCGTTGAAAAATTTTTGGGAAGGCGCGCGTTGTTCAAAGTCGAGTACTACAAAACACAGTTCGCGCGTGTTTCCTAAAAACTTTTTGCAGCGCATACCCCGAGCGCGGCGCTCGCCCACCGAGCTGGATGCATTCCTTTGCGAACCAAGCAGCAACCCACCAGCTGTGCATATCCCTCTGCAAACGCATCGCCGACCACCACCACGTCTGCAACTAATCTGCAGACAGTTTGAGATTACAGGGCAGGCGGTTTTCTATTGCGAACTTCAAGAGCGCCGCGCTGCGGTAAAAGCCGTGGGCCATCTTGCCGTAGGGCATGGTGAGAAACAGCGCCATCACTACCCCCAGATGCACGGCCAGCCGAATGGCTAGTGCGCCTGTGCCCGGCCACAGCATCAGAGCCAAGCCCGTGAGACTGGTGAAAAACAGCAGGGCTATGAAGCCGTAGTCCATGTGGTTTTGTGCTGCGTCGCCGTGCTCGGGGTGGCGGCGGCGCTTGAGCCAGAACAGGCCTGCGGGGCCGATGAGTAGACCTATGCCGCCCAGAGTGCCCAACAACACCGGCACGCTGGAAAGCGCATACGGCGCCTTGAGGCCGAGCAGGTAGTGGTACAGCGTGGCGACGCTGGTAGACGCAAAGCACAATGCAAACCCGTAAAACGTAAAGTGGTGGAACACACGGTGCGACTGGGTCCAGCGGTCGTCTTTATTCTTGCAACCCTCGCCATGGCCACCGTCCAGATACTTCAGGCTGAGCGCGGCTTTTGTGGCTTCGCTGCGGGCTTGGGCAAGTACATTGCCCGTTTTGGTAGTGCTTGCCGATACGTTCAATATATTTGTACTTGCTATATTTTTAGTAGCTGCTTGCGCACTATTGGCGCTGGCCATCACTGGTTTTTGCTGCCCCCAGAAGCGTTGGATGCCCATGCCCAGTGCCAATACGGCAAAACCAAACACGCTACCAAACATGACGGCCATGAGATTATGCGGAAAAATGGCATAGAAGTTTCCAGGGGTCCCAGTCGCAATCTGCAGGGCCCAGAGCGAACCGTTCATGGCCACGGCCAGCAGCAAAAACAGCGCCAGGCTTGCCGCCAGGGCCAGTGCTACGGTCAAGCCATTGCGTTGGTACAGCGTGCCCAAGGCGGCGGGCCAGGCAAAGTCGCTGTAGGTCTGTACGCGCAGTTGTGCCATGGCACGTGGCACGTTGACGGCAAATTCATGCGGCGGGGCGTACTGGCAGGCGTGCAGGCAGGCACCGCAGTTGTGGCACAGGTTAGCCAGGTAGTGCACGTCGGTTTTGCCAAATTCCAGCAGGCGCGTCATGGCGGGAAAGACGGCGCAAAAGCCTTCGCAATAACGGCAGGCATTGCAGATCTGCATTTGGCGGCTGACCTGCGCCTCTGACGAGGTTAAACCGTTTTCTTGCGCAACATCGGCGACGAGTTGGGTGAGGGCGGCTGTGCTCACGGCAGCTCCAGCGTTCGGGTTGAGCTTGTCGAAAATCTTGCTGGCACTTGGGTCTGCCCAGTGCGAACCGGGAGTACATACGCTACGTTTTTGATAGCTGCTCGCGCATATTCTACGCTGGCAATGCGGCCAAACACTGTTCCAATCATCATACCTACGACCGCCGTGTAATCCTGGCCCAGTATATTGCCCGCCATGATCTCACCCGCTGCAAACAGGTTGGGCGACTCTACGCCGCCAAAACGCACTGTTAATGTGCTCGGGCTCGCTCTTGCCGGTGATGTTGATAATGCGGCGTCTGTCAGCTTTTGGGCGGCGTCGCCGGCGTACAGATCAGACTCAATAATGACGGGCTTTTTTCCACCCGCGGCCACTATGTCAGCCGACAAGGTTTCCAGCAGATTGACACGCCTGGCCGACACCGCCATTTGCACGCCCTCTGCGGCCAGAGCCAGTGCTATAGCGCGGCCAATACCGGTGCTGGCACCGGTCACCAATGCGGTCTTGCCGCCAATTTGCAGATCCGTCTAGGTTCTCTCTTTAATTTACATGCTTACAACGCCAAAATGCTGTCAGGCAGTCCGAAAAAGCGCTTCCCGGTATTTTTCAGGCCGGTAGGATTTCATTAAAGTTCTTAAAAATTCGAGTAATAAATTGTTACCCAATCTTGTCCCATCAAAAATCTGAAGTCTACCCGCAAGTAGCGTGAAAACGCGCACAATCCCGACGCTTTTGAACGGGGATGCAGCGGGTAACGCTATAGTGCTTTTGGTCTACTACAGAGGGAAAAACAGGCATTCGGTGCAAGCGTCAGTTCCCCCCCAATCATGCTACGCCAGCCTGGTTTTAGTGGCCCGCTTGGTTGAACGCCATGTTTTGGCGTTCAACTTTTGCTCACAAGCTTTAGCAAAATTAGCATGCTATTGGCTTCTAATTGCGCAAGAAGTCACAGTTGCGTGAGAACGAGACAACAACCTGCACTGGCAGGGGGTTGCAACATGACGATGCCTTGTTACATAATTTGAGACTTGCTTTTTTACTACGAGGAAACCCTATGAAATATATCCACCCAACCGCGATTGCGATCGCAGCATTTATGGCTTTGTCTGTCAATGCGCAGACAAAGCAGTCCACCGGCCCATCCAACGCCAACCCCGGCGAGTGTTACGCCAAGGTCATTGTTCCCGCCAAGTTTGAAACCCGCTCCGAGCAGGTGTTGGCCAGCCCAGCATCCAAGCGCAGCAATGTGATCCCCGCCAAAATGGGTTTTGGTGAAGAAGTAGAAACTGTGCGCGCAGCCAGCAAGCGCTACGAGACTATTCCTGCCACCTACAAAACAGTGACGGAAGAAGTACTCGTTCGCCCCGCCAGCAAGCGCTATGAGACTGTAGCAGCCACGTACAAGAACGTGACCGAACAAGTGTTGGTCAGTCCGGCTACCAAACGCTTTGAGACGATCCCCGCCAAATTCAAGATGGCCGAAGAAACCGTAGTAGTAAGCCCTGCAAGTAAGCGCTCGGAAGTGATTCCAGCTACCTACAAAACCGTGGCAGAAGAAGTGCTGGTCAGCCCGGCCACCAAGCGCTACGAGACTATTCCTGCCAAATACAAAACCGTGTCGGAAGACGTGACCGTGGTGCCCGCCAGCACACGTTCTGAGCCCATTGCTCCCACCTACAAGACGGCTTCCGAGCAAATCGAAGTGCAGGCCGCCAGCACACGCATTGAGGTGATTCCCGCAACGTACAAAACGGTGACCGAGCAAGTGTTGGTCCGCGCAGAGCGCAAAGACATCCAGACTATTCCAGCCACCTACAAAACGGCTGCCGAACAACTGGTGGATCGCCCAGCTTCCAAGCAAGTGCAAACTACTCCTCCCACATTCAAAACCGTGACCGAGCAAGTGATTGTCAAGCCAGAGTCCATCCGCTATGAGCCGATCACCCTGCCATACAAGACCGTGACCGAGCAGGTTTTGGCCCGCGCCGCGAGCTCACGCCTGGAAGCCGTGCCTTCCACGCTGCGTTCTGTGGACGAGCGCGTACTGGTTCGCCCTGCTGGCAAACAAGTGGTAGCTGTGCCTGCCGTGTACGAGACCGTGACCGACCGCGTGAAAGTGGCTGACGCTACCACCGTGTGGAAGCGCGGCACCGCCTATCTGGGTCAGGCTACGCAGGTACGCCCGGTCAAAGGCTTTTACAACGTTGATGGCCAGATCGCGGCTACCGGCAAAGGCAAAAACGCCAAGGTTGATCCGGCAGACGCACAAACACTGGCTGGTTACACCAACTCCTCCAACGCATCATTGAACGACGACGACGTGATGTGCCTGGTAGAAGTGCCCGAGCGCTACGAGACCATCACCAAGCAGGTGTTGAAGACACCCGCTTCCGCCCGTGAAGTGGAAATCCCTGCTGAATACGCGACCGTGACCAAGCAAGAAGTGGCAACCGCCGCTTCTGTTAAGGAAATCGCTATTCCAGCTGTGTACCAGACCGTATCGCACAAAGTGATTGATGTGGACGCACTGACCGCGCGTGGCTACAAGCTGGACAACAGCGGCAACATCGTGACGGGTCCCAAGGGCGAGCGTATCCTGACGGCTGCTTCCGTTAACGCACTGGCTGGTGGCAATGCTGCTGGCGCGGGCGGTGCCGGTGGCGCAGCAGGTGCAGGCGGCGCAGCTGCCAACAACGGTGGCGCAGCTTCTGGCCAAGTGGCTTATGTACGCGAAATCGTCACGCCAGCGCAATACGGCAACGTGTCACGCCAAGTGATCGACCAGCCAGCACGTACCACTGAACTGGACGTACCCGCAACCTACAAAACTATCAGCAGCCAAGTGGTTGACCAGGCTGCCAGCCAGCGCGAGCTGAGCATCCCGGCCGAGTACAAGACGGTGTCGCGTCAAGTGATTGACCAGCCAGCGTCTACCCGCGAAGTGGCTATTCCTGCACAGTTCAGGACCGTGACGCGCCAAACCCAGGACACACCTGCCAGCACCCGTGAGATTCCAGTGGCTGCCCAGGTTAAAACCATGACACGCCGTGTGGTGGACACCGAAGCTTCTACCCGTGAGATCGAAGTACCCGCCGTCTACAAGACCGTGACACGCCGCGTGGTGGACACTGCTGCCAGCAGCCGCGATATCGACGTAGCTGCAGTGAGCAAGACCATCAAACGCAATATGGTTGACCAGGAAGCCAGCCTGCGCGAGATCGAAGTGCCCGCCGTGTTCAAGACCGTGACGCGCCGTGTAGTGGACACCGAAGCTACCCAGCGCGAGATCGAAGTGCCCGCCCAGTACAAAACTGTGACACGCCAGGTGCTTGACACTGCTGCCAGCCAACGCGAGATTGACGTGCCTGCACAGACACGTACCGTGCGCGTAGCCAAAATCGTGGAAGAAGCCAAGGTGCAAGAATCTGACGTGCCAGCACAGTACCAAACCGTGACGAACAACGTCAAGGTGTCGGACGCTTCTGTTGAATGGCGCTCGATCCTGTGCGAGACCAATGCTACGCCTACCAAGATCAAGGAAATTCAAACTGCCTTGTCTACCGCTGGCTACAATCCTGGTCCTACGGATGGCGTGATTCGCGCTTCTACCATGAAGGCAGTGAACGCCTACCAGGCCGCTAAAGGTCTGCCAGTGGACGCTTACCTGAACCTGGACACGGTGAAGTCTTTGGGTGTTACTCCAAAATAAGTCCTGATGTAAATCACCAGGTTTTCGCATCTGTCAAAAAGAGCTCCTTCGGGAGCTCTTTTTTTTGGTCGGATGCAACCAGCAAAAGTTTGTGCAATGCCAGCCACTAAAATGAAGCCATGACTTTCCTAGCCCAGCTCAGCGCCGCCGCCGCACTCAACCAATCCATGCTCTGCGTCGGTCTGGACCCCGAACCCCGTAAATTCCCCGCCGCCCTGCAAGGCAATGCCCACAAAATGTATGACTTTTGCGCAGCCATTGTGGATGCCACTGCCGACTGCGTGATCGCCTTCAAACCGCAAATTGCCTACTTTGCCGCGCACCGCGCCGAAGACCAGCTGGAAAAACTGGTGCAACACATGCGCCGCGCCGCACCTCAGGTTCCCATCATTCTGGACGCGAAACGCGGCGACATTGGCAGCACAGCCGAGCAATACGCGATTGAAGCCTTTGAGCGTTATGGTGCAGACGCCGTCACCCTGTCGCCCTTCATGGGTTTTGACTCGGTGCAGCCGTATTTAAAGTACCACGGCAAGGGCGCTTTCTTGCTCTGCCGCACGTCGAATCCTGGTGGTGACGATCTGCAGAACCAGCGCTTGGCTGGCTTGCCCGATACGCCCTTGTTGTACGAGCATATTGCGGCATTGGCGCAAGGCCCGTGGAATGTGAATGGTCAACTCGGTTTGGTTGTGGGTGCTACTTACCCCGCAGAAATTGAAAGAGTGCGCGCACTGGCACCCAGCTTGCCGCTGCTTATTCCAGGTGTAGGCGCGCAAGGCGGCGATGCTGTGGCTACCGTGCGCGCGGGATACCGTGTGGGCGTTGCTGGCCAACCCGAACACAGTGGCCACATAGTGGTGAACTCATCGCGTGCAATTATCTATGCATCTTCAAGTGACGACTTTGCTGCAGCCGCACGCCGCGAAGCCATCAAGACGCGTGACATGCTGCAAGCTGCGCGGGGTTGATTTCGTACGCAAGACCGTTGGCGCAGGCTCCCGTGCGGGGCGCTCATGCATTGTTTTGGTCGTTGTAAGCCTGACTTTCTCGCACTGGTGCATGCCGATGGCCTGTGCAGCTGCGCGGCTGTCCCCTGGCGTGGGGCATAATTTCTTTTTGCGTCGTCTTGTACGCGCCTCATCCTCTTATGCCGCTACGCTGCACAGGGCATCGGCATACGCCCGAACTGAGGGGGTTGGTACACAACCACACACGGCCACCCCACCAAGCCACGCGTTTGCGCTGTCAGGCACTGTGGGTGGGCGGATACCGTAGGTAAAAGGGGGAGCCAGGTAAAAAAGCTGACAAGAAGCCAAGGCCTATACCCTGGCGGAGGACACGAAGGTATCTGCCCACGCACAGTGCCTAGCAGCGCAAACGCTCCATGCCAAAAATAGCCCAATACCAGCGCAAAATACGCGTGAACAGCTACGAAATTTATAGCAAAAACTGCGCTCTAGCCGAATTGGTAGACCATCAAAACCGCGGTAAGTCCGGGTGTTTGATCTGCCCGCCACGCACCAGCATCTTGCCATACTCGGCGCAGCGCTGCAGCGTGGGAATCACCTTGCCGGGGTTGAGTAGACCCTTGGCGTCAAACGCACGCTTGATGCCAAACATCTGTTCGTTCTCTGCTGCTGAAAATTGCACGCACATGCTGCTGAGCTTTTCTACGCCCACGCCGTGCTCGCCCGTCACCGTGCCGCCCATGGCCACACTGGTTTCCAGAATGTCGGCGCCGAAAAGTTCGCAGCGGTGCAGCTGGTCGGCATCGTTCGCATCAAACAAAATCAATGGGTGCAAATTACCGTCACCCGCGTGGAAAACGTTGGCGCATTTGAGGCCGTACTTCTTTTCCATGTCCTGAATCGCCAGCAAAATATCTGCCAGGCGCTTGCGCGGAATGGTGCTGTCCATGCACATATAGTCAGGGCTGATGCGGCCACTGGCAGGAAAGGCATTTTTACGGCCACTCCAAAAGCGCAGGCGCTCGGCTTCCGAATTGCTTACTGCAATTTTGGTAGCGCCAGATGCAGTCAGGACACTAGCCATGCGGCCTATTTCTTCTTCTACCTCTTCGGGTGTGCCGTCGCTTTCGCACAGCAAAATCGCCTCGGCTTGCAAGTCGTACCCGGCGTGTACAAAGTCTTCTACCGCCGCCGTCATGGGCTTATCCATCATCTCCAGACCAGCGGGAATGATGCCCGCAGCAATCACTGCCGCCACCGCGTCGCCTGCTTTTCGAATATCGTCAAAGCTGGCCATGATGCAACGCGCCAGTTGCGGTTTGGGCACCAGCTTGACGGTGACCTCGGTGGTGATGGTCAGCATGCCTTCGCTGCCGACGACGATGGGCAACAAATCCAGCCCTTCGCTGTCCAGCGTGTCGCTGCCAAACTCGATCGGCTCGCCTTTGATGGTGAAGCCTTTGACTTTGAGCACGTTGTGCAGCGTCAAACCGTACTTGAGGCAATGCACGCCACCAGAATTTTCGGCAACGTTGCCGCCAATGGTGCAGGCGATTTGGCTGGAAGGGTCGGGGGCGTAGTACAGGCCATAGGGCGCAGCCGCTTCGCTGATAGCTAGATTGCGCACGCCGCATTGCACCACGGCGCTGCGGCTGAATTTGTCGATCTTCACAATCTTATTGAACTTGGCCAGTGAGAGCGTGACGCCGTTTTTATGCGGCATAGCCCCGCCCGACAAACCGGTGCCCGCCCCGCGTGCCACTACGGGTACGTTCAGCCGGTGGCACTCTTGCAACACAGCTTGTACCTGGGCATGCGTTTCAGGCAAGGCCACGCACAGCGGGCGCTGGCGGTAGGCGGTCAGGCCGTCGCATTCATACGGCGTGGTGTCTTCGTCATGCCACAGCAAGGCGTGGGAAGGCAAAATAGCTTGCAAGGCAGGTAAAATATGCGCAAGCAGCTCCGATTTTGATAGCGTTTGCTGCAAAACTTGGTTGTGTGCGAGAGAAATAGGTGCATTCATGTCACCACTGTAGCCGTTTAACCGAAATTATGGCGTGAAAGTCCCTGCATATGGGCGTGAAATTCATTCATTTGCATCGCTATTAGCATCCTGCAAAACTCTAGGGTGTTGATAACGCACACGGTGATTTCGATCAGTAAATCACTATTTTTCAGCCAATCCTTTCTCTCTTGCTGCTTTTTAGAACTGGCTGACTTGGTCGGCATTGGGCATGCCCACCAACTTGGCCCATTTCCCCAAAGCCCAAACCCTCTAGCCCGCCCACCAAGCATGCTTAAAACACAAAGCCCACCCACCAAGCCAGCTCAATAAACCACAGAGAGCAAGAATTGACAAAAGTAGCGGTTTACTAGCTAAAACTGCCCAACGCCAGCGTGGAATATGCGCAAGCAGCTACTAAAAACATAGCACTTATTGCTGCACAACTATCTTGACCGTCTGCCCCTGCTTGGGTTCACCGCCCGCATACACGCCGTTAATCAGGCGCAGTTGCTGCTCCGGGTTGGATAGGGGTGACGTGCGTGCCAGTTCGGCAAAACCGCCGCGCGGATAGGGCACGTTACGAACCAACCAGGGGCGGGCGGCGGCCTTGTCGGCGGCGGTCATGGCGCGAAAGGTGCCTTCTACTTCCAGCAACTGGGCGCGGTTGCGCTGCAGGGTGGCTGCATCTTTGGCGGCGTGGATAAAGACAAAATTCGCATTCGTCGGCCCTGTTGCCACCGTTAAGTCCACGCGCTGTTTTTCGCCCGCTTCATTCGTCTGCGTACCCGCAAAACGCGTGGCTGGCAGGCCGTTGTATTGCACGCGCTGGGCGTTGCCGCTGTCGGGTTTTATAAGGTTACGAATAATCTCTTCATGCGTGTTACCAGCTTTGGGTGGGGCTACCTGAATGATCAAGCCCGCATCGCGTTGCGCGTTTACAAAGGTAATTTGCTCGGCCTCGTTTTGAATCTTCCATCCCTGTGCTGCCGTCAACGCAATGTTCAAATCAGCATGGTAAAAATTATGCCCGCGCGTCAAACCCTGCTCGGCGCTCTCGCCAAAAGGGATACCTTCAATCATCTGCACATAACGGCTCTTGCCTTCGTCCAAATAGGGCGTGGTGGCCTTGTATTGCGCAGACAGCTTGGTAATGGTTTCCAGCCGCTGGTCGTTGCTGGGGTGCGAAGCGAGATATGTGTTTTGTGCGGGTGCGTCGCGGCCCTCGGCCTTGGCCAGGTCGGCGGCAAAGCGCTCCTGGTTTTTCAGCACGTTGATCACGTCCACCATGTTGCGCGGGTCGTAGTTGATGCGGGACAAATACTCTGCGCCCAGCCCATCGGCCTGTAGCTCTTGCTCACGCCCATACTTGGCCACATAACCAGCCGCCACGTTTTGCGCTGCACCACCCAGCACCTGGCCCGCACCGCCCACGCCGCGAGACTCCAGCACCGCCCCCAAAATACCGGCTGCCAGCACACCCAGGCCAGCGTTTTGCTGGCGCGTGGCGCGCTGCGCACCGTGGCGGGCTGTTACGTGGCCAATCTCGTGGCCTATCACGCCCGCCAGGTCAGCCTCCGATTCCATAAACGCCATGATGCCGCGCGTTACATACACATAGCCGCCGGGTAGCGCAAAGGCGTTGATCTCGGGGCTGTCCAGCACGGTAAACGTCCACACCAAATTAGGCCGTTGCGACTGCTTGGCCAGGCGTTGCCCCAGATCGTTCACATAAGCTTGCACGCGCGGGTTTTTCAGCGCCGTGTATTCCTGCAGCACACCTTCGTGCGATTTTTTGCCTTCGGCCACCTCTTGTTGTTCGGTCATGGCCGAACGCTCGGCCTGGCCAGACACGGGGTTGACTACTTGGCTGCCGCAACCCGCAAGCAGAGCCAGAGCGAAGGCAACGGAAGAGGCTTTGACCTGGGGGATAAATTGAAGTCGCATTTGAAGGCTTTCTGATGACGTAATACATGGTATCAAAGAGAAGGGCGGGATCAAAAGCGTGCTTTCACCGCCTACAACATCACTAAATCATGCTATTTTTTTGGCGTTATGAAGCAAATGCGAGCCATATGTAAATTTTTGTATGGATTTTTCACCAAACCCTCCTATTTTGTGTAGGGATCCCCCCCGTTTTTATAAAGAAAATGTGAGAATTAATACACATATGTGCAATTTGCACTTTTTCCGGTATAAACCAACTTGTGAGACTTGAAATCAAATTCTGAGTACAAATTAACAAACAAACCCATGTAGCGAGGTAAGCATCATGAAAACGGTACACAGCAAATGGACATTGACCGAGAGCTTTTGGGGCTGGGTCAAAGGGGCGGAGACAAATCAGCAAGACGCCACGAGCCAGGACGAGCTGGAGAAGGTGCGTCAGCGCATTCTGATGGCTTTGCTTCGCGCAGGCGTTTCAGGCAACTCCAGCCTGGTAGACCGTGTCATCAAAGCTCCAGAACTGCTGGACCTGTGGTACCTGCGCAGCGATGTGATGCGCACATTGGCGCAACAACAAGACGAAGCATTTGCCACCCGCATAATCACCGAGATCAGCCGTTTCTTTGAAGGCTTGCTGCCCGCAGGGTTGGCAAACGCCTGCTTTTTCAGCCCACATAGTCTGGCACGCGGTAAGGCAGCGTCATTACAGACCATCACCGTTTGTCGAGAGTCCATCGCGCAAATGGCCATGCGCCTGTCGACAGCACCCTCGCAAGGGCATCAAGCGGGCTGAAATTTCACCTGTAGCTGCCAGGCGGGCAGTAACGGCTCGATATAACCACTGGGTTGCGCCGAACCATCAAAGACCGTATCGGTCGCCGCAGTCTCAGCAGTTGACGCGGCAAACGAGCAATGGGTGCAAATAAGCAGTCTTAACTGCTTTATAGTCAAACCCATTCAATGTGACTACCGATAGCACCCATGCAAGGCCAGCTTTTTACCCATGACTTTTTAACGCGCGGTGTACTGGACACACCGGCGTACCAAGCGCTGACCACTGCCGATTTTGCTGCTTTTGAAGCTGGTTTGCGCAGCATTTATCAAGCTGTAGAGACCACTTCGACCATTAACGAAGCGCAAACCGAATCTGAACTCATCAACAAAGTGTTGGTCGCGCTGGGTTGGGGTGATGCCACGTTGCCGCAAGTCAACCAGTCAGCCAAAGGTCGAGAGCACGTACCCGACTTGCTGCTCTTTGCCAACGGCGATAAAAAAGCTGCTGCCCTGGCCGAAGCCACAGACGATAGACGCTACCAGCACGGCATTGCCCTGCTAGAGGCCAAGCGATGGCTGCGCCCGCTAGACCGTGGCGACAGTAGCGATGCTTATGACCCAGACGCCCCCTCGTCACAAATGCTGCGCTACCTCAGCTACGCCAACGGTGTGCCCGGCCAGGCGGTCAAGTGGGGCGTGCTTACCAACGCTGCAGTATGGCGCTTGTATTGGCAAGACGCGCGCTCGCGGGCAGAAGAATTTTTTGAAATCGACCTGGCTTCTGCTTTGGGTGTGGTGGGTGCACAGCCCGCGCTGGACGACTTTGCACCCGAGCACACGCTCAAGCTATTTATGCTGTTCTTTAGCCGCGCAGCCTTCTTGCCGCAAGACTGGGACAGCGCTGGCCGAACGCTTCACGCCTACGCGCTGAACGAAGCGCGGCTGTATGAAGAAAAAGTGTCACAAGATCTGGGCGCACGGGTTTTTAGCGACATTTTTCCGCAATTGGCCGATGCGCTGGCCCGAGGCGACCTGCATGCCCAGACCCAAAAAGTAGGCCA
>JAYVTG010000136.1:0-9918 GCA_043774625.1 Polaromonas sp. | reverse complement strand
ATTTGTAACTGCGCATCCCTTGCATGCCGGAATGCAGCTCTGGCACACGCCGAGCTCGTCGCAAGTGCGTTTGGTCACCATTGATGCGCTGCCGCAGGTGCAAGCACGCCCCTGGTTGCACCGGCCCGTGCAAATGTTGTGACGCGGCTTGAGTGAATGCACATTCATACTGCACCCCCAGTCGCTTGCAGCTTGTGCACGACCCGCTTGGCCGTCACCGTCACAGCCTGCGGCCAGCGGGCCTTGCACTGCTGCGCAGCATCACACGTGCTCTCAAACGTGCCCGTCACGCGCATGCGTAAATTTTTAGGCAAATACACTTTCACTTGGCAAATCATGGCTCAGCACTCCTTCACAATGTCAGCAGTAATCAATGGCGCACCCATGCGGGCAGCCTCATTCATGGCCGCACACAGCACATTAGCTACAGCCAAGGGGTACAGCAAGCTGGTTTGCGCCGCCTGCCCAAATGCGCGGCTACGGCCCACTACGGGGCTAGCAAAGGTCAGCTTGGTGCGTAGCGCGTCAATCGCATCCTTGTGCATCACGTCCAGCGTCTTCACGCCTACGCGCCCCAGCTTAAAGTCCACATAGGCAGCCAGGTGGCTATCTAGCGGCGGCAGCTCTACCACCTCGCAGCGCTGCACCACTTCGCGCACCTCGGGGTTCTTTTCGCTCAGCTTGGCGCGCAGCTCGGGCTGGCCTACCAGGATGATCGACAGCAGCTTCTTAAAACCGTCTTGCAATTCAAAAAAGCGCTTAAGGTGTTTCAACGTGGCCGTAGGCAGGCAGTGCGCCTCCTCGATAATCAGCACATGCTTGTTGCCCGAGCGGTGGCTGTCTTTCAGCAGTTGGTGCAGTTGCGCAAAACGCGCCTGCGGGCTGCGCTTAGGCCGCTCCAGCGGGTTCACAGCGGTGATGATGGCCTCGGCAATGTGCGCGCTCTTCAGCGTCTTGCCCTTGGCATCAGACTCCTCCATCGCCAGCACATAGGGCGTAATCACCACCACATTGGCACGCTCGCGCTGGATGCGATCTACCAGATCAAGCACAATCGTGCTCTTGCCGCCGCCGCTTTCGCTCACTGCCGCCAAAATACCACCGTGGCGCACGGTGGCCCACATGGCCTCGCGCACCTTGCGAATATCGGGTGTTAAAAACACATCCTTCGCATCCTCCATATCATCCATAAATGGATCGCGGAACAGCTTGAATTGCTGCTTGGCCTCTTGTGTGAGGGTTTGCTTTGCGAGTAACATCAGGTCTTCCTTTTTGGTAAATTGATTGGGAAACAATGTCCTTTTTGCAGAAGGACTCTCAGAGCCCCCCGCACGCACAGTGCGTGGGGCTCTGTTCTTTGTGGCCTTAGTCATTTTTGGCAAGGCGGGCATGGCAAAATTAATCTGTACGGCATTTGCATCCATCGCACGCAGCACAGCCACCACGCCGTCGCGCAAGTCTTTGGCGCCCGTCTTGGGCCACTGACTGTGGCGGCACAGCGCGCTTATGGCGGCCGGGCTCACACCGCAGCAATCTGCTAGGGTTTTTTGCGAAACCCCGAGCTTTTGCAGCAAATCCGTCAGGCCAGGCACTTGGTTTTTAGAATTGCTCATTTCACAACCCTCAACCCACCGCCCACCACTGCAGGCGCAGCGCCATCCGTCCCAGTGGCGGCCGCCGCATCCTGCCCATGCGCAATCGCCTCCGCCGCATCTGCAGGCACACCATCCGGGTAGCGAGCCAGCAAATAGCCATAGGTGGCCTTGTCATAAGCCTCGCCCTGCACACCCATAATCAGCTTGCAGGCCTCGGCCACGCTCAGGCGCACGCCGTACACCGTCGTAGCCTGTGCCGCCTGCACCTGGGGTGTGTCCAGCTCCTGCGCAGCGCGTGGCAGGCGGGTGGGCAGCTCAGCCTGCCCCAAGTGGCTGTGCGCCACCATGCCCTTGCCGTCATTCGCAGCCTCAAAGGGCCGTACATTCTTGGCGCGGGCAGCATCAGCTTCGTCCAGGTCAGTCACGCCAAACACTGCTTTATTCAGGCGCTTGGCCTGTGTCACGGTGGCATCGTCCGGCAGGCTGGCATAGCCCTCGCCAAACACCTGGCCGCTGGCATCACGGCCAAACCGATCAAACTCCACCACAGGCTGCACCTCGATCACTAAAGGTGCATTTGCCCCCAGTTGCGCAATCTCTACCCGCACCAGGCCGCTGCGGCCCAGCAATGGCAACACTTGCACCTTTTCGTTCTTGGTCAGGTGCTGCGCCCAGGCGTGCAATTTGTAAGATGCAGGCTTGTCTGACTCCGGGTGCTTGAAGCTGATAGCCAAATTGCGCACTGTGCGTGTTTCCGCTTGGCCGGTAAAAAACCAGCGGCATACCGTCTCAGCGGGAAGCGCTATCAATTCGCTAGCTGCAATGGTATGCCACAGGTCGTCGCGCACATACGCCACACCATCATCACGCACCACCCGGCAGTCCACATGCTTGATAGCATTGGCGCTATAGTCGCGCACCCAGCATTCGGCGGCAGCGTTCAGCTCAGCAATGCTTTCTACCGGCTGTATTTTCAGACGGCTTTCAAAATGAGTTTCGACCAGGTTATTGCCCTGCTCCACACCGCCCTTGGCCCAAGCGTGGCCAGGCGCATGCGTCTCGTGCAGGATGCCCATAGCGTCTAAAAAGTTGCGCACCGCATGCGATGTATTAGCGCTGCCCTTGTCCCAAATCAAACGCCTGGGCACGCCGTGGCTCAGGCGCTTGCCCTGCTTGCCCCAGGTGTACATCAAAAAGTCAAACAGCGTGTGTTGGTTCTCACCCGCCGCCTCAAAATAGCGCACGTCAATGCTGCTGCTAGCATGGTCGTAGCGCACATAGCGCCACACCTTCAGCTTGACCTTATGGTACGCGTCCAGCTTGTTTTTGTTAAAACTAGCCTCGTCCATAATGCGCTGCTTGCCGTGCATGTAAAAAATCACGCACAGCGACGGGTCAATCTGGTGCACATGGTTAGGGTGCAGGCTGCGCAGTCGGGTGGTGTTGCGCGGCGCTGCCAGCGCAGCACTGGTCAGGCCATGCTCCAGCAGTAGGGCATTGACCCGCGCCGGGCTCACATTGATGGCAATACCATTGGCATCCGCCACATTCATCGCCACTGCAGTGGGCATAATCGCCTTGCCATTTCCCCGCATGCTCTCACGCTTAGCTGCAGCAATAAATTCCAGCGCCGCCATTGGCAGCTTGGTGTCACCCCGGTCAGCACGCGGCTTGCGGCCACTCACATAACCGCAGTCCACCTTCAGCCAACGGTAAACGGTATTCAGGTCTTTGCCGTGAAATTCTGCAAACCCCTGGGCCAGCGCACCCCGCACACCGTGCGGCGCATTGCCCATCGCCAGCTTCAGATCAAAAAGTTTTTCAAGCATATCTTTGGACAATTTGCTTTGCATAAGATCGTCGCTGGTAGTGAGGGCTGGCAGGGTATCGGCTGGGGCGGCGGTGGGGCTGTGTACGTCGTATTGCACGGCCATTACTGGACAGCAGGCACCCACGCCTCAAGCGTGTTGACGTACAGCTTGCGTGCATCGGCCAACACCTTGTCGGCAGTGCCCAGGGTGTCGCCCAGCTTCTTGGCCAGCGCAGCAAACGCCTTATCGCGCCCCTCCTCCTCACCAGGTGCAGGCTCCACCGACAGGGCTGTGCGCGTCACAATCTCAATGTCGCTAAAACACTTTTCTAACTGGCGGTGTGCACCATCTGCCTGGTCAAACAGCGGGCTAAATGCATCCGGCCAGTCGGTCAGCGCCGCCACCTTCTTTTTGATCTGCACCTGCTGCTTGGTAATAGTGGCCTGCTTTTCAGCCAGCACATCATCCTTAGCCTTGTTGTCAGCTGCTAGCTCACGCGCAGCGGCGCGCACTTCGCTGGGGGACATGCGCTCAAAGTCATCCATCTCAACTAGGTTGTCAATGACATCATCATCGTGAGTGACCAGCTCCAAAAACACGCTAGCGCTTTTGATTTGAGTACTCAAAAGCGCCAAATTGGCGCTTTTGGCGGTTTTTAGTGCGGACTGCATGAACCGCTGCGCAGTGCGCTCACTAAAGCCCAGCAGCACGACCCGCTGCTCAAACTCGCCATGAATAGTCAACGCCTTGAGCATCAGAAGCCGCTTACCAGTCTCCAGCAGCGCCTCGACAGATCGGCGCTGATAAAAACGAATTTCATCCTCCAAAGCGCCTACCGTCATTGCCCCCTCGTAGCCCACCTGCTGCGCCAAAGTCACTGCCGATGCTTCGCGCTCATGCTCTCCCGCCAAGGCCAATTGGCTGCGCTGGTCAGCCTGATTCAGCTTTTCTTCCGACATCGTGCTCTCGGTGCCTGTCTCAGTA
This sequence comes from Polaromonas sp., assembly GCA_043774625.1. GTDB lineage: Bacteria > Pseudomonadota > Gammaproteobacteria > Burkholderiales > Burkholderiaceae_C > JAAFIP01. The sequence goes on along the minus strand of JAYVTG010000136.1, from coordinate 5,528 downwards.
TTTTTAGGGGTTCGTGCCATTTCAAAATCTCCAGTTTTTTGCCGTTAGGCGTTAGGGTTAAAGTTGCGAGTCAGGTCATCCAACTCGGTTTTTCGGCGGCTGATATCCGCCAGCACACGACCAAAAATCTGGCCCATGCGCGGGGTGGGATGAAAGTGACCAGTGCCCTCATCCTTGCGCACCCAGCCCTTCTGAATCAGGGTCGCGGCGGCACGGGTAATGGCAGCGGCATCCATGCCGCACAGCTCAGCCAGCGTCTTATTGCTGGCTCCCTGCACCGTAAAGCCACTCACGGCCTCCAGCACATCCAGCACCTTGATGGCGCTGTGCGTGGCAGCGGTAGGCTTGATGCTCATGCCGCCACCTGCGATTTAGACAGCGCAACCACGCTCTTGATTGCTAGCCTGATTTCGGGGGAAGCAGAACGGATACTTCTAATTAAATCTTTTTCATCTTCACTCAGACTGAGGCTGCGGCTGCCGCGCTTTTTGCTCGTATCACTAGCTCCGAAATCACCAGTCAGCAGGCGAATTGGGTCAACCCCATAATGCAGCCATAGCCTGACAGAAAATTCGGCGCATGGCAGGCAGTATCCCAATTCGTACCGCGAGATCATGGCCTTGCTGATGCTAAGTTTTTCAGACCACTGCGCCAGCGTGCATCCAGCCTCTGAGCGCAACTTTTTAATGCGGACTCCAACCTCATTTGGATTGAGTTGCGTCATTTGAATGCCTAGCGTTATGGCGGGAGTACTGGTTTCAGCGGCTAGCTTGATGCTCATGCCGCCACCTGCTCTTCTGGATTCCAAGCAGATTTTTTTCGACCTGGTTTAGGCGTTTCGCCGAAAGGTCGTCGCCCTAATATTTTGGCCAATGCATCCTCAACCTTGCGGCTGCGGGCCCTGCCATTGATGACGCGGCCCACAAAGCCGTGATCTATACCTAGATTTCGGGCTATGCCCACTTGAGTTATGCCTTGCATAGCAAGTGATGCTTTAATAGCTTCTGACTTCATTTTCGAACCCCTTGAAATTGCTTCAATAATGCAAAGTATATCCTAAATTTAGGAAAATTCCAACAATAGGGAAAATATATGTTTTTAAATAAAATAGATGTCGGGGCACGCATTAAAGAGGTGCGCCTGGAATCGGGCTTCACGTTGGTGCAGTGGGCCGAAAAACTGGATACGAGCAAGTCCACAATATCGCGTTGCGAGGTGGGAGCAGGCCTGCCCGACGTTGAATTTATTGTCAAACTATGGCTGCATCACGAGGTGGACCCCATCCGATTACTGACCGGTGACTACGACACCACTGACACCAATAAAAAAGATGGCGAGCACGGGATCAGCCTGAGCCAAGACGAAAAGGCATTAATCAAGAGCGTGCGAGCCGCAACACCCGAAATCAGGCTAGCCATAAAAACGGTGCTGGCGCTATCCGAAAAAATCAAAAAGCGGTGCGTAAAGCCGCAGAATTAACCACCCCAAAGGACGAAAAATGAAATTAAAATTGATGTTGCTTGCTACTATTTTTGCAGCAGCATGCAGCCAAACAACAACCCCAAATAGCAATGCGCCCAGCGCAGATGCAGCCGCCACGGCCAAGGCAATGGCAGAAATTGAAGCCACACTTAAAAACCAGCCTCACTACACAGCCAAAGATGGGCTTGAATACGGGTACACCAAGGGGCTGAGCGAAGATGCCCTGAAAAGCGGGCAAGCTGCCGCGGAGATACTTATGTTTCGGTACAAAGGCGAACGAAATGGCCGCATGCAAGTAACCCACCAGTCTGGCCAGATCATCACCGCCATCGAGTGCGCAGAACCTTGTACAGTGCTAAAAATGATGACTTTCGCCGACATCGACTATGCCCGAAACAATGTAAAGGTAGACCGCATCCAGTACGCCCCCGGCTCCATAGCCCATGCAGTTATGAACGATGCCCTCAACCACCGCCTGGAACCAAGCTTTACATACCAAGGAAAAAAAGCCATGCAGGAATGGGTTGAAGAAGGGCGTGGCTACAAATATTACCCGGCAGAAAGGTAGCCATCATCGACTAAACACTATGAATTTAATAGCTACTCGCGCATATTCCACGCTGGCTTTTTGCGCATTTATCTTTTGCACACCCGCCCAAGCCAAGCAGCCCCGCTCGCACAAAGCCATCGCCAGCTTCAAGCATGCCAACCCCTGCCCAGCCAACGGCCACACCAAGGGCAAATGCCCCGGGTACGTCATAGACCACATCCGCCCCCTGTGCGCAGGCGGCCCAGACACCCCGGTCAACATGCAATCGCAGGGGCGTGCTGAATCAAAAATAAAAGATGCACAAGAAGCGCGCGAATGCCGCATGCTGCGCACCGGCAGCCGGGCAGGCTAAACAGGCTTAATGCGCCGCTTAAGCAACCAGCCTGCATGCTGCCCAGCCAATAGCTGCATCAACTTCAATGTGGGTGCGGGAACTTTGGATGCACTGCGCAAGCCCCCAGCAGCCTCATAGCGCTGCACCGTAGCCAAGTCAATACCCAAGGCCACAGCCCAGGCCGCCTGCGTCATGTCGGAGGTTTTGCGAAGTTCAGCAGGGATCATCTTTTTTGATATAAAATAAAAGTTCAATGATGGAATAGGCTGTTTAGTCCTGGCCATTTACTGGACATTAACAAGGCGAGAGCAACTGCTCGACCCGCCAAATGAAGCGCCCGCTATATGCGGGCGTTTACCTTTTAGGCAGAAAAACTCCTTAGCAGTACACGAATATCCTGCTCAAGCTGAGCGCGCCCTGCGCATATTTTAGGGTCGTAAGCCTGGCCGGGTTTATGTGGATAGTCATGAGCCGCACTGTAACGCTTGTGGGGCATAGCGTGCTCCTTGTAGGCTGCACTTTCACTCTCTTGCGTGTAAATAATAGAGCCTTCACTGCGCTGTGACAAGCCCAGCCCGGTGTCGATACCATCAACAATAATTTGGTTGGTAGCTGACAATTGAATCATACTTTGCTCCTTGTGGAACGCTGCCAGCCGGGCAGTCTACGGGTCGCTGCATCGTGCTGCGATGTGTGTATATTACCGCAGATTGCGGTAAAAAAACTACCGTTCGTCGGAAAGTTTGCCGATTTTTAAATACTCAAAAAATCCCACGTTAGCAAAACATTTTAGATTCCAGCGTCGCGCGCATGCGGGCAAACTGCATGCATGTTCCGCAAATCAACCAAGCCAATCAGCACACCGCCGCGCCGCATGCGTGGCGAGATGCAGCCGCGCATCGCCATTGTCATCCTGGCGCTGAGCGCAGCAGGGTTGACCGGCATAGCGGTACGCGAAGGATATAGCGGTAACGCCTATCCAGACCCCGTGCTAGGCACTGCCGTACCCACCATCGGCTTTGGCACGACAGGCGGGGTCAAGATGGGTGACACCACTACACCCGTAAAAGCTCTAGTACGCGCGCAAGCCGATATGCGCCGTTTTGAAGGTGCCGTCAAAGGCTGCGTCAAGGTGCCGCTGCACCAGCATGAATATGACGCGTATATCAGCTTGAGCTACAACATAGGCGCATCTGCATTTTGCCAATCAGCCCTGGCCCGCCACCTTAACGCCAGCCAATACCAGCAAGCCTGCGCAGCTATCTTGGATTGGAAGTATGTGGGCCAAACCGACTGCTCTGCACCCGGTAACAAATCATGCAGCGGCTTGTGGAAAGACCGCTTGCTTTTAAACCAACAATGCCTAGGGCAGACACCATGACAACCCTTTTTTACAAAGCGCTGGCCGTTATTATTTTTATAGCTTCTGTGTTTACCTATGGCCACCACTGGGGCAGCACGAGCAACGAGGCGCGCCACATCGCCCTGCAAGTCAAAGTCAAGCAGCAAAATGCCGCCGACTTCAAGGCGCAAGTAGAGCGCGGCGACGCCGCCAGCACCGCCCTGCAAAACAAGCTGACCGACTTGCAAACCAGTTACGCGCAACTAGATGGAGCTTTCTATGACTATCGTAAAAATGGCAGAATTTTGGCTACGTGCAATACCACACGCAGCCGCTTTAACTACCCAATGGCAGCCGCAGCCGCCCCGCCCACAGGGCTGGCCGCCATTGGCGCAACCCCACCCCCCATTAATGTACCGCTGGCTGACGCGTCTGGCGCTGGCAGCAACGACAGCACTTTGTCTGCTGGCGCTGTCTGGATGTGGAACAGCGCCCTTGCGGGCCGCGACTCCCCTGCGGGTGCCTGCGGACTTGCTGACCAGTCCGACGCCGCCTGCACTATTGCAACCACGCTCACCCTTGCCGACGCCTGGGCTAACCAAGCCCACAATGCCCAGCTCTGCGCCCAAGACCGCATCCAGCACCAGCATTTAATCGACTTTTTACAAACCGAAATCAAGGCGCAAGCCAAGGACGCAACACGTGCAAACTGAGCCAGCCACCAATTTCCCGATGATCGGAATCTACCTTTTTGCTGCACAGTGGATATTTAACATAGGCCTCGCAGCCTGGGTCTATTTTCGCAATGCCGACTCCGCCAACACCAAGTCAATCAACCTGGTTGCCAGGGACTTGGACAATTTTATTATGACTAGCCAGGCAGTGAATGAGGTGCAAAACATGCGTCTGGTCAGCCTAGAGACCACGGTGGGCCACCTGCCCACCTCGCAGTCTATCCAGCAGCTCGCCAGCGATGTGGCTGCCAACAAGGCGCAGCTGCAAGGCGTGATCGATATGGTCAAAAGCATTGAACGTCAAACGCGCCTAATTTCTGAGCACCTACTGAGTAATAAAAAATGAGCTTTGCAAAATTGCAAACTGAAGACCGCCGCCTGTGCCTGCTGCTCGCCCTGCACGAGGCTACAGGCTACAAGTCTAACCACATGCTGCTGTGTAGCTTCCTGGACAGCGTGGGGCACACCGTCAGCCATGATCAGACCAAAACAGACTTGCAGTGGCTGCAAGACCAGGGCCTGCTGACCAGCACTGTGCACGACAACTTTATCATCCCCACCATTACCCAGCGCGGGCAAGACGTTGCTACCGGCCACGCCAAGGTGCCCGGTGTCAAGCGCCCATCGCCAGGAGTAGACGCATGACCAAGCATATCAATCAGCGCAAGCATGACCGCCGCGAGCTGCCCGAGCAGCCATATAACCCACCGTGGTGGGTGCGCACCGTCGCCCCGCTGCGCAGCCACTGCTGGGCCTGCAGTATCTGGCGTGGCATTATTTTAGGCGGCGCATTGGGTACCATTTTTGGCATCATTGCAATAGCGATTTGGAGCAACTGATATGCCCAAGCGCAGCAAGGTTTTAGGTCTTCCAGCCGATATTAAAAAATGGCTGGATGAAGCCCTCATAGAGAGCAATTTCAGCGACTACACGGCGCTGGCTGAACACCTGCAAAGCAAAGGCTTTGACATTAGCCGCACCGGCATCCACCGGTATGGCGTGGACATGCAGGGCAAGCTGATGGCCGTCAAGCTGGCATCCGAACAAGCCCGCGCCGTCAACGAAGCCGCCGCCGACGACGGCAAC
>JAYVTG010000135.1:0-16713 GCA_043774625.1 Polaromonas sp. | reverse complement strand
GGCCGATTTGAATCGGCGCATCACCTTCTCGCGCACCCTGGTGGGCTGGTGTGAATTCTCGCCGCTGCCGCTATGCCCAGCTTAGGTTGACGATACCGGTTGAACAAAAGCTTGGTAGGGCCGCAAGCTAGCGCGTCCGAGTCACAAGGTGCAGATCAAGCGGCGCGAACAGCCTGCGGCGCTTGATCTGCACCTTGTGACTGTGTGCACTGTCACGCCATCGTCACAAAATTGCCATAGTCTTGGTTTTTTACAAGGTAGATAACACCATGGCAAAACAATTTCTAACGGGTGCAGTACTCGCACTGGGTATAGCCTGCGCACAGGCACAAAGCTTTTCCTTTGGGCTGTGGGGTGATATGCCCTACAAGAAGGCGAACGACGAGCCGAAAATCGCCGCATTGCTGCAAAGCATCAACCAGTCCAGCATCGCGTTCTCCATCTATGACGGTGACATCAAGGACGGCAGTTCCAACTGTACCGATGACATTTACTCAGCGGCGCTGTCCATGTTTGCTACGATGAAAAAGCCCTTGGTATACGTCCCGGGTGACAACGAATGGACGGACTGTCACCGTCTGAATAACGGTGGATATGATGGTCTGGAGCGGTTGGCGTATATACGCAAAACCATGTTTCCAACACTGGAGAGTCTGGGCCAGCGCACCATGCCGCTGGTGCATCAGGCTCCCCCAGGCGAGAAGTTTGTAGAAAACACCCGGTTTAACCATCAGGGTATTGAATTTGTGACGCTCAACATCCCTGGCAGTAACAACAATAAAATTTTGAACGATAAAGACTGTAGCAACAAGAGCGCCCGCACCGCTGCCCAGTGCGAGGCGAGCAACGCAGAATACACCGAGCGCGATGCCGCCAACATTCGCTGGATGCAGCAAGCGTTTGCCAGTGCAAAAAAGAACAACGATCGAGGCATAGTGGTGGTTTTTCAGGCGGATCCTGGCTTTGATTTACCTGAAACAGAAGAGCAGGATGAAAGCCAGGCTCCAGGAGTGAGTGGCTATCGCAATTTCATCAACAGTGTCGTTGCAGAAACCGAGAACTTTGCGGGTCAGGTTCTTTTGGTGCACGGCGACACCCATTTCTACAAGGTGGATAAACCGTTATACAGCCCCACCAAACTTTTGCCCAACCTCACCCGCGTGCAAACTTTTGGCAGCCCATTGATCCATTGGGTACAGGTGACGGTTGAACCGAATAACCCCAACGTCTTTGCCATTAACCCCGTCATCGTCAAACAATAAGCTGCTTGCGCGGGACTTGCATGCCAAGAAAAAAGTAAGTCGTAGTGATCGTATTTGCAACGTTACACGCGGTGCTGGATTAAACAACTTACCTCAGGGCAGATCAACCAAGCCACTTCTATGCGCCTCATTTGTAGGCTTGCGTCGTTCTCAAGCGGAATACGCCAACTTGGTGGTTACTGGGCCTTTGAATACCGGATACCGCGAACCCGTGGGGCTGGGTTTTGCAGCTTTGTGATTTTGCCGTCTTGCATTCTCGCGCTTACTATGCATTTCATAGCTGCTCGCGCATATTCCACGCTGGAAATCGGCATATTCGAGTGCTGAAACCTATCAAAACGGTTCCAAAGCAGTTTTCCTGTTGAATTGCGGGCTTCCTGTCCTCGGTATTTGGTATTTGGTATTTGGTATTTGGTATTTGGTATTTGGTATTCAAAGGCGCACCAACCACCTTTGCAAGCTTTGGGGGAGCGAGTAGGAGATGAAAAATTTTTGGGAAGGCGCGCGTTGTTGAAGGTCGTGTGTCATAAGACGCAGTTCGCACTTGTTTTCTAAAAACTTTTTGCAGCGCCTACCCCGAGTCCAAAGCCCGCCAACCAAGTACGCTCAAAATCCTCAGCCCGCCCACCTGGAGAGCAAATTCTCTAACCCACCGAGCAAAAGAATCTACCGATAAGCAGCAATATTTACCCATAAAAAAGCCCGTGCACCTCTTCCGAGGCATGCACGGGCTTGCAGCTTGACTGGCAGTGCCAGCAAAAGCTTGAAGCTTAGTGAAACTGCTCTTCTTCAGTCGATCCAGTCAGCGCCGTCACGCTAGACTTGCCGCCTTGAATCACCGTAGTCACATCGTCAAAATACCCGGTGCCCACCTCTTGCTGGTGTGACACAAAGCTGTAGCCACGGTCGCGCGCTGCAAATTCTGGCTCTTGTACTTTCTCTACATACGCCGTCATGCCACGCTTCACGTAGTCTTGTGCCAGGTCGAACATGCCGTACCACATGTTGTGAATACCAGCCAAAGTGATGAATTGGTATTTGTAGCCCATTGCGCCCAGCTCTTTTTGGAACTTGGCAATCGTCGCGTCGTCCAGGTTTTTCTTCCAGTTGAATGATGGCGAGCAGTTGTAGGCCAGCATTTTGCCGGGATGAACCTTGTGCACGGCGTCGGCAAACTTCTTGGCAAACGCCAGGTCAGGCGTGCCGGTTTCGCACCACACCAGGTCGGCGTAGTGGGCATAGGCAATCGCGCGGCTAATCGCCTGGTCAATACCTTTTTTGGTCTTGTAAAAACCTTCCTGTGTACGCTCGCCCGTGATGAAGGGCTTGTCGTTCTCGTCGTAGTCGCTGGTCAAGAGGTCTGCGGCTTCCGCGTCGGTACGGGCAATCACCAAGGTGGGCACGCCGTACACGTCGGCAGCCATGCGGGCTGCGATCAGTTTTTGCACGGCTTCCGTCGTGGGTACCAACACCTTACCGCCCATGTGGCCGCATTTCTTCACGCTGGCCAACTGGTCTTCAAAGTGCACGCCACCCGCACCTGCGCGGATCATGGCCTTCATCAATTCATAGGCGTTCAGCACGCCGCCAAAGCCCGCTTCCGCGTCGGCCACGATCGGTGCGTGGTAGTCGATGTAGCCTGCGTCGCCAGGGCCTACGCCCTTGCTCCACTGGATTTCGTCTGCGCGGCTGAAGCTATTGTTGATACGCTCCACTACCTTGGGCACGGAATCCACAGGGTACAAGGACTGGTCGGGGTACATGGCGCTGTATTCGTTGTTGTCTGCAGCTACTTGCCAGCCAGACAGATAGATGGCTTTGACGCCCGCTTTGACCTGCTGCATCGCTTGGCCGCCAGTGAGCGCGCCCAGGCAGTTCACATAAGCTTCGGTATGCACCAGGTTCCACAGCTTCTCGGCACCACGGCGGGCCAAGGTGTGCTCGACCTGAAATGAGCCGCGCAAGCGCACCACGTCGGCTGCGGTATAGCCACGCTTGATGCCCTTCCAGCGTGGGTTGGTGGCCCAGTCTTTTTCCAGCGCAGCAATTTGCGCAGCGCGCGACAGATGGGGTTGGTTGCTCAGGTCACTCATGGTTCACTCCTTCAAGGTTGTTAAACGGTACCGTACTTTCGTTGCGGCATGGGTTAACTATAACTCTTATATAAGACTAAAACTTTATCTTATGTCTTATAGAAGAGTAATTCTAATTTCAGTAAAATCAATGAGTTACAGTATATTTTCATTATGTGAATGGTAATTTTCTATATTGAGAAAATTTGCGACATTGCAACAATCATTGTTTTCCACAATTTGGAAACCATATTCCACAATACAAAAAAACCTTAAATCGGCCAAAGTATGCGCACGCGCAGCACTGGTATCGCTTCGCGGCTCTAACGCAGCAAGCCCCACACATATACGGTGCTGTTGGCGTTTGTATTTGCCAACGCAAGGTCGCAGTTGTAGAGTATCTTCCTAGCATGAACGATTAGGCTAGATGACATATTTTTCAAAGACCCATAATCAGGAGACACGCATGAATTCGTTCGACTCCATACTTTGGGGTGCCGTCGCGTCCGGCGCAGCCCCCGGCTTGGTGGCAATGACAGGCTCTTGCAAGGGTGTTAGCTGGAGTGGCGCAGCTGGAGAAAGCGCACCAGGCAAACCGATGACACCAGACACCGTGTTTCGCATCTTCTCCATGACCAAGGCCGTAGGCTCCACCGCCGCGATGATATTGGTGGACCGAGGCAAGCTAGATATCAATGCACCAGTAGACAGTATCTTGCCTGACTTTGCCAAGATACAGGTGATTGACGGATTTGACGGCGACAAGCCGCGCCTTCGCGCACCCAAGTCTCGCGCTACCGTGCGCCAATTGGCCACACACACATCGGGTCTGGCTTATGAATTTTGGAACCCGGATGTGCCGCGCTGGCTCGCCGCAAGCGGGCATCCTGGCATTTTGTCAGGCTTAAAGTCTTCACTTTTCTACGCCATGGCGCGTGACCCTGGCACGCAATGGGACTATGGCATTGGCATTGATTGGCTAGGCCAAGTGGTAGAGGCCGTTGACGGCAGACATATCGACAGGTTTTGCCAGGAAGAAATTTTTGACCCGCTGGGCATGAGCAATACCGCTTGCGAATGCGAAGGCAACTTGGCGGCACGTCTGGCATCGGTCAGTGCGCGTGGCGAGGACGGGCGCTTTGGCCCCTTTGAAATTGCACCGCCCGCCCACCCCGAGTTTTACGGCATGGGCCACGCCTTGTATTCCACCGCAGGTGACTACATGCGCTTTTTGCGCATGTTCTTGAACAAAGGCGCGTTAGATGGCAAACGGGTGCTGAGCGAAAAAGGTGTGCAAACCATGTTGTCCAACCACATCGGCGATCTGCGTGCGGGTAAGCTGACTAGCGCAGCTCCACCTATCAGCGCTGATATGGACTTGTTTCCGGGTATACCCAAAACGCACAGCTTTGGCTTCCTGCGTCTGGAACAAGACGTGCCAGGCATGCGCTGTGCGGGCTCACAAACATGGGCCGGTGTGCTCAACACCCACTACTGGTTTGACCCAGCCAAAGACGTGGCTGGCATCATCATGACGCAGACACTACCCTTCGCAGACCCTGCCTTCATGAGCGTTTACGAGCAATTTGAGCGCGCGGCGTACGCGAGTTGATCAGCCCTGCGCAGCCACCCTGTCCGCCTTGCTGTGCAGCTTGTTCAGCGCGCTGATGTACGCCTTGGCGGATGCAACCACGATGTCGGGGTCTGCCCCCACGCCGTTGACCACGCGGCCCGAGTTTTGCAAACGCACCGTCACTTCCCCTTGGCTCTCTGTTGACCCGCTTATGGCGTTCACAGAATAGAGCACCATCTCTGCGCCGCTTTTGGCATGCGTTTCGATGGCCTTGAGGGATGCGTCGACGGGGCCGTTGCCGCTAGAGGCGCCTTTGACTTCCTTGCCCGCCACGGTGAACACGACAGACGCTTGTGGGCGTTCGCCGGTTTCGCTGTGCTGCGACAAGGAAACAAAACCGTAGTGCTCGTTGTCATGGGTCACCGACTCATCACTCACAAGCGCCAAAATGTCTTCGTCAAAAATCTCTGCCTTCTTGTCTGCCAGTTCTTTAAAGCGTGCGAATGCGGTGTTGGCATCAGCTTCGCTTTCCAGCACTACGCCCAGGTCTTGCAGGCGCTTCTTGAACGCGTTACGGCCACTCAATTTGCCCAAGACGATTTTGTTGGCGCTCCAGCCTACATCTTCTGCGCGCATGATCTCGTAGGTGTCACGCGCCTTGAGCACGCCGTCCTGGTGAATGCCGGATGCATGGGCGAAAGCGTTGGCACCCACAACCGCTTTGTTAGGCTGCACCACAAAGCCCGTGGTCTGGCTGACCATGCGGCTGGCTGCCAAAATTTGCGTAGTTTCAATACCCAGAGACAAGTTGAAATAGTCCTTGCGCGTCTTCACCGCCATCACAATCTCTTCCAGGCTGCAGTTGCCTGCCCGCTCACCCAAACCGTTGATGGTGCATTCCACCTGACGCGCGCCGCCAATTTTTACACCAGCCAAACTGTTGGCAACCGCCATGCCCAAATCGTTGTGGCAGTGCACACTCCAAACGACTTTGTCAGAGTTAGGCACGCGCTCGCGCAGGGTTTTGATGAAGTTTCCGTAGAGTTCTGGAATGGCGTAACCCACCGTGTCGGGAATATTCAAAGTCGTAGCACCTTCTTTGATGACTGCCTCCAAAACGCGGCACAAAAAGTCTACGTCGCTGCGGTAGCCGTCTTCAGGGCTGAATTCAATGTCATTGCACAAATTGCGGGCAAAACGCACCGATTGTTTGGCTTGCTCAAACACTTGGTCGGGTGTCATGCGCAGTTTTTTTTCCATGTGCAGGGCACTGGTGGCGATGAAGGTGTGGATACGGGCGCGCTCTGCACCTTTCAGCGCGGCAGCGGCTTGAGAAATATCACGGTCGTTCGCGCGGGCCAGTGAACAAATGGTGGATTCGCGTACCGCATTGGCAATAGCTTGTACGCACTCAAAATCGCCATTCGAGCTGGCTGCAAAACCCGCCTCAATCACATCGACCTTCAAACGCTCCAATTGGCGGGCGATGCGCAGCTTTTCATCCTTGGTCATCGACGCACCGGGAGACTGTTCACCGTCGCGCAAGGTAGTGTCAAAAATAATCAATTTCTCGGGTGCTGCTCCAGTTGTCATGGTGGTTTCTCCAGTAGGTCAAATATGCAAATGATAAAAACAAAAAGGCAAAGAAAAAGGCCCGTTGGTATTAACAACGGGCCTTAAGAGAGGGTGAACGCGCGCGCTACCAACTCCGCCCGGGGGGCAGTAGTAGAGCAATAGAAATTTGATTCATAAATTTGAATATAGCACAGTTTTTGAGTTTGGCAAATTCAATCAAACCGGTAGAAAAAATGACCGTCCTGCACCTTGTGTTCATGCGTGACGTGCTGGATCAGCCCAAAACCATACAACCGGTTCAGAAAAGCCTCAGCGCTATGCCGGGACAGTTTGTAGTTTTGATGTACCCACGATACTGCTTCTGAACCCACAAAGCACGCTGGATAATTCTTGCCCAGATAGCTTCGGTCTCGCACCTCTACCCCGGTTTTTGACACCATTGCGGTCAGCACGGCTCCCAAGTCCAAGCGATCAGCCGATGACGATACAGCGGTACGGTAAAAGTTGGGGGCATCAGCAAAAGGCTGTTCATGCACCACATGGTTCACAAAATCGAGTTTTTGCAGCGCCTGGCCCACCTCCAGCGCCATTTCGCGTGGCATTCTGAAATGGGTAGATAGCCACGTCACAGCATCAGAACCCAAAAAGCAGGAGGGATAGCTTTTTAGCCGGTAAGTCCTGTCCAGCGACTTAACGTTCGAGGCCATCAACGCGCACAGGCTTTGTGCATCTACACCGGTGATTTTACGAATCAAACCACGGGGAGAATGCTTGTCCTGTATGACCTGCATGGCACTGAAATATTTGCTCAGCACACTGGGGTTGATAGACGCCACATCGGTGATTTGCGCAACATGGTCTAAAAAGTCATGTGATTCTGCAAGCAGGCTAGCACTGTCCAGTTCTGCAAAAAGGTCGCAAAAACCCAGCCGCTTAACCCAGGCTCGGTCAGACGCCCACATCGGGCCAAAGCTGTGCCGTGTGAGCACCACGCGCTGGCGTAACGCAGGTTTGTCTAAAAATTGAGCGAGCGCCAGCACCGTGGGCATGGCTGGCCGCATGGCGTCCAGGTCTATCAACGCTATGCTGTGAGGCATCGCGTGCAGATTCTCCAGTAGTTGAAGCATTCCTGATTTGTCTACTATCAGGTCCAGTGGCATCACCTTCATGGCCATCAAGGCAGAACGCACAGCCCTGTTGTCCTTCTTGGGCAACAACAACAGAGCAGTGGCAGTATCTGTGTTTTTCATATCCATCCAGTTCCAAAGATGTAATCAGACTTCGCAGAATCATTCTGGCTACCGTCATCGCATAACCATTATTTATAGTCGGCTTTGCAACAGATATCTTACAACTTGGCTCACACTAGCAGGCACATCGACTTTGTGCTGAAATAACGACGAAAAACCAAAATCATGGAACCAGTCACCGCTGTGCAGTCAATCGGCTCTGTCTTTGCGCCCGTACGTACCCACCCCTGGGCTTACCCGGCGCTGGAGGTGGGGCATATTTTTGGTATTGCGCTGCTGGTGGGCAACCTGGTGCTGCTGGAGTTTCGGGTATGGGGCAGCAGCCCGCTGTTGCCCGTTCGAGAGCTGGCACGCCTGTCGCTCTCGGTCGCCCTGGCTGGTTTTGCGCTGGCTGGCGCTACGGGACTGCTGATGTTTGCGTCCCAGGCTGGTGAGTTGCTGAGCAACCGCGCTTTCACCCTGAAGATGTTGTTGTTAATCACGGCGGGGTGTAATGCTGCTTGGTTTCATGGGCGCGATTCGCTGGGCAAGCTGGATGCCATGGCCAAAGCCCAAACCCTTGCCTCCACTCTGCTTTGGGTAGCCATCATTGCCTGTGGCCGAGCTATTGCCTACATATAGATTCGATTCCAAACTTTCCTTGCAAGGAGCTTTGAAAATGACTGTATTCAAACGCCGACAGTTCGTAGCCCTCAGCGCCGCTTCGCTCACCCTGCCTGGCTTGGCCTTAGCCCGCCATGGCTGGAGCAGTTTTGACGACACCCGGCCTTTGTATCTTGAAGGCAAAGTCAAGAGCGTGAAATGGGAAAACCCTCACACCGAAGTCATGCTGGAACTGGCTGCCACCTTGAAATTGCCCGCCGACCTGGCGCAGCGCAACATACCCGCACAGTCTGCGCCGGTAGACGCGCGCAACATTTTAGGCAAAACCCAGTTACCTGGCCGCAAAGACAAAACTTGGGAAATTGAGCTGGCCCCCTTGTCACGCATGGAGGCCTGGAAGGTGAGCGAGATCAAAGCCGGCAGCCCGCTGGCCGTGGTGGGCTATACCTTCAGAGACGAAAAAGGCGAAGCCACCTTGCGCGCAGAGTTTGTATGGGTCGATGGTAAAACCTACGCTCTTCGCTCCAGCCCGACATTATGAAGCGTGATTAGCAGTGTTTTAGGGCTAATGCCAGCGTGGGATATGCGCGAGCAGCTATTAAATATATAGCACTTAATGTAAACCGCGTTCTTCCGGCTCGTCTTTGGATGTGGCGATCACACTGGTCTGCAGGCCCTTGGCTTTGCGATAGGCATAGATCACATAGCCGCTCAGGCCATAGGCAAAGAAAATGCTGAACAACACAATGGGTGGGTGGATAGTGACGACAGCCAAACCTAGCGCAATGAGCACCACGACGATAAACGGTACGGATTTTTTAAAATTGACATCCTTAAAGCTGTAGTAAGGCACATTGGTCACCATGGTAAGACCGGCAAACAAGGTCATGGCAAACATGTACCATTTGAGGTCTTGGCGGTCTAAGCCCAGGTCGGTCATCAACCAAATGAAACCAGCCACCAGTGCCGCAGCCGCAGGACTGGGCAAACCTTGAAAGTAGCGCTTATCCACCACGGATGTGTTGACGTTAAACCGTGCCAAACGCAGTGCGGCGCACGAACAGTACACAAAGGCGGCAATCCAGCCCCAGCGGCCCAGGCCTCGAATCGCCCATTCGTAGGAAATAAGCGCGGGCGCAGCGCCAAAGCTGACCATGTCAGACAAGGAATCCATTTGCTCGCCGAACGCGCTTTGCGTATTGGTCATGCGGGCTACGCGTCCGTCCAGGCTATCTAGCACCATGGCGCAAAACACGCCAATGGCGGCCTCGTTAAAGCGCCCGTCCATCGCCATGACGATGGCGTAAAACCCACCGAACAGCGCTGCCAAGGTAAAGAGGTTGGGAAGAATGTATATGCCTTTGCGGCGCGCCTTCAAGGGTTGAAGCGGCGCAGGCGTGGTGTCGTGTCCGTCATGCATGGGGGGAGTGTAAGCCAGTAACAGGCAAAAGAAAACCGCTACAGCTTGCGCCGTAGCGGATTTTAAGTGACTGCGAACCGCCGCAAGGCGCCAGCCAACTTGGTTGTGGGTTTTAGTTGCGGGTTTGGTCCACCAGCTTGTTTTTGGCGATCCAGGGCATCATGGCGCGCAGTTGTGCGCCCACTTTTTCGATGCTGTGCTCGGCTGTCAGGCGGCGGCGTGCGGTCATGCTGGGGTAGCCGGTGCGGCCTTCCAGAATGAACATTTTGGCGTATTCGCCAGACTGGATGCGCTTCAAGGCATTGCGCATCGCCGCGCGGCTTTGCTCGTTGATCACTTCAGGGCCAGTCACGTACTCACCATACTCCGCATTGTTGGAGATGGAATAGTTCATGTTGGCAATGCCACCTTCATAAATCAAATCTACGATCAGCTTGAGTTCGTGCAGGCATTCAAAATAGGCCATTTCAGGCGCGTAGCCCGCTTCAACCAAGGTCTCGTAACCCATCTTGATGAGGTCCACCGCGCCACCGCACAGCACGGCTTGCTCGCCAAACAGGTCGGTCTCAGTCTCTTCCTTGAAGTTGGTTTCGATGATGCCAGCCTTGCCGCCGCCGTTGGCCATGGCGTAAGACAGGGCCAGGTCGCGTGCCTTGCCGCTTTGGTCTTGGTGCACTGCTACCAGGTGGGGCACACCGCCGCCTTGGGTGTAGGTGTTGCGCACGGTGTGGCCTGGGGCCTTGGGGGCGACCATCCATACATCCAAATCTGCGCGAGGCACGACCTGGTTGTAATGCACGTTAAAACCGTGGGCAAACGCCAGCGAAGCACCCTTTTTCAGGTGCGGCTCGATTTCTTTGTATACGGCAGCAATGTTTTCGTCGGGCAACAAAATCATGATTACGTCAGCAGAAGCTACCGCCTCGTTGACTTCGGCTACTTTCAAACCGGCTTTGGCAACTTTGTCCCAGCTGGGACCGCCTTTGCGCAGACCTACGAGGACTTTGACGCCGCTGTCGTTCAGGTTTTGTGCATGGGCATGTCCTTGGCTGCCGTAACCAATGATGGCTACAGTCTTGCCTTTGATCAGGCTCAGGTCACAATCTTTGTCGTAAAAAACTTTCATTTGCTTCTCCGGTAGTAAATTTGTAAAGGGGTTGGTTGGGATTTTTGAGTCATTAAACACGCAGTATTCTCTCACCACGGCCAATGCCGCTGGCGCCTGTTCGCACAGTCTCCAAAATGGCAGTGCGGTCAATCGCCTCTAAAAACGCATCGTTTTTGCTGTGGTCACCGGTCAACTCGATGGTGTAGCTTTTCTCGGTCACGTCGATGATGCGGCCACGAAAGATGTCGACCATGCGCTTCATTTCTTCACGTTCTTTGCCTACAGCGCGCACTTTGACCATCATCAGTTCACGCTCAGTGTAGGCGCCCTCTGTCAGGTCAACCACCTTCACCACTTCAATCAGGCGGTTCAGGTGTTTGGTGATTTGTTCAATCACCTCGTCGGACCCTTTAGTGACGATGGTCATACGCGACAGAGAATTGTCCTCGGTTGGAGCCACGGTGAGCGACTCGATGTTATAACCACGGGCTGAAAATAAACCAACCACACGTGACAGGGCACCGGGTTCGTTCTCAAGTAAAACTGCAATGATGTGTTTCATGGGATTCCTCTTTTCTGAGCCCTCCCCCATGTGCGGTAACACAAGGGCTCGGCTGCAAATAGATTCGTCAAAAGGTTAAAAGAAAATGGGTACGCTATATTTTTGATAGCTGCTCGCGCATATTCTACGCTGGCAACCGGCGAAAAACCTGTAATTTACAGTTCCTCGCTGCCCAAAAGCATCTCGGTAATACCTTTGCCTGCCTGGACCATTGGATAGACGTTTTCGGTGGGGTCGGTTCTAAAGTCCATAAACACCGTGCGGTCCTTGAGCTTGCGTGCTTCGCGCAACGCAGGCTCTACGTCTTGCGGCTTTTCAATCAGCATGCCAACGTGGCCATACGCCTCGGCCAGCTTCACAAAGTTGGGCAGTGCGTCCATGTAGGAATGCGAATAACGGCCTTCGTAATCAAGCTCTTGCCATTGACGCACCATGCCCAGATAGCGGTTGTTCAGCGACACAATTTTGATCGGCGTGTTGTACTGCAGGCAGGTAGACAGCTCTTGAATGCACATCTGCACTGAGCCTTCGCCGGTAATGCAAAACACTTCTGCCTCGGGCTTGGCCAGTTTGATACCCATGGCATACGGAATACCCACGCCCATTGTGCCCAGGCCGCCAGAATTGATCCAGCGGCGTGGCTCGTCAAAGCGGTAAAACTGCGCGGCCCACATCTGGTGCTGGCCCACGTCGGAGGTGATGTAGGTCTCGGTGTCCTTGGTCATGTTCCACAGGCTTTGCACCACGGCTTGCGGCTTTATCACGTCCTTGTTGTTACGGTCAAACGCCAAACAATCACGCTTTCGCCACCCATCAATCGTTTCCCACCAGCTCGTCAAGGCCTTGCCATCGGGTTTGAGGCCAGACTCTTTGATCATGTTGATCAGTTCGGTCAGCACGTCCTTCACATCCCCCACGATGGGAATATCTACCTTCACGCGCTTGGAGATGCTCGACGGGTCAATGTCGATATGGACAATCTTGCGTTCATTTTGTGCAAAGTGCTTGGGGTTGCCAATCACGCGGTCGTCAAAACGGGCACCTACGGCCAGCAATACGTCGCAGTTTTGCATGGCGTAGTTGGCTTCAACTGTGCCGTGCATGCCCAGCATGCCTAAAAACTTGCGGTCAGACGCGGGGTACGCACCCAAGCCCATCAAGGTGTTGGTCACCGGGTAGCCCAGCATATTTACCAGGGTGCGCAGTTCATTGCTGGCATTGCTCAGCAGCACGCCGCCACCAGTGTAAATGTAGGGGCGCTTGGCGTTCATCAAGAGCTGTAGGGCCTTGCGAATCTGCCCGCCATGGCCCCTGCGCACAGGCTGGTAGCTGCGCATCTCCACCGGCTTTTTGTATGCCTCGGCGTCAAAAGGCACTTTGTTAAAACTGATGTCTTTGGGAATGTCCACCACCACGGGGCCAGGGCGGCCGGTGCGGGCGATGTGGAAGGCGCGCTTCATGGTCTCGGCCAGATCTTTCGCGTCTTTCACCAAAAAGTTGTGCTTGACGATAGGGCGGGTAATACCCACCGTGTCGCATTCCTGAAAAGCGTCCAGGCCAATCGCATGCGAAGGCACTTGGCCCGTGATGATCACCATCGGAATGCTGTCCATATAGGCCGTGGCAATACCGGTGATGGCATTGGTCACGCCGGGGCCAGAGGTCACCAGCGCACAGCCCACGTCGCCTGTGGCGCGTGCGTAGCCGTCGGCGGCGTGCACGGCAGCTTGCTCATGGCGTACCAGCACATGCTGGATGGTGTCTTGTTTGTAGAAGGCGTCGTAAATATGCAACACTGCGCCGCCTGGGTAACCCCAGATGTATTTGACGTTTTCAGCTTGCAGGGTTTTGACGAGGATTTCTGCGCCGCGTAACTCGGGCAAAACAGAAGTAGAAGCCGCATTACTTGCAGCCGATGTAAAAGCCAGTTCGGCTTTGGATATTTCCATGATCAACCTTTCAAAAGTCTCTCTGACGAGACTAGTGGGGTATCCCTCACGCACGCTTGCGGCGCCGTTGTGGGACTTAGGAATCAGACCATAAGCCTGTGAAGGCCGAGTCAGAATCCGTTTTTTGCTAAATTGCAGACCTATTATCGCACTGCAGCATGAGATTTTGGTTTCGAAACTTAAAAATCATGTGTCAGGCTGCGAGAAATAACCGGCCTGCACAGTGCGATAATTTGTCCAACTGGCATTTGGCACCTGCCCCCGCAAGCCCTTAGAGACAAAAGACAATCCCTTGGCAACTGAGCAAGAACTCTCCGATTTTCTGAAAAGCGTCGAAAAACGCGCTTTCAAACGCTCGGTTTACCACGTCCGCGACGAAGACGCCGCACTGGACATCGTGCAAGACAGCATGATTAAGCTGGCCGAGCACTATGCCGACAAGCCCGCTGCCGAGCTGCCGCTGCTGTTTCAGCGTATTTTGTCCAATACCACGCTGGACTATTTCCGCCGCCGCAAGACCCGAAATGCGCTTTTTTCCAATATGAGCGACTTTGAGGTGGCTGGTGAAGACGGAGAATTCGATTTATTGGAAACTTTAGAGTCGCTGGAGGACTCAGAAGGCACTGAAAGCGCTCAAAAAACAACAGAACGGGCACAAACCTTGCGACAGATAGATGCAGAGGTAGAACAATTGCCAGCACGTCAACGAGAAGCCTTCCTCATGCGTTACTGGGAGGAGATGGACGTAGCCGAAACGGCTGCTGCCATGGGTTGCTCCGAAGGCAGTGTCAAAACGCACTGCTCTAGGGCAGTCCAAGCGCTCAGTAAAGCACTCAAGGCCAAGGGAATACAGCTATGACACAGTCTAACAACACCATCAACGCGCATCAAGCCGACGCGCTGCTAGACCGGTTCGGCTACAAAGTGGCAGCCAGTTTGAACGAAAGTGCTAACGCCCTGCCCCACGACATTTCAGAACGCTTGCGTATCGCCCGCCTGCTAGCTGTTGCCCAACGCAAAAAAGAAACCCGTCTGCAAACTGCCACCAATATTTCCATGTCTGGCGGTGCAGCCACTTTGGGTGGTAACGACGGCCTGAATGTGTGGACCCGCATCGCTTCCCTATTGCCCTTGCTGGCTCTAGTGGCAGGTTTGATTGCCATTCATATTTTGCAAAACGACAACCGCGCCAGCGAGCTGGCCGAAGTCGATGTTGCTTTGTTGACCGACGACTTGCCGCCCGCTGCCCATTCAGATGCTGGCTTTGTCCAGTTTTTGAAGTACGGTTCACCAAACCAATAATTTCTAGCCATTTGTCCATAGGATGCACACCAACATCGCACACAACAACCCAAAGCTGCGCAAGTTCGCAGGCATGGTAATGCTGTGCGTAGTGGGTGTTGTTGCCTACGTGGTATCACCTCATGCGGTCAGTCAGGACAAAACCAAGCCTGCTAGCGCCGCCGCGCCTGTATCCACCTCTGCGTCTGCAAGAGCCATAGTGACCAAGCCCGAGTGGCACGAGCTGGCACCCGATGTACAAGCCGCACTCAAACCGCTGCAGCCCAACTGGCAAAGCATGAGTCCAGCGCAAAAGCGCAAATGGCTTGAGTTGTCCAAAAACTATGCAACACTGGCTACTGCTGAGCAAAACAAGCTGCATACCCGTATGACCGAGTGGTCAAGCTTGAGCTCGCAGCAGCGCGCCGAAGCGCGGCTTAACTTTGCCGAGAACCGCGCCATGACGGATGGTTTGACCCCAGAGCAACGCAAAGTGCAATGGGAAGCCTATCAATTGCTCAGCCCGGAAGAAAAGCGCAAATTGGCTGACAGCTCGCAAAAGCCACCAGCGGGTACTGCCATAGCCGCCAAGCCCGCACAACCCATTCGCCAAAGTCCGCCACCACAATTTGGTACTGCCAAGGCGTTAGCAGCTGCAAGTGCCAGTAACCCTACCCAGGGCCGCAAAATTTCTATAGCTCCTCCGCAGCAAGTGGGTAACGCTATCGTCCCACAGGGTCTTGCTAAGCAAGGCGCCCCATCTCAAGTCCAGGCTTCTGATACGCCGGCTGTCACCAGCAAGCAGTAATTCGACCCATGGCGCTGGAATCGAACGCGCCACAGGCGGTTAATACGTCAGCGGCTATGGCTGCCAGTGGCACAAACGGCATACCCAGCCTGACCCGCCGCATGGCCTGCTGGTTGTACGAAGGCATGCTCATGTTTGGCGTTGTGTTTATCTCGGGCTATTTGTTCGGCACACTCAGCCAAACCCGCAATGCGATGGACAACCGCTTGCCATTGCAAATTTTTCTCTTTATTATTTTTGGCATTTACTTTGTCTGGTTCTGGCACAAAGGGCAAACTTTGGCCATGAAGACCTGGCATTTGCGTTTGGTGGATACCCACGGCCATGTGGTCAGTCAGCCACGTGCGTTACTGCGCTATGTGCTTAGCTGGGTGTGGTTTGTGCCGTCTTTGGCAGTATCCATGATGTTCAAGCTCAGTGCAGGCGAAATTACAGTTATCTTTATGGGCTGGGTATGGGTGTACTCCCTGCTGAGCCGCTTTCATCCGCACAAACAATTTATGCACGATGCCATTGCAGGCACACAGCTGATCAACCACGTCCCCATGAGCAAATAACTCACCGGTCCGCACGAGCTGCAAGCAAGAAGCCACACTCTTTGCTTGGCATACTTGCGGCACAATAGCAACATGACTTCATCTTCTTCTACACCGCCGTCTTCTGACAGCTCAGTCAATCCCCAAAAATCCCGTACCGGTTTAAACCGTGTGCTGCACGCCACAGGCTACTCGCTGGCTGGCCTGCGCGCAGGATGGGGGGAACCTGCTTTTAAACAAGAAGCTGTTTTAAGCATCGCCCTGCTGCCAGCCGCATTTTGGGTTGGGCGTGGCTGGATGGAAGTAGCCATGCTGGTATCTGTCGTCATCCTGGTGCTCATCACCGAGCTTCTCAATACAGGCATTGAAACGGCCATTGACCGGATTGGCCCTGAATGGCATGACCTGTCCAAACGCGCCAAAGACATGGGCTCTGCAGCTGTGTTTTTGAGTCTGGTTCTGTGTGCAGGCGTGTGGCTCGCAGCGCTGTGGAACCGGTTTGCTTGATCTACGTTCTTGACACCATGTCCGCTCCTGCTTTTTCTATTTGTGTCTACTGCGGCTCGCGCTTAGGCGCACAACCCGCCTTTGCCTATGCTGCGGGCGAGGTGGGGCTGTTGTCGCCGACGCAAAATTGACCATCTAAAGAGGGCTATGCCGACCCAAAATTGACCAGGGTGTTTCAATAGTCCTGCTGAATTTTTCAGCAGGGAG
>JAYVTG010000134.1:0-2183 GCA_043774625.1 Polaromonas sp. | reverse complement strand
ATGGGACACAACCACCGGGGTATTCGCGGTCAATCCCCAGAGCGGTGACGCCAACTATGGTGACCAAGGATTTGGGCAAAGCGGTGCCATCAACTACATCAACAAGTTCGGCACGCTCAATCCTGCGACTATTGGTACCTACAAATCTCTGGATCCGCTGAGTGAGCTGTACTACGAAGCGGTTCGTTACTTACAAGGTCTGCAACCAACCCCTGAAGCCATTGCTAGTGTGTCTGGTTCCATTGCCTCCATGACATTGCAAGAAAACTTTCCAGCATACAAGACATGGACTGACCCCTCTGCGGGCTTCAGCGACAGCACGGATACCGGGAAAAGCTGCCTGAGAAATAGTATCTTGGGTATCGGGGATATTTTCACGCACAGTGATCGATCTTTGCCTGGAAACGCGGTGACGACCAACAATGACTTTGCCCGCAGCGCAACTACAGCGCCTACCTTGGACGTGCCATATTGGACCAACGTGGTGGGCAGCTTTGAAAGTCAATCAACCTCAACTGCGACGATTAACTACACCGATAGTCTGGGGCGAAGCCGCGTTGCTGGCAATCCAATTTCAGGTGCGACACTGTACCCGTCATTGAACAACGCGGCTACTGTCAATACGGGAGCCACAGGCGGTTCGTACTACATGGCAGGCCTTGCCTACTGGGCAAATACACAAAGCTTTCGCACAGACTTGCCAAAAGCCCGCATCAAAACTTTTTCGATTGATGTTAATGAAAGAAGTGCAAGTAACGACATTACTACCCGACGCACTAGCCAGCTTTATCTGGCAGCCAAGTATGGTGGTTTTGACGACAGTGCGGCAGGCAACTCTGGAAATCCTTACGCAGGTGGAACCAATACATTGTGGCAAGGCACGGATGGCGACGCAAATAACTATTTCCTGGTCAGCGACGCAGCCAAGTTTCTAGACTCCATCGCAGATGTTTTTACCAAAGTTGTGGAAGAGACGGGAAGTATTGCGGGCGGTGCTATTTCTACCCAGCGATTGACTGTTGGCCAAGCTGGTGCAGTATTTCAGGCACGTTTCAACCCGGTGGCAAACTTCTGGAGCGGCAAGTTGTTGAAGTATCCGCTTTCTCTTGATTCAGCTGGAACTTCTTTGGTGATTGGCAGCACGGAAACGTGGGAAGCAGGCAAAGTATTAACCACTGACGCAGCTGTTGATAACGGTGCATCGCGAAACATCGTAATCGGCTCGCCTATCGGTTCGCAGGCTACTGTGTTGCCGACAGCTTTTGTGTGGGCAGACTTGGCACAAGGTCACAAAGATGCATTGAACAAATCAGCTTACACATCCCCAGTAGTCACAGATACGCTGGGTATCAATCGACTCGCCTACTTAAGGGGTAGCAGGGTCGATGAGATCAAGCCCAGTACACCTACAGCATTGTTTCGCCCTCGCGACAGCATCTTGGGGGACATCGTGAACAGTGGCCTGGTTTATATGGGTCAGCCCTCGTCATCAATCATCGGCTCAAGCTACAACACATTTTTTGAAGCTAACAAAACACGCAGACCCGTTATTTTTGCAAACGCCAACGATGGCATGCTGCATGCCTTTTACGACAGTGATGGCAAAGAGGCTTTTGCATACATTCCGGGATTTGTTGCTAGCGCCCTGAACAAGATTCCTGACCAAGACTATGCACATTTCAGCATCAACGACTCGACACCCGCTGTTGCCGACGCTTACGTCGGTTCGCAGTGGCGCAGTGTGCTTGTGTCAGGCGTCGGCGCTGGCGGCCAAGGGGTGTACGCTCTTGATGTCACTAACCCTGCGAGCTTTTCGCGCAGCAACGTGATGTGGGAGTTCACTGATCGGGACAGCCCCGCCATGGGAAACGTGATTGGTACGCCAAAAATCCTGAAGCTTCGGACCACCGCGTTTGGTGCGACGCCCGCATACAAATACTACGCCGTTGTGGCGAGTGGTGCCAATAACTACAAACAAGATGGATTTGCTTCAACCACCGGCAACCCATCTATATTCATCATTGATCTGGCCCGAAAACCAGCTGACTTTCCAACAGAAGCGCCTTGGACTGAAGGCACGAATTTCTGGCGCATTGAATTGCCGCAAAGCAGCACAGCCATTGCCAAGGGCCTGGTCGGCTTCACCACAGTTGAAAACTTTCAAACTGGTGCTACCGACACTG
>JAYVTG010000133.1:0-2148 GCA_043774625.1 Polaromonas sp. | reverse complement strand
TGCATCGCCTGCCGATATTATTGAGCCTTTTCAAACGGTGGGGCCTTTCTGGCTGCCCACCATCAACACAGCGCTGCTGCTGACTTCTGGTGTGACCATGACGATTGCTCACCACACCCTGCGTGAAGGCCAGCGCGGCAAGACCATTGCTTTCATGTGGACCACAGTCATACTGGGTCTGGTCTTTTTGTTTGTCCAGGGCTATGAGTATGCGCACCTGTATTCTGATTTGAATCTCAAGCTTAATTCTGGTGTCTACGGTTCAACCTTTTATATGTTGACCGGTTTTCACGGCTTTCATGTGTTTGTGGGCATGCTGATGTTGCTTTTCATCACGCTGCGTCTGCAAAAAGGCCATTTCACAGCCGACAAGCACTTTGGCTTTGAAGGTGCGGCCTGGTACTGGCACTTTGTGGACGTGGTGTGGCTGGGCTTGTACATCCTGGTGTATTGGCTCTAGAAGGACAGGCGCAAGCCCAATAAAAAAGGCCGCATCGTGCGGCCTTTGTTGTTTTACAAAATCTTGTTTTTCCAACCTTATTTACCCACAGGCAAACCTGTTGGCTGGATGTAGCCCATCTTCCATGCGACCAAAATGCAGACAAACAGCAGCACTGAAAACCCGATGCGAAAAGCCAGCGCTTTGGCCATGTTGCTGGTTTTGGCCTTACCCTGTTCGCTGTCCTTGCCGTCTTTCATCATAAAAAACAGCGCGGTGGCGAGGCTCGCAAGAATGGCTAAAAAGGCAACAGCTACTAAATATGTCATGCCAAGGATTATCGGCTGATGTCCAATTTTTCGTCATTGTTGTCGAAAAATTACAGGTTCTGGCTGCTTACCACTGCGGCCTTGCTGGTGGCGACGTTGACCTTCTCTTTGGGCCAATGGCAGCTGCGCCGGGCAGCGCAGAAACAGGCGCTGATGTTAGTGATTGAAACTCAAAGCAACGAATCGATTTTAACAGCGGCAGATCTGGCCAGTATTAAAAACCTGCAAGAGGCTGTACACCGGCGAGCCACCCTCAAATGCGTCTGGCGAGCAGAACACACGGTGTTTCTGGACAACCGCCAGATGAACGGCAAGACTGGCTTGGTTGCTGTGACACCGCTGGTGCTGGACGGTAGTGAGCAAGTGATTCTGGTGCAGCGCGGCTGGGTGCAGCGCAATTTTGCAGACCGTGCCAAATTGCCTGACATTCAAACACCCGCAGGCCCTGTGACTGTCCGAGGCCGCATCGCCCCGCCTCCTTCTAAGTTATACGAGTTCAAGGGCGAAGACGCGGCACGCATACGGCAAAATATTGGTATTTCTGAGTTCAGCCGCGAGACTGGCCTGCCACTGCTAGCCGTGTCGATGGTTCAAACCGGTTCGGCCAACGAAGGCCTATTGCGCGATTGGGCTGCACCCAATCTGGGCGTTGACAAGCACTACGGCTACGCATTTCAGTGGTTTGCCTTGTGCGCCCTGGTCACTGGTCTTTATGCCTGGTTTCAGATCATTCACCAGTGGCGCTTAAAACGCCCATAACGCCCATTAGCCCTGCGCAAACGATCTCTTCATGCCTGATATGACCCCCACCTCCAAACCGCCGCAAGACGAACCGCTCAGCATGACGGTGCACACCCTCCCCGTGCCGGGTGAGGATAGTCCGCGCAACACCGCAGGCCGCTGGAAGATGATCGCCGTGCTGCTGGTGTGCGCCGCACCCGTTATTGCGTCGTACTTGACCTATTACGTGATTCGCCCTGAAGGCCGCCGCAATTATGGTGAACTGATCACCCCGCAGCGGCCCTTGCCCGCCATCGCCACAGTGGATATGAACGGCAAGCCAGGCGATTTGCTGGCGCTTAAAAATCAATGGCTGCTGATCAGTGTTGCCAGCGCAGACTGTGACACCGCATGCCAGAAGCGTCTGTATTTCCAGCGTCAATTGCGTGAGTCGCTGGGCAAAGAGAAAGTGCGGGTTGACGGGGTCTGGCTGGTGACTGATGCAGCCGCGGTGGATGCGCGGCTCAAACCCGCGCTGACAGAGGCAACCGTGTTGCGCGTGCCTTTACAGGTACTGGCGCAGTGGCTGCCAGCCCAAGCGGGTCAGCAGTTGGAAAACCATCTGTATGTGGTTGACCCACTGGGCAATCTGATGATGCG
>JAYVTG010000132.1:0-6977 GCA_043774625.1 Polaromonas sp. | reverse complement strand
GTTGTTCAACAAGAACCGAACCCTTGACCCATCCCCCTCAACCGTTTGCGCACCTGCTGCAATGAACAAGGCCTCAATCCGCGCCCACTCTAAAGATGCGGGCGTAGGCTTGGCAAATATCAACGCAAGCGTTTTAAGATGCTTGCTGTTCATGATTGCAATTATGAAGGGTTTGGCGTGAATGTGCAATCATAAAGTGAAAGCACTTGTCACACTGAAGCAGGTTTTTCATGAAATGTATAGTCAATATAAATTAGAAAACTGTATTAAAACACAGTATGACTTGTACGAAAATGAAGCATCTAGCAAACGCAACATCCAAAGTTCCAAATGACCCAAGACTCAACCCAAACCACCGATCCCAAAAAATCAACTCTGTGCGAACCCTGCACCGGCATTCAGCAAAACTGGCGTCGCGCGCCTGGGCATGTGGAATTGATTCAGGGGGTTAACCGCAAGGCCGAGCGCAGCCACGGGCAGGTGACTATCACCCGTTACCGCTGCGAGCGTTGCGGCACGGCTTGGGAGTATGAGAACAACAAGGCTGATCAGCACGTGGGTTGGTCGGTTTTGCCTGCTCGAGCATAGCTTGGCTTAAGCTGGCTTAACCTAGCTTTTAGCGGCTCTAAACGGAGTCTGAACGTTTAAAAGGCAATTTTAGTGGTCAAATATGGCTCTATCCTACGGATTTATTGTTCATACAGCTATTGAATAAATAGCAGTCATATTTCTATGCTTCGTTAATTAGTAGCAATTTAACTCTATTTGTTAACCTAAATAGAAGCAATAAATTGACATTTGCTTCTTATTAAGTTAGTATTTAATCTTAATTTGAATACTCATAGGTTGGCAAAATGGCAACAGAATTCAACATACTGCGCTTGGAGCAGCTTCAGGCTGTGCTGGATGCCTACGCCGTTTTGCGGGCAAAAAGGCCACCGCTGCGCGGTTGGCTGAAAGAAATTCGCGAGGCGCTGGGCAAGACGGAGCGCCAGCAGGCGGCGCGGTTGGGTGTCACGGGGGCTGCGTTGCACAAGTCTGAACAGTCAGAGGCGGATGAGCGCATCACGCTGGGCCAGTTGCGCAAGGTGGCCGACAGCTTGGACTGCGATTTGGTTTACGCCCTTGTACCCCGCAAACCACTGACGGCCGTGGTGCAGGAGCGGGCGACGCAACTGGCAAAAGAAGAGGTGTACGGCGTTGCGCATACGATGA
The DNA here is from genome assembly GCA_043774625.1 of Polaromonas sp. Classification (GTDB taxonomy): domain Bacteria; phylum Pseudomonadota; class Gammaproteobacteria; order Burkholderiales; family Burkholderiaceae_C; genus JAAFIP01. The sequence goes on along the minus strand of JAYVTG010000132.1, from coordinate 5,762 downwards.
GCCTGGAAGACCAGCGGCCCACGGACGAACGCATCCAAAAACAGGTGGCTAGACGCGCCGACGAGCTGCTGCGCGGGAAGTGGTCCGACTTATGGCGCTAGAGTTTGACGGTGTTGACGAGCAGGACGGCCAGACCCCGCTGAACCCGGATGAAACGGCGGGCCTGATCCCGAGGCACTTGGAAACGACAGGCGCACTGAACGACTGGGAGCAAGAAAACATCTTGCTGGCGACCAAGTGGCTGCGGCGGGCCAAGATGCCAGAGGTGCTGTCAGAGGACTTTTGTCGTGATTTGCACAAAAGAATGTTCGACAAAACCTGGAAGTGGGCGGGCACGTTCCGAAAATCTGACAAAAATATCGGCTGCGAATGGCATCTGATCGCTGTCATGCTGAACCAACTGCTCGGCAATGCGCAATATTGGGTCGAAAACAATACGTTTCCAGCTGATGAATTGGCCACGCGGTTTCACCACGCGCTGGTTTGGATACACCCGTTCCCCAACGGAAACGGTCGTCATTCACGCATGATGGCCGACGCTTTGCTCAAGCAGTTGGGGCAAAAAGCATTCAGTTGGGGTGGGGGCGGTAGCCTGGTCAGCGCCAATGAGGTTCGGGCGCGGTATCTGGCCGCCTTGCGGGCTGCGGACAAGAATGACTTCACGGCGTTGATGGCCTTCGTGCGTAGTTGAGGCGACCCTGTCCTCTAAAGCCCCTTTTTTAAGCTGAAAACTAAAAACCACCAATTGCGCCACAATTTAAGGGAGTAAATCTGACTATGACCCATTCATTACCCATTGAAGGAGCGCATCTATGACCTCAACCTCTGCCCCCAAATGGCCCGTCCAGCACCCTAGCCGCCTGCAGCTGTACTCGCTGCCCACGCCCAATGGCGTGAAGGTGTCTATCATGCTGGAGGAGACGGGGCTGGCGTATGAGTCGCATTTGGTGGACTTTGGCAGCAACGACCAACTCTCGCCCGAGTTTTTGGCGATCAACCCGAACAACAAGATTCCGGCGATTGTTGACCCCCATCCTCTTGGTTCAGGCCCAGACGGCCAACCGCTGACGCTATTTGAATCAGGCGCGATTTTGCTGTATCTGGCCGACAAGACCGGTCAGTTCATCCCTCAGGATGCGGCGGGGCGCTATGAGACGATCCAATGGGTGATGTTCCAGATGGGCGGCATCGGGCCGATGTTTGGGCAACTGGGGTTTTTCCACAAGTTTGCCGGCAAAGACTATGAAGACAAACGCCCGCGTGACCGCTATGTGGCCGAGAGTAAGCGCTTACTTAGCGTTTTAGACAAGCACCTCGCCACCCGCAGCTGGATGATGGGTGACGCCTACACCATCGCCGACATTGCCATCTTCCCGTGGGTGCGTGGCCTGCTGTGCTTTTACGACGCGGGTGAGCTGGTCGGGATTCAGGATTTCCAGCAAGTGACGCGGGTGCTGGCCGCCTTTGTGGCACGGCCTGCGGTGGTGCGGGGGCTGAATATTCCGGCCAGAGTGGTGCAAAATTAAGCATGGCCATGCAACTACGACGTAATTTTTTGAGCAACGCTCCGTTTTTAGCCTTTGGCGGCGTAGCGGCTGTGGCTTTTGTGTTGAGCACGGCTTGCTCCTCACTGGGCGCCCAGCCACGCTTTACCGTGTCGGCCGAGCAATTGCAGCAGGTGGTGGGGCAGCGTTTCCCGCGTCGCTACCCACTGGCGGGGCTGCTGGACTTGGCGGTGCAGCCGCCGGTGCTACGCCTGTTGCCCCGGCAAAACCGTTTGGGCGCACTGATGACGGTGGAGGCCAGCGGCGCAGCGTTGAACCGCAAGCAGACCGGCACGTTTGAGGTTAATTTTGCACTGCGCTACGAAGCCAGCGACCGCACGCTGCGCGCCACGCAGCTGCGTTTCAAGCGCTTCAACTTTCCCGGGTTAACGGCTTCGGGCGCGGAGCTGCTCAACACCTTTGGCCCCAGCTTGGCCGAGCAGTCGTTTCAAGAAGTCGTTTTGCACCAGCTGAAACCGCAGGACTTGGCCATGGCGGACGGCCTGGGCATGCAGCCGGGCAGCATCACGGTGACGGACGCGGGGCTGGTGATTGGCTTTGTCGCCAAAGTGCCTTGAACTTGCCTTGATCGCGTCATTTCAGCCCCATTTTCTGCCACGCTTCGCTTAGGATATTGCACAAAGCAAACCCGCAACATTTAACCAACCGGAGACAACCATGTTCAGTCATGTCATTCTTGGCGTCAACGACCTTGAAGCATCCAGAAAATTCTACGACGCGCTCTTGGGCACTTTGGGCATAGGCCCAGGCGTGGCCAACACCAATTCCCAAAATGTAAAACGCTATTTTTACCGTAGCCCCACGGGCAGCTTTGGCATCACCATGCCCATCAACGGTGAAGCGGCCACCCATGGCAATGGCAGCACCATCGGCTTTGCCATGCAAACGCCCGAGCAATGCGACGCTTTCCACGCGGCGGGCATCGCCAACGGCGGCACCACCTGCGAAGACCCGCCGGGCTGGCGCGAGGGATCCGTGGGCCGCTTGTACCTGTGCTATGTGCGGGACCCGGACGGCAACAAAATCTGCGGGTTGCACCGCCCGTCCAAACCAGTTTGAGGCTCTAGCCATCATTCACTATTGATTTAGTAGCTAACTAGGCAATAAATACGCCTGCTAGAGGTTGATTCTAGTGATTTTCGGCGGTTTTTGTGGTTTCAAGACAATTTAAAGGCATTCTCAGCCGCTATCGCCCGAAATGCGTCCGAAATGCGCGTATCGGCCGCTGCCGTTTGCCAAAACTGAACCGCCAACGCCAGCGCGCGTGGCCACTCGGGCAGGGTGGCGGAGGTGGGTTGGGGCTTGGCTGCGACGCCGTTTTTGACCGCAAAGTCGCGCTGCACCAGCTCGCCGCCCACGGGGGCGTAGAGCATGGGTAGCATGTCGTAGGTGGGGGACAGCGCCCAATCCCCGCCGTTCTGGCTACCCTCCAGCAGCAGCGAGATGTTGCCGTAATGGCGGTCGGTGTTGGCGATGAGCTGGCCAAAAGCCTCCAGCAGGCACAGGTGGCGGGCGTCTTCAGCGGTCAGCAGGCCACGGGTGTGCATGCGCTCGGCGGTGGCGGCCCAGTTGTCCATCACGCCCACATACTCCGCGTCATACACCTGCAGCGAGACCATGCCTTGGCGGCCTAAACCCTGCGGATTGCTGGCATCCAGTGCAGGGCGGTCAAAACGGACGGATTCTAAAAACACGCGGCCCGCGACGGTGAAAAGCTGGGTTTCAGCGGCCGGTACGCCCGCTGCGGCCAGCGTTTGCAGCGCCAAATGCTCGCACACCAGCAGGTCGCGGGTGCGCTGGTCGGTCGGGGCGTCGCCAGCGGGGGAGAACTTGACCAGCACATGCTGACCGCCCCGCATGGTGCAAAACTTGGGCTGCTCGCCACCGGCGGACGAGCCGCCCACCGTGCCCTGCATGGCCTGGTCGGCAAAAGCGGGGTAGTCCAGCTCTGAGGTGGCGCGGCGCGCGCGTGTGGGCAGGGTGTGGAAGCGGGCAAACGCGGCGTCGCCCACGATGAGGTTGCCCGGCAAATCGTCGCCAAACAGCGCCAGCGCGCGCAGCACGTCGTCGGCATTCCAATTTCTTGGGTCGGTGCCTAGATTCAGCTCAGGGTGGGCGTAGGCAAAAGTGCGGCCCATGAAGCCCTGCGGTCGCATGTCGTCCAAAAACCAAGGCAGGCCATCGTGCTTTTGGCTCACGCCATCGGCCTCGTCCACCCACACCGCGCCGTTTTCCAATAGCACCATGCGGGCAAACGGCGAGGGCTGGCCGTGCGCATCCACCCGCATCACGGGGACAGATTGCCCCACACCCGCCACGGTGCGCGGCACCACATAGCGCTGCTGCCGCGCTGCGCCGACTTTGATGACCTGCCCCGACTGGATCAACGGTGCCAGCGCCCGCGACACCGTCGGCTGGCTCACCCCCAGCGCGGCTTGCAGTTCCACCGCCGAAGCGACACCGCCGCGCTGGCGCAGGGCTTGCAGCGTGGGGGCGGTGAGAGCGTGGGTGCTTGCCATAAGTTAGCTATGAATAGATTTATGAATAGATAAATTCTACAATAAATCTAATCATTTCAATAGCTTAGTTTCAAATGTGAATAGATAGTATCGTCAAAAATACGATATTCAGGATAGAACAAATGGAATGTTGAATACTTCTAAAAATATAGCAAGCTAGTCAATAAATACGCAGGCTAGAGTCGAATTTGAGGGTTATTTTCTACAAAAACGACAAATCCAGCTGTTTTTGCCGCCCCGCGAGCATCGGTGGGCACCAGAAGTAGCTGGTGCGCAGGGGCTGGCTCATTTGCAGCACGGCGTCGGTGATGCCGTCATCCGAACCACTCATGCGTTTGAGTTGCAACTCAAAGGCTTCAAAACTCTTGCCAAAGCTCACAAAATGCAGCCCTGAGGCATCCCCCGCCACCCACGGCATGGAGCGCCGCCAGCTGAAGCCTTCGCTGCCGTCGCTGAGGGTGAAGTCTTCTTGCGTGGTGCGTTTGATGTGGGCGCTTTCAGGCGCGTCTTCCAGTTCTTCGTTGCTGTCGCGGTCGCGGCCGATGGCGTGACTTTGCTCGTGTGTCGACATGCTGTGGATGCGCGCCCAGCGGTGCTGCCAGTGCTGTATCGCCACGAAACTGGAACCGTCAGCGGCAAACGCGGCGGCCAGGGCTTTGCGGCCTTTGGGGTTTTCGGTGCCGTCTTGAAAACCGGTCAAATCGCGGCTGACTCCCGCTTCCTCATCGCCTTTGTCCATGTGGCGAAAGGCATCCACGGCGTCCAACAGTTCAAAAGCGGGGTGCAACAGGCTGTGCAACTGCTGGCTGATGGTCAACAAGTGGCCCACGTCCTGCGCCCGTGCAGCGCGCAACCACAGCCACAGGTCGGCTGGGCTGTGCGGCCACGCCACCTTGCTGCCAGCAGGGGCGGCAAAGTCGTGCAAACCGGGGATGGCACGGCGGCTGAGATCGTTCAGCAGCGCTGGGCCTAGCCCTAAAACCACCTGTTCGCCGTCCACCAGGGCGGTCAAAGCCTGCAAAATAACGCGCAGATCGGCCGGCGTGGCCTCTGCCGCCCGGGCGTAGCGCAGGTAGCGCGCTTGTTTGGGGACATCGGCAAAAATACCGCTTTGGTGGTTTGATTTTGTGGACATGGTGGGGGGGTGCCAAGAGGCTAGAGCGGTGTGAATGTCAGTGTATCTGCTTCTTCGCGCTGCCGCTGGCAACAAAAAAGGCGCTCTAGAGCGCCTTTTTTGAATGGAGAAGTGGAGTAAGCGGGTACTTATTTGGAAACCACGCGCGCCATCTCCAAACACTTGTTGGAGTAACCCCACTCGTTGTCATACCAGGCCACGATCTTGACGAAAGTGCCATCCAACGCAATGGACGCATCCGCATCAAAAATCGAGGTGCGGGTGTCGCCACGGAAATCGGTGGCGACCACTTTGTCTTCGGTGTAGCCCAACACGCCTTTTAAAGCGCCTTGCGATTGGGCTTTCATCTCGGCACAAATCTCGGCCAAAGTGGCTGCGTTGTTCAATTCACAGGTCAAATCGACCACTGAAACGTCAGACGTTGGGACGCGGAAAGACATGCCGGTGAGTTTTTTGTTGAGTTCAGGAATGACCACGCCGACCGCTTTGGCCGCACCGGTGGATGATGGAATGATGTTTTCCAAAATTCCACGGCCACCGCGC
>JAYVTG010000131.1:0-3843 GCA_043774625.1 Polaromonas sp. | reverse complement strand
TTTTGAGGCCCACTTTTTCGACTTTTTGACGCGCTTCTTGCGCCTTGTCTGCTTCTGCAAAAGCGCCAAACTGCACGATGTAGCGGGTGTCGCCAGCCGTTTGCGCAGCGGGGGCTACAGCTGGAGTGGCACCAGCCGTTTTGGCCTCGGTCTTGGCCGCGTCACCGCCCAACAGGGCTTTGGCGCGAGCGGTTTCCTTGTCCTTGGCTTCTTTATCTTTGGCCGCTTTGGCAACCAGGGCCTCTTTGGCGCGGGCTTCTTTTTCTTTTGTAGCCTCGGCTGTTACACCCGCAGCCACACCAGGCGCTACACTTTTAGTAGCTGCTTGCGCACTATCTGCGCTGGCATTGGCAGGTTTTTCGTCTTTTTTAGGTGCTGCAGACTTAGCTGTGACGATTTCTTCTTTACCGCCCAGGCTGGCACTGTCGTCAACACGCACGCCGGGTGCTGCGGGCAACCCAGCCAGTGGCGGTGGGGCCAGCGGTTTAACCTTGGCTTTGTCTGGAATGTCAATCGGCACGTCTACCGACACGGGGCGCGGCTGGCTGTCAAACAGCATGGGGAAACCCACCACGCCTGCCAGCACCAGCACCACGGTGCCAATTAGCCGGTGTTTGGCGCGCTGGCGCATGGCCTCGATGCTTTGCACCGGCGTTTGCTTGGTGCTAACTTTGTCGTTGTCTTTTTTACCGAATGTGAACCAGGCCATAACTGTGGGTGTGCTTTACAAGTGGGGAATTGACGGTGGAACAAGCGTGGGGACGGTGGTTTTTGCCAGGTGTTTGGCTTCTAGCCGGGGGGTGCCGTTGGCCAGCACGCCGCCCACGGTGTAGAAAGACCCAAACACCACGATTCTATCGGTTGCGTCGGCGCAAGCCACCGCAGCGTCCAGGGCAGCTTGTGGCGATGTGTAAACGGCGCTGGCCGTGTCTTGGCGTGTGTTGTGGGCTTGCCAGTCTTTTTGCAGCGCCAAAGCCGTGGCGGCTCTGGCGGTGGGCAGGTCGCAAAAGTACCAGCGGTCGATCATCGGGGCGACTTTGGGCCACATCTGGGCTAAGTCTTTGTCGGCCATGGCACCAAACACGGCGTGGGTGGTGGGGTAAAAACCCATCGCGTCCAGGTTGGCGGCCAGCGCCGCTACCGAATGCGGGTTGTGCGCTACGTCTAGCACCAGGGCGGGTGTGCCGGGCACAACTTGAAAGCGCCCGGGCAGCTCCACAAACGCGAACCCGTTGCGCACGGCCTGCGCGGTGACGGGCAGCTTGCTGCGCAACGCCGTGATAGCCGCCAACACGCCGCTGGCATTGATGATCTGGTTAGCACCGCGCAAAGCTGGGTAGGCCAGCCCACTGTAGCGGCGCGGCTCGCCGCCCGCGTCGCGCCCGGCCCAGCCCCACTGCTGTTTGTCGCCGCTAAAGTTGAAGTCTTTACCCATTTGGTACAGGTCTGCGCCAATGGTTTTCGCGTGGTCGATGACGCTTTGCGGTGGCAGGGGGTCGCCCACAATGGCGGGCTTGCCAGCACGCATCACGCCCGCCTTTTCAAAGCCAATGCTCTCGCGGTCAGGGCCCAGATATTCCATGTGGTCCAGGTCAATGCTGGTCAAAATGGCGCAGTCGGTGTCGATGATGTTGACCGCGTCTAGCCGCCCGCCCAGGCCTACTTCTAAAATCGCTACGTCTAGCTTGGCTTGCTGCATGACGATGAAAAAAGCCAGCGTCGTAAATTCAAAATAGCTCAAACTCACTTGCGCCCAGTTTTTAGCATCATTTTGGCCTCTAGCCAGCTCCACACAGGCGCAAGCAGCTATAAATTGTGTAGCATCAGCGTTGTGCCCCGCTATGCGCAGGCGTTCTAAAAAATGCACCAAGTGCGGGCTGCTGTACACCGCCGTGCGGTAACCCGCCTGCGTGTAAATCGCGTCCAGCATGGCACACGTTGAGCCTTTGCCATTGGTGCCCGCCACGGTAATGACCGGGCAGTCAAAATGAATATTCAACCGCTGTGCCACCTCGCTCACACGGGTCAGCCCCATGTCGATATTTTTGGGGTGCAAAGCCTCGATGTGGGCGAGCCAGCCGTCTAGCGTGGTGGGTAATGTGGCAACAGGGTCAGTCATACAGCGCAAGGTAGGTTCAAAAAACTCGCAAAACTCGAATCTTGCGATTGTCCCCCAATACAATGCCCCCATGCTTACCCTGTACGGAATCCCCAACTGCGACACCGTCAAAAAGTCCCGCGCTTGGCTGACTGAACACGGCATTGCGTACACGTTTTACGACTTTAAAAAGCAGGGCGTGCCTGCGGGTGAATTGGCAACATGGGTCGCAGCGCTAGGCTGGGAGGCTTTGGTCAACAAAAAAGGCACCACCTGGCGCAAGCTGGACGCCGCCACGCAAGCCGCCATCACCGATGCCCCCAGCGCCCAGGCGCTGATGCTGCGCGAGCCATCTGTCATCAAGCGCCCCGTCGCCACCCACGCAGACAAAATCAGCGCAGGTTTTGCACCAGACACCTGGGCAAGTTGGGCTAAGCTCTAGCCCCATGACTTCCGCCATCACGCCTACCGACTTTTTTGCCCGATGGGGACGCGACGGCACCCACTTTATGGAAAACGAGCGCCAGGGTGCACAGGCCTACTTTATTGACCTGTGTGACCTGCTGGACGTGCCCCGCCCAGGCAGCGAGCCGGACTACGGTTTTGAAACCAAAACCACCGCATTGGGACAAATTCGGGGCTATGCCGACGTGTCCAAACGCGGCTGCTTTGCATGGGAAAACAAAGCCCCCGGCGGCAATTTTGACGCCGCGCTCAAGCAACTGCTGGGTTACAGCCTGGCCCTGCACAATCCGCCCCTGCTGATTGTGTGCGACCGGCTGAACATTCGCATTCACACCCACTTTACCGGCCACCCTAGCGAAACACACAACATTTCTATGGGCGATCTGTTGTTCCCTGAAAAAAGCGCCCTGCTGCGCCGTGCCTGGCTCGACCCCGAAAGCTTTCGCCCTAAAGCCACCAACCGCGACATTACCGAAAAAGCCGCTAAAAGCTTTGCTACCCTGGCCGACAACCTGCGCAGACGCGGCCCACAGGCCAGCCCAGACAAAGACCAATACGCCGAGCAAATCGCCCACTTTTTAACCCAAACCCTGTTTTGCTTTTTTGCTGAAGACGTGGGCCTGCTGCCGGGCCGCATGTTTGAACGCATGCTGGGCAACCGCCAGCTCACCAGCGAACGGCTAACGTCCGCCATGCAAAAACTGTTTGTGGTGATGGAAAGCGGTGGTGAATTTGGCTCAGACGCCATTCCGTGGTTTAACGGTGGCCTGTTTAAAAAAATCAGCGTGCCCAAGCTGGAGATTACCGACATCACCGAGCTGCGCAACGCCGCCGCCCTGAACTGGAGCGCGATCGACGTGTCGATTTTTGGCACCCTGTTTGAACGCGGCCTGGACCCGGCCAAGCGCAGCCAACTGGGCGCACACTACACCGACACCGCCACGATTTTAAGAATCATCGAACCCGTCATACGCCGCCCACTGCTACAAAAATGGGAGCTTCTCGCGCATATTCTGCAAGGGCTAATGGCCAAAAGCACCAAAAAAGCTGACGCCGCCTACAAAAAGGCCCACACCCAATACATACTTTTTCTGCAAAGCCTGGCCGACTTCAAAATACTCGACCCCGCCTGCGGCAGCGGCAACTTTTTGTTCCTCGGCCTCAAAACGCTCAAAGACATCGAACACCACATCATCACCGAAGCCGAAAAAATGGGCCTGGAGCGCCCGGTAGATTTATGCACCAGCCCGGCCAATATGCTGGGCATCGAGCTGAACGAA
>JAYVTG010000130.1:0-10108 GCA_043774625.1 Polaromonas sp. | reverse complement strand
GCGCGCTAACCACCAACGCAGCAGGGCGAGCGTATGCTGTTGACCCGATTTTAGGTACTCCTACATGAGGGGCTGCAGCATACGCTCGCCCTGCGTACACGAGCTGCACATACAAACCCGCTCACCCTGCGTACATGAGCAACCTAAGTACGAGCCCGCTGAACCCGTTTACAAGAGCAACCTACGCACGGACCCTCTCCCCCGCGTGCATGAGTAACCCACTGGCAAACCCGACAAAACGACGGGATAGCCTACTGCGCCGTCACAACCTGGTCAATCGCGCCAAACACCGATGCGCCGTCTTTACCTTTCATCTCGATACGAATCGTGTCACCAAACCGCATGTACTCGGTCGAAGGCTTGCCGTCCAAAATGGTTTCTATCGCCCGCTTCTCGGCAATGCAGCTGTAACCCTTCGTCCATTCCTTCTTGCCGTCCACCTCGCTAGCGCGGTTACTCACCGTGCCACTGCCCACGATGGAGCCCGCGCGCACATTGCGGGTTTTGCAAATGTGGGCAATGAGCTGGCCAAAGTGAAACGTCATCTCCTTGCCGGCGTCGCACATGCCCACCGTGCGACCATTCCATTGGCTCTGAATGGTCAGCGACAGGCGGCCTGCGTCCCAGGCACTTTCACCGTTGAACACCAGCTCATCCAACGTGACCGCCACGGGGCTGAAAGCCGTGGCCGGTTTGCTCTGTAAAAAGCCAAAACTCTTGGCCAGCTCGTCAGAAATCAAATTGCGCAGGCTCCAGTCGTTGGCCAGCATCACCAGGCGAATGCCGTCCAGCGCCTGCTCGGGCGTGCTGCCCATCTTCACGTCGGCCGTGATGACGGCGACCTCGGCCTCAAAGTCAATACCAAAGGCTTCTGACGGTACCTTGGCGCTGTCGCGTGACCCCAAAAAGTCGTCGCTGCCGCCCTGGTACATCAGCGGCTCGGTGTAGTAGTTGGCGGGCACCTCGGCCTTGCGGGCCAGGCGCACCAGCTCAACGTGGTTGATATAGGCCGAGCCGTCGGCCCACTGGTAGGCGCGCGGCAGCGGGGCCATGCATTGCCTGGCGTCAAACGGGAAGGCGTGGCGCGCCTTGCCTTGGTTAAGTGTGTCGGTCAGGTCTTGCAATTGCGGGGTGATGAAGTTCCAGTCGTCCAGCACCTGCTGCATTTTGCTGGCGATGCCGGTTGCATAATGGGCCGTGGTCAGGTCGCGCGAGACAACAACCAGTTGGCCGTCGCGTGAGCCGTCTTTGAGGGTGGCGAGTTTCATTTTTTGCCTTGAACCGTGTGTGGAAATGCGGGATTTGGAAACTTCTTAATTACGATTAGGTAAATGCGTTTACCCATGCGTAATTTCTGCTGTATTCTACGATGCTTATTATCACCACCAACACCTTCAACCCATGCGCACCATGAGCAAAACCCAGGCTGGCATCCAATCTGTTGAAGTGGGCTTTGCGCTGCTGACGGCCTTGGCTAATGCGCGTGCGCCCTTGATGCTGCGTGACCTGGCCGCGCAAGCCGGCATGAGCGCAGCCAAGGCGCACCGCTATTTGGTGAGCTTTCAAAGGCTGGGCCTGGTCGTGCAAGACGCGCTGAGCACCCGTTACGACCTGGGGCCGGCAGCATTGAAGTTAGGGCTGGCTTCGCTGGAAAGGCTTGATGGTGTGCAACTGGCACGTTCGCGCATGGGCGACTGGATGGCGCAGATTGGCCAGACTTTAGCCATCGCCGTGTGGGGCAACCACGGCCCCACCATCGTGCATTGGCAAGAACCACCGCAGGCCGTCACCGTCAACCTGCGCCTGGGCGACGTGATGCCTTTGCTCACATCGGCCACAGGCCGCTGCTTTGCCGCCCATGCCAACCCGGTGGCCATTGCGCCTTTGATCAAGGCCGAGCTGGCTGCGCTGGCCAAAGCACCACGGGGCGATGTGCCGACCACCATGGTCGCCGTGCAGGCCCTGCTGAAACAAACCCGCGACAAGGGTTTGGGCCGCGTCAGCGACACCTTACTGCCCGGCATAGCGGGTTTTTGCGCGCCCGTGTTTGACGCCAGCAGCCACATGGTGCTGGGCTTGGTGAGCTTGGGTTCTACCGCCAGTTTTGACGCCAGCTGGGACGGTGTGATTGCCAAAGCCCTGCGCCAAGCTGCTGCACAGTTGTCTGCAGACCTGGGCGCTGCCAGTTTGCACTGATGCGGCGACCCAACAGCCAAGACGCCCGCATGGATAAGCAAGCATCGACAGATCAGACAGACCCGCGCCCGGCCGTGAGTGGCTATGCAAGGGCTATGCCTCTCAAAGTGCTGCTGGCCTTGGTGGCGTTAGTAGGCGCTGCGCACTGGCTGTTGCTGTCACCCGCGACTGGGCGAATTTTGCTTGCTGACAGCAGAGAGCCACCCATGGTCACCCGCGTGGTGCCCGCTGCCCTAGAGCCTGTGCCAGCACCTGCGCCTGCTGCTGCGCCAGCGCCCCCGGTGCCAGCGCCGCCCCCGCTTGCCGTGGCCAAACCTGCGCCTAAACCTGCGTCTAAACCCAGGCCCGCAGTCAATAAGGCAAGCCCAGCACCTGCCGTCAGCACGCAGCCGGTCACTCCAACCCTTCCAGATATAAAAAAGGAAGAAATACCGCCACTAGCCAGCGTGGAATATGCGCAGACAGCTACTGAATCAATAGCAACTGCTGGCACGGAATCAGTCGCAACGCCAACCAGCAAAACGGCTTTGCCTTCCGACATGGTGGTGCCAGACAAGCCGCCAGCCGCAGCGCAGCCACAGGCCAGTGCGCGCGAGGCCTACCAGTTTCCAACGTCTATCGAGCTCAGCTATAACGCCACCGTGGTGCGCGATGGTCAGCCACTGCAAGGTTCGGGTAGCTTACAGTGGAAGAGCGATGGCAGCAGCTACGAGGTGCGCCTGCAGTCCACGGCCTTGTTTGTCAATTTATTGACATGGGTGAGCACAGGCACGGTAGGCGCGCAGGGCTTGCAGCCTGACAAATTCTCTGACAAGCGGGTCAGGCGTAGCGAGCAGGCAGCGCATTTTGAGCGCGACAAGGCGCGTATCAGCTTTAGCAATAACCGTACGCCGGTGGCCTTGCAAGGCGGCGCGCAAGACCGCACCAGTGTGTCCATACAGTTGGCAGCGCTTTTGGCTGGGGCGCCCGAGCGTTACACACAGGGCAACAGCATCAGCCTGCAAGTGGCCAGTGCCGACGAGGCAGACGTTTGGGTGTTCAATATTGAGGGCACCGAGCCACTGGGGGTGCCTGCGGGCAATACGCAAGCCATCCACCTCACCCGCAACCCACGCCGCGAATTTGACGCACGCCTGGAGTTCTGGTTTGCGCCTGCGCTGAACTATTTGCCCATTCGTATCAAGCAGACCGAGCCAAACGGCAATGGCTTTGACCTGGTGCTGCGCAGCCCCACTCTTCGCCCAATACCTTAAACTGGCTATTGCCAGCGTAGCTACTGCGCAGGCAGCTATTGAAATAATAGCAAAATGGGTGTAAGCTATCAATCAATGAAACAAACCAAGCGCCTCACCCCTGTAACTTGTGGTTTTTTCGTGAATTCCTACATAAAAACCCTGTCAGCCTTGAAACCAGGCCACCCGTTAATACATCATAGACAGTACGCTCTATTGAACGCCAAAAGGTAACAACTCTATGCAAATGCTCTACGACTCAGATTCTTATGTGGTGGTACATCTCCAGGCCGATGCGCAGGAGTCTTCACTTGCTCAGGATGCAGTCGAAGTGGCTATGAACAGCCGCGTGGTCAGTGCCCAGACTGAATTCGGCCGCGACGGCGTGCGCATTCCACGTCTGGCACGCCACGGGTTTGAAATTGTGGACAAGCGCTCGGGCAAAGAGGTTTACCTGGACGGCTCATGGGCCGAGTTGTTTCAGCAACAAATCAACGCCTGGCAAGACAAAACCCCGACGCAAGAAGAAGTCGAAGACACCCTGGAGTGTTACACCCAACTGGCGCAAAACCCGGTAGTTTTGCACTAACAGCGCTTGTGCGGCTCAACGCAATCCGCACACATCAACCGGTTGGGATCAAACCGCTTTTTTGCCCAGCCATTCGAGCATAAGCCGCGTCACTTGCGCTGGCTTCTCGCGGTGCAGAAAATGGCCCGCGCCAGGCACCACTTGGTAGTCGTATTCGCCACTGAAGTATTCCGACTGGTCGGTCATCAACTCGGCGCGCAGGTCGTCACCGCCGCACAGCGCAAGTGTGGGTACCGAGATAGGCCGGGCCATGAGTTCGCGCGTCTGGTGCAGGTTCGGGTCGCCTTTCGCGGGGTCGAGCATGGCACGGTAGTAGCCTAGCGTTGCCGCCAGCACGCCGGGCTGGCTGAGCATCGCCTTGATCTCAACCAAGTGCGCGGCATCCTCGTGGCCGGGCGAAGTCCAGTGGTGCCACAGGTAGTCGATGAACGCGAAATCGTTCGCCACCAGCGCCTTCTCGGGCAAGTCGGCCAATTGAAAAAACCACCAGTGAAAAGAGCGCTGGATGTGCTTGGCGTCCAGCATGCTTTTGCCCACCTGTGCCGGATGCGGCACCGCCATCACCACCGCGCGTCGGATCAATTCAGGGAAAGCCGCAAGCACTGCATAGCTGATGATCGCGCCCCAATCCTGGCCCACCAGGTGCACGGGCTTGCCACCGCCCAGCGAACGAATCAACTCGGCGACATCGGTGGCCAGCGTGGCTTTGTCGTAGAAACCGCTTTGCGGAACCTCGCTGGGGAAATAGCCGCGCAGATACGGTGCAACAACACGGTAACCGGCTGCGGCCAGGGCTGGCATTTGGTGGCTCCAAGTGGTTGCCGTGTCTGGAAACCCGTGCAGCAGAATGACCAGCGGGCCGCTGCCTTGTTCGAGGTAGGCAAAGTCAATGCCATTGGCGTGGATACGGTTCATGGTTCAAACCACCTTCCTAATGGACACGCAAACGTGGGCGATGTTTTTGCTGAAGCTGCTGGATAAAAAAGCTGTCAACCCGGTAGCCACAAATTTTTGCACTGCCACTACCTCAGAGGATAAGAAATTTAACAACATGAAGCCCAGTATGCCACCCAAAACTGGCCTCAGAAAGCGAACGCACGAACAATTGCCAATATGATTTTTCAATAACTTCGCGATACCGGCTCGGCTATTCGCTGTTCAAAGGGGTAGATTTTTTGGAAGGTTTGCATAAAGCCTGAATTACATTTCATGATATAAAGTAATTCATTTAGGAGGATCTATGCAAAGCACTATCACCACCAGAGGTCAAACTGTGATTCCAGCCTTCATACGCCACCAGTTTCAGCTCAGCCCGGCTGATCGGCTGGAGTGGCTGCTGGGCGATGGCGAGATTCGCGTGGTGCCCGTTCGCGCAAACCCGATTGAAGCCTTCCGAGGACAGGGTAAAGGCGGGGCAACTATACGCCTTTTGGCAGAGCGAAGAAATGACAAGGAGCGCGAATGAAGCGCTTCTTGCTTGACACCTCTGCCTTACTCACCTTGCGCGACGATGAGCTTGGCGCGCAGCGCGTATCAGATGTGTTGCAACTCGCAAGTCAAGGCAAAGCCAAGTGTTACGGCTGCTTCATGAGCCTCATGGAAGTGCTCTATCGCGTGTGGAAAGACGAAAGTAAACAAGCCGGCCAACTCGCTTATCAACAATGCCTTGCCCTGCCCATCGAATGGCTGCACAACAGTGAAGGCCTGCTGCTCAAAGCCGCAGAATTCAAAGCTATGCACAGTTTGTCTTTAGCAGATGCGTGGATGGCAGCGTGTGCAGCTGAGAAAGCTGCGATTTTGTTGCACAATGACCCAGAGTTTGAAGCGTTGGCGATTGCGCAGGAGCTTTTGCCGATGAAGGCTCTTAAATCAAGGAGTCCAGCGCGATAGTTATTTGTTATAGGTAGCACATCAGTGCCGATCGCAGTGCCAAGGGCATGGATTCAAGTAGTATGACGGTATGTTGAATGCGCCCATGGCTAAGAAATGTTGAGTAAATTACTGCCCCAAGCCACGCGCGCAGCCGTGTGCAGAGCTTTGAGCTGCCTGTTTTTGAGCGGCCTAGTGCTGGCCTGCAGCGCAATGCCTGTACAAAGCAACGCCCCAAGCAACGAGCCCAGCAACCAGCCCAGCGTGCAAGCCGTTCTGGCCCAGCCACCGCAGGTGCTGCTATTGGGTGAACAACACGACGCGCCAGACCACCCCGCCCTGCATGCCGATGTGGTGCAGCGCTTGCTGGCACGCGACCAGCTTGCAGCCCTGGTGCTGGAGATGGCCGACGCAGGCAAAGACACACGCAGCCTGCCAGCTGACGCCTCGGTTGCCCAGGTGCAGGCCGCGCTTGCATGGAATCTCAAAGCCTGGGACTGGAGCCGTTACGCGCCCAGCGTGATGATGGCCGTGCGCGCAGGTATACCCGTCTTGGGTGCCAACCTGCCGCGCAGCGTGATGGGTGATGCTATGAAAAACGGAGCTGCTAACGCAATGTTTACGCTGGTAAACTGGCAAAAACACCTAGAAAATATCCGCTCTGGGCATTGCGATATGCTGCCCCAGGCGCAAATCGAACCCATGGCCCGCGTGCAGGTAGCGCGTGACGAAAGTATGGCCAAGGTACTGGCCGCACAGGTTCAAACATCTAAAGCTGTGGCAACAACCGTGGCAAAGACTGTGGTGCTGATTGCTGGGAGTTTCCATACCGACGAAGCACTCGGTGTGCCGGTTCAACTGCTCTCTCTCAACCCCGCACTGTCGGTGCGCAGCATCCGTTGGGCGCCTGTGGACACCGGCAAAGACTATTGCGCCGAATTTCAGGCGCAAAAAAAGCCGCAACCCCGGTAGGGGCTTTTGATGCACAAACCAGTTCAGGTCTAGGCCGTCGCGTGCTTTTTGATGCTGGCCGCCAGCGTAGTCACCATCTGGTCAATTTGCGACTTGTCCACAATGTAGGGCGGCGCCAGCACCACCACGTCACCCGCAGGGCGCACCAACACGCCCTGGTGGTAGCAGTCCAAAAAGATGTCATAGCCCCGCTTGCCCACCAAACCGGGAATGCTGGCCAGTTCAACCGAACCTGCCAAACCAAGCGAGCGAATGCCCAGCACATTGGGCAAACCCTTGAAGGTGCTGTGCATCGCGTCCCCCAGCACCTTGCCCATCTCGCCCGCCCGCTGAAACAGGTTTTCTTGGCTGTAATGGTTTAGCGTGGCCACGGCAGCCGCGCAGGCCACAGGGTGGCCGCTGTAGGTGTAGCCGTGGAAGAACTCGGTCGCGTGGTCGGGCGACTTGGCGTTGGCGTCCAGAAACGCCTGGTAAATATGCTCGCGGCAGATCACACCGCCCAGCGGAATCACGCCATTGGTGACGCATTTGGCAAAGTTCAGCATGTCGGGCACCACGCCAAAGTAGTCGGATGCAAAGTTGGTGCCCATGCGGCCAAAACCGGTAATCACCTCGTCAAAAATCAGCAAAATGCCATGCTTGTCGCAAATTTCGCGCAGGCGCTTAAGGTAACCCTTGGGCGGTATATACCAGCCTGCGCTGCCTGCTACGGGTTCCACAATGATCGCGGCTACATTGCTGGCATCGTGCAGCGGCAAGATACGGTTTTCCAACTCCAGCAGCGGGTCTTCGTCCCACACCGGTTCTTGGTTGTGAATGTAGGCGTGCTTCACCGGGTCATGAATAAAGCGCATATGGTCCACGCGCGGCAGCATGGCGCTGCCAAACACCTTGCGGTTGCTCACAATGCCGCCCACCGAAATGCCGCCAAAGCCCACGCCGTGGTAACCACGTTCGCGGCCAATAAACACATTGCGATGGCCTTCGCCACGGGCGCGGTGGTAAGCCAAAGCCACTTTGAGCGACGTGTCTGCCGCCTCAGACCCTGAATTGCAAAACAGCACCTTGTTCAAGTCACCCGGTGCCATGGCGGCGATCATCTCGGCGGCCTTAAACGCCTTGTCGTTACTGGCGTTAAACGCGGTGGCATAGTCCAGTGTGTCCAGCTGCTTTTTAATGGCTTCATTGATCGGGCGGCAGTTGTGCCCCGCGCCCACGCACCACAGGCTGGATATGCCGTCCAGCACCTGGCGGCCGTCGTGCGTAGTGAAATGCATTTTGTCGGCGCCCACAAACACGCGCGGGTCTTCACGAAAATGGCGGTTGGGGGTAAAGGGCAACCACTGGTTGTCCATGTTGATATCAGTTTTGTCGATACGTGCCATGGCAGTCTCCTTCGTTGACAATAGATGCAGACGGTGCAAACATCCATACTACTGTAAAGCGCGCTTTTAATCTTGGCAACAGCACACTGGCTCCATACCAACAACCCAACTGGCACCATGACCTCCCGCATTCCACCCATCCAGTGTCTGCTGACCTTTGAAGCCCTGGCGCGCTTGCGCAGCGTTACCCAAACGGCAGAAGAGCTGTGCGTAACCCCCAGCGCGGTCAGCCACCGCGTGAGGCAACTGGAGGAGATGGTGGGCACGCGCTTGTTTGGCCGGGCAGACTTTTCGCTCACCACCGAGGGCAGCGAGTATCTGGCCCAGGTGCGTGAAGGGCTGGCGGCGCTGGAGCGCTTTCCTACCAAGGACATGCCGCAGGGCAAACGCAAGCTGCGAGTCGCGGTCACCCCCACCTTTGCCCGCTCTATCTTGATGCCCCGCCTCAAAGCCTTTACCGACGCCTACCCCGAAATCGACCTGACCTTGCAAGTGAGTATTCCGCTTTTGGATGTGGTGGCCGAAGACGCTGATTTGACCATTCGTTTTGGCACCGGGCGCTATGCCGACGTAGAGCATGTGTGCTTGTTCAAAGACGTGGTCACGCCCATGGCGTCACCCGCTTATATTCGTGACAACGGACCGTTTGATGCGCCGCAAGATTTGCTCAAAGCCAAGCTGCTGAAAAGCCCGCTGGAACCCTGGCGCACCTGGTTTGCGGCCCACCAGCTCGACTGGCCCGAGCCCGCCGAAGGGTCCAGTTTTAACGACATTGGCCTGATGTGTGACGCCGCCGCCCTGGGCCTGGGCGTGGCCTTGGTGCGCATCAAGCTGGGGGCACCCTGGCTGGAAAGTGGCGCGTTGTTACGCATTTCACCGGTCAACATTCCCAGCCCGCATGCGCATTACTTGTGCTGGCGCACCGGCACCCTAGACCGCTGGGAATGTGCGGCTTTTGCAGAATGGCTCAAACAAGCACTGGCATAGCAGAGCTGGACAGTGCCCGTTGCTTGTGGTGCAATGAATACAAAGTTATTCATTTTTTGTGACGAATTCCCTCCGTACTGGTCTTGGGTCACATCTCGGTAAGTAGTTTCTGGCACAGTAGCGCGAATGAAAATAGACACCAAAGCTTTATGGAGAACAGGCGCGCACCGCAGGGGCGTGCGCCTATTGCTGGGCGGTATGCTGGGTATGGGCCTGCACAGCATGGCAAGCGCAGAATTTGTGCCCACACGCATGCAGCGCTGCACTGCTGACCTGGCTGGAATTACCGGCGAAGCAACGCGTAAATCCAAACTCAGTGAATGTTTGAATCGCAGGCTGGACGCCGAACGCATTGTCGAGCGTGAATGCCGCAAACAAGTGGCCAGCGTGCCCACAGAGAACCAGGCTGAACGCATCCAGCTGCAACAAGACTGCGTTTCGCGCAGTTTGCAAAAGCATTACGCTGAGCTGCCACGCCGACCCGCAGCGCCCCCCAAGCCTGCTGCAGATGCGACCGCCAACTCTGGTGCTGCAACGCTAGCAGCACCAGTAACACCGGTGGCTGCACCGGCTACGCCGAATCAATAACGACAGCCTGGTTGCGCTATATATTTAGTAGCTGCTTACGCATATGGGGCGCTGGCGGTTAAGCAGTGGCTTTGAACATGCTTGATGGGCTGGCGTTGGGCTCTTGGGGAACGCGCCCAGCTTGATGGGCGAGCGCCGCGCTCGGGGTATGCGCTGCAAAAAGTTTTTAGAAAACACGCGCGAACTGTGTCTTGTATTGCTCGACCTTGAACAACGCGCGCCCTCCTAAAAATTTTTCAACGCACACCCGCTCACCCGTCGCCTGCTTGTTTGGCGGGTTTTCCTTTGAA
>JAYVTG010000129.1:0-2484 GCA_043774625.1 Polaromonas sp. | reverse complement strand
CATGCGATTTGCCAATCGCCTGATGCCTTCAGTTTTTAATTTTCATTTTTTCTCAATAACAATATATGCCAGACTTAGCGCTCGATGCCGAAACACCTTCAAACGGCTCAGCAGATCTGGTCACGGCGCGTAAACGTCCCAAACCAGGCGAGCGTAGGGTGCAAATATTAGAGGCGTTGGCTACCATGCTGGAGCAGCCAGGCTCAGAGCGTATCACCACAGCTGCGCTGGCTGGAAAGCTGGATGTCAGTGAGGCTGCACTGTACCGCCACTTTGCAAGTAAGGCGCAGATGTTTGAAGGCCTGATTGAATTCATCGAGCAGAGTGTATTTACTCTGGTTAATCAAATCGCTGAGCGCGAAACTGACCCATCTGCAAAAGCAAAACGTTTGGTGGTGATGGTGCTGCAGTTTGCCGAGAAAAACCCCGGCATGACCCGCGTCATGGTGGGCGACGCACTGGTATTTGAAAATGACCGACTTCAACAGCGAATGAACCAGTTTTTTGACAAGCTTGAGTCAAGCCTGAAGCAAAATTTGCGCGATGTGGCCAGCGCTAATCCAACCAGTACACCCACGGTTGATGCGCAAATCAAAGCTTCGACAGCCACCGCTTTCATGGTGGGGCGCCTGCAGCGCTTTGCGCGGTCTGGCTTCAAGCGCTTGCCCTGTGAACACCTCGACGCAAGCATCGCGCTGATTCTGCACTGAGTTATTTTGACTCTCTGCCAAGCGCTGCAAATTTCATCAGCCCCCGCAGGCTCCGGCTTGCAAAAAGTAGCAAGGTAAATACTTGCGATCAACTGAATATTTCAGCAGCAGAAAACCTCTGGCCGTTCGCATCCTTTGGCGATAACTGGACCGTGTTGCTGGTCAATGGCCAGGCAATATTGAGCTGCGGGTCATCCCATGCAATACAGCGGTCATGCGCGTGTGAATAGTAAGCAGTGGTTTTGTACAGAAAATCTGCGCTTTCAGACAAAACAACGAAGCCATGTGCGAACCCAGGTGGTACCCAGTGTTGGCGATGGTTGGTGCCGGTCAATTCCACGCCCGCCCATTGGCCGAAAGTTGCTGAGCTTTTACGGATGTCAACGGCTACGTCCCACACGGCACCGTGCGTACATCGAACCAGCTTTCCCTGCGCATGAGGGGGGAGCTGGTAATGAAGACCGCGCAGCACGCCTGATGTACTTTGGCTGTGGTTGTCTTGCACAAATGCAAGCTTGACACCCGTCGCCTGTGTGAAGGAAATCTGGTTAAAGCTTTCGTAGAAAAAACCTCTTTGATCGTCAAACACTGTTGGCTCTAAAACCAGCAGGTCCTGGATGTGGGTTGGAATAACCTTCATAAGCTCCCACCTCCAGCCGGGTGTTTTATTTGCACCTGTTTTTTCTTCACGTGAACTTTGATCATGTCATTTTATTGAATGAGATTCAGAAATCTGAAAGACAAATTGCAGCGAGTTATCAGTGCCCCCGCTCAGGCGAAAGTCTGTCCAATTGACTGTGATTCCTGTAAATTGCATTCAGCCACCACGCGCTTGACGCCTAGCTGCCACGCTGGCAACTGCAAATTGAATGCGCCTTGAAATCTGGATGTGTTCAGGCGTGAGTTATGGGGTCGCTTTGCGACGCCATGGCATGCACCTGAAGCTATGGGATAGACCTCACTTACTATCCTTTCAGGAGCTATCTGGACGCATATTGATTGGTCAAGAATATATTTTGCATAGTCAAACCAGGTAGTTTTCCCTGCTGCAGCCACGTGGTAGGTTCCAGCATCCCGCTGGCTCGCCAGTTCTTGCCTGATGGCGTGTGCAGTGACATCGGCCAGTAGTTCAGCGCTTGTAGGTGCGCCAAACTGATCGTTATTGATTTTTAAAGCAGCACCTTCTTGCGACAGTCGGCGCACCGTTTTAACAAAGTTATCACCGCGCGCGGCGTACACCCAGCTTGTTCTGAATATCAGGTGTTTTACGCACCCGGCAGCGATGTACTCCTCGCCTTCAAGCTTGGTGCAGCCGTAAACATTCAGGGGTGCTTTTCGGTCTGTTTCAACCCACGGCTGGTTGCCGCTGCCGTCAAATACGTAATCGGTTGAGTAGTGCACCAGCAAAGCGCCCGCATTGTTTGCGGCCTGTGCCAAAGCTTTCGGCGCCAAAGCGTTGATCAGTTGGGCCTGTTCCACATCACCCTCGGCTTTGTCAACGGCGGTGTAGGCTGCCGCATTGACGATAACGTCTGGCTGAAGAGTAGCTACGGCACAAGTGATACCAGCCAGATTGGTCAAATCGCCGCAAAAGTCGGTGCTTTGCCGACTCAAAGAAATTAACTCGCCCAATGGGCTCAAACTTCGTTGCAACTCCCACCCCACCTGGCCATTGGCACCAAACAGCAATATTCTCACACCATTGCCCGCGATGTTGCCCCGGATTGTTCGGTTGTCCGCTCTTGGGAACTGCCGCTTTGCACGTTGGCAACCC
>JAYVTG010000128.1:0-17248 GCA_043774625.1 Polaromonas sp. | reverse complement strand
CTATATACTTATCCACAGCTCAGCATCAAACACTGAGCCTTCGCTCCCTGGTCAGATTTCAATCGGCACTCATGGTCAATATTCAATCGGCGCAGACAGTGGGGCGCTGGATTGGCTCGCACGGTGGTCAACTGGTTTACGGTGGCGGTAAAAACGGACTGATGGGTTTGGTAGCCCAGGCCACACTGCAAGCTGGTGGCACGGTAGTGGGTGTGATCCCCAAAGGCATGGTTGAACGCGAGTGGGCCAACACCGACTGCACCGAGTTGATCGTGGTAGACACCATGCATGAGCGCAAAGCGATCATGGCCGAGCGCGCTGATGCCTTCATGGCCTTGCCTGGTGGCATTGGCACGTTTGAAGAGTTTTTTGAGATCTGGACGCTCAAGCAATTAGGCTATATCGACAAACCGATTGGCCTGCTCAACCTGAACGGTTACTACGCCAAGCTGACAAGCTTTATGCAGGACACCGTGCAAGAAGGCTTTGTGTCTGATTGGCAGATGGACATGGTGCGCATTGACAGCGAGGCCCCATCACTCTGCGAATTTTTGGTGCAAGCGGCTGGCATGAACCCCAAAGCTGAACCATTGGCACAGCGGCTTTGAAGTCTACAAAATTCGGTTAAACCACCACAGCGACAGCCCTGCCGCCAAGACCGAGAACACAGCCGCCAGCATGGCGAGCAGTGCAGAAATTTCAGTTTCTTTTTTCTCGACTATCAAACGCGACCCGAGTTTTTCGTATACCTTATTCAGATCTGCAGCACTGCCAGCGTAAAAGTAGTCTGCCTGTGTTTGCTGTGCAATTTTCTTGAGCGTCTCTTCATCCAGGCGCACTCGCATGGACCAGCCTTCCGCGCCAATGGTTTCACCGTCTACCGTGCCAATACCCACGGTGTAAATACGCACGCCCCGGTCAGCAGCCATCTTGGCAGCTTCCAGCGAATCGACACCCGTCGTGCGCTGACCATCGGTCAGCAAAATAATGGCGGCAGATGTGTGCGAGCCTGGGGCTACAGGAGTAAATTCTTTTTTCTCGGTTTTGGTGGTATCCAGCGATTGACCACGCAAGCGGTCTCGCCCCGAACCCATTTGCTGCAAATCGATACCTGCATCGGGAAACAGAGTCGAGAGCGACATCACAATTCCGTTGCCAATAGCGGTACCGCGTTGGAGCTGAAAATGGTCGATAGCCGATACGAGGTCTTCACGATTCAGCGTAGGAATTTGCACCACCTGGGCCGAACCTGCAAAGGCCACAATCCCCACCTTTACCTCGCGTGGCAATTCGCGCAAAAAAGCCTTAGCTGCTGTTTGTGCAGCCACAATGCGGCTGGGTAGAACATCAGTGGCGCGCATCGAACCCGACACATCCATAGCCAGCATGATGGTTTCTTGCTGTGAAGGTAAGCTGATAACCGCCAGCGGGCGCGAGGCCGCAACCAACATCAAGCCGATAGAAAACAAAAACAATGCAGGTGGAATATGGCGGCGAATGCTTTGCCCTGGCCCTATGGCCTGCTTAATGATGGACAGGCTGGCATAGCGCAAGGCGTTGCGTTTTTTACGCTTGAGCAGCCACCAATAGGCCAGCACCAGTAGCGGCAACAGTACTAAAGCCCACAAAAACTGCGGCCACAAAAAATGCAGGGGCACTTGGTCAATGTAGTTCATGCTGCCCTCCTCAAGTGTGCAGGCATTGCTCCCGATGACTGGCGTAAACGGCTGCGGCGCATCTGGGCAAAACGCACCAGCGCATCGACCAGATCGTCATCGGTAGCCAGCTCCAGCACGTCTACACCGGCCTGGGCAAAGCCCTCGCGCAGTTCAGCCTCGCGCTGGGCTGCAATGCGCGCAAAGCGTTTGCGAAAACCCGTATCGTGTGTATCCACCAATAATTGCTCGCCGGTTTCGGCATCGCGAATAGTCACCAAACCAAAGTCAGGCAGCTCCAGTTCCAGCGGATCAATCAAGCGCACGGCAACCACCTCATGGCGCTGGGACAATTGCGTCAGCGCGTGCTGCCAACCCGGCTCGCTGATGAAGTCCGAGACGACGAAGATGGTACTGCGGCGGCGTATCAGCGCTGCACCGCGATGCAGCAAATTCTTCAAATCTGTACTGTCGGTGACTGCCATCTCGTTCTTGGCGGTCGGTTGCAGGCTGTGCAGCAAATGCAGCACATGCTGGCGCCCGCCGCGTGCAGGTACATACGCATCAAGCGCCTCGCCTGCGCTGTAGAGCAGCGCGCCCACGCGGTTGCCGTGGCGCGTGAGCAGGCGCGACATCACAGCCACAAAATCGGCCAGCACCTTGCGCTTGACCTGCTGACCCGAGCCAAAATCGACCGAGGCAGACACATCCAGCAAAAACCAGGCGGCCATCTCGCGGTCTTCGGTAAACACGCGCACATGCGGCTGGTTCAGGCGCGCGGTGACGTTCCAGTCAATGTGCCTGACATCGTCATGGTGCTGGTATTCGCGCAGGTCAGCTAGGTCCAACCCCGCGCCCCGCAGCATGGTGCGATAGTCGCCCTGCAGCAAACCGTCCAGCCGCTTGATCACCGTCCACTCCAGGCGGCGCAGCATGGCCTCTGCGTTGTGGCTGGGGCCGGCAGTGTGGGCTGGTGGCAGGTTCTTGGCCATGGTGTCAGGCTGCCCGTTTCTCTAATTCTTGCTGGTGCACCAGCGGCTTAGCTGGCGGTGGAACTTTGGCCATGATTTTTTCAATCAAGGCATCTCCCGTTACGCCCTCTGACAGCGCCTCATATGACAGCATGATGCGGTGGCGCAGCACGTCGGGCACCAGGTCCACCATATCTTCGGGCAACACATAGCTGCGGCCGCGCAGCATGGCCAGCGCACGTGAGCCTTCGGTCAAATTGATGGTGGCGCGCGGGCTGGCACCAAAGCTGATCCAGCGTGCGAGGTCTTTCAACCCGTGCTGCGCCGGTTTGCGTGTGGCAGAAACCAGGCGTACCGCGTATTGCATGATGGACGGGTCAACATACACCTGGCTGCAGGTCTGCTGCAGGCTGGCCAACTGCTGCACACTCGCAACTGCATTCACGTTGACAGCAGGCCCGGTTACGCGTTGCACAATGACAAACTCTTCTTCATCACTCGGGTAGTCCACCAGCACTTTCATCATAAAGCGATCGACCTGCGCCTCGGGCAAGGGGTAAGTGCCTTCGGTTTCAATCGGGTTTTGGGTAGCCATAACCAAAAACGGTTCGGGTACTTTATGGGTTTGCCCGGCAATGGTGACCTGGCGTTCCTGCATCACTTCCAGCAAAGCGCTTTGCACTTTGGCGGGAGCGCGGTTGATCTCGTCGGCCAGCAGCAGGTTGGCAAATACGGGGCCGAGAGCCGTAGAAAAATCACCAGTCTTCTGGTTGTAGATGCGTGTGCCTATCAGGTCGGCAGGCACCAGATCGGGCGTGAACTGGATACGTTTAAAGTTGCCCTGCACCACGCTGGCCAGCGTTTTCACAGTCAGCGTTTTGGCCAGACCCGGCACACCTTCTACCAGCAAGTGCCCTTGCGCCAGCATGGCCACCATCACCCGCTCCAAAAAGCGGTCTTGCCCGACCACCACCCGTTTCACCTCATAGAGGATTTTCTCCATCAGCTCGGCGGTCTCTACAGTTTGCGGGTTCACCGTGGTCATATATTGCTCCGTTTTGCTTAATTTCTTCCAGACTAAAAAGGTGGCATGCCTGCTGCGCTGGCGGCGTTTTCAATCGGTACGGCAAAGCCTATGCCTACAAAGCTGCGCTGTTCGTTGGGGTTATAAATGGCGGTCACTATGCCCACTACTTCACCGTCCATGGTGACCAGTGGCCCGCCCGAATTGCCGGGGTTGGCAGCAGCGTCAAACTGGATCAAATTGCTCATCTCTTGCTTGCCCTCGGGTGAGCGAAAGGTGCGCTTTAAGCCCGACACAATGCCCGCCGAAGCCGATGGCCCGATGCCGAATGGGTAGCCCACCGCCATCACCTGGTCGCCCGTGCGCAGGTCGGCCGTAGAACGCATGGTAGCGGCCACCAAATCGTCAGGGATTTTCTGCGCCTGCAGCACGGCCAGATCGTCCTCAGCCTTCACACCGGTAATGGACGCACCAGCCTCCAGCCCGTCATAAAACACCAGCTTGATGCGGTCTGCCCCATGCACCACATGAAAATTAGTCAAGATAATGCCCTTGTCCACAATCACCACGCCGGTGCCCACGCCGTACTGCTTTTCCTGCTTGGTTTTGGGGTCGATCACGTAGCTGATCACCTGCACCACGGACGGAATAATCGTCTCAAAGGCTTTTGCTGCGGGCGACGGCAGCAGATTACTTTCCAGCGTGTGCATCACGGCGGCATCCAGCCGTTCTTGTGTGAGTGGGGCGCCCGTTTGGCGCAGGGCCAGCACCAAGGCGGCGATGCTGGTGGCCAGTAGCAGGCCGATCATGCCCCACAAGAAATGCGGGTTATGGGGGGCATGAATGACGGCTTGGGCGAAGCGGGTTCGCCAAGGCGCTTTGGCTGGCTTGTCGGCAGCCTGTTTTTCTGGACTTTGGTCGCTGCCGGGGCTGGCAGAATCCACAGGCACAGCAATACCAGGCTGCCCCAAGGGTGAGCGGCTAGAGCGGCTATAAAGACTGGCTTTGCGCATAACGCAACATTAACATGCCAGCGCTTTTTGTGCTCGCATTAAACCCAGTTAGCCGCCAAAACAGGCGCCAAAGTGGTCGCGTAGTTGGCAGGTAGCGTAGTTTGCCCAGCCGCTGGTGGCGCAAAAACCGCCATGGCGTTCACCAGGTTTTGCACTTGGCTGTCCAGCAAGGTTTTACCGTCACTGGTTTTAAACTGCTCCACATGGTTTTGGCTACCCACATACCAACTGTTGATGGTGAATTTGTCTGTCGTACCAATAATGCTCACCTCCAGGTTATTGCCCACCTTGGTAAACCACAATTGGTCAGTGGTAATACCCGCGCCTAAACGCGCTAAATCGGTGTTGCCCAGCGTTGCATCATTCTCGGTAATCGTGTCAACGCCATAGCCACGGCCCAGCAGGTAAGTGTCATTACCCACACCGCCTACCAAGCTGTCCGCCCCGCTGCCGCCGTCCAGCGTGTCATTACCGGCCGCGCCAGTCAAGGTATTGGCTGCGCTGTTACCTGTCAAAATATTGTCACCAGCGTTGCCGGTTCCATTGATCGCTGTCGTACCGGTCAGAGTCAGATTCTCAACATTGGCTACCAGCGTATAGGCAATGCTTGACCGAACCAAGTCTGTACCTTCGTTCAGGTTCTCGGTCACCAAGTCGCCCACGTTGTCCACCACATAGGTGTCGTTACCCAAGCCACCCAGCAACTTGTCTGCACCTGTTGCGCCGTCCAGTGTGTCGTTACCAGCTCCGCCCGTCAGTGTATTAACGGCACTGTTACCAGTCAACACGTTGTCAGAAGCATTGCCAGTGCCGTTGATAGCTGTTGTGCCTGTAAGCGTCAGGTTTTCTACGTTTGCCGCGAGCGAATAGGTCACACTGGCTTGCACCAAGTCCGTTCCTTCGTTCAGGTTCTCCGTCACTACGTCGCCCACGTTGTCTACTACATACGTGTCGTTGCCTTGGCCACCCAGCATCGTATCTGCGCCCGTTCCACCGTTCAAGGTATTGGCGGCACTGTTGCCGGTCAAAACGTTATTCAACGTATTGCCCGTACCGTTAATTGCGGCCGTGCCAGTTAGCGTAAGATTTTCAACGTTGGCAGCCAAGGTGTAAGCAACGCTGGACTGAACCAAATCAGTACCCTCGTTCAGGTTTTCGGTTATCAGGTCACTGGCGTTGTCTACCACATAGGTGTCGTTACCAGTGCCACCCAACAACTTGTCTGCACCCGCGCCGCCATCCAAAACATCGTTACCTGCACCACCAGTCAAGGTGTTGATGGCACTGTTGCCTATCAATACATTGTCTAAAGCATTGCCCGTACCGTTGATAGCCGTTGTGCCAGTCAGAGTCAGATTTTCAACATTGGCAGCCAAGGTGTAGGTAACGCTGGACTGCACTAAATCCACTCCTTCGTTCAATGCTTCGGTGACCACGTCCGTAGTGCTGTCAACCACATAGGTGTCGTTCCCCAAACCGCCTACCATCGTGTCATTACCCGTGCCACCGTCCAGCGTATCGTTGCCAGCGCCGCCCGTCAAAGTGTCGTTGCCAGCCAAGCCATTCAGAATATCGTTGCCCAAACCACCCACCAGGTTATCGGCAATCGCAGTTCCATTCAGCGTCAGGTTTTGTATGCTCACCACAATATCAAATACATCAGACACAGCCAGGTTACCCGTATCGGTACTCGTCACCTTCACACTTACTGTGCCCGTGCTCGGTGGTGTGCCCGTAAATACACGCGTCGCAGCATTAAAACTGAGCCATAACGGTAAGACACTGCCGTCGGCCAAAGTTGCGCTGTATGTCAATGCGTCTCCACTGTCGGGGTCTGTAAATGCATTAGCAGCCACGGTATAGCTAAACGCCGCACCCTGAAAAACCGCTTGGTCAAGCAGCGCAGCAGAAAGCACGGGGGCATTGTTGGGCAAAGCAACCGTCATATTGACAGCTTCTGTAGCAGACAACCCATACTTGTCTGTTGCCGTCAACACAAAAGCCAGCGCTCCTATATTTGCCGAACCAGGGGTTCCAGACAGAGTTCGTGTGGCGGCATCAAAGCTCAGCCATGCTGGCAAAGCCGTGCCATCTGCCATCTTGACGCTATAGCGCAGCGTGTCCCACGTATCTACGTCAGTAATCGTGTTTGCAGCAATGGCATAGGTAAAGACGTTACCGGCTTTGGCTTGCAAAGTGGGTAACAAGGTGTTGACCGTGGGTGCATGGTTATTTGCTGCGTGGTCTACTTCCGACTGCATCATGGCTTTGTCCCACACCGTACCATCAGCAAACTTGATCTGGTCTAGCACGTAGTTGTTCACGCCGTTGTTGTAGAAGTGGCTTTGCACGGTGACTTGGTCTGCGCTGCCATTGATCTTGACGATCAGGTTGTCCCCGCTGCGGCTCAAAGTCACCTCGCTGGCCAGCACCCCGGCTTTGAATTGCAAGCTGTCTTGCTTGTTGGGGTTGAGGTCGCCGCTGCCGTAGTAGGGGTTGGCGGCGTTGTTGATAGTGTCTTGTCCGTCGCCCCGGCCAAACAAATAGGTGTCGCTGCCCATGCCCCCTGCCAGGCTGTCGTTGCCCGCCCCACCATCGAGCACGTCATCATCGCCCAGCCCGCCACCGCCGTAGTAACTCTCACCGTACAACACGTCATCGCCCGCGCCGCCTGTCAAGGTGTCTGCACCGGCCTGGCCGTACAAGGTATCGTTGCCCTCGCCACCATCGAGCACGTCTACTCCAGCGCCACCGTCCAGGCTGTCTACTCCCAAGCCGCCTTGCAGGTTGTCATTGCCGTCCCCGCCTTGCAGGTTGTCGTTGCCCGCGTCGCCGTAAATTAAATCATCCCCGTTACCACCAGACAAAGTGTCGTTGCCGTCAAATCCAAACAAAATGTCATTACCGCCCCCAGCAGTAAAGGTATTGCCAGCAACATCACCTGCAAATATATCGTTGCCCTCAGTGCCTGTAGATGACGCAGCCGAGTACAAATTTGAACCTGTATCGCCAAACGCACTACGCACGCTAGCATCTGTGATCGCAAGTTGTGTCAGCGACCGTAGCTGCTCAACACCGTTCCAGCCCAAACCATCTAACATCTTGCCAAAACCGCGGTGCACGTCCAGCAACAGTGCAGCCCCTTCACGCGCATTGGTAACATTTGCGGCAGCCAATGCCGCGTTCAAACGCGCAAAATCATAAGAAATGCCGGTGGCAGATATATTCAAATCCACCATATCCAAATATTTCCCCAAACGCAAACTGGGCATTAAATTCGCCGTTGCGTCTTGCACCAACCGATCCCACAACATCTCTATATGCGGCATACCACTGGTTGGTGAGGGAATATTGACGCGAATGTAACCCGCTTGGCTAGACACAAACGCATTGCGGTTTTCTAGAATAATTTGCGACAAAGGTACCCAAACCTCTACAGCTACACCACCGCCGCCGGGTCTAAAGCGCGGTACATAATTAATCGAATCCCCCTGAATCTGCTGCCAATTCAAAAACGTATACCCCGTAAACGCCTCATACGCATACACCTTCTCCAGCCCGCCCACCATACGCTCGCGCATGGCGTCAAACTTGGTCAAGTCGGCCTGGCTTAAAGTCGCCCTAAAGGTATTTCTGTCGGCCTCGCTGGCCTTAATGGCGCTGTCCATCCAGCCGCGCTCCTGATCGTCTATCGGGTCGCTCATCACCAAGCCATAGCCCGCCGCTGCCGCCTGCTTGCTGGCACTGCCGCAGGCCGAATCATTGCCCCATGCGCGCAGCAAGCTGGCCATTGCGCTGTTGTACCCCGCCCGCGTAGGCGCATCCTTCACCGCATTAAAAGCCGCTACCAACTGCGGGCTTTGCGTAGCCGCCTCTTGCAAATCACGCACCCAGCCGCTGCCCTGGATGTTGGGCAGGGCCTGGGCATCTGTGCTGACGGTGATGGGAATGAATGAGCGTACAAAGTTGTTTTGCGCCAAGATAAAGCTGCCCGCCTGGCCGGTGCTGGTGTTGCCTGCACTGTCTATGCGGGTGAAGCTGCCGGTTTGCGCCAGTATGGCGTCGCCGTAGTTGGCGTTGATGGTGGTGCTGGCCAGCGTGATGCTTTGCACACCCGTGGCTTGCAAGGTTTGCAGTTCATTGGCTTGGCTCACGCCGTCTTGGTTCAAGTCTCTCCAGATGCGCAGGTTGGCGTACTGAGCGTCTTTGGCATCAAACACGCCGTCGTTTGCGCCTACCAGCACGCCGTTGACCAGGCTGCCTTGGTCTAGGTCGGCCAGAGCGGCAAAGCCGTTGGCGGCTTTTTTGCCTGCGTTGGGGCCGTTGGTAAATATGGTTTCGTCGCCAAACAGTTCTTGTCCGCTGTCGATGTTGCCGTTTGCGTTTTTGTCCCACACCAGCATGCCGTCGCCTGCGCCCGCCCAGGCGGTGGCGGTTTTGATGGTATCGCCGTTGGCGTCGAACAGGATGCCTTTACTCAGAGCGGTGATTTGCAGGCCGTTGCCGTCTAGGTCTAGGATTAGCGGGTCTACGTAGCGGATGGTTTTGACTAGCGGGTCGGGGGTGGTACCGGTGACGGTGGAGATGGCGGTGGGGACTGGATTAAAGCTTTGATAGGGGTTAAACAGCGGTGGAAGCAATGCATTTAATTCTGCAATAGACGCGCTCCAATTTGTAGTTAATTGCTGCTGGATAGTCTGAGACACTGGCATTCCGTCTGATGCATTACGCCAAGTACCGTTTGTATCACCAAGCAATCGATAAGCTGCACCGTCGGCACTCACAACCATCACGGGCACTCTATCACTACCCTCCCCTGCCAACGGCGTGTACAAGGCAAAGCCTAAACCGCTAGGAACAGGGCCGATAGGCATACCAACACCAACGGTTAGCGGAATGTTGATTGGTGCTGAAATCAGCATCTTGGATAAGAATGACATTTTGAGCCTCTTAGAAAAAAGTTATATAAATTGCAACCATTACTAAAAACAGTGCGAGTAAATAAATCGCTATTTTTTCGGCCTTATCAAACGTGATACGGTACTTGCTTGAGACTAAGTAGTTCCAAAGCAAAGTGCAGCAAACCAAGGCCAGTGTTGCGATGAGCAGGGATAAGCCATATGAATTGTTATTCAGCATTAAACTCAGCCTTTTCTAAAAATTTACTACAAATTTCATAGCTGCTCGCGCATATTTCATCTGGGCCACAGCCATATTTGCCTCTCAAACTACGTTGCTTGAGTCTTGTGCACGTTCGCGCTCGCTCTTTCCTGTGCTCTGCGCTGCCGCTTTGCGCCAGTATGGCGTCGCCGTAGTTGGTATTGGTGGTGGTGCTGGCCAGCTTGATGCTTTGCACGCCGGTTTGTGCCAATGTTTGCAGTTCATCGGCTTGGCTCACGCCATCTTGGTTCAGGTCTCTCCAGATGCGCAGGTTGGCGTAGGCTGCGTCTTTGGCATCAAACACGCCGTCATTTGCACCTACCAGCACGCCGTTGACCAGGCTGCCGGTGTCCAGGTCGGCCAGCGCAGCAAAGCCGTTAGCGGCTTTTTTACCTGCATTGGGGCCATTGGTCAGTATGGTTTCATCGCCAAACAGTTCTTGTCCGCTGTCGATGCTGCCATTGCCGTTTTTGTCCCACACCAGCATGCCGTCGCCTGCGCCCGCCCAGGCGGTGGCGGTTTTGATGGTATCGCCGTTGGCATCGAACAAGATGCCTTTACTCAGAGCGGTGATTTGCAGGCCGTTGCCGTCTAGGTCTAAGATTAGCGGGTCTACGTAGCGGATGGTTTTGACTAGGGGGTCGGGGGTGGTGCCTAGGGTGGGGGAGATGGCGGGGGATGGTGCATATTTATTATAAAGCTCGTAAAAGTTATAGGCAGCGCCGCCAACAGTCACCACTGCTGCAGTCACCGTCAGAGCGGGTACCGCAACACCAGCTATCGCAAAGGCTCCCGCTACTATCCCAAGGACATTGCCCGTTGCGGTAATTAATTGCCCAACATTTGCACCGTCTGCATCAGCGGTTACCGCAGAGAGCGTCAAAGCGATAGTATTTGTTATGAACCCAACCCCGACTATAGGCCCAGTAGCCGAAGCGACGATTTGACTAAACCCCGCTACGTTCTCTAGCGTAGAGCTTGCGTTTATGGTTTGGACTATATTGTCTACAGTCCCTATAGAAGCAGCCTTTACATCGATATAGATTGTGTAGCTGCATGGAATAGAAAATGGCATGATGACTCCTATTTAAGAATGGCGTAAAGAATACAAATTACTGTCAAAGTTATCCACAAAGAATAGATAAGCACAGTGAAGCGGGCAAAGAAATCCGGGGTTTTTGCTCTTTGCCAAATAGTGACGATTGAAAAAGGTAATTTTTTTGTGGCGCAATAAATAGCTGGCAACAGGATGCCGAGCGCCAAGATCAACAAGTACAGCAATGGCAGACTCGGGTGCAGTTGATATAGGGTATGAAATATTTGCTTCATAAGTTTCTTCAGTAGTCAAATACTCAAGTTGCTAAATTATTTCACTTCGTTTTTCATAGCTGCTTGCGCATACTCCACGCTGGCTACAGCCATATTTACCTCTCAAACTGCGCTGCTTGAGTCTGCTGCACGCTCGCGCTCGCTCTTTCCTGTGTTCTGCGCTGCTCGTTGCATCCTTCACCGCAGTAAAAGCCGCTACCAACTGCGGGCTTTGCGTAGCCGCCTCTTGCAAATCACGCACCCAGCCACTGCCCTGGATGTTGGGTAGCACCTGGGCAGCTGTTCTCACGGCGGTGGGGACGATAGAGCGGACAAAGTTGTTTGCACCAGTGCGTAACGCGCCAAGATCAATTGCCATGATTACCTCCATTGATAGAAAAATAAAACCAAGTTAAAAAACTAACCAAAAATATTGCATGCGAAACAACGCTGATACGAGCAGCACGCGATCCTTTCTTCGCTTCAGAAAAGAGGGTTGAATCAAAATATACGAATCGTTTAAGTCGGCTGGATGCATTGCCAGACGCAATGCCTCCGACGACACAAGATATAGCCATTAGAAAAAGCAAAACTGTATTCATAGCTAGCTCCAAGAATCAATTAACACTATGTATTTCATAGCTGCTTGCGCATACTCCACGCTGGCTACAGCCATATTTACACCTCAAATTGCGCTGCTTGAGTCTGCTGAACGTTCGCGCTCGTTCTTTTCTGTGTTCTGCGCTGCTGGTTGCAGCGTGCACCGAATTCAAAGCCGCTATCAGCTTGATGCTTTGCACGCCTGTGGCTTGCAGGGTTTGCAGTTCATTGACTTTTCTCACACCGTCCTGGTTCAGGTCGTAGGCGCCCGCTTTTGTAAATAGTGGGGCGCCAAGCTTTAACGTGTGCAGCAATGACCTGTACCAGGCTAGCTCGCCTACAATGAGATGTAACTTACTTATTGGAGGTAAATTGATGCGTAACTCTGAACCCACTATGTCTTTGTCTGTGCCGCCAACGGTACTAGCGGCTTTGCATATTTCGGCTAGCGACCCCGTGCGTTGGGAAGTTCGCAATGGCGAGGCTGTGCTAAAGGCAGCGGTTGCGCAGCGTAGCGTAGACGAAGTGGCGGGCATGCTGGCACCACTGCTAAAGGGTAGGCGCATTCGCTGGAGTGCAGTCGCTGCCAGTGCGCGTGCAGCGTGGGGGCAAGTGCGTTGATTGCCATTGACACTAACATTATTTTGCGGTTTTTGACGCGGCAGCCCAATGCGCAGTTTGAAGCTGCACGCACCTTGTTTCGCAAAGGCGGGCTCTTTATCAGCACACCCGTGGTTATGGAGGTGTACTTTACCTTGACGGGCAGCGTGTTGGCTTTTGCGGACGACCAAGCACTGGCGGCTTTGGATGCTGTACTGCGATTGCCCGCAGTAGAAGTGCAGCACGCTGACGAGGTATTTGCTGCAATAGCCTATGCGCGGCAAGGTTTGCCGTTCAAAGATGCTTGTGTTTTGGCTTTTAGCGCCGAAGCGTCCCGGCTGGTCACGTTTGACAAGCCGTTCGTCAAACGCGCAGCCAAGCTCAAGCTGCGACCTGTGGTGCAAGTGCCTTAACGTACGCATTTCATCGCTCCCGCAAACTCTCATTGCCCGCCCGCTGTATGGGGCTGAGCAAATATTCAATCACTC
Organism: Polaromonas sp.; assembly: GCA_043774625.1. Lineage (GTDB taxonomy): Bacteria > Pseudomonadota > Gammaproteobacteria > Burkholderiales > Burkholderiaceae_C > JAAFIP01. The sequence continues at coordinate 4,429 of JAYVTG010000128.1, read as the reverse complement.
GGCGCTGGCCAGTCTTCACTTCAGCAGTAATGTTCATGCCCGGGCTGATGGGCACGCGCTTGCCGTCGATGTTCATCTCGCGTTGGTCTAGCGTGAGTGTGGCGGGGTAGTACGATCCTTTCTTTTCGTCGGTCACGGCGTCTGCGGTGACGATGTGTATCGTGGCCCCCACGGTGCCGTATTTGGTGTACGGAAAGGTTTCCAGTTTTACCTGGGCTTTTTGCCCAGCGTTGACAAAGCCGATGTCCAGGTTGGCAATGTTGACTTCGGCGGTAACCTGGGCGCTTTCTGGCACGACGATCATCAAGGGCTGCGCAGCGGTAACCACACCCCCCGGTGTGTAGATGGCCAGTTGCTGTACTACGCCGTCTACAGGCGCTGTGAGCTGGGTGAGCTTTTCTCGTTGTGCAGCTTTGCTTTGGTCTTGGCTGAGTTGCTGGCTTTTGGACGTAGCCACGGCGTTGCGGTCTTGCAGGCTGCGCTGGGTTTCGGCAATGTAGGCGGCCCTGGCTTGTTCGGTTTCTTGCAGGCTGCTTTGCGCCTCAAGCAACCTGGCCTGTTGGGTGGCCAGGTCGCGTTCCAGCTCTACCCTTTCTCGGGTTTTGTCTTGGGCGGCGTGGCTGGACACAAACTTTTCCAGCAGTAGGTTTTGGTAATCAGATTCGCGGGCTAAGGCCATGGGCAAGGTGGCTGCCAGTTTGGCAATGGTTTCGTTGACCGTGCTGATTTCTGCGCGGCGGCGCGCAGCTTCTGCGTCAAGTTTGCCCAGCTTAGCGTTGATGTCTTGCCATTCGGCAGTCAGTTGCAAACGGTTGGCAGCCCCTTCGACAAGCTCTGGGCGAACGGTGCTGCGGTTTGTGCTGTTGTTAGCGCTACGGTCTGCGCGCGCCAGGCCTGCTGTGTTTTGCAGGCCTTTCAGTGCTTGCAGCAGTGCACTGGTACGCTGCGCTTCGCTCTTGGTTGCGCTTAGCAGCTCTTTTACGCTGGCTTGGTCTGCATTGGCATTGGTGGGGTCTAGCATCACCAGCACCTGGCCAGCTTTCACGCGGTCGCCGTCTTTCACCAGCACCTTGCGCACCACGCCAGCCTCTAGCGGTTGAATGACTTTGGTGCGGTCGCTAACGATAATGCGCCCTGGTGCCACGGCCACAATGTCGATATGACCCAGGCAAGCCCACAGCACGGCGATGGTAAACAGCACGATGAGTGCAAGGGCCAGGCGGCGCGGCGCCGGGTGTACAGGACTGTCTTGCAGGCTGAGCGCGGCTGGCAAGAAGGCGGCTTCGTCTGCCAGGCGCTGCGGCCCTGCCAACTGGTGGCGCATGGCCCAGGCAGCGGCAAAAACGGCTTTGTAGCGGGCCAGTAGTTCCAGCGCCGGGTGTGGTGGCTTGGCAGGCTGGGTAGTGGTAGCGTTCATATTGATAGACTATTTTTGGAGTTTTTATGCCGCAACACGACTATACGCTTTAGACGTATAATCGACATAATGTTCACCATATTTGAAACACCGGTTTTTGTTCGCTTGGCTGCTGCTGTTTGGAACGAAAGCGATTTGATGGATTTCAAGGTGTGGCTGGCTGGTAACCCGCTGGCGGGCGATGTGATTACAGGAACGGGCGGTTTGCGCAAGGTGCGCTGGTCGCGTGCGGGCATGGGTAAGCGCGGGGGCGCAAGGGTTATCTATTACAACGAGTTGGGGGTTGGAATGATTGCTCTGCTGATGGTGTACACCAAGACCAAGTTTGACAACTTGCCTGCCCATTTTTTGCTGGAACTTAAAAAGGAGTTTGAAGATGGACAAGATGAAGAAAACCGCTAAAGCTGACCTCGAAATGGCCCAATTCCAGGCTGACTTGTTGCAGTCGGTGCGCGAATTCAAGGCTGGTGCTTTTGCGCGTAAAACAGTTGTGCAACCTACCGATGCGCTGCAAGCACGCACGTCTACGGCACTGTCGCAGTCGCAGTTTGCTACGTTGCTGGGTGTGTCGGTGCGCACACTACAAGAATGGGAGCAAGGGCGCAAAAAACCCACCGGTGCAGCGCAAACCTTGTTGCGCGTGGCAGTGCGCACGCCCGAGGCATTGCTTGGGTTGGCATAAGCCCAGTCAAAAATAAAAGAAATATTCATACGGCCTGCACCTCTGTGGATTGCGCTGTTTCTGGCAACGCTGCACCTTGCATTTGCCACAGTTTGGCGTACAGGCCGCCAGGTTTTTGCACCAGCGCGTCGTGCGGGCCTGCTTCCACAATATGGCCTTTGTCCATCACGATGATGCGGTGGGCGTGGCGCACAGCGCTTAAGCGGTGGGCAATGATGAGCACGGTGCGGCCCTGGCAAATATGCTGCATGTTGCGCTGGATGATGGCCTCGCTTTCGTAGTCCAGCGCGCTGGTCGCTTCGTCAAATATCAGCACTCTGGGGTTGGTAAACAGGGCGCGGGCTATGGCAATGCGCTGGCGCTGGCCGCCGCTCAAACTGCTGCCTTGTTCGCCCACCACGGTGTCGTAGCCTTCGGTCAGCTCGCTGATAAAGTCGTGCGCGCCTGCCAGTTGCGCTACTTGCACCACGCGCTCAATGGGTGCTGCCGGGTCGGTAATGGCAATGTTTTCGCGCACACTGCGGTTGAACAGCAGATTTTCTTGCAGCACCACGCCAACCTGGCGGCGCAACTGGGCGGCGTCTATCAAACTAATGTCAATGCCATCGACCAGCAAGCGCCCTTGCTCGGGCACGTACAAGCGCTGTACCAATTTTGTCAGCGTGCTTTTGCCCGAGCCGCTGCGCCCCACAATGCCCAGCACTTCACCGGGGCGCACGTCCAGGCTAATGCCGTGCAGCACGGGAGCAGCTTCGGGGCGGTAGCGAAAAGTCACTTTGTCTAGCGTAATGCGCCCTTTGATTGGGGGCAACTGGGCGCTGTTGGCAGGTGGCACTTCGGTGCGGGTGTTCAAAATGTCGCCCAACCGCGCCATGGAGATGCCGGTTTGTTGAAAGTCCGTCCACAACTGCGCCATGCGCATGATGGGCTGTGCCACACGCTGGGCAAACATGTTGAAGGCGATGAACTGGCCCACACTCAGTTCATTGGCCATGACCAAGTGCGCGCCGTACCACAGGGTGGCCGCATTGATGAGTTTGCCAATCAGGTTGATGGCCTCGTGCGCCCAGGTGGCCAGGTTTTGGGTTTTGAAGCTGGCCGAAACATAGGCGGCCAACTGGTTGTCCCAGCGGCGGGCAAAGCTGGGTTCTAGCGCGCTGGCTTTAACGGTTTGAATGCCCGTGATGGTTTCAACCAGCATGGCCTGGTTTTCTGCACCACGAGCAAATTTAACGTCCAGCCGTTTGCGCAAGATGGGCACCACGGCAACACTGATAGCTGCGTATAGCGGCAGACTGACCAAGACGATGAGGGTGAGCGGCACGCTGTAAAAAAGCATGACGGCGATAAAGACGACGCTAAAAAGCACGTCTAGCAATACCGTCAAGGCGTTGCCGGTAAGAAAGCTGCGAATGCTTTCGAGCTCGCGAACGCAGGCTACCGAGTCGCCAACCCTGCGCGCCTGAAAATACGCCAGCGGCAGTTGCACCAGGTGCCGGAACAAGCGTGCGCCCAGTTCTACGTCAATACGGCTGGTGGTGTGGCTAAACACATAGCTGCGCAGACCGTTCAGCAGGTTTTCAAAAACCACAACAACAACTAAACCAATGACCAGCACGTCTAGCGTGGTCATGCCCCGGTGCACCAACACCTTGTCCATCACCACCTGAAAAAACAGTGGGCTAATAAGGCCAAAGAGTTGCAAAAAGAAGCTGATAAGCAGCACTTCGCCCAGCAGTTTGCGGTATTTGATAAGGCTGGGAATGAACCAACTAAAGTCGAACTTGGCAAGTTCGCCTGTCGGGCTGGCGCGGCTGGTAATGAGGATGAGTTCGCCCGTCCACTGCTGGGCAAAAACATCTAGCGGCTCGATGGTGGGGCGGCTGGCGTTTGCACTGTCGCCCATGGCTGATTGTTCTTACACCAGTACACGCTGGCCATCGCATTGGGCGAGGATGACGGTGCGCACGCTGCCATTAGCGTCTTTGACGCGCGCCAGGGCGGGCAGTGGGGTCAGGTGCAGACGGGCTGGTGTACTTTTGCTGAGTTTGGCTTTGAGGCCGAGGTGTTTGGCTGCATGCAAAAGTTCTGCGGTGCCAATGGGTGATGATGCAGTTAAACCCAGTTGATGGGATAGGTTGGCTGGGTCTGCTGCTATTTGATGAAAGCGAGCAACGGCGCACAAGGCGGCTAAGCTGTTGTTGGCTACGGCCTTTGTAGGTTCGGTGAACTCCTTAGACATGGGGGGGGGGGGGGGGGGGGGGGGGGGGGCAAGAATCAATGCGCCCGCCCCGCCGCAGGAGGGTCAGAAGCGGTAAGGCAGATTGTAG
>JAYVTG010000127.1:0-2300 GCA_043774625.1 Polaromonas sp. | reverse complement strand
AACATGGGCCTGGGCCAGGTGCGTTACCCCACGGCGGGCAATGCCTTTAGCGAAGAAGAAGCCCAGCCCTTTTACGTGAACGCACCCTTTGGCATTGTGTTGGTGCACAACGGCAATTTGACCAATGTGCCTGAGCTAAAAGCGCAATTGTTCAACGCCGACCATCGCCACATCAACACCGACAGCGACACCGAAGTGCTGATCAACGTGCTGGCACACGAGCTGGAAAAAACCACACGCGGCTTGCCGCTAGAGACCGCAGGGCGACCTTCGTCAGGTCTTAATGCTGCCGACGTGTTTGCCGCCGTGCGCGGGGTGCACCAGCGGGTCAAAGGCTCTTACGCCGTGGTGGCGCTGATTGCAGGCCACGGCATGCTGGCTTTTAGAGACCCGTTTGGCATTCGCCCGCTGTGCATGGGCAAGTCTGCGGACGGCACCGTGATGGTGGCCAGCGAGTCGGTGGCTTTGGAAGGCACGGCACACGCGTTTGAACGCGACATTGCACCTGGCGAAGCCGTGTTTGTCGATATAGAGGGTGTGGTTTTTAGCGAACAGTGTGCCGGCAAAACCGCGCTCAATCCTTGCATTTTTGAATACGTGTATCTGGCCAGGCCCGATTCGACGATGGACGGTATATCGGTGTACCAGGCGCGTTTGAATTTGGGCGAAACACTGGCCAAGCGGGTTATTTCTACCGTGCCACCGAGCCAGATTGATGTGGTCATTCCCATTCCCGAATCGTCCCGCCCCAGCGCCATGCAATTGGCGCAGTTATTGGGCTTGCCGTACCGCGAAGGCTTTGTCAAAAACCGCTATGTGGGCCGCACCTTTATCATGCCGGGCCAGGCGGTGCGCAAAAAGTCGGTGCGCCAAAAGCTCAACGCGATCGTGAGCGAATTCAAGGGTCGCAACGTGCTGCTGGTGGACGATTCGATTGTGCGCGGCACCACCAGCAAAGAGATTGTGCAAATGGCCCGCGACGCCGGAGCGCGCAATGTCTACATGGCCAGCGCCGCCCCGCCCGTGCGTTACCCCAATGTGTATGGCATCGACATGCCGACCAGCGAAGAACTGGTAGCGCATGGCCGCAGCGTGGAAGAGATTCGCCAGATCATCGGCTGCGACGCGCTGATTTACCAGGACGTGGACGGCATGAAGCAGGCGATTGGCAAGCTCAATCCCGCAGTAAAAAACTTTGACGCGAGTTGTTTTGATGGGGTGTATGTGACGGGTGATATCAGCAATGACGATGTCAAACGCATCAACGAGCACCGGGGGCGAGGGGAAGAGGCGGAAGAAGATACTTCGCGGTTGGCGCTGCCTAATTCGCAATAGGCATTTACGCGCTACCGTATGTACATGGATCGTGCCGCCGTGTTGCTCTGCTACGCGAATGTCATCCGGCCTCGAGGCCTCCTTCTTTATTTCGCTACGCAAAGCAACCCATCGGCCTGATCCTGCTGGCCTGGTTGACTGGCTTGAGGTGAAAACCTGCCAAGCGTAGCAGCGCACATCACAGCGGTGCTCGCAAATTCTCGTTCAGCAGCTTGCCCCACTTGCCGTTGAATGGATGCACGGTTTTTTCTACCTCGGTGCCTCGGTACACCGGCAAGCCCGAATTAGCCCATTCGAAAATCGAGCCTTCCAGATTGGCCACGTTGGTATAGCCGCGTTGCATGAGCTGGTGTGCCAGATCAGCAGAACGCAGTCCCACCGAACAATACGCAACAATGGGTGCGTCCTTGGGGGTGGACTCTAGCGCCGCCAAAGCCATCTTCAGGCTGGTGGCTAGGCGCGCGTTGTGCAAATGGCTCACCTCAAACTCAGGCTTGGCCCGCACGTCCAGCAGCAGGGGCGTTTTGCCTGTTTTTTGCAAAGTCTGTAGTTCGCTGATAGTCATTTGCTTGACCTGCGGATAGTCTTTGCGAATCTCTTGCTTCAAACTCGCCCAGTCTGGCGCGCTAAACCAGCCCGCGTGGGCATGGCTGCAGGTACGAAGAGCAAGACGAAGACGAAGAGCAGCAAAGCCAGAACTTGCCACAAGAGTCGATGAAAAGGTGTTACCATAGTGCTACCAAATAAGAAAGGCTGTAGTATGACTGCGACAACCTCGTTAAAGTTGCCTGAAGCGCTGAAATCGCAAATTGCGCACATGGCTAGTTTAGAAGGAAAAACAGCGCACGCACTGATGGTGGAAAAGTTGCAAGAGGCCATGGAGCAATCGGCCCTGCGCCAGCAGTTTTACCAGGACGGCGTGGCTGCCTACGAAGACGTGGTTAAAACCAATGTGTGTTACGACG
>JAYVTG010000126.1:0-2234 GCA_043774625.1 Polaromonas sp. | reverse complement strand
GGAGTACGCTGGCACCAACAACACGTCGTCGAAGGTGAGCGCTTTGCCGAGTAGGCGCATGGCTAAATTTCCAAAAGCACGATTGTAGCTTTGCGGGGTGTTGGGGCGCTTTTTTATGCACTGATTGGCCGGGCTGCATTAAGATCAAAACCATGACACGCACCGTTGGCAACCAAAACCGCAGTGAATTCATCCTGGACCCGGCCGAGGCCTTGCGCCGTGGTGCCCAGCTGGATGCCATGTGGCCATCCATGTTGCCGCCAAGGCCGCGTGGCGTGACGCGCGGAACGCACCGGTTCTTCAACCAGCTGGACGATGCACGTGCGCTGGAGCAAGCGCGGCTCCTTAACAGCCCTGTTCTGCCCAAACTATGAGCCCGGACGCGCTGCTGGATTTGTTGCCCCGTTTTCAAGCCGACTGGTTTGCCCCGCCACCCAACGAACCGGAAAACATCCGCGTGGCGGATGAACTGCTGATTGACCTGTTGTTTGCGGCCAATGGCCAGACCTTTGAGAGCCTGCAGCCCCATGTGCGCACGCTCAATGTGGACGGCGTGGCTGTGCGCACACTGGACATTGAGGGCCTTCTCAAAACCAAAACGGATTACCGAGACAAGGATCGGATTGACCGCGAAGCGCTACGGCGTTTGCAACGCGGGCTTTAGCCAATCAAGCTGGGTATTCGTCCCCGGGAGCAGGCGCTAGCCCACCTTTACGGTTAAGCATCGCCAAAGCGGCCTTCAAATCACCTTTTGCGGCCCGCTGTGAGAAGTAATTTGCCGTAGTAAGTGCTGCCAGTTTCTCGGCCACAGCGCTCACAATAAACTGGTTCAAAGTGCTGCCGTCTTCACGTGCAAATTGCTCCGCTCCGCTTTTGAGCGAAACAGGCAAGCGCAGTGCGTAATTGCTTTGTGTTCCCATCATTTGGCTCCTTTAAAAAACTGTGCCGGGTTTATCACGGCAATTCCAAAATTCAATGTTTGCGGCAAAAAATCCCGCAGGTTGAACGTGACGATGGCCTTTGCCTGACCGTTCACCGCCGCTTCTAGCACCATATCGTCGGCCGGATCGCGCAACTGCGGGCGCCACAGGTAGGCAATGTCCACCGGCTGAACCAAGCCAGCCAACACGTCGAGTAAATTCACCACATCCTTCAGCGCCAGGCCCGCCGCTTCCAACTGCTCAGGCCGCGACAAAACCGCTTCATACTCCAAAAACAGCGGAACGCTGCACAACACTTGCAAACGCCCGCCCAGAACACGGCGCAAAATCTCGGCAGACGCGCCGGTTGGACTGCGCATTGCCCCGACCAAAACATTGGTGTCCAGTACATATTTCATATTGCTGGCAATATATCACAATCCACCCCAACGCGTGCGAGACATGGTTCCGCTACCTAGCCCGTCGCACGAAAGGCAAAAAGTTTTCTAGGCACAGATATCCCTTCGACCACCAACACCGGCACTCATGGCGTCAACCTCAGTTCCTTTGAAGCAGCATCAGGTCTTTAACCAGGCGTTTTTTCAGGCGATCAGACAGCATAAACAGCCCTCAATCGCCCGCTTGCACAGGCCCGTTGGGCACCAGACTCAAGAACTTTTCAAAATCGCTGCGCTTTCCCTTCGCAGCCGCAATTTTCAAGTAGTCCAGCCGGCTGAGGCAATCCATCAGCTTACGCTCGGACAAATTGTCAAAATCGCCGCGCAGCATGGCCGACACCTTGGGTTGTGTAATGCCCATGCGCTGGGCGGCCTCGGCCTGCGTGATGCCCAGCTTGCGCACGGCTTTGGTGATTTCGATCACCAAACCAGATTTGATTTTGAGCTTTTCAGCGTTGGGTAAACCCAGGTCGGCAAAGACATTGCCCGAACTGCGTGTTACCTCAATGCCGTTAACGAAACGTTTTTGCATTGCACCCATCCTAAAAGACGTCAGGCTGACGCGAGTTCCTTTGAAGCAGCATCCAGCAATGCCTCAGAAACACCCCGTTTCTTCAAAGCTTCTATCAGCCGCGCGGTTTGCCCACCGGAAAATTTGGCTTCGTCCTGGCGCAAGCCATCGCTGATGTAGGCCTTGAGCAAGGTCTGGTAGCCGGACACCCCCTTGAGCGGCGCAATCTCTTTGAGCGAATCCACCACGTCCACCGGAATGCGCAGTGTGATGGAGGTCATGGGTCGGTCTTTGACCAGGCGTTTTTTTAATCGATCAGATAGCATAAACAGACTCCTCTTGAGG
>JAYVTG010000125.1:0-4753 GCA_043774625.1 Polaromonas sp. | reverse complement strand
ACACCCGGTCGTTGTTTGCTTAGCGACGACAAGTTTGTCGGTCGAGCTCACTCTCACTCAATCGTCAACGGGCACAAATTTCTGCATTTGCTTGGATGGCTTTAGACTGCGTTGGACAATGCGCTTTAATCGTCCAATACCGTCCGTACGGTCAGTTTTACCGTAAAAGAAAGTACGAGCAGGCACTAGTCGGCACAGGTAAGCTGTCCGCGGATAGATTGATAATTCTTTGGCTGGGTCAAGAAAATTCGCAATCTCGAATGTTTGATCCGCATTTATGAAGTTACTGGCTGACTAAGTTCGGTGCAAAAACATTGCGGTATTCGCGCGGCGACAAATCCATTAGCGTGCGGAAATGATGTCTGAGAGTTTGTACGCCTCCAAAACCTACAGCCACAGCAATCCTTTCCACTGGCAAACTGGTCGTCTCTAGCAAACGCTTGGCCTCGTCGACTCGCAACGTGCTCACCCAATCTCCGGGCGTTTGTCCAGTTGCATCTGTGAAGCGACGAATAAACGTTCGTGTGCTCATTGCGGCTCGGTTTGCCATGTGATCAACAGTCCAATTGTTCGGCAAGTCCGAACGAATTTGATCCATCAAAGCAGCTAGCCTTCCGCTGCGATCAACAGCCACTGGGCGCTCAATGTATTGCGCTTGACCACCACTTCTGTGCGGCGGCATCACCAATCTTCTGGCCACGCTGTTTGCAGCCTCCACGCCGAAATCTTCGCGAACGATATGCAGCATGAGATCAATTCCTGCCGCGCTTCCCGCAGAGGTGAAAAGCCTCTCGTTTTGCACATAAAGCACATTAGCATCAACCTCTACATCGGGATGCAAATTACGCAGCGCCTGCGCGTAGCGCCAATGCGTTGCAGCGCTGCGGCCGCTGAGCAGCCCAGTAGCTGCCAGGGCGAAAGCGCCCGAGCAAATCGAAGCCAAGCGTGCGCCCCGCTTCCATGCGGCCACGAGCTGTTCGCATAATGCAGGCGGTACAGGCACTTGCGTGCCCTTCCAGCCTGGAATCACGATTAAGTCCGCCTGCGCAAGTAACTCCAAGCCACCCTGCGCTTGCACCATCAAACCTCCCTGCGCACGCAGCGGCCCAGGTTCAACAGCTGCACTTGCAAACCGATACCAACTATCGCCCATCTCGGGCCGCGACAGGCCAAAGATTTCAGAGGCAATTGAGAATTCAAAGGTACACAAGCCGTCGTACACCAAGGCGACCACGAGAGGACTTTTTTTAGCCGTTACAACGTTTGGGGTTTGCTTGACTCGCAGCCCAGCCGCAACGCGGAGTGGGGATGATTTTTGAGAAAGAGAGTTACTTTTTTGCATATTATCAGTTTGGCAGAATATTATCTATATAAGTCATTAATGCCAATTGTACTCAAACCGATGAAATGACAAACTACAAGCTCTTTCAACACGGAGTATTTATCATGACCTCTTCAGTCAAAGCCATTCCCGCAGCCCCATCATCAGTGGCAGAAGCGCATTTCGCCGCAGAATTCACGTTCGAGACCGATTGCTGGGATACCCACGATGCCATGACCAATGGCTCTCAAGACTTTGTCTTGCTGGATGTTCGTAGCCCCGCTATGTTTGCCAAAGGCCATGTCAAGGGCGCGATCAATCTGCCGCATGGCAAGATCATCGAAACCAAAATGGCTGCCTGGCCACAAGACACCTTGTTTGTCACTTACTGTGCTGGACCGCATTGCAATGGCGCTGCACGAGGCGCTTTGCGGTTGGCAAAATTAAATCGTTCGGTCAAGATTATGTCAGGTGGCATCACAGGCTGGTTGGACGAAGGCTTTACGCTCGAACAAGGCGAAGTCTGACAACAGCGCATTATTTTCAACACATGTTCGGCTAGCGTGGATGCGCAGGCCGAGCAACCTCTTCCTTTGCACAGCGCACCATGAAAACTTTCGCCTACGACCAGCAATTACAAACCATGTCCGACGTGGTGATGGGTTTGATCCAACACACTGAGGCACCCAGCCTCAATCCGCATCGCCCGATTATTTTCTCGGGCATCGGCACCTCTTTGCATGCTGCGAAGGTGGCAGCAGACTGGGTCAACCAACTGAGCAATGGACAAATTCGTGCTTTTGCTGCTGATGCGCACGATGTTGGCACGGGCGCATTTCTTTTAACTGCGCAAGATCAACTGATTGTGATCAGTCATCGCGGCAAGAAGATATATCCCAATGCCGCGCTTGCGCGCGCACGTGAACTTGGAAGTTTCAGTATTTCAATCGTAGGGCTTACAGCGCCCGAGCAAAGCGCTGATGTCACCTTGCGCACTTGCGCGAATGAAACAGCAGGCACGTTCAGCGTTTCGTATCTGGCATCTTTAGCCGTCTTGGCGAAGATTGTGGTCAAGCTGTTCCCCAACGTTTCTGCTGCATTTGCTGCGGGGTTTGCACTATTGCCAGCAGCAATCTCTCGGACTTTGAACATGAAGCCTGATGAAAAATGGGTGCATTCATTTGCCAAGCACACGCCGATTTTGATCACTGGATTTGGCTCAGACTTGCCCACTGCGCAAGAAGCTGCGCTCAAAATCAAAGAAGGCGCGTGGCTTTGGACAGAAGCCATGTCGCCAGAGTTTGCCATTCATGGCACGCCAGCGAGTTTTCACGCAGAGATGAGTTCTATCGTCATGCTTCCAGCTCAAAACGACGGCGGGCGTACTCTGGTGTTGATCGATATTTTGAAAAAACTTCAGCTTAAAACAATTGCAAGCTGCGGTGTAGAAGGCTCTGGCGCTGATTTGAATTTCGCGCATCCGCCGCATGCTTTGCTGCGGCCATTTTTGTCTATCTTGCCATTCCATATGCTCACTGTAGAGCTTGCGCGTCACCTTGGGACTGATCCCGACACACTCCACGGCCACCGCGAGCCTTGGAAAAGCATCATGACGGAGCTCAAGCTGTGATACAGCTAAAAACCGCTCGCTTGGGCGCGTATCAAATCGGCTCTTCAGCCGAAGGAACTGCCGCCACGTTAGAGCGAATCATGCAAGCCGAGCAAAGTATTCGAGATGCGGCACTGGATGTGTTGGTCTTCCCAGAAGCTTTGCTGGGAGGTTACCCGAAAGGGGCAGATTTCGGCGCGCGTGTCGGCTATCGCACTGCGCCGGGTCGCGAAGCTTTTTTGCAGTATTGGCAGCAGGCGATTGACCTAGATGGCGCAGAAATCAAAGCGCTTTGCAGCCTTGCACGCAATACGTCCACCGCGCTTGTTGTGGGTGCGATTGAAAGAGCAGGTACGACGCTGTATTGCGTCAGTTTGTTCATTAACGCCGAAGGTCAATTCATGGGTCGTCACCGTAAATTGATGCCAACGGCCAGCGAGCGCCTGATTTGGGGGCAAGGCGACGGCTCAACGCTCACCACGATGACGACGCCTGCCGGTAAGTTGGGCAGCGCAATTTGCTGGGAAAACTATATGCCTTTGTTTCGCACGGCCATGTATGCGCAGCAACTCGATATCTGGTGCGCGCCAACCGTCGATGAGCGTGATATTTGGCAGTCAAGCATGCGTCACATTGCCTACGAAGCGCGCTGCTTCGTCATCAGCGCCTGCCAATTTCAACCGCCAGCCATTGAGGCTTTAGGCTCGCCCATCACCTTGCGTGATCGCGCAGAAGATCAAGCGATGATTCGTGGCGGTAGCTGCATCGTTTCGCCATTTGGTGAAGTCATCGCAAGCCCTTTGTATGGCAAAGAGGGCATGGTTGTGGCGGAAGTGGATATGCAAGACATCGTCAGAGCGCGTTTTGATCTTGACGTGACGGGGCATTACGCGCGCCCTGATGTTTTTGAATTGCGCGTCAATACACAAGCGCTTCATCCCTAGCTCGCGAAAAGAAGCATGATATTCACCGCCGAAATTCTCACCTCAATTGATCAAAGCGTCCTGTGCTGGTTGGCTACAGTTGATGCGCACGGGCAACCTTCGGTCTCGCCCAAAGCGGTGTTCTGTAAGTCCTGTCACTCCCACTCAATAGTCGCCGGTGGTTTTCCAGAAATGTCATAGACGACGCGATTGAATCCGCGCACTTCGTTGATGATGCGGTTGGACACTTTGCCGAGCAACGAATGCGGCAATTCCGCCCAGTGCGCAGTCATGAAATCGGTGGTCTGCACGGCGCGTAACGCGACTACGTTTTCGTAGGTACGGCCATCGCCCATGACGCCTACGCTTTTGACGGGCAAAAAGACTGCGAAGGCTTGTGCAGTCAGGTCGTACCAACTCTTGCCGTCAGTGTCTTTGGTGGCGCGCAATTCTTCGATAAAAATCGCGTCCGCGCGACGCAACAAGTCCGCAGCTTGACGCGTCACTTCGCCCAGAATCCGAACTCCCAAACCAGGGCCGGGGAACGGGTGGCGATAGACCATTTCGCGCGGTAAGCCAAGCGCGACGCCTAATTCGCGTACTTCGTCTTTGAATAGTTCGCGCAAAGGTTCGAGCAGTTTCAGGTTCAGCGTTTCTGGCAAGCCGCCCACGTTGTGATGCGACTTGATCGATTTGGCTTTGCCCGTTTTGCTGCCTGCGCTTTCGATCACGTCGGGGTAAATAGTGCCCTGCGCAAGCCATTTGGCGGCGGGCAGTTTTTTCGCTTCCGCCTGAAACACATCGACAAACTCGCGGCCGATGATTTTGCGTTTTTGCTCAGGGTCAGTGACACCTTTGAGATGGCCCAGGAACTGTTCGCTGGCATCAACGTGAATCACT
>JAYVTG010000124.1:0-45995 GCA_043774625.1 Polaromonas sp. | reverse complement strand
CAAAAACGATTTATATCGAGGACAAACAAAATTGACAATTTCTTCAAACAATTCATTAACTTACACGCGTTCCGTTCGGTAACGTTGGGACGCTAGTGTCTTTAAACCGAAAAGTAAGTGTGGTGATTTTTCGCCCACTCCTAGTCTCTTCGAGATCGATGATTAACTGAGCATGTTTTTGAATATCCAAAATTGCTGGATTTAAAACAAACCGCTTGAAGTCGTAATACTCGTATTTATTTTCTTTGTCGTTTAATTCGAGCGACGACATGAGTTTGTCCACGCTGATTTTTAAAATGCCTGTGTCGCGCTGTGTCGTGAATAAATCAAAAAGCCGCCAGCCGCGAATTGTGCGAATGCCGCCCGATTGTTTTATTTTTTGAATGGTGTAGCCCCCCAGATTCGCCGCCAAGCGGGTAATGTACGGCGTGAGACTGTCGTTAAAAACAAGACTGATCTTGCCTTCATTTTTGATGTACTCCGCTCCCGCCACCCAAGGGAATGCACGGTAAACGACATTACCTGTGGTTGAATCAATGTAATCAAAATCCACGATTTTCTTGAGCAATTGATCCACGCCCAATGACATAAATTCATACACGTTGCTTTCGTGAATGCCGAAAATCTGAGCGAAGTCTTTGGCGTACAACTTGACACCCCAACCGTGACGCGTCAATTCGGCTTCACCCGCTCTTTTCGTTTCGATCTTTGACAAGCCCAGATAAACGACACGCTTTGCATTCATTTGAAGATTTTGAACGCCATATTGAATGGCATTGGCAACGATGACGTTGTCGCCTGTCCATAATGTGGAATCTAAAGCGTATTGTTTTTTTCGATAAGCTCTTGTTTTCGCTCGGCCCGCTTGAAGCGAGCGTTTTTTGTTTTTACGGTGACCAGATCGTTCATGTGGTGTCTCCAAAATCGGTTGTTCTGGACACAGAATTGATCGCCGAAAAAACTTTGTTAACTTTTAAACCGATCGGTTTTTGCTTTCCCGCCAAACACTCGGTGTTACCCGTCAGTTTCTCGGTGTTCGCAGATAAATCGTTGAAAATAAAGGAGTTTTTGGATAAAACCGAGAGAAATTTAAATTTTTAAAAACATCTCGGAAGTGCCCGTCAGTTTCTCGGTCGTGACCCGTCAGTTTCTCGGTCGTGACCCGTCAGTTTCTCGGTTTTAGGTTTTGCAAATCGCCCGCAAACCCGCATGGTTGTTGAGTTTTTTCGCTTTTTCAAAACGCCTACAAGATCTATTCAAGAGTTTCATCAAGAAACTCTCTCAAGAATAGATCAAGACACCCCCCTTCCGACCCATTTCGCTGGCGCGAAATTTCGCCCCCAAGGGGGCTGTCGGGAACGGCAAGCCGTTCCATTCATCGCTTTCGCTCTTTTTTCACCCAATCTCCGTTCGCTGACGCTCACTGCGCGCCGCCTACGCGGCTTTCCCTAAGGCCCCCCGTTCGCTGGCGCTCACGGAATAGAAGGAAAGGGGGTAGAAGGCAGTTTTGGCTGAGAAAATACCGCACCACAAGGCAAAGGAATACCAACGTAGCCACAGACGACCAAAATTGCTCTAAGGGGCTAAAAACACGGTTTTGAAGATTTTTACTTTTGAGTTAAATCTTGCCTGTCACAAGGCTGGGGGGAAAGACTTTGAATTGGGTGAAGCATCAGATGCAAGTGCTAAACGGACAAGATTTCGTATGTTTGGATCTATTTCGGCCATGGCGTTCAACCAATCAGGGCAAGCCGCAATCCCTGCAAGAATCCCGCTGCTTCCATTTTTTTGAGCAACAACTATTTTCTCTTGAACCTCTTGACGATTCAGTAACGAATTATCGTCAAGCAACCCGCCCCATTCCTTTCTTTGAATGTCATTAACAGGCGCGGCATAAGGAGCAATGCTAAAAATTGCGTCAAACATTGGATATAAAGACTCTTTCGACACTGGATTAAACGTCAGTTTCACTCTTAACACTAAGCCGTAAATCAAACCCTCCACTGCAACAGCTTTTTCTTCAAGTTGGAACTCATAGTACCTTGGATCTTTGGCGTTGTAATTAGCAGGTTTTTCATACGCCTCACTTCGAAAAAATTTTAGTAAGGCAGATGTTATTTTTTCTTCGGTGTTTGACATGATGTGACGGGTTTCATACAAGTTGGAATACAAACTTTGAGACTTCAGCCATGGGCTATGCTTTCGTCAATAACCATATTATCGAATGTGCGCAAAATGATCTACCCACGCGGCTGGTCACCCAAAAAAACGAGCCAATTGATTGGAATGGCGACGAATTTTTTGAAAATGCATGGATGTGGTTCCCAACCCTGGAGGAGGCTCAGCGCGTGCTGAGGCTTGTGGCGTATAACAATTTTCAGCAACTGATTCGCGCAACCGTTCGATTTTTCCCTGACAAAACGAACATGTTGGGTTGGAAACGCATTCCAGAACCCTTGTTCAATAACCTCGTCAGCGCTCATCAGAAAAAATGGGGCGAATTTGCATTGGTGTCTTTTGAACGGTGGCGACTTGCTGGACAGGGTTCAGAGGAGCACGAAAGCGCCACAACACGCGATGCGAGGGCCAATAAACTGTTAGACGTAGATCGCTGGCCTGAAATTGCTTAAATTACAAAGCCGTGGATCGCGTGTTGGTTTTGGGCAAAGTGTCTTTGTGATTGCCGCGCAGATTGGCCCGTTCTTTGATCGCCGTGGTTTGAGTTTGAATCGCCTGCCGACGATCCGCGTCCAAATCACGAAAAAACTCCGACGGTTGAACGTCCAGTTTGCCGATAATTTTCAAAATATTGACCAAAGCCAGGTTGTGTTCGCCGCGCTCGATGCCGCCCATGTAGCTGCGATCAATGCCGCATTCGTCACCAAATGCCTCTTGGGAGAAACCCAAGGCTTTGCGACGGCGACGAACGGCCTCACCGAAGGCCAGAAGTTCTGGCAGTTTGGGAAGATGGGCTTTTGGCGTGGGCATGGCGTGATGTTCCTTTTTGGTATAAAGTGGTACTTGGGTGTATCTGCCCAGCTTTTTGCCACGTCGCGCATGAGGACACCATGAACCAAACCACTGTTGCTGAATTAGGAGTTGCGCCATGAGCGTCAATTGGAAACTCGTGGATGCGCAGCAGTCTGCCCTTGGACAGCAAGCACAGAATATCGCGCTATTGGATCTTGTCAGCGCCAAGCAAGAAGCGCTCAATATCGCCAACTCTATGCCCAAGCCAAGGCACAAAGAGCCTGAAGGCGACAACGTGTTTTTTGGCAAGCTGAGGATTGAAGAGTTGGAACGGGAAAAAGCAGCGGCGTACCAGGCCCTCAAGGAAGCTCAAGAAATCACTAAGGAATGGCAATCCGCGATGGACGCGTGGCGGGACTTGGCTCAGGCTTTGCGGGACGAGGTGAAGGCATGTCCGAATCATGAGGCCCACCAGTTTGGCAAGGATGATTCGGCGCGACGCAAATTTATAGGTAATGCCGAAGACTCCTCACGGGTCAAACGAGGTTTGAAGCCCAGAGACAGAACTAGCCAAAAATAACTGTCGCCCACGCCATGGGCTTTTTTACAACCGCCTCAGTCTGAGGCATTTTTTATTTTGCAAACTACCATGCAAACCGCATCCACACTGCCATCACCTACGGCAAAATACCGTCTTATCGCAGTGCTCATGCCTTGGGCTACCGACCCGCACGATCAGTGGCCCATAAATCATGACCGCGCTTGGATTGTGTACAGTCTCGTAAGCGACAGGGTGGTCGGTGAAACGTTTTTCAATGAGCCAAATGCGGCAAAAGAGTTAGACAGAATGAACAACCCCGAGTCTTACCCTGACGAATTTATCCCTGAATCTCACGATTAAATTATGGCAATCACACCAAACGGCTCAAGTGCTGGTAACAGAAAAAGTGCACCAAAATATCGTGTAATGGAAGACCAAATCCCGATCAAAGATAGCGAAGGCAATCCAATCCCTAACAAATGGGAAACCATCTATTACATCGAATTAATTTCAACAGGGAAAAGGCTTGAACGAACCTTTGTGAGCCTCGAAGAGGCAGAGATTGAGTGCGAAAACTTGAACCAACATACACCCAGTTGATTAGCCTTCAATCTGAGTTATTTTCAATAGCGTATTGGTTTTAAGAAATTCAAAAAATGGATTTTGCATGACGCAAGCCATGACGGTCTCGTTGTCGAGCAAAACAAAATGGAACTTTGCGTCTGGCAAATTGCCATCATGCTCAAATGACTTCCCGTTCTTAGCCTCAATCTCAAGGCGATCTCCGAGCACTTCGATTAAAAATTTCATGTCTTTCTCCAATGAATGGCCTGCCGAAATAGGCCGTGGGTTGATAAATTAGGCGTTGGTTTCAGGGTCAACAGTAGGTTCTGTGGAAGGTGCGGGTGGCGCACTCGATCCGTGTGATGTTGACTGACGGCCCAGCGTGTTCTTCACGTACGTCTCTGCATTGAATGAACCCTTGTCTTTCATCTCGACCCGATCACGATCTTTCATGAACTTGTTGTGTTCAGAAGCGCTGGCTTCGCCCATCCCGTATTTAGATCGTGCATCGTTGTAATCACTACGTGCTTGATACGCGCCACTGCCAGTTCCTCCGTTCACTTTGTCAAATGTTTTTGATGTCGCGCTTTCTCTAATCTGTTCAAGTGCTCCATCGTCTAAACCACCTACATTCGATTGGGCGGCTTGAGCCACGTTTGCCCCAGCCAGCTTAGCCACGGTTTCCCACTGACCGTCACTGGCCGCACGAACGGCGTCACTGCCCGCCATACGAGCCGACCCCATGCCTCGGCCATATTGCTGTTCACCCTCTGCAATAGAGTTTTGCTTGGCAATTTCGTTGCCTTTTTCTTGTGCATCCTTAGCGCCTTGCTGTGCACGAAGTTGCTTTTGGTTTTGCATGCCAGATAGCACTTGTCCACCTAAACCACCCGCCACACCACCGATGGCAGCGGCGTTTTTGCTGCTGGCTCCACTTAGATCGCCCGCGTAGCTGCCCAAGTCGCTGGACGGTCCACCCATCCAACGTAAAATTTGATCAGGAATGACGTGAATCAAGGCAAACATGCGGTTGATGATGGCCAGATACGTAACTGAGAAAATACTGATGCAGGCCGCAAACGCAAACAATCCTTGAAAGCTGTTTCCTTGGCTCATGTCGAATACCGCCCAATAAGTACGGTTGAACAGTTGCCCGACAGGAATGATGAGGGTCATTGCAGCCACCAACCCGACCACAGCCAAGGCAGGACGCAGCATCAACCCCAAAATTAAGCTGTACCCTTGGCCACCACGCCCAGCGATGCCATCCCCGTCAGGGTGTACGTGTGCAATGGCCCACATGGGTGCGGCAATCACGGCTTCCACCACCATCACCAACCAACCAATCAACACCCCAAACCAAATAATGAATGGCGCAATCGGTAAATAGAACGCCAAGATGGACGAGAACCCGATCAACGAGCCCGACAACGCGAATATCAGAGGGGTGAGCATGACCATAGAAGAGGTTGGAAAAATGCTAGACACAACTGCAAGACTAAACGTGCCCACAGTGGCCGTGGTAAAAACATAATCGCCAAAATCTTTTGCCGCCAACACGGGATTTTTATCCCCGACCATGGATTGCCCCAGGTAACGGTTTGGGGCGGACAGTACCGAGCCGTATTTCTCGTTCATGTATTTGGAAATTTTGCTTGAATCCTCTTCTCCTTTGGTTTTGCTGACATTGGCGGATTTTTCGTCACGCATCATCGCTTCTACGCCCAGTTCGTTGGTGTAGCTGGTGTATTTTCTGACTGCGTTGTAACGGGACACGAAATCGGCCAGTGCCCCTCTGAATTCCGATGGCACGGCCCCTACGCTCGGTGGAGTTACTGTGGGGTAACGGCTAACTTCCTGATTGATGGCGTTTTGTACGTACACGTATTTCATGTACCACGCACCTGCCATTCCCCACCCGTCCACTGCCGCGTTTCTGGTCGCGTCGTTGTTTCGGCTGACACTACCCAAGGCATTTCGCGCAGCATCGCCAATCGCTCCGTTGTACTTGTCCGTGGCCGTTTTAATTTGCTGCGCCAATACAGGTGCAGTTTCAGGTGAAGCGAACGGACCGCTGTAAATTTTCAACGCCACGGTGTACATGTCCGACGACAACGTGTTGAACGCTGTCGTGTGTGCACTGGTCATTGTTCCGCTAAATTTGGTTTGATCAAACGTTTGACCGAACCACGATTGAAGCAATGGGTTTGCTGAAAGTTTGGCATCTTGCAACTCAAACCCTCCGCACGTGTTTTTTTCGAAGCTGTTGTCCATGGTCTGCCCTACTGCGTTTCCCAACGGATCGACTGCAATTTGCCCAAATGCTTCCGCGCTGTAACTGGTCTCACCGCGTGCCTCAGCGGCAGCTTTGACACGTTGAACCTCGCCGTTGATGACCACCGTACACAACTGCTGCTGCAACACGATGTCTGCAATTTCAGCGCCCTTCCCGTTCGATTGCATGATGGCTACTTCAGCCAAAGGATCCGACGACGCGGCGTACGCGTTCCAAACAATGTTGGCGGCCCCAACGCCTTGAAGAATAAGCCACATCATCACGAATTGAATGGCGGCATAACCAGAGCCTAATGGGACAATGGCCGCGATTCCTAAAGAGGTTCTGATTGGCACCCACATCGACGACCACCGTTTGCCGAGGACTTCGCCGTCGTGTGCGGTCTGCATCGTTCCAGCGACCAATCCATACGCAAGCAACACTCCGCCGACGAGTAAAACGACTTTGTTCAATTCAGAAATAACGTCAGCCAGTGGATCGGCACCACTTCCAAGGCCAACGAGCGAACCGAAGATTGAATTCAGAAAATACTCGACGGTAATGTCCGAGCCCGTTGGCATGAAGTCGGCACCCGCAAAAGCGAGGCTAGGAGTTAATACACCAAGGAGAAATAAAAAACGAAGCATGACTCTTACTCCAAAAAACAAATTACTTGATTTAAGGTACGGAATAAGATGCGGTTTGGCAAGGCAGGCGAGCCTTTTCGCGTTCGGCTTGCTCAAACAAAAACCCGCCGAAGCGGGTTTCTGAGCTACATCAAACCAAGAAAAAGCAATTTTACTTAGGAGAAGGGAGCAGCCAAAACAATCATTGCGGTTTTCTTTTGCGTTGTCAAATTTTTGGGGCAGTCGGTGCTAAAAATGATCGTTGATGCCTGCGATTAAAAAAATAGCTCATGGCGTAACGCCAGCCGAAACGCCTAACACTTCGTTCAGACTTCTGGTATCAGAAAGTTCGACCAAGGGCGATCCAAAAGCATCGACGAAATTTTCAGATATTCCCGAGCTTTTCGTTTTCTTTGGCTTCACTTCCTCAGAAAGACTACTGCCCTGAATGTCTGAAAACAACGTGTTCAAATGATTTTTCGCGTGGATGATATTTTTGCCTCGCAATTTTTCCGTGGTGGATTCGTAGAGGCGTTTCGCGTCTTCTTTTTTTAAAACTAAGTTTCCCTTCTTCCAAAGCACGAGGAAGGTTTCTTGTAGTTTTATTTCAGCGTGCGATATGCCGTTGGTTTTGCCTACGTTGACTGCGTCACGCAATTCAGAAACTTTCGCCAGCGCGGCTCTTAATTGCAGCTCTGCAGCGCTTTGTTCCATCACATTTTTCGCCTTAGCCATGTTTTTGCCCCAATTAAATTACATGGGTACATCTACTCAAACTTCATCCTCATTGTCAAACCCAGTGGGACAATGAGGCAGGCCGAGCGCCAGCGCGAGGCCTTTATTTTCGGAACGACTACTTATGCCACTGTCATTCACCAAAGAGCGTCGCGAAGGTCTAGCGAAAACCTTGGACAACCTTGCCGTTGCTTTTTATGTGACCTCGGGAGCCACAGCCACCAGCGTGGTTACGTTGTCGTCCAATTTCCATTGGTTTTACTTACTTGGCCTTGGGCTTTGTTTCAACACGTTTGGGTTTCTTATTCGCTACGAACCGCCACCAGACGGAGACGATCAAACCGATGGCGGCAGGCAAGCAAAAGACGAACCAGCCTGCCCCTGATTGAGGCGGTCGAGGAGTTTGAAGTAACCCAGATGATAAAAGCACTGAGATCATGTACTCCTTATATTTATCTGCCTAAATTTGTCAAACCCGCCCTCACACGTCCCGCATTCGGGTTAGTGGCTGCTGTCGTATCCTCGGGCTCGATTCACACACAAGGTGTTCACATCGCCCCATTTTTGACAAATCGACCTTGATCTCTTACCTTTTATTTATGTGGTCATTTATTTCAAGCGCACTTAACGGTTTCTCCCCTTCGGGGACGTTGCGCTTCGCTCCACTAGAAACCGCTCACGCGGAAAACGGAGATCCAACCCTGCCAAATTTAATCTGAGGTGAGCAATGTCGGAGGGGCTTTATTCTTTCCAAATGGACACGGTTTCTAAAGCCCCGCGTAGCCATGGCGGGAAAAAACGCAGCATGTCTACTGCAAAAAAATGGCAATACAACACCCGAACGGGTCGGTACGAGTTGGTGAACGATCTAGCCCAAGCCACGCAAGAATCTAAACCAGACGAAGCCAACGGCAATCGCGTGGCTGATCAATCCAGATACAACCTGCGGGAAGAACAATTTTCAGATCGCCACGAAGACGAAATCGTGTTCAAAGGCTCGGGTCACATGCCCAAATGGCCAAAGGTCAACCCGCAAGAAAATGACCAGCACTATTGGGATGCGTGCGATAAATACGAACGCGCGAATGGGCGACTGGCTCGCACTTTTATTGTGGCTTTGCCCCGCGACATGAACGACGAACAGCGGTACGAGCTGGCTCAAAAATTTATGACCGACTTGGCTCACGACAACGCTGGGCAACCCTTGCCGTTTTCGTTTGCTATTCACCAAGACAAAGGCAACCATAACCCGCACATGCACGCCATGATCTCGGAACGAGTGAACGACGGCATCCCTCGCAATGCGTCCACATGGTTCAAACGTGCCAAACCCAAAGACCCCAAATCAGGCGGAGCTTACAAGACGGAAGACCTCAAAACCAAGGCATGGCTGTACGGCGCTCGCAAACGCTGGGAAGTCGCCTGCAATGCAGCATTGAAGGAGGTAGGTTCAAGTGTGCGCATCGACTGCCGCACGTTGGCCGCGCAGGGTATTGATCGTACACCTACCGTTCACATCGGCCCTGTTAAATATATGGGAGACAAAGCGCGCATGGCTTCTCAAGAGCGCGTCTTTCACAACATGGCGGTGGCTGAACTCATGGAAGCTCAAGGTGAAGTGGCGCTCTATAAGGCTGCCACACATCAACCCGACAAACCGTTCTCACGAATGGCCGTCAATTGCGTTCGGCAGGGACACATCCTTGATGCCAAACGTGTCGAACAAAAGAAACGTCCCGTCTCAAATCGTTCTCCCCGCATCGTCATTCCCCCAAAGCTGCCCAAGCATTTTTCCACGCTGGCCGTGATGGAATACATGCAACGAATCGCCGAACAGATCAGCGAATCGATCCGCCGCACGATTCAGCTGGAGACGGAGCAGCAACAACGCATTCACGCCATGTGGCAGGACTTGCACGCCATCGGCAATCACTACGGCATGAAGACCCACATGATCAAGTCAGAGGCATGGCGCAACAAAGTTTTCCAAGACTTTGGGTTTATGCAGAAGCACGATCCATCTTTTGCAAAAACGGGGCAACCGATAGACGAGGATTTAGCATTGATCGAAGAGATGAGCGAAATTATGAAGGACTACACGCCTGATCCTGATTACAAAGGCTCAGGGTTCAATCCCAGCCGAAACTCGATCCCGATCAGCTCGCGACCCAGCCATGGCCCAAGCACGCCGTGGCAGATACCACCGCCTAGACCAAGATAAGGCTACGTCTATCTTGTGGGCCTTAACGCCTGGAATGGCGCGGGCTTTTCGCTTTTGACATGACCCCAAGACCTTCGAGGGTGCTGCCCAAATTCGCTGCCATTGCCGCGCGTTCAAAAGCTTGACTCAATGTGGGATCAGTCAGATCAAGTGACCCTATTTTTGGGCTGTGCTGATTTGGATTAGTGGTGAAAAAATCTTCACTGTAGTCGAAGATAAATATGTATTCTTTTGCCAAATGTATCAACGTCGGGTTTGTAAGCCCTGTTCTTTTCCAACCCGTGAATGTTGAGTCAATCAATACATCACTGGTGCGCCGTATGGCTCGTTTCGTCAAGTCGTCGACCTTCTGAAATGAAGCTGCGCCTACCACTACAACACGCGCAGGAACTTGATTGGCATCCACGTCAAGCACTAACGCTGGATGGCGTTCTTTTGTAGCGCCTGCATAAGGGATAAAGCACCAAACCAAATCGCCAGCGTTTGGAGGTGGCCAAGCCATCAGAAATTAAGCCCGAATCGATTGACGATGGAGTCTGTTGATTGGAACGGGCGAACTTCCATGGTTTGCTTTGCGAATTCACGGACTTTTTCGGCTTCTTCTGGTGTAAACCAACGATCTGCTACAGCGATGTCTGCTGGCTTGCCTTTGTCAGCGGACATCGCCTTTCGAGTGGCTCTCAAATCACGCTCCATTTTTTCTTTGAGGGCACGGTGAATGTATTCGGTTTGTTTCATGCCGTAATGATTGGCCCACTGAGTCAGAGATGCCACACTGACACGCTCAAGCGTGTCTTCCTCCACCATTCGAAGGAATACACCATGGCGTTTGCCATGAGAATCAAAATTGTGCTGCACGAGTGCTCCTTTTTATTGGATGCATGAAGTATATCCAATATTTCTTGACGTGTCAATTCTTCAAAAACAACGAAAAGCGCTAAAAGTGTGACACTTACACCTACAATGCACAGTTGAAAATTGTTCAACAATGACACTTTTCCCAGTATCCATGCGGGCTGGCGGACTGTGAGGCGGCTTTCCCGTCCACTCCGCCAAAAGTTTAAAAAGCCGCTGAGAAATCAGCGGCTTTTTTGCTTTTCTAACGCGAAGTTTCTTACTGTAGGTCATACCAGACCCCGCGCCCACTGCCGTGCTGATTCAGGCTGCCGCGTACAGTTAGATTTCTGAAATGCTGTTTGAGCGTGTTCCGGCTGGCGCCAGTTAGTTTGATGGAATCCCCAATAGTCACGCGCCCGTGTTCGCGCGCGAACTCCACAATCTGCAATGACAGCTCCGGCAAGGCTGCAAGTACGATCTTCTCGCGTTCGACTTTTTTCTCCAGCCGTCGCACCTGCTCAGCGAGCGACCGCAGGAAGAACACCAGCCACGGTTGCCAGTTGGGACTGTCAGTCCGAATGCTTCCCTGCGTCTGGCGCAGTGCCAGGTAGTAGGCCTCCTTGTTGAGTTCAATCACGCTTTCCAGTGAGCTGTAGGGCACGTAGGCGTAGCCTGCCTGAATCAACAGCAGAGTTGTCAGCACGCGGCTGAGGCGACCATTGCCGTCCTGAAACGGGTGGATTTCCAGAAAGACCACGACAAAAATGGAAATGATCAGCAGGGGGTGCAGCGTCGCCTTATCTCGTTCTTGGGCGATCCACGCCACCAATTCCGTCATGAGACGCGGTGTGTCAAACGGACTGGCTGTTTCGAACACGATGCCGATTTGCTTGCCGTCTTCATCAAAGGCAGCCACGCTGTTGGAGTTGGTCTTGTACTGGCCCCGGTGCCGCTCATCCTTTTCGCTATGGCGCAGCAGGGTGTGGTGCAACTGTTTGATGTGGTTTTCGTTGAAAGGGATCTCCTGCCATGAACTGAACACCAGATCCATCAACTCGGCGTAACCCGCCACTTCCTGCTCGTCGCGCGTCTCGAAGGACTTGATCTCCAGGCTGGAGAGTAGTTTTTCAACCTCTCGGTCAGACAGCTTGCTACCCTCGATCCGGGTGGATGAACCAATGCCTTCGATGGTGGCCACGCGCCGCAGGGCCGACAGGCGGTCTGGAGCGAGTGTGCCCAGTGCTCGCCAGGCACCCTTGAACTCGTCGATCCGGGCGATCAGGCTCAGGACTTCCGGGGTGATTTGCAAGGACTCTGTTTTCAGCATATAACCAATAATACACCCATTTACACCCATTTTAACTCATTGACCAAAAGCAAATCACTTTGCCAACATTTGTAAATGTCCGATCATAAAAAATTTGACATTGTCTTATTATAAAAATATAATTCTGACAAATGGAGAAAAATCATGAGTGATGGACCGCATAGAAGCCTACCGATGCGAAAGCCGTGGAAAGAGCTGGCCAAGCGTGGAGATCAGGATGCTTACGATGCCCGGCAGGTGGCAGAGGCTGCTGCGGACGCGCTTGCCAGTGACTTTAGAAATGAAGTCAAGTGGTCGCTGATTGATGCGTTGAAATCGACCTTCACTGGGAGGGACAACTCCCTAATGCTGCCTGAGATCGCGCTTCACGAACTTGAGTCTGCGAAGGCCTTGGCTGCGGGTTCGGTTTTTGGAATGAACGCGGTTGCTTGGAGCCTAGGGCTCATTAAGGAGGGACGATTCGGCTTGGATGCCTTCCATGAGGCGATAGGCTTAGCCGCGAAGATGCGCGGCTTTGCAAACGTTCGTTCGGTTGAGGAGCACTACCTTCGTAAATCAAATCCGCAGAGGTCTACCAACGTAAGTAAACGGCTTCAATCCGCTGTGTCTAGCCTATCAGAGGGTAGATTAGGCTCAATGCTGGTGGCTCCAGACGTCGCTAAAGCTGAACGTTCCAGGAAGAAGAACCATGTTGATGAAGGAGTGGCCTTGTTATGAAACTATTACCTCTCAAGGAGCTGACCGTAGATGTGGTCGAGGCCGGTGCGCGTCGGCGAAAAGGAATGATCGCTTGTCGGCTCGGACGAAACATTCATTTCAACCTTGAAGTTCTCGAATCCTTTTCATCCATCAAGTGGGACTCGACCGTGCACGACGCTTTTGTGGTGGCTGCAGCTGTTGAGTTCTGTGACCGAAGCTTGGCTCGTGGGGGGATGAACTGGGGACGAAAATTCTCTGTATGTGTCCCTGTTCACGATCCCAGCAAGTGGTCGAGCAAACCAGTGGCTCAGACCTTGGTGGATGCATTGAACTTACTAACCGGGGACGACTGGAACTTTGAATTCCGATCTCGCAAGGCATCTGAAGTGCCACCTGCTCAAGATCGTATGAACTTCCCAGCCAATGCCGAAGCTGTTATCGCCTTTAGCGACGGAATGGATTCGCGTGCGGTTGCTGAGCTAGAGGCGCGCCGTCTCGGCAATCGCTTAGTACGTGTGAGAGTGGGACAAAAGCAGCGAGACATTTCTAAAATAGATCGTCGCGAACTCCCTTTTACGGCTGTTCCATACACCGTCAAACTTGAGAGTGGCAGGAACGCTGAAAATAGCGCACGCAGCCGCGGGTTCAAATTCAGTGTTGTATCTACTGTGGCAGCTTATTTGATAGACGCACCGTCAGTCATTGTTCCGGAGAGTGGCCAGGGGGCGCTCGCACCAGCGCTGCTTCCAGTGGGGCAAGGCTACGAGGACTATCGAAGTCATCCCATCTTCACTGCATTGATGGAGCGATTCTTCAAGGCATTACTTGGCTATCAGATTCAATATCGTTTCCCACGCTTGTGGAAAACGAAGGGCGAGACTCTTCGTGAGTTTGTCGATGCCTGCGGCAATGAAGTGAGATTGATGAAAACGAGATCATGCTGGCAGCAATCTCGACAGGTGGCAGTTTCGAGCCAGAGGCGGCAATGCGGAGTTTGTGCTGCGTGCATGCTTCGTCGTCTAAGTGTTCATGCGGCTGGCTTGAACGAGCCGCACGAGAACTATGTGTGGGAGTCGCTGCAAGCCGAGACCTGGGAAGCAGGCGCAGCTAAGGACTTTGACAAATTCACCCCTGCATTGCGTGAATATTCAATCGCAGGGATACTTCATTTTCAACATTTCGCATTACTTCGTGATTCCATGCAATATGAGTTAGTTAAGCGTCGAACGACGAACGAGTTGGCTAGCGCGCTTACTGAGCCATCGACGGTAGTGGCGCAAAATTTAGACCGACTTCTTCAGCAGCACGCCACCGAATGGTCCGCATTCATTGATAGTCTTGGTCCGAGATCGTTCGTTAAGCAATGGATAGACGGTGCATCATGAACAGGCCAAGTCATGAATTGAGTCCGATAGACTTAGGTGAACGACTGAAGATCGCACGCGAGACCGCCAATGTTACTCAAGACATTGCGGCTAAGACCGCAGGCATCGCTCGAACTACTCTCGTCTCTATTGAAAAGGGGCAGCGCGCAGCCAGACTCGAGGAAATCCAAGAGTTGAGTCGTTTGTATGGAGTCTCTGCAAATTCGCTATTGCGTCGGGACGCTGTTCACGTAGATTTAGTTCCACGCTTTCGATCACTCCCGGAGACTGCTGACCCCGGCTTCGATCAAGCCACGCGAATGCTGAATGACCTGGTCAGGGCAGAAGTTGAATTGGAGAACATTCTGGGAATTGAAAAGTCCTACAACTATCCTGCTGAAAAAATGATTCTCCCCGGAGATGTTCGTAAGCAAGCGGAGCAGGACGCGCAAAGTTTACGCAACTGGATGGGCGTCGGAGAAGGGCCTATTCAGGACTTGTTTTCGCTCTTGGAGCTTCAGCTTGGTGTGCGTATCTACTCCAGAAAGTTGGATCCAAAAGTCTCTGGTTTGTTTGCCTATGACGAGGCGGTTGGCGCTTGCATATTGGTCAACGCTAGCCATCGAGTAGATCGCAGGACCTTAACTGGCGCTCATGAATTGGGTCACTTCATTGGGACTCGACGTCGGCCGGAGATTTATCAAGACCAAAAGCACGAGAACTCTCGCGAGGAGCGATACGCAAATGCCTTTGCCAGTGCGTTTCTTATGCCCGCGCGTGCTGTCATGGAGAAGTTCAAGGATTTGACTCTGGGTTCAACCCATTTGACGAGAAGACACATCATTCTGCTGGCCAACTTCTTCAGTGTCTCCCGTCAAGCGATGGTGCTACGACTTGAAGAGCTTGGTTTGACGAAGAATGGATCGTGGGATTGGTTTACCGATAACGGTGGGATCACAGATGAACAAGTACGTCAGGTTCTTGGTTCCGCAGCCCCCGAGCCTGCTCCGTTGGATGGAACTCAATCATCTAGACTTTTCTTGCTTGCGATTGAGGCCTGGAAGAAGGATTTGATCAGCGAAGGGCAGATGTCGGAGATGTTGAAACTCAATCGAGAACTGGTGCGCGAACTACTTGATGAGGCCGAAGAGGACGAAGCAGATGATCTTTTCAAGTTGCCTTACTGATCAAGATGGAGCCATTGTTCTGGACGCCAGCGTGATCATCAATCTACTGGCGACCGGATACGCGACTGAGATACTGCGAGCCTTGAACCGGCCTCTCATCGTGACTGGCAATGTTGTGCGTGAAATTGCACAGGGTGAAACAAATGGCCGACATGAATCTGCGCTTCTGACGGAGCTGATCCAATCGAATTGCTTGCAGTTGCAGGAACTCTCTGGTTCATCGCTAGAGCACTTTTTCAGCACGGTGTCAGGTAGTACGTCGGACTCCCTTGGAGACGGCGAGGCTGCGACTCTTGCATTTGCACATTGCAACGCACGTTCCGCTGCCATTGACGAAAAAAAGGCCACGCGCATAGCGGGCGAGCGTTTTGAGGCAGTGGGACTTGTCACTACCGTGGATATTCTTGCCTATGAGCCAGTACGAGCTCTGCTCGGCCAGGGGGCACTGTCCGCTGCAACATTCCAGGCGCTGCGAGTGGCTAGGATGCAGGTTCGTCCGCAACAACTGGGTTGGGTGACACAGTTGATCGGCGAAGACAAGTTGGCAGAGTGTGTGAGCTTGAAAAGATATGCGAGACGCAAGACAGACCGCACCTCATAGAAGAGCCGTTTATTGCGTTTTGTTCTGCAGGCACCCAAAAATGCGCCCATTTACACCCATTTATGGGGTGCTGTTAATAATGCCAAGGCCAAGCGGAGTCACGCATCCTGCGCAATAGTGGTGGCTCACTTGCACATGAAGGTGGGCTACTTGCCTGACCCACGCCACCTCAAGCTTGCACCGCCTTGGCTGGCCAGCGCAGCACCCCCGTGCTCAGCGCTGTGCCCAGCACAATCACGGCGCCCCACACCACCATGGGGGTGGTGATGGCCTCTGACAGCAGCACGGTGCCGTAGAACACACCAAACACGGGGATGAGGAAGGTGACGGCAACCGCGCGCGCCGGGCCTGCGCGTTCGATGATGCGAAAGTACAGCACATAAGCCACGGCAGTGCATAAAAACGCTAGCAAAATAATAGCTGCCCACGCATGCCAACCGGGCTTTACAGCCGGAATGGAGAATGAAGCGGGCACCAGTAGTACCAGTGCCGCACCCATTTGGCTGCCGGTGGCGCTGGCTATGGGGGGTACGCCAGCGAGGTACTTTTTGGTAAAACTGGCCGCTATGCCGTAGCACACCGTGGCGGCCAAGCAGGCCAGCACGGCCCAGCCGGGCTGGGAATTGCCGGGTGCAAAACTGGCTTTGTTCCAGGCCAGCATGGCCACACCGTAAAAACCAATCACCAAACCCACCATGCGGCCCGCAGTCAGCTTGTCGCGCAGCCACAGCCAGGCCACTACCGCGCCCCACAGCGGCGTGGTGGCGTTCAAAATGGACGACAGCCCGGTGGAGATGTGCAAAACCGCAAAGCCAAACAGGGCAAAGGGTATGCCGCTGTTCAGCGCACCCACCACAAAGATGGGTTTGTACTTGGCGCGCAGCGCTGGCCACTGGCCGCGCCAGATCAGCAGAGGCAGCAAAAACACCGTGGCCATGACGACCCGCAAAAAAGCGGTTACAAACGGCCCAAACTCAGCCGCGCCCAGGCGCATCAGCAAAAAGGAGCCCCCCCAGATGGCAGCGAGCAATACAAAGTCGATGGCGATGGCAATATGCATGGGGTGTATTTTGCAATAGTTTTGCTATAAATTAAGTAGCTGCTCGCGCATATTTGACGCTGACATTGGGCCAATTAATGCCAAAAACCGATCAATCGGGCACGCGCTGGGCTATAGCAGGCTTGCGCTCAGCGCGCCTTCCAGTTGTAGCAAAGCCGCCTTGCGCTGCAGCCCGCCCGCGTAGCCGGTGAGCGAGCCATCGCCGCCCAGCACGCGGTGGCAGGGCACGATGATGCTGATGGGGTTGCGGCCCACGGCTGCGCCCACAGCGCGCACGGCGGCGGGGTTGCGTATGGCATGCGCTACCGCACCGTAACTGCTGTGTTTGCCGCAGTCTATGGTCAGCAGAGCTTGCCACACGGCTTGCTGAAAAGCGGTGCCTAAAGACAAGTCCAGCGGCACGTCAAAGTGCGTACGCTGGCCCGCAAAGTACTGCGCAATTTGTGTGGCAGCCAGCTGGGTGACAGGGCTGGTGCCCGGCGTGCACGCACTCAGGTCGGGCATGTGTTTTTGGCCATCGGCAAACCACAGGCCAGATAGGCCTTTGGACGTGGCGGTGATGATGATGTCGCCCAGCGGCGATGTTGCGCGCTGCAAAGTGTGTGTTGCGTCGTATTTCATGGTAAAAAAGCCTTTATGTCAGCGTGGGATATGCGTGAGCAGCTATTGAATTTGTAGCGTCTGTCTTGCCGCCCGGTGTACTTTTGGGTATGCGTTTGGCTGGGCGCTTGGCTGAGCGAGGAGCCAGCGGCGCTGCTGATACGGCAAGCGTATCGGGAGCTTTTTGACTCGCAGGCACCAAGCTGGCCCAGGCCCGCAGCACCGCATAGCTGCGCCAGGGCCGCCAGGCCTGGGACGCTTGTTCTGCCGCCTTGGCAGGGTTTTTCTCGCCCCGCACGCCCAGCGCGTTGTGCAGCGCTACGTCACCTGCCGGAAAGGCGTCTGGCCAGCGCAGCGCACGCATGGCAATGTACTGCGCCGTCCAGTCGCCTATGCCGGGCAAGCTTTTAAGCTGCTCTACCGTTTGCAAGGCCTGGGCGGGGGTGTTCAAGTCCAGTTGCCCACTGTCTACCGCCTGCGACAGGGCCATAATGGCCGCCTGGCGCTGTTTGACGATGCCCAAACCGCCCAAAACGCTAGGGTTCGCCTGTGCCAAAATGGCTGCCGTGGGGAAAAGCCTGGACAGCTCGGGCCAGGGTGTGACTATCGGGTCGCCAAAAGTATCAACAACGCGCTGGGTAAAGGTGCGCCCCGCAGCCACGGTGACTTGCTGGCCCAAAATGGCGCGCACTGCTACTTCAAACCCATCCAGCGCACCCGGCACGCGCATGCCCTCAGTACCCGCAAAGTGCGCACCCAGCACGGCGTTGATGGCCGCTGGGTCGGCGTCCAGGTCGAGCGCGGCGCGCATGCGGGCGATCACGCTGGGCAGGGCAGGGTGCAGGCTGTCGCTTACTTGCAGCACAACCTGGCAACGCGTTTCGTCAAACTGGGTGCGCACCCAGCCCGTCAGCCTCTTTCCATTCATTTGGATGCCAAAAGTGCGTATCGCCAGCGTGGAATATGCGCAAGCAGCTATGTTTTCTATAGCGTTTATCTGCCGCTTCCGCCAAAAATTCAATAGGCCCTGCACGTCATAGGGCGGGCGGTAGGCCAGTTTGACGCTCAGCATGGCGTGGCTGGCTGCGGCTGCTGTGTTTGCTGCTGTGTTTGCGTGGGGGGCGTCTTCACGCCCCTGCTTGCTCAACTGCAAGGGGCTAAACCGGTAATGCTGCGCAAACGCCGCGTTAAAGCTGCGCACGCTGGCAAAGCCGCTGGCCAATGCCACATCGGCCACCGCCATGCGCGTGTCGGTTAGCAACTGCTTGGCCGTGAGCAGCCTGCGCGTTTGCAGATATTGTAGGGGCGACACACCTAAATGCGTCTCAAAAATACGCCGCAAATGCCGGTCACTCACCCCCAGCCTGGCCGCCACCTGGGCCACGCTGGGCACGTCTGCCGCCACGGCCCCGTCCCACAAATGCGCCGCCTGCAGCGCCAGCGTGTGCGACGCGTCTTGAATCGACCACACCAGCGAATGCGGCGCCAGCTCGGGCCGACAGCGCATGCAAGGCCGAAAACCCGCGGCCTCCGCTTGAGCAGCATGCTTAAAAAAGCGGCAATTCGCCTGCTTGGGTGCCTTCACGCGGCAGACCGGGCGGCAATAAATGCCCGTAGACGTGACACCCGTAAAAAAGCAGCCATCAAACCGTGCATCGCGGGCTTGCAGGGCTTTGTAGCAGGCATCGTCAGAATAGGGGGTCATAGGGCATATGATACGCCCGCGATACGTAAAAACTAGCTGTTTTCGGACATGTGTATGGCGTTGTAGCCTAGCCTCATCACATTTGGGTAGCTAAACCCACGTCGTGGCTCGCACACCACCGTAAAGTGACTTTTGCACATTAAAATTGAAAATGTACATACCATGCAGTGCTTTGTACAAACCTGCAACACTAAAAGCATACATTAGAAGAATATTATGCTACCAAACCTAAGGGAAAACACTAATGAATCAGCCATCCAAACGCATCGTTGCCGTTATTCTGTCGGGCGGCGCTGGCACGCGCCTGTGGCCCGTGTCGCGCAGTGCAAGCCCCAAGCAGTTTCAAAGCTTTGGCGGCAAGCATTCGCTGTTGTCCCAAACGGTGTTGCGTGCCGACCAATTGCAAGCTATTACAGAAGTTATCGTCGTGGCCAGTGCAGAACACCAGTCTTTGCTGGAGGCGCACGTCAAGCCCCACACCCAAAAACCCGTTACCTACATTTATGAACCGGTGGCCAAAAACACTGCTGCTGCCATAGCCCTGGCAGCGCAATACATTGGCGATGCAGACGCGCTCATGTTCGTTATGCCGTCAGACCACCATATGGAAGATGCCGCCAGTTATGCTGCGGCTAGTGCTGTTGCCATAGCGGGTGCCAACCAGGGCTTTTTGGTCACCTTTGGTATCACGCCCACCCGGCCAGATACCGGCTTTGGTTATATAGAAATTGGTGCCGCGCTTGCAGGCCAAGACGCCAGCATTGCCCGCGTAGCCCGTTTTGTAGAAAAACCAGACGTAGACAAAGCCAAAGCCATGCTGGCAACTGGCAACTACGCGTGGAACAGCGGCATGTTCGTCATGCCCGTAGGCTTGTTTTTGGCAGAGTTAACCCGCTTTGAACGCCGCATAGCTGAAACGGTAGCCGAGGCAGTGCGTTCTGGCGTTACCAAGAAAAAAGCCTTCCACCCGCAAGCCATTGCCCTGCAAGACTGCCCCAGCATCAGCGTTGACTACGCCGTTTTTGAACGCAGCAGCCACGTAGCCATGGTGAGCCTTAACATGCTGTGGAACGATTTAGGATCATGGTCCGCCATTGCAGAACTGGCCGAAGCCCGTGGCCTGGACGGCAACTCAGTCGTCAACGTCAACGCCAAAGGCAACTACGCCCATTCTGGCAAGCCCGTAGCCTTTGTGGGTGTAAACGACCTGATCTTGGTAGAAACGCCAGACGCGCTCCTTATCACCCATCGCGACTCTACCCAGTCTGTCAAAGACGCTGTGAACAGCATGCGCGAAATTCACCCCCACCTGGTGTCGCACCACCGCAAAGTGCAGCGCCCTTGGGGCAATTACGACTCTATCGACACGGGTACGCACCACCAGGTTAAACGCATTCTGGTCGAGCCAGCAGGCAGACTGTCGCTACAGTCGCATGCCCAGCGCGCAGAACACTGGGTCGTCATATCGGGCGCACCCACCATCACGGTGGACGACGTGGTTGCCAACTATGCAGTGGGTCAACATGTCTTCATTCCTCTGGGTGCCAAACATCGGCTAGAAAACCACACCACAGAGCCTGTTGAAATCATCGAAGTGCAAATAGGTGCTTATCTGGGTGAAGACGACATCGTGCGTTATGAAGACATCTATGGCCGCACAGCGGCTTAAGCTTAAAATAAGCCCCATTCATTGGTTACCACCTAGGCACTATTTTGTCCACAGAACCCACGTTAGACGCTGCACAGCCAGAACCTGCACCACCAGCAACCATTGCGGTAACCAGCAGGCCTATAGCAAACCCAAGTCCAGGCACCGCCCCCCAAAAACGCGGCATCTTTTCAAAGATGTACGCATTTTTGTGCAAGCACATGCTCTTTGCTCTTACTGTACTTATACCTACAGCCTGCGGTGTGGTGTATTACGGCTTCATTGCTTCTGATGTTTATATTTCAGAAGCGCGGTTTATTGTGCGTAGCCCCCAGCGCCAGCAACAGCAAAGCGCATTAAGTGCCATTATTTCTGGCACGGGTTTTAGCCGGTCGCAAGACGACACTTTTGCCGTGCATGACTTTGTATTGTCGCGCGACGCATTGGCTGAAATTGATCAGACATTTGCATACCGTAAATCCGTCAGCAACGAAGCCATAGACTTTGCAAGTCGTTTTGGCACCCTGTGGGAAGACAATAGCTTTGAAGCATTGTTCAAGTATTACAGCAAACGCATCAGCGTGGGGCATGACAATGCAACCAACATTACGGTGCTACAAACCCGCGGCTATTCTGCGCAAGATGTGTACAACATCAATGTCAAGCTGCTGTCGATGGGTGAACGCCTGGTTAACCAAATCAACGAGCGTGGCCGGGTAGACCTGGTCAAGTACGCGCAGGCCGAGGTAACAGACGCCGAGCGCCGTGCCAAAGAAGCAGCCGTCAGCTTGGCCAGCTTTAGAAACCAGCGTGCTGTGTTTGACCCTGAACGCCAGTCTGCACTGCAGTTACTGCAAGTCAACAAGTTGCAAGAAGAGCTGATAGCCAGCAAGCTGCAACTGGTGCAAGTACGCAGCCTTAGTCCAGAGAATCCACAAATTGCACCCTTGCAAAAACGTGTAGATGGCCTACAGCGCGAGATGGAGCTGGAGATGGCCAGGGTAGCTGGCACTGGCAATAACTCCCTAACCAGCAAAGCCGCTGACTACGAACGCCTAAACCTGGAGCGCGCATTTGCAGACCGCCAATTGGCATCTGCAATGACCATCTTGGAAACTGCCCGCAACGAAGCACGCCGCAAAACCTTGTACCTTGAACGCATCGTGCAGCCCAGCAAGCCAGACTATGCACTGGAGCCTTACCGCATTAAAAACATGCTGTCCATTTTTATTCTGGGTTTGGTAGCCTGGGGTATCTTGAGTATGCTTATGGCTGGTGTGCGTGAGCATCAAGATTAAGGAGTAAATGTTGTGACTCCGCCTGCATCTAATTTTACTAATAGTAAGTCGAGATTGCCCTCTAGCTTGCTGCATTCATGGGCTGTTCAACGGCGGGTAATTGGCGCCTTGTTAATGCGCGAAGTGCTTACGCGCTATGGTCGCCACAACATTGGTTTTTTATGGTTATTTTTTGAACCAATGATGTTCACGCTTGGCGTGACAACTCTTTGGGCGCTTGCAAAGGCAACAAGCAACACAGGTTTACCAATCGTTGCTTTTGCAATTACTGGATATTCAAGCGTATTGTTGTGGCGCAATATGCCCAGTCGTTGCATAGGTGCAATAGCTCCGAATCTCGCGCTGATGTATCACAGACATGTCAAGGTGATTGACATTTTTGCAGCTCGGCTAATATTGGAAGCTGGCGGCGCGACTATTTCCTTTGTTGTTTTAGCATCTTTATTCTCATTCCTCGGATGGATCAAGCCCCCCGAGGATTTGGCAAAAATACTGTTTGCTTGGTCTATGCTCGCATGGTTTGGATCTTCCTTGGCGGTTTTAATGGGGTCCCTTAGCGAGCAATCTGAGGTAGTCGACAAGTTGTGGCACCCTGTGTCTTACCTCCTTTTTCCACTTTCAGGGGCTGCATTCATGGTAGATGCGTTACCGACAGCAGCTCAGGATTTCGTATTACTATTTCCTATGGTGCATGGAGTCGAGTTGTTGCGAGAAGGCTATTTTGGATCAACTTTCAAGGCGCATTACAGTATTGAATACATGGCCATTTTTTGTATTCTTTTGACTTTACTGGGACTTGCGAAAACACGTGAAATTAGTCGTAAGGTCACTCCCGAATGATAAACATCACAAACGTGACTAAACGTTATGTTACGCGGCACGGAAGCGTGACTGTGCTTGATGACGTGAATCTAATTATTCGTC
The DNA here is from genome assembly GCA_043774625.1 of Polaromonas sp. Taxonomy (GTDB): domain Bacteria; phylum Pseudomonadota; class Gammaproteobacteria; order Burkholderiales; family Burkholderiaceae_C; genus JAAFIP01. The sequence continues at coordinate 22,813 of JAYVTG010000124.1, read as the reverse complement.
CTGGTGAAAAAATTGGCATTCTTGGCCGTAATGGTGCTGGAAAATCTACATTAATACGTTTAATGAGTGGTGCTGAGAGGCCTACTAGCGGTCAAATTATTCGTAGCATGAGTGTGTCTTGGCCGTTGGCTTTTGGTGGTGCGTTTCAGGGTGCGTTGACCGGGCTCGACAATTTGCGATTTATATGTCGCGTATACGGTGCGAGCGTGGACGACAAAATTGAATTTGTAAAAGAATTTTCCGAGCTAGGTCGTTACCTTTGGGAGCCGGTTAAAACCTACTCTGCGGGTATGCGTGCTAGGCTTGCTTTTTCTATATCGATGGTCGTAGAGTTTGATTGCTTTCTTATTGACGAAATCATCGCCGTTGGTGACAGCAAGTTCCACGAAAAATGTCGCATCGAACTATTCGAAAAACGTAATGATCGGGCAATGATAATCGTATCGCATGATTCGCATTATGTGCGATCACACTGCGCACATGCTGCTGTACTTGTCAAAGGCAAGTTATTTACTTTTGACGATATTGATCAAGCTTTTGGATTCTATGATGAGCAGGCGGCAGCCTGATGCAAGTTGCGGACTTTCTTTCTGCTTGGGCGATACAAATTCTGCCAGTCCGATTCGCGCGGAGATGTATTAAAAAAGGTATTCTTCCATTAAAAGAAGAACCTAATTGTACGCAACAGTTATTGGTAGATGTCTCCGTCATTTATCAAGTCGATGCACGAACAGGTATTCAACGCGTAGTTCGGGCATTATTGTTACAACTACTAAACGCTCCACCTAACGGCTTTAAAATATGCCCGGTTTTTTCTACTCGACAGCATGGATATTGCTACGCTTCGACAGATTTTTTGATGAGGTTAGAAAACGAAACTAAAAAAATTGGAAAAGCTGTATCAGTGCAATACGGTGACATTTTTCTCGGACTAGACTTGGCGGCTCATCTATTACCGCGGCAAGAAAAACAACTGCTCAGTTGGAAAAATGCTGGTGTTTCAGTGCATATATTCGTGTACGACATATTGCCATTATTGCACCCACAATGGTTTCCTGATAAGACTACTCGCAATTTTCGGCGTTGGATCAAATTGCTTGCTGTCTACGCAGATAGTGCAATTTGTATTTCTGAAACCGTAAAGAATGAGTTATCTATCTGGTTAGATGAGAATTTCGGTTTAATACCTGGGGTATTGCCAGCTAGCGTAATTGCACTTGGTGCCGATATAAATGCTAGCTTTCCCACTGTCGGGCTGCCGTTGAATATCGCGGTATTACTAGCAATCATTGGCAGCGCTAGAACTGTGCTTATGGTGGGCACACTTGAGCCACGTAAGGGATATGACCACGCTCTTGCCGCGTTCGACTTGCTCTGGCAGAACAAGAAGGAAGCCCAACCCTTATTGGTAATTGTAGGCAAATCAGGTTGGAAAACTGAGCGCCTTCAGGCTGACGTGCGTCAGCATCCAGAATTAGGCAGACGCCTCTTTTGGTTAGAAAACGCCAGCGACGAGCTATTAGAGCTTTTGTACAAAAACTGTAGTGGCGTGCTTGTTGCATCATACGCCGAAGGATTTGGATTGCCTATAATAGAGGCCGCACTACACCAAAAATCAGTCTTGGCGCGAGATATTTCGGTATTCCGTGAAATTAACCTGCCCTGTGTAAGTTACTTTACTGCTGAAACTCCACAGTTGCTTGCTATAGCCATTCATCAATGGATATTTGCCAATCAAACAGTTTTTTTTGCGTCAATAGACAAATTTAGTACGTGGGAGTTTTCTGTCGGTCAGCTCATCAGTGCACTAGGTTTGCTACCAAGGGATTCAGTAATCAATTTGAACGGTAATTGTGCAGATTGGTAATTATTGATTTCAATCGATTAGTAGCACGCAGAGTACTTGACAGGTACTCTAATTAATAAAATTCATGTAAAACTTTAAGAGGTGAAATGATGTGGAACGGTTCAAAAGTACTCATAACCGGTGGTACTGGCATGGTTTCAAGATACGTACAAGACTTGCTTCAAAATAGATACGATGTCCATATTGAAATTCCAGATAGAAAAAGATTGAACCTCGAGTCTAAAACTGAGACGGTAGATTTCTTTAATCAATTCAAACCAGAGTATGTTTTTCATCTGGCTGGAAAAGTTCATGGCTTGGGTGGAAATTTAATGTATCCCCTAGAAACACTGTCCACAAATGTACTTATCAACGATGCAGTGTTTACGGCTTGTTCGCAAGATAGCGTCAAAAAAGTATTTTTCGCTGGCACAGTTGCAAGCTATAAATATCCTTTTGAGCAATTACCATTGCGCGAAGAATCGTTATTTGAGGGCGATCCACATGATGGGGAATACGGCTATGCAATGGCTAAAAGATTAGCGTATTCATATTTAAAACTACTGTCAGAAAAATTTAATAAGAAGTTTGTTTATGGGGTTTATACAAATTTATACGGACCACATGACCGATTTAATATCGTATCAGGCCACGTAGTCCCCTCTCTAATTTCAAAATTAGAGCGAGCCGTATCAAATGGAACTTCTCTAGAAGTTTGGGGCCGACCAGAAACCACACGAGATTTTATGTTTGTAGAAGATGCAGCTAGAGCTGCAATTTTCTTGATGGAAACGAGTGAAGGTATCTATAACATTGGAAGCGGGCAAGAAAATACTATGCAGTCTTTAGTGAATTCTTTGGTTGAAGCTAGTAATTTCAATGGACGAATTGTTTGGAATGCATCTAAACCAGTAGGAATATCGAGAAGGTACAGTGATGTAGAAAAACTTTTTAAATTGGGTTTTCAAGTTAAGAGTGAACTTCCTGTGGGTATTAAAAAAACTTGGAATTGGTATTGTGATGCAATTACCAATAAAAATCAAATAAGGAAATAAAAATGAATCCATTGACAGATAAAGACTTTCTGAATGAAGCGTACTTAAGTTTATTGGATCGACTTCCCGATCAAAATGGATTAAATGTCTATATATCTTGGTTGGAAAAAGGTCGAACGAGAATTGATATTGTTTACGCTATTCTGGCATCCGAGGAGTTCTTTAAGAAAACAAAAAATTGGACTAATGTACATAGTAAATTATTCAAATTATGTACGGGTTTATTTAATGAATTCAAAAATTATCCTGCGATGCTCGAACAGATTGCAATCGGAAAGAGATTGCCATCAAAGCAAAATGATTTGTCAAAACTTATTAGTAAAAAATTTATTTTTTTACATAATTATTTGTTGCATTTGAACAGGATAATACCTAAATTCGGCATTGTTTTGGATATTTGCGACCATAAAAATGGATTGATTTTGACAGAGTTTAAATCAGAGAGCCTGAAATTCTTCTTTGGTGGAATAGTTTTAAATCCAATAAAATTCGGCAATCAGCATGTAATTCCGGTAGGTAGTGACGCAAATCTAAAGCTGGAAATTAAATATAATGGCGAATTGTTATATTCAACTGTAATTTCAGAAGCAAATATCGAAGAGGGCGCTGGGGCACTTTCTGTAGCTATAGTCGGACGGTTCGAGACTTCAACCAGTATTGGAGGGCTCTCTTTAACTCTGTTACATCATTTATTTGATAATTTCGATTGCAAGCTAATTGACACTAGACCCGATGACAGTCGATGGAGCCAAATTGACACTCGTTTTGGAAAAGCTAGGAAAATAGAAAGTGAAGTTTCGGGAGTTGATATCGCTATCTACACAGACGTATTTTCAAACTCACTTGACGACTTAAATTATAAAAAAGTACCCGATGCACAAATAAAAATCGCTTATGTAGTATTCGACTCCACACACTTACCGAGTTGGTGGGTAGATTCCCTCAATACTACCTTTGATGCCGTGATCACCACGTCAAAATGGGGTAAGAAGATGATTGAAAATTCTGGTGTCAACGTGCCAGTCTTTTATCTACCGCTTTCACTTGACTTTTCACTATTTAATGCCGAGCGGCTTAGAAAAAATTCGAAGAAGAAATTCAGATTCGGATCTGTAGCATCTTTCAGCGCTAGAAAAAACGTAAAACAATTGATTGATTGTTTTATTGAGTGCTTTGATGGATTTGAAGATGTTGAATTACTAATTCATTCGCCTTTGAGTTATGGCTTCATTTACGATGAAGTAATAAAGATGATTGATCATCGTAATATCAAAAATATCATAATTTCCCACGAAGAACTAGATGAGTACAACTACGCGTCTTTACTAAATACCTTTGATGTTTACGTTTTGCTGTCCAAGGGTGAGTGTTACTCTATTACACCTCGCCAGGCGTTTGCTTTAGGTAAGCCGGCAATTATTAGTTCAGGACATGCGCATGACGAAATGATTGAAAGTGGCTTATTTAGTGCTGTAAACGTCATGGGATATGAGCCTGCAGTTTTTGAAGCTTTTGCCGGACAAGCTATTGGTCTACAGTGTCGGTACGAAAGCGTAGATATATCCAAAGCCCTTAGACATGCATATTTTAGACATGAAGAACTTTTATTGGGATCAAGGAAAAGAACTGAATATGCTCATACATTTAGCCACGAGCAACTTAAACATTATTATCTTAATATAGTTTGTCCTAAGAATATTTTCCTTGGAACCACAAATGAGATTTTAAAAGAAGGTATTGTTGTCAACTCTAGTGCGTTGTATAGGAAATTTTCTGAAGTAAGAAACAAGGCAACAAAATCCGATTCGTTACGTTACAAATTTCAAAAAATCGTAGTACCGCTCCATGACGGAGGGTTTTATTCAGTCTTTAACACTTTTATTTCTCACTTTGTATGGAACTATGGGCGGCCTGACGTGGCCGTTGTGATTCCCGATTGGAGAATTGCTACATTGCGGTCTTATCGCAACGTAGAATCACCCATGAGCTTTTGTTACGGAACTGAGGCAGACGGAAATATATTCACGAAGTTATTTTTGCCAATTCCAGACATGCCAGTCTCACTCGTTGACTACAGTAATGATTCTTTTTTGAGTGTAGGCGCCGTCTACTACGATAATTTCAATGAAATTAATGAGCCTTTGCTAACCTATGTGAATGCGCGTGAGCTTTACAAGCAGCCTGATTTTCCTGAATGGCGTCGCAGGTACGGACGCTTCTACAAGAAATACTTTCGCATCACAGACTCATTAAATACTATGATCAACGCTATTGTCTTTGATAAATTCAAAGCCGATTATATTATTGGTGTCCATGTCAAGCATCCATCTCACTCGATAGAGCAACCAAATGGGTTGATGCCAGGGGTTTCAACGTTTATTAAGAATATACTCAATCTTATTTCTAATAAGAAAATCTCTTCTTATCAAATATTTCTTGCTACTGACCAAGACGCAGTCGTTTCAAGTTTTGCTGCTGTTTTCGGCGAACGATTAATTTTCAGGAATGACGTTACCAGAACGTCGATAACTGATGACTCGAAGTATGCCTCGCTAGATAAGAGAGACCAATTACGAGAAGGACATCAGATACAAAATCTAGTCGCTGCGGATCGTACTAAATGGTCATTAAAAATGGCTGAGGACGTGATGATTGACGCGCATTTACTGGCGAGCTGTCATTCATTTTTACACGTTACTAGTAACATAGCCACTGCAGTAAGCTACATAAACCCAGAGATTGAAATGATTTATTGTGAGTAACCAACAAAATTCATGAAAGCTATTATTACAGGAATAACCGGACAAGATGGAGCCTATTTGGCGGAGTTGTTGTTGGGTAAAGGCTATACAGTATATGGTACGTACAGACGTACCAGTTCAGTAAACTTTTGGCGTATAGAGGAACTTGGTGTCGACACGCATCCTAATCTACACTTAATTGAATATGACTTGACTGATCTCAGTTCTAGCATTCGCCTTTTGCAAACTACAGGCGCTAAAGAGGTCTATAACCTTGCTGCACAAAGCTTTGTCGGTGTATCTTTTGATCAACCAGTCACAACCGCAGAAATTACCGGCATAGGACCAGTTAACTTGCTGGAAGCTATTCGGATAGTCGATCCCGGAATACGGTTTTATCAGGCAAGTACATCGGAGATGTTTGGTAAGGTACAGGCTATACCTCAATTAGAAGATACACCTTTTTATCCACGTAGCCCATACGGGGTAGCAAAACTGTACGCCCACTGGATGACAATTAACTACCGCGAAAGTTATGGAATTTTTGGTAGTAGCGGTATTTTGTTCAACCATGAAAGTCCCTTGCGTGGCCGTGAGTTTGTAACACGTAAAATTACGGATAGTGTAGCTAAAATTAAATTAGGCAAACTTGATTGCCTAGAACTCGGTAATATAGATGCAAAGCGCGATTGGGGTTTTGCCAAAGAATATGTAGAAGGTATGTGGCAAATGCTGCAAGCCGATGAGCCAGACACATTTGTGTTGGCTACCAACAGAACAGAGACTGTCCGCGACTTTGTGCGTATGGCGTTCAAAGGCGCTGGTATTACCGTGGACTTCAGAGGCAAGGCGGAATTGGAGACTGCGGTCGACACAGCAACTGGACTGACAGTTATGCGTGTAAATCATAAATTTTACCGCCCTGCTGAGGTCGAGTTGCTGATCGGTAACCCAAGCAAAGCTAAGGATAAACTTGGGTGGGAGCCAAAAACAACACTAGAGCAACTTTGCCAGATGATGGTAGTGGCCGATTTGAGCCGAAATGAAAAAGCGAAATCGTTTTAATATTTGCCAACATGCGGCTGTCTGATCCTCTACTATTTAAAAATTGGTAGTTAACTAAAAGCTTAGAGCTTTTTATATTTAAAGACCTGGTGTAATATTAGATGGATTATTTTTGAGGTGAAAAATGGAAAAAAAAGGCGTTTGTCTTATCTGCGATTCGCAATACATTTTGCATGTCCAAGACGTTGTAGGCAGGAGAACGAAGAAGACTTATCCACAAACTTATTGCATGGACTGTCAGAGCTTCTTCCATAAGTCTGACTATCATGAAAATGACGAGCAACAAAAGCATGATTTAGATTTTTTGGTTAGCCAAAACGAAAACCACGCTTCGATTCAAAGTCAACTAATCCTCGAATTGATAACCAGACTTCCAGGCTGTAAGACAGTTTTGGAGATTGGCCATGGGACGGGTATTTTGTTGAAAGCATGCAGAGATTTTGGGTTGTCAGCTACTGGTTTCGAGGTTAATAAATATTGCCACGACTATGCTTTGAAGAACTATAAAGTTGATAGTCGGCTTGGATTATTTGATCATACGCATAAAGAAAATTATGACTTAATTATTGCGCTACAGGTTTTTGAGCATATCGAAGAACCTAGAGAGTTATTTTCATCAATGCATCGAAACTTAAATGCAGACGGCGCAATTTATATTAGTGTTCCATTTGTAGAAAGAAACCAATGGAAATTTCTTTGGACTGCTGACCAGTTAAACGAGAAGCATGCAGCGGATATTTTCTCTGATGTTGATGTTCATATTACTAATTTTAGTATTGATGGTATGAAAAAAATGGGCTTAAATTTAGGGGCGCGAACAGCTGATTTTTTTGTCAGTAAAGACACTTATCACAAATCACCTGGTGCATATCAGGGCATGCTTTTTCAATTTTAGCGCACTGTTAGGTATAGGTATTCATTGCCAGTTGTGTAATTACTGGATAATTACAAGTCTCTCAATTTTTTACTAATGACGAGACAGTATTTGCACTCAGTATATAGAAGTTGACCTGTCCTCTATTCTCGCATCAACCCAACATAAATTTCAGAGGTCCTATGGGTGCAAGGTTGCCTCAATCGCATAGTTGTGGTTGTTTCGTTGGGCCTAAAATCGGATTGCGGATAAGTTAATATAAGTCATGAAAAAAATATTGATTACTGGCGCAGACGGTTTTACGGGCCGGTATTTGGCTGATACCTTAAGCCGTGCAGGCTACGAAGTGCATGGCTTGGTACGCATTGGCGTTGAGGATGGCATTAACGGTGTTACGACATTACATAATGTCAACTTGTCTGAATCTGGTAGCTTAGTTGATGTACTTCAAGCCGTGCAACCTACACATGTTGTACATTTAGCGGCAATTTCGTTCGTAGCGCATGGGGATGCGCAGGCCATATACAAAACTAACGTGGTTGGTACACGTAATTTGCTAGAAGCATTGTTACAGGCCAACACCCCGCTTAAATCAGTGTTGCTTGCTAGTAGTGCAAATATTTATGGAAATGCAATTGGAGGTGTGTTGACTGAGAATACTCCTGCTGCGCCTGCCAACGATTATGCTGTCAGCAAGTTAACCATGGAGTATTTATCGCGCCTGTATTCCGATCGCTTGCCAATCACGATAGTTCGTCCTTTCAATTACACTGGTGTAGGGCAAAGAGATGATTATTTGATCCCCAAAATAGTGAGTCACATATCTAAACGTGCAGCAGTGATTGAGCTAGGTAATTTAGAGATTGCACGCGACTTTTCGGATGTACGTTCGGTTGTTCATCAATATACAAAATTGCTCGAAACCCCAGCTGCTGTTGGTCAAACGTTTAATATCTGCTCAGGTCTAGCAATGTCTTTGAACGATGTGTTGGGTATTGCACGGGAGCTTTCAGGGCATAATCTTGAGGTGCGAGTAAATCCTGCTTTTGTTCGCCAAAACGAGGTAAAGATTCTGGTGGGCAGCAGTGCATATTTAGAATCAATTATCGGTTCTGTCGCGCCAATTGCGTTTCGTGAAACCTTGCGTTGGATGCTGGAGGCGCGCGCTTGAAGCTTATTCTGGGAGTTGAGGCGCTCACTCCTGGTTTATCTGGTATTGGGCGCTACACATGGGAACTAGCGCAGCGCTTGCCAGCGCATGCAGATGTGAGCAAGTTGCAGTTTTATAAAAATAGACACTGGGTGGTTAACCCGGCAAGCTTGGTAAATGCGCAAACGGGTAGAACCAACACACCAGATTTGTTTAGCCGAATTGGCAAGAAAATTTTAAATAAGCGCTGGGTAGCTAACGTCGTTTTGCCGTTTTCGTTTAAAGGCAATGTCTTTCACGGCCCCAACTTTTTTTTACCGCCTTATGCTGACGTGGGTGTAATTACCGTCCACGATTTATCGGTATTTAAATTTCCGCAAACACACCCGGCGCAGCGTGTGGCGCAGTTTGAACATGACTTTGCGCGGTCTGTGCAAAAAGCATCGCAGGTGATAACCGATTGTGAAACTACCCGACTAGAGGTTATGGCGTACACGGGTTTGCCAGCTGATCGGATAACGGCGGTACCGCTGGGCGTGTCGCCTCATTTTAAGCCACGTAACGCAGACGTACTAACGCCTATGTTGCATGGCTACGGTTTGCAACCAGGGGCTTACCTGCTATGTGTGTCAACCCTTGAACCGCGTAAAAAGATTAGCCAGTTGCTGGCTGCCTACCGCACGCTTGACGTTGTATTGCAGCGGCGATATCCATTAGTGTTGGCAGGCGCAGCAGGTTGGTTAAACGATCGTTTACTAGCTGAGATAGCCGCTGGCCAGCAGCAAGGTTGGTTACTGCACTTGGGCTTTGTGCCAGAGCATGACTTGCCGTATCTGTATGCGGGTGCAGCCAGCTTTTGCTACCCGTCGATTTACGAAGGCTTTGGCTTACCACCAATAGAGGCTATGGCGTGTGGCGTGCCTACTGTAGTGGCAAACACATCATGTTTGCCAGAAATAACGCAGGGAGCAGCATTGCTTGCAAACCCAGACGACACTATCAGTTTAGGACAAGCCCTGGCCAAAAGTCTGCTAGACGAGCAGTGGCGCGGGATAGCTGTAGCTCATGGCCTAAAAGTTGCCGCCAGCTACACATGGGATAACTGCGTAAACCGCACAGTAGCTGTTTATGAAAAAGCGCTTACTGCAAGCACCTAGCGTTATTTGATCAAATTACCCACACTCAGTGCTGGCAACACAATGGTGTAAATGAGGTTGGCGAATTTTTGAATCTCTGCAATAGGTGCGTTTGAAACGTACACCATGTCTTTATTTTCCATGGCAAAGGTTTGCGCTACAAAAAAAGTGTTGGGGTCTTTCAGGTTAATGCGGTAGATAACGGGTACCAGGCCGTCTTTGGTGGTTGCGACGGGTTGCTTGGGCCAGTTGAGTGATTTGGGGTTTTCGTAGCGAAATACAAAAACGCCCTGTGCGTCAGACCGTATGTCTTGCAGGCCACCCAGGCGAGCCAGGGCTTGCGCCAGGCTGATGCCTTGTGCTTCAAAGTTGACTTCGTCGTTTTTGCCCGTGGCACCCAGTGCAGTAAAGCTCAGCGGTTGAAACAGAGCGGTCACTACATCACCCGCTTGTAAGGTAATGTTTTGCCGTGGCTCGCGGATGATGACGTCTAGCGGCATGGCCACGGTGGTGGTACCCCGGGTGATTTGCACGGTGGTCTTGTTGATGGCGGGCTTGGCACCGCCAGCCGTGGCCACGGCGTCCAGCACGCGTTCACCGCGTGGGGTAATGGCCATACGCGTGCTGTTGACCACGTCGCCCACCACGGTCACCATGGCGGATGTAGTGCGCAATTGGCGCACTATGACCTGGGGCTGGTTGGCCTTGCCTTTAAGACGCCTGACTATGTCTTCTTCAATTTGTGCAGTGCTGCGGCCAGCAGCTTCAATACTGCCGGCAAACGGCACGCTGATGCGGCCTTCACTGTTGACTACCTGTTCGGGCAGGCTGGTAGCGCGCGATGTGGAAATGGCGGCTCCAGTACGGGCGGCCATATCGCCGCCACCAAACAGGGTGGCAGGTGGAGCCTCCCATATAGTAACTTCGAGTGCATCGCCAGCGCCTACCAGGGCGGGGCCAGGCGCCCGCACGCTAAAGCTGTCTGCAAAGCTGTTAATTTGTTTGCGGCCAGCAAACAGCTGACGCGCAATGTCGTCAGAGACGTCGATAATTTGTAATGGCGAGTCCTTGATGCTGGCTGCGTTTTGAATTTCTTCTCGGCTGGGCCCTACGGTAGGAATATTGCTGCATGCGGTTGAAAATAACAGGACGGCAGAAATGCAACATAATGTAGAAAAATTTCTAGGCATTGAATTCCTTGGCTGATCGAGTAATGCGGGTGGAAATAGGTTGAGCATAACTGTGAATTAATTCCAAAAATCGTTACAGCCAATGGTACTTGGCAGTTTTGTGACGCTAATTGCAGTAAAACCAACGACAATAACAAGTATTGTGCGATGCAGCAAAAAGACTCAATTTTAATGAATATACATAGCAGTCACTTAGGTCAATTTTCTGGCAAAAATGTACTGCTTTTGCAGGGGCCGGTCGGTACGTTTTTTGATTATGTTGCCAAACAGCTGGCAAACGCTGGAGCCAAGAGTGTCACCAAAATCAATTTTAATGGCGGTGACCGCTGGTTCTATTCGCACACTGCAATTGATTATCGCGGCTCAGACCGTGCTTGGCCGTCTTTTTGTGAAAACATATTAGAAAAGCGCTCAGTTGACGCAATACTGCTTTTTGGTGATTGCAGGCCTTTGCATCAAACTGCCATACAAGTTGCCAAAACTCTAGGCGTTCAGGTCTGGGTCTTTGAGGAAGGTTACGCTCGGCCTAACTATGTAACTTTGCAAAAAGATGGCGTAAACGGGTTTTCTGATCTTACTAAAGACGTTGATTTTTACCATCAACAAACGATTCTTCCTTTGCCAAAAGACGTGCCCGTTGGTGCCACATTGGGAGCTGCTGCCAAACAGGCCATGACCTACTACATTGCTGCAGCGCTGGCTTGGCCCTATTTTTTTCGCTACAAGCATCACCGTAGTTTGTCTTTGTTAGAGGGGCCATTGTGGGTGCGGTCTTATTGGCGAAAGCTTTATTACCACCGCAAAGAGGCTGGCATACAAGAAAATTTATGCTCTAAAGAATCCGGCAATTTCTTTCTGGTGATTTTGCAGGCATCTCTTGATTCGCAAATCCGATTTCATTCCCACTACGCCAGTGTAGGGGAGTTTATGCAAGAGGTTGCGCAGTCGTTTGCAGCAAATGCACCCAGTGATAGCATTTTGATATTTAAGCACCATCCAATAGACCGAGGTTACACAGATTACACGGCAGACGTGCAGCGTTTAAAAGACCAATACAGTCTAAATGGACGTTTACAGTACATTCATGACCAGCATTTACCCACCTTGTTGTCGCATGCAAAAGGTGTGGTGGCCATCAACAGCACGGTTGGGCTGTCTGCCCTTGACCATGCCGCACCCGTGAAGGTGACTGGTAAAGCGATTTATGACATGGAAGGCCTGACCTATCAGGGCAGCCTGAACGAGTTTTGGGGTGCGGCTGGCAACACATGGCAGCCTGATTTGGTGTTGCACGCCAAGTTCAAAAATTATGTGATTGCCCATACGCAAATCAACGGTAATATTTATAAGCCCTTTCCTCTAGTTGCCGCAGAGCCGGGGTTGGCAGGGGCAATGAAAGAATCGCATGGCTGACCAGCCCGATGTCGTGGTGGACATCACGCGGTTGATCAAGCGGTTCTGGATGGGTCGCTTGCCTACAGGGGTTGACCGCGTGAGCCTGGCATATATCAACCATTTTAGATATCGCGCCTGCGCTACGCTGAGCTGGCGGGGAATGAGCAAGGTGCTATCGGTTTCTGCATCGCAAAAGCTGTTTGATATTTTTTTGAATTGGAACAGCACAAAGCAGTGGCAATTGCGGTGGTTGACGTTACAAGCGCTGGCATCTATGCAGACGGCTGCGTACGCTCGGCATGCATGGCTTTTTCATACGGGGCATAGCGGTCTGGAAGACGTGCAATACGTGCGTGGTGTACATAAGCACGGGTTTCGGCCACTGTTTTTTTTGCATGATTTGATTCCCATTACCCACCCGCAGTATTGCCGCGATGGTGAACGGCAGAAACATGAACAACGTATTCGCCATATGTTGGCTTGGGGGCATGGGTTGATTGCCAATTCCAGGTTAACTGCAGATACCCTTGCAAACTATGCAAAAGAGTCTGGCCAATCATTGCCACCCGTACTTACTGCACCTTTGGCCCCAGAGAAATGGCCAAGGCACAGTGGCAGCTCGCCTTTGGCGAAACCGTACTTTTTGGCCATTAGCACGATAGAGCCACGCAAAAATTTTAGCTTGCTTATGGATGTGTGGCGTTCATTGATTGACGAGTTGGGCGACAAGGCCCCCGTACTGGTGGTGATCGGTCAACCAGGATGGGAGCAGCCAGATGTCATGCAGAAGCTGGCTGACGCGTCTCAATGGAATGGCAAATTGATCTGGCACAAAGAAGCGACAGATGCAGAATTGGTGGCTTGGCTAAGCCATGCCTGTGCGTTACTCTTCCCATCTTTCGTCGAAGGTTTTGGTTTGCCAGTGGCCGAGGCTCTTGCGGCTAGAGTACCTGTTATATCAAGTGATCTCCCCGCTATCAGAGAAATAGCCGCCCAGACCCCTGTGTTGCTTGACCCGTGTGACAAGGTGGCATGGCGCAATGCTGTGCTGGAATATGCTGAACATGACAGCCCTGCACGCAAGGCACAACTAGTACAAATTGATATGCTTGGCATGCCTACATGGGAACAGCACTTTGCGCTAGTAGACGAGTTTTTGGGCAAAATAGCGCATGCTCCCGTCCAGCACCTTGCTTAATAGCCACCAGCTTGCCTTGCAAGCAGCATTGGCAAGACCTTGCTATACCGTTAATTTTTCTTGGCGTAAGCATAAGTTTGCGCAGCAATTTTTAGGTCTTAGTGCCATTTCCGCAGTTCGCCATTTGCATATGGTGCCGCCAGGGGCTACGGCATTGCTGTGGGGGATGGACTGCGACAAGATTGCACCAAACACAGGCGTATCAGTATTGCGATTGGAAGACGGTTTTATTCGCTCTGTAGGCTTGGGTGCAGATTTGGTAGCACCTATTTCTTGGGTGGCTGACGCACAAGGTATGTATTTTGACGCTACAAGGCCGAGCAGCCTGGAAGCATTGCTGCAAACATATAGCGTTGACGAGGCCACTTTGCTGCGAGCGGCAACGCTCCGCGAGCGTATTGTAAAAAATGGGATTACCAAATACAACTACGGCCAAATTTCCTGGCAGCGCCCTGCAGCCAGTCGCCATGTGGTGCTGGTGCCCGGCCAGGTTGAAAGCGATGCTTCTATACGCCTTGGCACGCAGAAAGTGTGTACTAATTTGGCTTTGCTGAAAGCGGTTCGTTTGCAACGCCCAGATAGTTATATTGTCTATAAACCGCACCCCGACGTAACGGCTGGCTTGCGCGGTGGTGCGTATGGCGATGCCCAGACTTTGACATACTGCAACGAGATTTTGGTGGACACCAGCGTAGCGCAACTATTGGCGCAGGTGGACGAAGTGCATGTGATGACCTCGTTGATGGGATTTGAAGCGCTTATGCGTGGCGTGACAGTGTGCACGTATGGCGCCCCTTTTTATGCAGGTTGGGGGCTGACACAGGATGTCGGCAGTCGTGATGCAGTCACGGTAAGGCGAACAAGAAGACGTTCTTTGGACGAGTTGGTGGCTATTGCTTTGCTGGTCTACCCTATGTATGTCAGCACACGAACCCATCAGCCTATCACGGCAGAAGATGCTTTGGACGAGTTGCAAAGCCAGTTGCAAGCTAGCCCACGTTTCAGCCTGAACCATATCTTTCGCCGCTTACTACGTCCCTTGCTGGCTATGGGTGCCCGGCTGCGGGGTGGCTTTTAGCAATCACTACAATCATTTCCATCTTCTTCGTCTGAAATTAAGGTAAACACATCTATGCAGGTCTCTAATACCAGTTTTAAAGCCTATGACATCCGAGGCATCGTTCCTACTGCCTTGAACGAAGAATTTGCTGTGGGCTTGGGCCGTGCCTTTGGCACAGCCGCCCTGGCTGATGGGCGCAAGGTGGTGGCGGTGGGCAGGGATGGCCGCTTGAGTGGGCCAGCCCTCAGCGCTGCGCTGGTGCGTGGGCTGGTGGAGGCGGGGATGGATGTGATGGATGTGGGCCTGGTCACCACGCCCATGCTGTATTTTGCGGCCAACACGCTGTGCGACACCGGTATTCAGGTGACGGGCAGCCATAACCCGAAAGACTACAACGGGTTCAAGATGGTGCTGGGTGGGCGGGCGATTTATGGTGAAGAAATTCAAAACCTGCGCCGCACGATGGAGCAAGAAAGCTGGACGCTGCAAAGCGGTGGCCGCGTACGCAACATCAGCGTAGACGCACCGTACCGTGACCGTATTGCATCAGACGTAAAAATAAAACGTCCCATGAAGATCGTGGTGGACTGCGGAAATGGCATTGCCGGAGCCTCTGCGCCTGGTGTGTTCCGTGCGCTGGGTTGTGAGGTGGTAGAGCTGTTTAGCGAAGTGGATGGCAACTTTCCCAATCACCACCCGGATCCATCCAAGCCTGAGAATCTGCAAGATGTGATCAAAGCGCTGCAAACGACCGATGCCGAGATTGGCTTTGCTTTTGACGGTGACGGTGACCGCCTGGGGGTGGTGACCAAGGACGGCCAGGTGATTTACCCAGACCGCCAAATGATGCTGTTTGCCAAAGACGTGTTGTCGCGTGTGCCGGGTGGCACGATCTTGTTTGACGTGAAATGCTCACAACAGTTGGCTCCCATGATTGCCGCTGCCGGCGGCAAGCCACTCATGTACAAGACGGGGCATTCGCTTATTAAAGCCAAGATGAAAGAGGTGGATTCTCCTTTCAGTGGCGAAATGAGTGGGCACTTGTTCTTTAAAGAGCGCTGGTACGGTTTTGACGATGGCACCTATGCGGGCGCGAGGCTGCTGGAGATTTTGAGTGCTTTTGCCGATGTGAGCGCAGTTCTCAACGCCTTGCCCACCAGCTTTTCTACACCTGAATTGAACGTGCCCTGTGAGGAGGGTGAACCTGCACGTGTGGTGGCCCAATTGCAAAAGAATGCCAGCTTTGCCGCACCGGCTGTGGTGAGTGATATGGATGGCTTGCGCGTAGACTGGCCCGATGGCTTTGGTTTGATTCGAGGCTCCAACACCACGCCGGTGCTGGTGCTGCGCTTTGAGGGGCAGACGGACGCAGCCTTGCACCGCATAGAGGCGCAGATGATGGCCTTTTTGAGGACGGTGAAACCCGATGCGCAAGTGCAAGCGGCAGCGCATTGACACGGGCGTAAAGCGCAAGCAGTACCCATGACCCATATCGTACCGATTGACTGCGCAGACTGGGGCCTGGACTCGGTCAGCGCTGCACAACGTGCGGCTATGGTCGAGCGCCTAGAAAACGGCGATGTACTGCATTTCACCCATTTGCCTTTCACGCTCAACGCGTCTGAAGCTGAGTTGATAGACCCGCGCCTGATGCCGCCGCAGCGCAAGACCATCAGTCTGGACGCCAGTGGCGACACCAAGCGTGGAGCGTTGGGCGACAAAGCTGTGCAATACAAAATGCACGAGTTGATGATGCGGTTTCGTACGCAAGCCGTTCAACTGGTGAATACGCTCGCTGTAACGTACCCCAAGGGCTTGCAGTCCACTGGGACCGAGTTGCGGTTTTTGACTGCGCCTGGCCCCACGCCGACGCAGCGCAAGGACGACAGCCTTTTGCATGTGGACGCCTTTGCTACGCGACCCAATCATGGGGCAAGGATTTTGCGCGTATATAGCAACGTCAATCCCACCGGACTGCCGTGGATGTGGCGTGTAGGGGAGCCTTTTGAAGCCATGGCCAGACATATGCTGCGCCACGTTAAACCCTATAAGGCCTGGCAGGCACAAGGCTTGCGCTTGCTACGGATGACCAGCAGCCTGCGCACCGAGTATGACCACACCATGCTGCAATTACACGAAGCGATGAAGTCGGACCTGGAATACCAGCAGATGTGTACCCAAGAAAGGGTGGACTTTGCCGCAGGCAGCACCTGGATGTGCTTTACAGACCAAACATCCCACGCCTACGTGGGGGAAGAAGTCACGCTGGAGCAAACCATGCACGTCAGCCTGGATGCCATGCAAGAACCCCTGCGTGCACCTGTGCGGCTGTTGGAGCGTTTGGTGGGCTATCCGCTGCTGCAGCTGTAGACCCCGGCCGCAAGTGAATATTCTGATCGTCAAGCTTTCTTCGCTGGGTGACGTGGTGCACACCATGCCTGCCGTGCAAGACATTCGGCATGCCTTGCCCCATGCGCAGATTGACTGGGTGGTGGAGCAAAGCTTCGCAGCGCTGGCGCAGCGCTGCGAAGGCGTACGCCACGTCATCGCTTGCGACTTGCGTAGCTGGCGCAAAAGCTGGTGGCACGTAGATACACGCCAGGCCTGGGCAGCTTTTAAAACCCGGCTGCAGTTGCAGACCTATGACGCCGTGATCGACTGCCAGGGCTTGACCAAATCAGCCTTGGTGGCCCGTTGTGCCAAATTAACCCCCACAGGCAAACGCTATGCTTTGGCCAACCGTACAGAGGGTTCGGGCTATGAAGCGCCTACGCGTTGGCTGGCAAATGTGGCCGTGCCGATAGCGCCACACACGCACGCGGTAGAACGTTCGCGCATGTTGTGTGCCAATGCGATGGCCTATGCGCTGGCGCAAGGTTCTGGTTGGGATTTTGGGTTAAAAACGCTGAATGCCAGCGTGGGTAATGCGCGAGCAGCTACTAAAACTATAGCGTTTATCCACGGCACGTCGCGTGCAGACAAATGCTGGGACGAGGCGCACTGGGTCAGTTTGGGTCAACGCCTGATGGCCCAAGGCCTGAGCGTAGCTTTGCTGCACGGCAGCGCAAACGAGGAGGCGCGCAGCCAGCGCATTGCGCAGGCCTTGGGTGCACCCGGACACGCCAATGCCACAGCGCAAGTCTGGCCGCGCATGCCGCTGGATGCGTTGACCGACCTCTTGGCTACTTGCGCAGGCGCTATCGGCGTGGATAGTGGCCTCAGCCATATTGCGGTGGCGCTTGATCTGCCGCATGTGCAGATTTATAACTTCGACACGGCCTGGCGAACGGGGCCTGTCCACCAAGCTGCGCAAACCAGTGTGTATGCACAGCCACAGCCCGGCGTCGATCAAGTCTGGCAGGCTTGGTTGCAGGTGCAGCACCAGCGCGCCGCGCAAAACCCAACCCCAGTAGGGGCGCGTGCATGATGCAACGCATAGCCTTGGCTGTCTACAGCGGCCTCATGTGGCTGCTGCAACCCCTGGTACGCACCAGGCTGTCGCGTCGCGCTGTAGCAGAGCCGCTGTATGGGCAGCATATAGATGAACGATTTGGCTATTACCCACAGTCCGCTTTTTTTCCAAGTGCAGCGCAGCCCCTGGTGTGGGTGCATGCCGTATCGTTGGGCGAAACCCGTGCCGCTGCAGTTTTAATAGCGCAACTTCGTTTATTGGTGCCGGCAATGCGGCTTTTGTTGACCCATAGCACGGCTACGGGTCGTACCGAAGGTACGGCAATATTGCAACCCGGTGATGTACAAGCCTGGCTGCCCTGGGATACTGCGGGCGCGTGCCGACGGTTTTTGAAACACTTTAACCCGCATATCGGCGTATTGATGGAAACCGAGGTCTGGCCACAAATGTGCGCGCAGGCTCGTGAGGCAGGCGTACCCATGCTGCTGGTCAATGCGCGTTTGAACGACAAGTCTCTGCGCGCAGCCCAGCGGGTGGCATGGATTGCACGGCCCGCCTACGCAGCGCTTGCCACGGTGTTGGCGCAAACGCAGTCAGACGCACAGCGGCTGAGCGCCATCGGTTGCAAGGTGCAAGGCGTTTTTGGTAATCTGAAATTCGATGCGCAGCGCAATGAAGCCTTGTGGCAACAAGGCCGCGCATGGCGTACAGCATTAGGGCGACCCGTTGTCATGCTGGCTGCAGCGCGTGAGGGTGAAGAAACGCTCTTTTTACAGCATATTCTGCCTAATAGCAGCGTGGAATATGCGCGAGCAGCTACTAAAAATGTAGCAAGCAGTTTGCTGGGTGTTCAGCAAACTTTAAAACCGCGAGTGCTGTGGCTGGTAGTTCCGCGTCATCCGCAGCGCTTTGACGAAGTGGCCAGCTTGCTACAAGGTGCAAATTTGCAAGTGGCTCGTCGCAGCACCTGGCAAGACATGCCCACTGCGCAGGCGCTGCAAGCCGATGTGTGGCTGGGCGACAGTATGGGCGAGATGGCGCAGTATTACGCGCTGGCCGACGTGGCTTTGCTGGGCGGTAGTTTTGCGCCCTTGGGCGGTCAAAACTTGATCGAGGCCGTTGCCTGCGATTGCCCGGTGGTCATGGGCCCGCATACCTTTAACTTTGACGAGGCTGCACGCACAGCGCAAGAGCAGGGCGCCGCACTGCGTGTGGGCGATATACAGGCAGCGGTGGACAAAGCGCTGCACCTTATTGAGCAACCTGCCGAGCGCGCCGCCATGCAAAGGGCTGGGCATGCGTGGTTGCAGCAGTCAAGCGGAGCGGCTGACCGCACCGCACAGGTGATCGCTCAGGCGGTGAAAATTGCTAAATTTGACAACTAAGTTTTCGACCTGAGATGTTTTGACGCGAAAACGCCGGAATATAGTTATGTCTCGCTATAGACTTAACATGTTACAAAAAATTACTCTAGGCTACAAAAATGAATTTAGAGAGCGATTCTGGTGTGGGCAATTGGGCTGATCGTCGGCTGGTTCGGATCAAAAACAAAGCCGGTATCAAACATCTTGGGGCAGTCAAACTATGGTTTGCGGTCTGCTTGCTTCTGTCAGGCGTCTTGCTGGCCCTCAATATCAACGCAATGCCTGCGGGCGTATTGCGAGGATTGGACTGGTTACAAACTCAAGTCACTACTGCAGCACCTTTTCTGGATGAAGTAGTTGGCGCAGAGCCTAGCAACAAATCCAGCAAAAGAGCAGCATCACCGCAGATTCAATGTGAGACCGCCCGAACACTGGTCATGTTGGCCAATGGCAGCCCGCAGATCAATAACCTGATCGTGGCTCTCGAAACGGGTGATGTCGGTGGCAAAAGTACCGAGAACACGGCCTGCGCCGATGTATTGCGTCAACTCAGAGGCCAACCTACGGGTGTGACCACGGTAGGACGTGCTCAAGCCAGTGGTGCTTTTGCAGCCTTTGAAGGCTACCGAGCTGACAGTGCTTTGGATACAGCCTGGGCTCTCGAAGCTTTTGCATCAAGCCCCAACGCATCTAATGTCAACCAGTTGTTGTCATGGCTGCAAGTCAAACAAAAGGCTGATGGCAGTTTTGCCGGTCCATCCGCTGCCGGACGTTCCAACCAAGGTGCATCCTTGATGATGACTGCCGTGTTGTTGCGTGGCATCAGGCCAGTTGTGACGCAGAGTGCAGTGGCAGCAGGTATCGCCGCAAAGGCCGCCGCCTATTTGATTGCTCAACGAGCCAGCAACACGGGTATGTGGCTCAATGATGTGGCCATCACTGCATTGGTGTTTGAAACGATCCACCCATATACCGGTGTTGATCCGCAAATTGCCCGGCAAGTGGCCAGCTATCTGCAAGCCAATCAATTGCCAGATGGTTCTTGGGCTGGAGATGTGTATGTAACCGCATTAGCTTTGCGAGCCTGGGCACTCACAGAAGTATCACCTATCAATCCACTGGCTGATGTAAATGCGGCCACTGTCAAAGGCGTTGTGAGTCATGCTGTGACGGGCGAGCTTTTGGCGGGCGCTACGGTGCAATTGCTGCCATCAGCTGGTAATGCGTCCACGGTACAGACCAATGCCTCTGGGCAATACACAATCAGCGTCTCCAGCTTTGGTGGTGCAGTCCTTGTGGCTTCGAGTCCCGGCTTTCAGTCTGTCACTGCAAGTCTTTCGCTAATCGCTAAAGGTCAATACGTCTTCTCGCCAAGCCTATATCCAGTAGGTCAGGGGGCTAATACGACGACAGCAGTGGTTTGGGGCAAGGTTCAAAACCAAGATGCCGGTACTGCACTGGCAGGTGTACGTGTCAGTGTGTCCGATGCATCCAATACATTTGCCCTCAGTGACAGCAGTGGCAACTTCACGATGACCGTGGCGGCTGGCAACTACACCGCGACTTACAGCTTGACAGGCTTCGGCACCGCCACTCAGCAGGTGCTATTACCAGGAGGCTCGCGCGCCAATCTCGGTGTGATCAATCTGAAGGCCTTACAGACCACCAGCACATTTCGTGGTGTGGTCAATAGCAATGCTGGTCAAAGCATTGCAGTTGCCAAAATCCTCGAGATCAACAGCGGTGCAACTGTTATCTCCAATTCAGCGGGTGCCTACAGCATCGCTGGTTTGTCGGGCAACCAATTTACTTGGCAGGTTTCAGCCCCCGGCTACATCACGCGGACATACGGCAATACGGTATCAGCCCCAGGTGACTATCAACAGAACTTTGTGTTGGCGGCTAGCACGCCTGATACCACGGGTACTCAACCCCCCGGTATCTTGTCGTCGTCCAATCTCACGTTGGGAGCAAGTTCCCTCAATGCCAATACTGATCTGACGGTAACTGTGCTGGTCACGAATTCAAGCGGGCAGACAGCATCCGCGCTGGTACGTGCTGAAATCACGGACCCGCTGGGCAAGCAAATCGCTTACTTCTCAGGCCATTCTGATGATGGTAATTCCATGTCATCTGTGACATTGGCTCCTGGCCAATCCACGCGTATCAACTACAAGTGGAATTCTGCAAGATTTAGCGCGGGTGTCTACGATCTTGGCATAGTGCTTGTTGAACCAGGCTCGATGAGCACCAACACCCCCAGAGGCAAAGTGATTGACAGTCTGGGCGGTGCTCGTTTCTCGATCAATCCTTTCGCAGCGTTCTCGGGGTCGCTCACTGCTAACCCCCCTGTGGTTCGTGCCGGGGTATCGACCACCGTCAGCATTTCTGCATTGATCCAGAACGTAGGTAATGTGGTTTTGCCCGCCACAATTTACGAGTTGCGCGTTGTCAACAACGCCAGCGGGCAAGTAGCCTTGGCGCGCACTATGAACGGCACTGAACTGCCCTTTGGTCAACTTTTGCCTTTATCCCTGGGAAGCTGGCAACCGGCTGATTCAGGCAGCTACCGCCTCGAACTGACGGCTGCGTCTGCGCCTGGTAGTTCGTTGACCACCACCCTGTACGTGGGGCAACCGGCTACCGCCATTTACACGGTAGACAAATCGATCGTTCCTACCGGTAATCAGAATGTCAGAGGCAAGATTCAAATCACTGGTGCTGATGTGGCCACTGGTGTATTGCAAGATCCTCTGGCACCTTTGGTCAAGCAGGCGATTACCAAAGCCGTTAACTACGCAGACAACCTATCGTACAACCACTATGTCAACGATCTGCGTTGCTTTGCCTGCCATGTGCAGACGCAAGCTGTTGTGGGTGGGGAGCGAAGCCTGAAATTCACACCTTCACTCAATCCACTCAAGCGTTCGGCTCTCATGGACGCAATCACCAAGCCCATGGCTTCTACGGGTTACGTACCGTATGAAAATAGTGAAGCTTACGCTGTCATAAATACAACCTTGGGGCTGTGGGCGGCTAGTGCATGGCACAACGTGCCAGAGATCATCAACTCGCGCCAACGAATGGCATCCTACCTAATGTCTCGACAACAGCCAGACGGCGCGTGGCCAGTTGAGCATCCTTATGCCTGGTGGCGTACACCATCACCAATTACTGCGCTGAACTTGGAAAGCTTTGCCTCACTGAGCAAGCTGATCTCGCAAACACCAACGCTGGCCATCACCATGCCAGCAACTAAACCTATTGACTTGGGTGCCATACCCAGTGGCGGCCAATTCATACGTACTGCACCAGATGGCACGATTT
>JAYVTG010000123.1:0-18868 GCA_043774625.1 Polaromonas sp. | reverse complement strand
TTATATCGAGGACAAACAAAATTGACAATTTCTTCAAACAATTCATTAACTTACACGCGTTCCGTTCGGTAACGTTGGGACGCTAGTGATGAAATACCAGATCAAGCGGCAAGATCAAAGACGATGACCTCTGCATTTTCGCCGGACGAAAGAGCCAGTTGACTTTCATCTTGCAAGAGCAGCGCGTCACCGCTTTGCAAGCTGTGGCCGTTGGCAACCAGCCTGCCGCGTACCAAATGTACATAGGCTTTGCGTTGTGGGTTGATAGAAATTTGCGCTTTTTCGCTGCCGTCAAACAAGCCTGCATACATGCGTGCATCGGCGTGTATCGTCACACTGCCCTGCGCACCGTCGGAGCTGGCAACCAGACGCAACGCGCCGCGTTTTTCGCTTTCTGCAAATGTCTTTTGCTCGTAACCGGGCGCAATACCACGCACATTAGGTTCTATCCATATCTGAAAGAAATGTGTTTCGTCTTTGGGTGCGTGGTTGAACTCACTATGCTCAATACCGCGCCCTGCACTCATGCGCTGCACGTCACCAGGCGGAATGCTCGACCCTGTGCCAATGCTGTCTTTGTGACCAATTGAACCGCTTAAGACATAGCTGATGATTTCCATGTCTTTATGCCCATGCGTGCCAAAGCCGGTGCCGGGGGCGATGCGGTCTTCGTTGATGACACGCAGGTTACCCCAGCCCATATGCTGTGAGTCGAAATAGCCCGCGAATGAAAATGAGTGGTAGCTTTTGAGCCAACCGTGGTCGGCGTAGCCACGGTTTTGAGATTTGCGTACGGTCAACATGGTCTTGCTCCTATTGCGCCTTAAGCGTTCAGCGCCGCGCCAAAGCGAAAGCTGGACACGGTCATGCCGCCCATCACATCGTCTTCGTGGTAATAACAAACACCCACCTCGTTCTCGGCGGCACCAACGGCCACCATCAGCGGAATCAAATGGTCCTCGTTCGGATGCGACTGGCGTGCAGCGGGTGCTTGCGCCCAGTTGCATAGCTGCGTGACGCGCTCTTGCGGCGCACTGGAGACCACGGCTTGCTGCAACCACTGGTCAAACGCCATCGACGGGGCCTTGGCCGCAGGGCCCATGGCGCGCAGGTTGTGGTAGCTCAGGCCACTGCCGATAATCAAAATGCCTTCTTCGCGCAAAGGTGCCAAAGCGCGGCCCAATGCAATGTGCACCGCCGGGTCGTAACCTGTTTGCATGGAGACTTGCACAATCGGCACATCAGCGTCTGGGTACATCACCACCATGGGTGTAAAGGTGCCGTGGTCGTAGCCACGCTCTGCGTCTAGCTGCGTGGGCAAGCCAGCAGCGGCAATCAGGCTGCGCACGCGCTCAGCCAGTTCGGGCGAGCCCGGTGCCTTGTAGGTCACATGGTAGGTGTGGGGTGGAAAGCCATAGTAGTCATACATCATGCCGGGCTGCGCGCTGGACGACACGCTAAAGCCACGGTCTTCCCAGTGGCCCGAGATCATCAACACCGCCTTGGGTTTGCCGCCAATCTGGCGTGCAATGTCTTGTAGCGACAGTTCCAGCCCGCGCAAACTGGCGCGGTAGTCGGGCATGTAAGGCCAGGGGCCGCCGCCATGGGAAATGAAATAGGTAGGTAGCTTCATGGTCTTGCTTTGGTGTCTGCCAGCCTGCAACAACTGCGTTAACTTGAATGTAGATGCATATTTAGTTCAAATCAATTGGCTTTGTTTGTCGATTAGATTCAAAATATTTGAATGAACGAAGATTTGAAATTTAACTTTCCCAAAGCCATTGCTGCAAAGCCCGCGCAGGCGATGAGCCATCTGTTAACGCCCGAAGCGCTGACCATGCTGGCTACCGTGGCAGACACCGGTTCGTTGGCTGCTGCCGCTCGCACACTTGGCCTGGTGCCCAGCGCCCTGACCTATCGTGTCAGGCAAATTGAAGATGCGCTGGACGTGCTGCTGTTTGACCGCAGTACACGCAAGGCTACTTTGACCGACGCCGGGCGCGAGTTGATCAGCGAAGGCCAACGCATATTGGCTGACCTGGACGCCGTGGCCCACCGTGTTAAGCGTGTAGCCACGGGCTGGGAACCGCAGTTGACCATCGCCACAGACAGCCTGATAGCCCAGCGCGCCTTGCTTGAATTGTGTGAGGCGTTTTTTGCCCTGAACCCGCCAACACAACTCAAGCTGCAGCGCGAAACCTTGTCAGGCACCTGGGAAGCATTAACCAGCGGCCAGGCTGATTTGGCGTTGGGCGTGGTGGTCGATGCGTCCACCGCCTTGGGTATTCGCAATAAACCGCTAGGCGAAGTGCCTTTTGTATTTGCCGTAGCGCCCCACCACCCGCTGGCCGCTGCGCCCGAACCATTAAACGACATGCTGATAGCCCAGCACCGCGCAGTAGCCGTAGCCGACAGCACGCGGCGCGGCAGCGGCATGTCCGTTGGCTTGCTGCCAGGCCAACGTGTGCTGACGGTAAGTGACATGCCCGCTAAGCTAGAAGCGCAGTTGCGCGGTTTGGGCTGTGGCAATGTGCCCGAGTGTTTAGCCATACCGTTTTTGGAAAGTGGCCGACTGGTAGCCAAACGCACAGACCGCGCTACCCGCGTCTCCAAAGTCAGCTACGCCTGGCGTGTAAGTGCTTCGGGCGGCAAACCCGGGCGCGCGCTGCAATGGTGGCTGGACAAACTGGACAGCCCTGCCACACGCCGCGCGTTGTTGTATGAGCATGCGAAGCGATGAATTGCCTGCGCGTGAAAACCGCAGAGCACTACAGCTCTAACTTTCCAGCAACTTCACTACCCGCATCTGCTGCGCATCACGCGCAATATCCAGCGCAGTTTTTCCACGGTTGTCTTTCTGGTCTTTCAAGGCCCCGCGTTTTAACAAGACAGCTACCGTCTCTTCGTGACCGTAAGATGCCGCCCACATCAGCAGTGTCGTGTCATTCTCATTGCGTTCATCCACGCTCGTGCCCGCGTCCAGCAGTGCCAACACACAGGCTGTGTGACCGTTGCCGCTTGCATAGACGGCGGCTGTTTTCTTCACCCTGTCTACCAGGCTAATTTTTGCTCCAGCAGCCAGCAGCGTTTTTAAAATACCCGCTTGCCCCGCAAAAGCCGCCGCCATCAAAGGCGTGACCCCAGACAGATTGGCAAAATTGACATTGGCTCCATGGCTGAGCAACAGCTCTACCATTGCCGCGTCACCTTTACGAGCGGCAAACTGCAGCGGCGTGTCGCCATTGCGGTCACGCGAATCGACCGCTGCACCCTCCTTCAAATACTGCGTTGCCAGCACCAGGTTGCCCGCCCGTGCGGCTACCAAATATTGCCCGTTGCTATTGGTCAGCGCCATGCCAATTTGCGCATTGGCGTGGACAGAATAAAAAATGAATGCCAAAGTAATAGGCATTTTGCGAGCAACCCAGTAACAAGCCTTGATCATCTTAACAATCCTTATATTTAAGTAACTTTATGTTTCAAACAGTTGTAAGCAATTGACGCTCAGCATAGCCCAGCATACGATGAAACATATCACAAATGCGGCGACGTGATAAGACGCAAGCGATGCCCCAAGCGTTTGCTTGCAGTCAATAGCCGAAAAACATAGCACATAAACATCAGGAGACACAGCATGCAATTTCATCGATTTGCTTTTTCAACACTCAGCCTTTGTTTGTTCAGCGCTGCCGCCTTGGCGCAGTCTGAAATACAAAACGTTATATCTGGGCCGTCTGGATCAGTGCCCAAAAATATCAACGTCTCGCAAAGCATGCTGACCGGCGCAGGCGGGCAAAAAGAAAACTGGCTGCACACCAATGGCGATTATGCGCAAACACGCTTTTATCCAGGTACACAAATCAACGCGGGTAACGTGGGCAAACTGCAATCAGCTTTTGTGTTTCAAACCGAAGTGCGTGAATCGATGGAGACTGCGCCTATCGTGGTGGATGGCGTGATGTACATGACCACGTCATACAACCATGTGTATGCGCTGGATGCCGTGTCAGGCAAAGAGTTTTGGCACTACAAGCACAAGATGGGGCCCATCACCACCTTTTGCTGCGGGCCAAACAACCGTGGCGTGGCGATAGAAGGCGGCGTGCTTTTCATGGGCACACTGGATGCAAAACTGATTGCCATGGACGCCAAGACTGGCAAGGTGCTGTGGGAAACCGAAATTGCCGACCCTGAAAAAGGCTACAGCGAAACTATGTCCCCTACGGTGGTAGACGGCAAAGTGTTGATTGGTACCAATGGCGGTGAATACGGCATTCGCGGTTTTGTCAAAGCCTTTGACGCCAAGACTGGCAAACTCATTTGGACTTTCTACACCATTCCAGAAAAAGGCCACGAAGGTGTGTGGGCAGAAAACGATGCCACCAACCGCAACATGAAGCGCAACATCGCTGCAGAAAAAGCACAGCTGGCCAAGAGTGGTGGTGACTTTTATAAAACCCTGGGCGGTGGCGTATGGATGAACCCTGCGGTGGATATGAAAACCCGCACCATCTTTTTTGTAGTGGGCAACCCATCACCCGATTTGTTTGGCGCTGAGCGACCTGGCGACAACCTGTACACCGACTCCATGGTGGCGGTAGACCTGGACAGCGGTACCTACAAATGGCATTACCAATATATTGCCCACGACGTGTGGGACTTGGACGCAGTGAGCCCGCCCATCTTGATGGACGTGAAAGACAAAGATGGCAAGATGGTGCAAGCCGTGATACACGGTGGCAAGACCGGCCACATTTATGTGCACAACCGTGCCGATGGCAAGCTGATTCGTTTTTCCGAAGCGATGATTCCACAAGAGGATATGTGGGCGCTGCCCACCGCAGAAGGCAAGCGCATGCTGCCTGGTGCCAACGGCGGCGTGGAGTGGTCGCCCATGGCCATCAACCCCAATCTGGGCATGGCCTATGCACTCAACCTGCACCAGCCCATGACCTACCATGTAGAGGCTTCTACCTACCCTGGCGGCAAGCTGTGGTTGGGCGGCGCTTTTAAAGCCATTGCCAGCGAGAAGCAATGGGGCCGCGTGGCTGCAGTAGACGTGAACACCGGCAAAATGGCCTGGAAGTTTGACACCGCTGAGCCGCTGATTGGCGGCGCGCTGGCCACTGCGGGCAATCTGCTGTTCTACGGCGAAGGCAATGGCCTGTTCCGCGCGCTGGACGCACGCAACGGCAAGCTGCTGTGGGAATACAACTGCGGCGCTGGTGCCAACGCTATGCCAGTGTCATACGAAGTCAAGGGCACACAGTACGTAGCCATGGGCTGCGGCGGCAATACGCAGTTGGACTTTAAGCGCGGCAACAGCATGTTTGTGTTTGCCTTGCCTAAATAAAGCTTAACGAATTGATACTGGGTAAGTGGGCTCCCTATGGAGCCCACTTCTTTTTTGTGCTACAAATTGGCTGATAAAACACACATGATGATGTACCGATTCAATCTAAAACCTATTTTGACTACGCTGTGCTTGCTGACCACAAGCGTGCTGCACTGCGCGTTGGCACAAGATGCCGTGGCGGGTAAAGCCAAGTCTGCCCAAGTTTGCGCTGCCTGCCATGGCGTAGACGGTAATTCGATCTCGCCCGACTTTCCCAATCTGGCCGGCCAAACTGCACGCTACATTTACGTCCAGCTTAAAGACTACAAGGAGGGCCGCCGCAAGCATGACGTCATGACGGCCATGTCGCAAACATTGTCGCGAGCAGACATGTTTGACATTGGCGCGTATTACGAAACGCAAAAGCCCAAGCCCACAGACTTCAAGGTAGACAGCGCTCGCGCCGAACTGGGCCGCGCCAAGGCCGAAGAAACCCTGTGCACCATGTGCCACCTTGGCGGCTTTGCAGGCCAAAACGAAATCCCCCGCGTCTCGGGCCAACACTACCAGTACACCGTCAAGCAGTTAGCCGACTTCAAAGCCTACCGCCGCACCAATGATGCGGGGAACATGGCGAGTGTGTCCAAAACTTTGAGTGACGAAGACATCATCAATATTGGGCATTACCTTGCCGGTTTGCGATAGAGCTTGATGCGTCTTTTTGCTATTATTTTGCTATTAATAACGTAGCTGCTCGCGCATATTCCACGCTGGCAATGGGCCAATTCACCTGCCCATTCAGGCCCCGTAAGACAAATCGCGTGCCTTGCCGCTAAAGACACGATAACTGAAAATGGTGTAGCCGATGATGACGGGTAGCACAACCGCCGCGCCTGCCAGAATAATGCGCAGTGCTTCGGGCGCGCTGGCCGCTTGCCAGATGGTCATGCGGTCTACCACCAGGTAGGGAAACAGGCTGTAGGCCAGCCCATAAAATGCCAGCAAAAAGATGCCCACCGTGCTTGCAAAAGGCACCCAGTCGCCATAGTGGTTGTTGACAGCAAGGCGTATGGGCATGCGCCGCAGACTGCGGTCAATAACAAAGAACAGCACGGCAGTGGCCACCGGCACATGAATCAACAACACCACATAAGGTAGCGTGAACCACTTGGCAAAAATATCGGCGCTGATCACGGGCGTGGCAATAGACACGGCCGCTACACCCAGCATGGTCAACCACAGCGCATTGCGCGCCCAGCGCACGGCCTGTAGTTGCAGCGCACCTTCGGTCTTCATGACCAGCCAGGCGGCACCCAACAGTGCGTAGCCTGCAACCATGCACACCGCTATCAATGCGGCAAACAAATAGGCTGCCCACGATTGTTCAAAACCCACGATGTAGCTACCCAGCATCCAGCCTTGCGACAGTGCGGCCAAGAGTGAACCTGTGTAGAACAAGGTGTTCCACAGCGCCTTGTGGTGGTCTTGTGCCTTGACGCGAAAGTCAAACGCCACGCCACGCAAAATCAGTCCCATCAGCATGAGCGCAACAGGCAAATACAGGGCACCCAAAATGATGCCGTGCGCAGCCGGAAAGCAGGTCAACAAAATGCCCACGCCCAACACCAACCAGGTTTCGTTAGCATCCCAAAATGGGCCTATCGAACTGATCATGCGGTCTTTGTCTGCTGCGCTGGCACGGCGCAGCAAAATACCCACGCCCAGGTCGTACCCGTCCAGCACCACATAGGCCAACATGGCCAGCCCCATGACGGCGGCAAAGATGACCGGGAGCCAGTCGTTGAAGGTATTGAGTGCATGCATGTGTTGGTCCAGGTTGGAAATGTTTAGACAGCGATCTGCTCGCCCTGCCCTTGCCGCAGTGCATGCACGCCATGCTGTGCCGAGGGTGGCTCTGCCCGTACCGGGCTGGCCTGCAAGGCAAGCTGCCCCGCTTTTCTGGCCATGTAAAACAGTACCGATATATAGGCCGCCAGCAGTGCAAGGTACAAGGTTAAATACATGGTCAACGTGCTGGCCAGCATGGGCACAGACACACTGGCGGCTGCCTGCGCGGTGGTTAATACGCCATAAACCAGATACGGCTGGCGGCCAATTTCTGTGACGTACCAGCCAGCCAGTGTGGCCACCCAACCTGCAAAAGTCATGGCGACGAGCACACGCGCCAACCACGGTTGAACGTGACCCGGTGTCGATGATTTTTTACGCATTTGCCAAGCCGACAACCAGCCGACGGCCAGCATTAGCATGCCCACGCCCACCATCAAACGGAAAGCAAAAAATACGGGAGCCACGGGTGGGTGGTTGCCCACAAATTCATTCAGGCCTTTGACCTCGCCGTCCACACTGTGCGTAAGGTACAGGCTGGCCAGTTTGGGAATAGCGATTTCAAACTTGTTCTCACGTGCCTTTTCGTCTGGCCAGGCAAAAACCACGGCAGGCACGCCACGCTGGGTTTGCCAAATGCCTTCCATCGCGGCCAGTTTGGCAGGCTGGGTGCGCAGCGTTTCCAGGCCGTGTAAATCGCCCAAACCAATTTGCAGCGGCATAGCAAACGCAGCCATCACCACGCCTGTGCGCAGGGCTGCCAGCACCGCAGGCGCGCGGTCACCACGCAGCCAGCGGTAGGCGCTGATACCTGCAATGAAAAAAGCCACAGTCACAAAACACGCTGTCATCATGTGCGCATATTTGTAGGGGAAAGACGGGTTGAAGATGATGGCCAGCCAGTCGGTAGCGTGCGCCACCATCTGGCCGCTGGCGTTGGGTCGCATTTCAAAACCAGCGGGTGTTTGCATCCATGAATTGAGCGCCAAGATCCAGAAGGCTGACATGCTAGTGCCAAACGCTACTAAAAACGTAGCAAGTGTGTGAACCCGATTGCTGACACGCTGCATGCCAAACAGCATGATGCCCAAAAACGTGGCTTCCAGAAAGAAAGCCGTCATCACTTCATACGCCAAAAGCGGCCCGGCGATATTGCCCACAGTTTGCATAAAACCCGGCCAGTTGGTACCAAACTGAAAGCTCATGGTAATGCCACTGACCACGCCCAGAGCAAAGGTCAACGCAAACACCTTGACCCAAAAGCCATAGGCTTGCATCCATTTCTCGTCCTTCGTCACGTTAAAGCGCAGCTTGAAAAACAGCAACACCCAAGCCAGCGCGATGGTAATAGTGGGAAAGAGAATATGAAAGCTCATATTCGCCGCAAACTGGATGCGGTGCAGGATGAGAGGATCAAAAACATCTGTCATCTTTTTCTCCGGTTAGATTGGTTACTGGCTTGGAGGGGGATTTTTTTGAACGCGAAAGCCACGAAAGTTACGCGAGAGTCGCAAAAGAAGAAAAGAAGAAGGAAACTAAAAACTAAAAACTTTGAAAAATTATTGCAATCGTTTTTGAATTTTTTATGTATTTTTTGCGACTTTCGCGTAACTTTCGCGCCTTTCGCGTTCAAAATTCCCCTCTCCTTCCCCCCGAACGTCAAAAAACCACAGGCTTTTCCGTAGCGTCGTCCACCCCCGCAGCTCCCTTGCCACTCAAGCCAAATTTGTCCTTCAACTCCAAAAATCGTTGCGCTGCTGCGCCCAGCTTCATCAACTGGCGCAGGGTGCTTTCGTCCAGCTTTTGCACGTCGTCCAGCCAGTTGGTGACCAGCTCGATCAGCTCGTGCATGGCTCGCATACGCTCTTGGGCAAAGGTATCTTGCAGATCGTCTGGTGTCACCAATAACGCGTCGCGCAGCATGGTCAATGTGGGGTCGATTTCGCGCTTGCGCCGTTCATCAGCCAGCGTGCGAAAGATGGCCCACACATCGTCAGGTGCCGAGAAATATTCACGCCGGTCGCCGGGCAAATGCCGTAGGCGCATCAGGTTCCACGAGTCCAGCTCTTTGAGCCCCATGCTCACGTTGGAGCGTGAAAAAGCCAGCGCCTGGGCAATGTCGTCTGCGTTCAGGGGCTTGTCGCTCACAAACAGCAGCGCGTAAATTTGCCCCACCGTGCGGTTAATGCCCCAGCGGCTTCCCATTTCGCCAAAGTGCAAAACAAAGCTTTGGGCTATAGGGGTGAGATTCATCAGTTTCCTTAAATTTCAAGAATTACTGAAATTATAGGAAATTAAATAATTTCTTGCATTTGCTATGAAATAAATAGCTGCTTGCGCATATTCTATGCTGGCAACGGGCTGATTCAGCGGTTAGATTGATCACTGGATTGGAGGGGGAGATTTTGAACGCGAAAGGCGCGAAAGTTACGCGAAAGTCGCAAAAAATACAGAAAAATAATGCAAAACAATTGCAGTATTTTTTCAAAGTTTTAGCTTCGAATTTTTTTCTTCTTTTGCGACTTTCGCGTAACTTTCGCGCCTTTCGCGTTCAAAATCTCCCTCCCCCCAACCTCAAAAAACCACAGGCTTGTCCATAGCCGTGTCCACCCCAACACCACCCTTGCCGTCCAAGCCCAATTTTGCGTGTAGAGTACAACCATGACAAACCCCATTCCAAAATCAAAAAACAAGCCAGCCGCACAACACATCGCCATCATTGGTGCAGGCATGGCGGGCATTACCGCAGCGCGCACACTGGCACAAGCGGGGCACCATGTGACGGTGTTTGAGAAAAGTGCAGGTTTTGGTGGGCGCATGGCCACACGGCGCACGCCCTTTGGCAGTTTTGACCATGGCGCGCAATACTTTACCGTGCGCGACGCGCGCTTTCGTACGGTGATGAAATGGGCGCTTGACCAAGACGCCACACTAGCGCGGCCATGGGCCGCCAACGCGGTGCGCGTGCTCGATTCTGCAGGTCGCCAGGCCGCAGCCGCCCTGCCCGCGCAAGAGCCGCACTGGGTAGCGCAGCCGGGCATGAACGCACTGGTAGGCCATATGGCCAAACCGCTGCACAGCGCAGGCCACGTGCACTTGCACACCCGCGTGCACGGCCTGTTGCATGACGCCAAGGCACCCGGCGGCGCAGCCTGGACTTTGTACGCCGTAGACGCGCAAGACAAAGATGCTATTTACACGGGTTTTGACAAGGTAATACTGGCCATGCCAGCGCCACAAGTGCGCGAGCTGCTATTAAATTCAGAGCATCACCAACTCTGGGCCAAGCAGCTCGAAAGTGTCAGCACCTCGCCTTGCTGGACGCTGATGTTGGCGTATCCCTCGGCGGTGTCCATCAAACCCAGCGCCACTGCGGTGCCGCTGGGCCCGCAGTGGAGCGCGGCGCGCAGCACCCACCACCGCATTGCCTGGCTGGCCCGCGAGTCGAGCAAACCCGCGCGTGAACCGCTGGAGCGCTGGACGGTGCAAGCCAGCGCCGACTGGAGCCTGGAACACCTGGAAGACGACAACGAGCGTGTCAAAGCCAAGCTGATCAAGGCTTTTGCCGAGATTACCGGCATTCGCGCCGAACCCGACCACGCCGAGGTGCAGCGCTGGCGCTATGCCAAAACCGACAAACCCCTGGGCAAAAGCTATCTGTGGGATGCCAAAACCGGCCTGGGCGCGTGTGGCGACTGGTGCATAGGGCACCGGGTAGAAGACGCGTTTGTCAGCGGGCTGGAGCTGGCGCTCAAGGCTTTGTAAGCACGCGCCTGCTGGCCGCGGGCTGCAAAGGCTTCAGGGCACCACAGGGCAGACTTGTATGGGCAGCTACCGGGGTCGTTTTGCCCCCTCACCCACCGGCCCGTTGCATGCAGGCTCCCTCGTAGCGGCGCTGGCCAGCTGGCTGGATGCCAAGGCCCACGGCGGCGCATGGCTGGTGCGCATGGAGGACGTGGACACCCCGCGCTGCATACCGGGTGCGGCAAACGAGATTTTGCGGCAGTTGGTTGCGCTGGGTCTACACCCTGACGAAGCACCCGTTTACCAGTCGCAACGCGGCGCACTGTACCAGTCAGCACTGGACCATTTGATGGCCCAAGGTCATGTGTACCCCTGCGCCTGTTCACGCAAAGACATTGAAACCGCGCTAACGCTAAGGGGCGATAGCAAACCCCGAGGCGGCGAACTGGTCTACCCTGGCACCTGCCGCCCAGCGCACGGCGGCCTGCAAGGCAAGCACGCACGGGCTTGGCGCTTTTTGACGGAGTTTCAACCTGAAAATATGCCGGTAGCCAGCGTGGAATATGCGCAGGCAGCTATTAAATCAATAGCAAACCCATCGCCCACCGTAGACTGGCAAGACCGCCGCCTGGGCGCACAGCAGCAAGACGTGCAAGCCGAAACAGGCGACTTTATCTTGAAACGCGCAGACGGCCTGTGGGCCTACCAACTGGCCGTAGTGGTAGACGACGCAGCCCAGGGCATTACCCATGTAGTGCGCGGCCAAGACCTGCTGGACAATACCCCGCGCCAAATCTTGCTACAGCAAGCCCTGGGCTACCCCAGGCCGCAGTACCTGCACACCCCGCTGGTGCTGGGTGCCAATGGCGAAAAGCTGTCCAAACAAAACGGTGCAGCGCCGATAGATGTGGGCCAGCCGCTGGCTTGCCTGCGAGAAGCTGCACAGTTTTTAGGCCTGAATATGCCTACCAGTAACGCACACACAATTACTGATTTTCTGGATGAAAGTATTGCGTTATGGGGCAAACGCTAAGCACTTCCAACTTACAACCATCAACTCAAGGCAATCATTGCACAGGCTTTGCGGTACGTTTATTGGATACCTTTACACATGCCTCTGACTTTTCTCACTACGGACATACTTGTCAACGATAATAGTTTTTGTAATGAACGATGAACAAACACACTAATCATGGATAGTTCTAACAAAAAATTTGTCGCTCGTCTCGGCCCCGGACTTATCACTGGCGCAGCTGATGACGACCCCAGCGGGATTGCCACCTATTCCCAAGCGGGTGCCCAGTTCGGTTTCGGCTTGATTTGGACACTCATACTAACCACGCCGCTGATGATTGGCATTCAAATGCTCTCGGCGCGCATTGGCTGGGTAACAGGATATGGTCTGGCTACCAATATCCGCAAAATGTGTCCGCAGTGGTTATCCGTTGTCCTCATATCTTTGCTGGTGGTAGCCAACACCATCAACATTGCCGCCGACATCGGTGCCATGGCCGAAGCTGTACGTATCCTGATTGGCGGCAAACATGCCATCTACATTTTGGGTTTTGGGATTTTATGCATTGCTTCACAATTGTTCTTTAGCTATGAGCGGATAGTGCGTATCCTCAAATGGTTAACTCTCGGACTGTTTGCCTATGTAGCTGTGGTTTTGACAGTGTCTGTGCCGTGGAAACGGGCGATTGCAGAATCCCTGCAACCTTGGGCATTTACTCATCCCAGTATCACTTTAAGTACTTATGCCGCTATGGTCGTTGCAGTGCTAGGTACCACTATCAGCCCGTACCTGTTCTTTTGGCAGGCAGCGCAGGAAGTAGAAGACAATTACCGCCGTCCACAGGCCTTGGCTCTCAAGTCGCACCCCGAATACGCGGCAGAACACTTGTCACGCATCAAGGCGGATACTTTTATTGGTATGGGTTTTTCCAATGTCATAGCACTGTGCATCATGCTGGCTACTGCCGTGACGCTCAATCAAAACGGCATCACACAGATTCAAACAGCGTCGCAAGCGGCAGAAGCACTACGTCCCCTGGCGGGCGAATTTGCCTTTGCCCTCTTCGCGCTGGGCATCATTGGCACAGGACTATTGGCAGTGCCCGTACTAGCGGGCTCGGCAGCCTATGCAGTCAGCGAAATTGTTGGTTGGAAAGCGGGTTTGTCACATGGTTTCAAGGAAGCCCGGGGGTTTTACTTGATTATTGCACTGGCAACTGGGCTGGGCAGCTTAATGAGTGTGTTTGAACTGGACCCCATAAAAGCACTACTGTGGAGCGCCATTGTGAATGGCGTGATTTCCGTTCCCATTATGGTGGTGATGATGCTGATTGGACAATCAAAATCTATTATGGGCCACCTCACCATCAGCCTGCGCCACCGCTTCTTTGGCTGGGCCGCGACGATGGTGATGGCACTGGCTGTACTGTTAATGTTTCTGACTTTTTGAGTCAAACGGGTCGTATCATCCACAATTCCAAGTCTATTTTTTGGCATAACAACCCTCGGGCACGTTCAATAAGACGCACGGCAAGGGTCTGATAGATACGCCAATCGCGCAGATTGAGTGCGTCGGCCAAAGTCGAACGCGCCTGAGTGTAGCGTATGCCCATGTGAAATAGCTCGGCGCAACTCAAGGTACGTACCCTAGCGCATCCGAGCCGTTTAACCCACGGAGCATGGCAACGACACAAAACAAAAATTCAAATCGTAGACACCCATGAATTGCTTTAAACCTTTGTCATTACGGGCGTTTAGCTGGTTACTGATCAAATAAACCAGACATTACTGAAAAGAATTAATTTCAAAATAACTTCAAACTGTGCCACCATGAAATTCGTTCCATCCCAGCGTTACATGTCTCTAGCCATTAATATGCAAAAAAATGCACATCCCGCAGATGTCGATCCTCAGTTAACCGACGCCACACATCGCCCCATCCGTAGCTTTGTGCTGCGCACGGGCCGCACCACCACCGGCCAGGCCAAAGCGCTGGAAGACCTGGGGCCGCAGTACATCCTGCCTTACCAGTCAAACGCTATAGATTTGGTAGCTGCTCGCGCAACATCCACGCTGGCAACAGGCCAAAATAGCATAAAAACCGTGTTAGAAATCGGTTTTGGCATGGGCGAGGCTACAGCGCATATCGCCCAGCTCATGCCCGATGCCTTGTACCTGGCCTGCGAGGTGCACCCGCCCGGCGTGGGCTCGCTGCTCAAGCGCATTGGCGAGCAAAACATTGGCAATATCCGCATCATCCAGCACGACGCGGTGCAGGTGCTAGAGCACATGCTGGCACCCGATTGTCTGGACGGCGTGCATATCTTCTTTCCCGACCCGTGGCATAAAAAGCGGCACAACAAACGCCGCTTGATCCAGCCGCCGCTTGTCAAACTGCTGGCTTCGCGGCTAAAACCGGGTGGATATTTGCACTGCGCCACCGACTGGCAAGAATACGCCGAGCAAATTTTGCAAGTGCTGCAAGACGAGCCAGCGCTGCACAACACCGCGCAGTCTGCAGACGGCTACGCCCCCAAGCCAGACTATCGGCCACTCACCAAGTTTGAAAACCGTGGCATCAAGCTAGGGCATGGCGTGTGGGACATTGTGTTTACCAAACTGCCATGATGAATCAGCCTGCATCTATAGTCAGACCTGCAGTCATTTCGTGCAGTGGATTAAGTAGCACGGTATCACCGCTATTGATTCGGCCCTCTGAAGCCTGAATTTCTTTACCCGTTCGCCCAGAGCTTGTTGAAGGGTTTCCCACTGCAAGCTAGGCTTTCACAGGCTCTGCCCGAACGAAAACTGAATACCTCATCGAGCCGAATCAATAGTATTGACATCAACGTGAGCAAAATCACATTGCCCATGTAGATACCAAGGACGAGATTGAAGTTTGTATGAGAGAATTTAAGGATGCGTGGTGGAACACTATCTCGATTATTCAATTTGAGTAAATATGCAATTTTGGTACGAACTGCACGCGTACTGTGGCTGCGATTTGTCTTTTGTTTTTTGCTGGGAATAGTTGGCAACAGCCATGCCGCCTATATCAATCGGTTCACTACCATCACCAATGGTGCCATCACATTTACCGGTAACACCATTGGATTGAACAAGGCAGCCAACGCAAATGCACCGGGCAATTCTGGGGCTATAGGCACCTTCATCACCACAAACGCAACATCGGTTGACGGCACTTACCCGGCCGGAACCACTTCTACATGGC
Source organism: Polaromonas sp. (assembly GCA_043774625.1). Classification (GTDB taxonomy): domain Bacteria; phylum Pseudomonadota; class Gammaproteobacteria; order Burkholderiales; family Burkholderiaceae_C; genus JAAFIP01. The sequence goes on along the minus strand of JAYVTG010000123.1, from coordinate 3,695 downwards.
AAGCCAATTCGTCGCTGGCCGTCTTGTCCATACCACCTGGCAGCACTGTGCTGTATGCCGAACTGGTCTGGGGCGGCAGTTACAGCTATGGCGGAGAAGATGTCTCAGGTTCTCGCGGCAATACCGTTACATTTACCACGCCTCTGTCTGTCGCCAATGCTGTTGCACCCGCAGCAGCTACGGCGCAAAACGTTGGTGCTGCAGGTGCGGGGGGTACATGTGCCACAACACCTTGCTACTATGTGCGATCTGCCGATGTCACTGCGTTAGTCAAAGCTGCGGGTGCGGGCAATTACATCGTTGGTGGAATTCCTGCTACACAAAGCAACACCGAAAATAATGCTAATACAGGTGGTTGGACTCTGGCCGTGGTCTATGCCAACGCAACTTTACCAGCACGCAGTCTGTCTGTTTTTGTAGGAGCAGAAGTGGCTGGTGCAGCTGCTGTCAATGTGAGCGGCTTTTGTACACCGCCCACAGGGCCACGTTCAGGACGGCTACTGGTCAGTGCCATGGAAGGCGATTCCGGCATCATTGGCGATCAAATGCTTCTTGGCACCTCCACCGCGACACTAACAGCACAATCTGGCCCTAACAATCCTATAGGTAACTTTTTTGCCAGCCAAATCAACAAAGATTCAGGGGCTCTGGATACTTCAGGCAGTTTTGGCACATCCAACCAAACGCCCGGCACGTCCAGTGTGGGTCGCCAAGGATATGACATTACGAACGTGGATGTCTCCGCCTCATTAGTTAACAACCAGACCACCACCTTCGCGCAAGGCTTCACGACTGGCGATAACTATCTGATCAACGCTCTGGCTTTGCAAATAAACGTGGGCTCACCCATTTTTCCGTTGACCACCAAGTCGGTTGATAAGACCGTAACCTTTGTGGGCGATACGCTCACCTACACCATACGGCTGGACAATACGACAGGAACCGCCGATGCGACCAATTTGACATTCACCGATGCGGCTCCCCCAGGTACCAGCTTTGTAGCAGGTAGCCTGATGATAGATGGCATTGCTAATGCAGGAAATCCAGTGGGAGGAGTGAATGTAGGAACAGTTGCAGCTGGTGCAGTGAAGGTGATCTCCTTCAAGGTAGTGGTCAACAGTATTCCAGCTGCGCCTGCCACCGCTGTCTACAGTAATGCCGCCTCCTGGACTTACCAGTTCATCAGCTGTGCAGGTCAACCCACCAGCAATGGCAGCATAGCTACCAATCCTGTCCTCACCAACATTGCCCGCATGAGTATTGCCAAGGGTGTGACTCCTATAGGCACGGTGACTCCCGGCGCCACGCTGACCTATACCATCGCACTGGGTAATGATGGAACTGCTGTGTCTGCCAGCTCCACTTTGCAAGACCCTGTTCCTGCGAACACAACCTATGTGCCTGCAAGTACCTCACTCAACGGCAGTTCAATAGCCGACGTGGCGGGTAATATGCCCTATGTCACCACCACACTGGTCAACAGCCCTGGGCAAGCCAGTGGTGTACTGGCCGTGGGCCAAACGGCGACCGTCAAATTCAGCGTTGTCGTCAATGCCACGGCCAGTGGCACCATCACCAACACAGCAAAGGGCGATATTGACGGAACAGGCCTAGCGCCGTCATCTGTGGCCAGTGTGAGTTCCCCTGTGCAACTGGTAGCCAAATTGGGTATCACCAAAACAGATGGCACTACTACCGTTGTTGCGGGGTCTACCACTACCTATACCATCACCGCGAGCAATGGTGGCCCTTCGCTGGCAGACGGTGCTTTGGTCAAAGACCCTACCGCCACGGGGCTCAATTGCACCAGCATCACGTGTACACCCTCTGGTGGGGCCACATGTCCAACCACGCTGAATGTCAGCACATTGCAGGGAGCGGGCTTAGTCATCCCCACCTTTCCGGCGAATTCCAGCGTCAGCTTTGCCTTGACCTGTGGGGTTACAGCCACCGGACAATAAGCTGTTTACCTACGCGTGCGTGTCACTAGGGCACCCTGTATTGGCCTGCTTTTATCGTTCAACCGGCATGCAAGGCCAGTAACTGCATGATCGGTGAACAAAACATCAGCAATATCCGCATCATCCAGCACGACGCGGTGCAGGTGCTTGAGCATATGCTGGCACCCGATAGTCTGGACGGCGTGCATATCTTCTTTCCCGACCCGTGGCATAAAAAGCGGCACAACAAACGCCGCTTGATCCAGGCGCCGCTTGTCAAACTGCTGGCTTCGCGGCTAAAACCCGGTGGGTATTTGCACTGCGCGACGGATTGGCAAGAATACGCCGAGCAGATTTTGCAGGTACTGCAAGATGAGCCAACTTTGGAAAACACGGCTACAGGTTCGCCGGACGGTTATGCACCCAAGCCAGACTATCGACCACTCACCAAGTTTGAAAACCGTGGCATCAAGCTGGGGCACGGCGTGTGGGACATTGTGTTTTGCAAACGCGTTTAATCGGGCAAAACGCGCCCGCAGTTGGTAAGTATCGCGCCGGGATCGGGGTATGGGCTGCAAAAAATCTCCGAAAACACGCGCGGACTGCGGTTGTCAATCATCTGCCTTTTGTAGCCACGCGCCTTCCTGCGATTTTTTCATCCCACACCCCTCACCCGACGCATGGCCAGCGGATTGGCGTGCATTGGAATACCCCATACCCGTAATTAAAGTATTTGTATTTACTATGAATTTAATAGCTGCTTGCGCATATTCTGCGCTGGCTACAGGCTAAATAAGCAGGTAAAACTGATCTGGAAACTACACCAACAACGCATCCAGCGGGCTAGCCGCACCGCCCGCAGCCACCTTGAGCACGTGGGTATAAATCATCGTGGTGGACACGTCTGAATGCCCCAACAGCTCTTGCACCGTGCGAATGTCGGTGCCCGCTTGTAGCAAATGGGTAGCAAAACTGTGGCGCAGCGTGTGCGGCGTGGCAGGTTTAACCACCAAAGCTTTGTGCAGCGCCAACTTAAAGGCGCGTTGAAAGGTTTGGTCATACGCGTGGTGGCGGCGCACCACCTTGCTGCGTGGATCGGTGGACAGCGTGGCTTGGGCAAACACCCAATGCCAAGCCCACGTTTGCCCCGCCTTGGGGTACTTAGCCTCCAGCGCATAAGGCAGCTCAACACCAGGAATTTGCGCCGCACGGTCTTTTGCCCATAGTACGTGGCTCGTTTTGAACTGAGCCGTCAAAGCAGGAACTACACTTTTAGGCAGCATCACCACCCTGTCTTTTCCGCCCTTAGCCTCTCGCACGATGATCACATGGCGGTCAAAATCCACGTCTTTCACGCGCAGCCTCAGCCCTTCCATCAAACGCATGCCGCAACCGTAAAGCAACGAGGCCAGCAGCTTGTGTTGCCCTTCCAAATGCCCTAAAACAGCTTGCACCTCAGCCCGGGTTAACACAATGGGAATGCGCTTTTTAGGCACGGGCCTGGCCATATCGTCCATCCACGGCAAATCCACGCCCAGCACTTTTTGGTATAAAAACAGCAGCGCGCTTAAAGCCTGCCGGTGCGTTGACACAGAAACCTTGCGCTCTACCGCCAAGTGGGTCAAAAACTGCTCCACCTCCATTTGTCCCATTGTGTTCGGGTGTTTGGTATTGTGAAAATAAATGAACTTTTTCACCCAGTACACATAAGCCTCTTCGGTCCGTAAGCTATAGTGCAAGTAGCGGATTTGTTCC